>DAMDKS010000033.1:0-45098 GCA_032085455.1 Oceanobacillus sp.
TTTCCTTAAGGGGGTGAAATTCCGTTTTGCACAGAAAAAAAGGTAAACTTAAAAGAATGTGACCCTTCCATATGTACTTGACGTAGCAAATAAAGGAATAAAACAAGCAAGTGCTGATAATCAGGCAATTTATAAAGGAATCAACACACTAAATGGGCATGTAACGTATAAGCCGGTAGCAGATGTGCACACTTTACTATTTAGTGAAGCAGGAGAGATATTGGAAGCAATCGAAAAAGTATTATCGTAAACACATAGAAGGGGGATTTTCACATGGCACAAACAGCTGTAGAAGTATTAAAAAACTATATTGGTGGTAAATGGGTTGAAGCAAATACAGAGAAGTCGGAACCGGTTTACAACCCAGCAACTGGAGAAGTTATTGCGCAAGTGCCGATTTCATCTGCAGAAGATGTGGATTATGCCGTAGAAATAGCAAACGAAGCATTCCAGAAGTGGAAAGAAATGGCTGTACCACGCCGTGCTCGGATTCTATTTAAATATCAGCAATTGTTAGTAGAACATTTGGATGAGCTTGCAAGACTCATCACGATTGAAAACGGGAAAAACTTCGATGAAGCTTATGGGGAAGTACAGCGAGGAATTGAAAATGTGGAATTTGCAGCTGGTGCACCTTCACTTATGATGGGGGAACAGCTCCCATCCATTGCAACGGGTCTAGAATCAGGAGTGTACCGTTATCCAATTGGTGTAATTGGTGGAATTACTCCATTTAACTTCCCAATGATGGTTCCCGCTTGGATGTTCCCAATGGCACTTGCTACTGGAAATACATTTGTGTTAAAACCGTCTGAACGAACACCACTCCTTGCGAATCGCTTAGCAGAACTGTTGGAAGAAGCGGGATTGCCAGCAGGTGTATTCAATATTGTCCATGGTGCTCATGACGTTGTAAATGGTCTGCTTGATCATAGAGATGTGGTGGCAATTTCTTTCGTCGGTTCCCAACCAGTGGCAGAGTATGTTTACAAGCGGGGAACAGATAAACTAAAACGCGTTCAAGCATTAGCGGGGGCAAAGAACCATTCAATTGTATTAGGAGATGCCAATCTAGAGAATGCTGCAACACAAATTCTGAACGCCGCATTTGGTTCAGCTGGTGAGCGTTGTATGGCAGCATCTGTCGTTGCAGTAGAAGAATCAGTAGCGGATGAATTTATCGCTTTATTAAAACAAAAGGCAGATGACGTTCAAATCGGAAACGGTCTGGATGAAGGAATTTTCCTCGGTCCGGTTATTCGCGAACAGCATAAAGAGCGTACGTTAAACTATATTGAAGCAGGTGAGAAAGAAGGGGCGAAACTTGTCCGTGACGGGCGTGAAGATGAAGCAGTGAAAGAGGCAGGATACTTTGTTGGTCCAACGATTTTTGATCATGTCACATCAAATATGAAAATCTGGCAAGATGAAATTTTTGCACCCGTCCTCTCAATCTCTCGAGTGAAAAATTTAGACGAAGCAGTAGAGCTTTCCAATAAGTCCCGCTTCGCAAATGGAGCATGTATCTTCACGAAAGATGGTGGGAGCGTGCGCCAATTCAGAGAAACAATTGATGCAGGAATGTTAGGAGTGAACATCGGAGTTCCAGCTCCAATGGCATTCTTCCCGTTTTCCGGATGGAAAGATTCCTTCTACGGTGACTTGCATGCGAATGGTAAGGATGGACTCAACTTCTATACACGTAAGAAAGTGATTACGACAAGATGGGTGTAAAATGTGACATAAAGAATTTATAAAAGAGAATAGAGGTAAAACGTTCATTGAGTGAAATGAATTATTTGGATCAATTAGTAAAACTAAAACAGTCACCTTTAGAATGGCTGTTTTAGTTTTTTCTATGCCTTTCTTTTTTGTTTATATAACTATTAATAGCCAGGTTTCGGTCATGATAATTAAGCATTAATTCTTGATATCGATAACATCATATATAAAATTTTTATCACTACCCTATTGATTTTTTCTATAAATAGGTTTACAATATACTTAACACGTTAACATGTTAAGTTGAATGAAGAAAGGAGATGAATAAGTAAATGAGTAAACCTTTATATATTCAAATTAAGGAATATATAATTGAACAGATTAATATAGGCACTTTTAAAACGGGCAACAAAATTTATAGTGAAAAGCAGCTTAAAGAAAAGTTTCAAGTTAGTTCGACGACTGTTGTGAAAGCGCTTAATGAATTAGTGAATGAAGGGTATTTAGAAAGAAAGCAAGGGGTAGGAAGTTTTGTTTCTCCACCCAAGTTCACACGTAACCCTTTCAATTTAAGTATTACAGAAGAGCTTAAAAATATCGGAATTGAACTGAAAACAAAAATATTAAGTGTAGAAGAATTAGTTTTACCGAATATAGCCAATAAGTTATCTGTAAATGAAACAGAATCCCTTAGTAAAATAGAGCGTTTACGCTATATTAATAAAGATGGAAAACAGGAACCTTTAGCCCTAATGACTTCCTATATTCCTACTAAATATTTGTCTCATGAAAATTTTAGCCTATTTGAGAAAGAAGATTCTTTGTATAAAATCCTTGAAAATGTTAGTAATTTAAAACCTTATCAAGTCAAGGAAACGTATAGTATTTATTTAATTAATGATAAGTATGTGGCAAATCAATTAAAACAGGTATATAAGGATCCGGCTTTTTTTGTTAAACGAGTTACTTATAATAAAGAAGGTTTGCCAATAGAGTATGCTGAGTCATACCTCAGATGGGATCGTTATGTGATAGAAGTAGAACTTTATGATGATAAGTAATAATTCATACTAAGGAGGAAAATATATGGCAATTTATGTGAGGGTGGATGACCGACTAATTCATGGACAAATCATTGCAAATTGGGCAGGTTATTTAAATGTGAAAAATATTATAGGTATTGATGACAAAACAGCAGGTAACCCAGCACTGCAATCAATTATGAAAATGTCCGTACCGAAGACCTATGCTTGTGATATTTTAAATGTCGAAAATGGAATAAGTAAAGTAGAGGAACTTTCTAAGAGTAGTGAGAATACACTTGTTATCGTTCGCTTTCCGTATTTATTAGAGAAAGTTATTGCTAATATCGAAAAAATTGAAAGCGTCAACATTGGGAACGTATCTAAATCGGAGAGGACAAGTTATGAAGTGGGTAATAATGTCTACCTGTCTGATGAAGATGTGAAAGCAATAAATAATTTATATGATAGGGGGGTGAATATAACATTTAAAACATTACCAGATTCACAAGGTGCCAACTGGGGAAAAATTAGAGGGAGGTTTGTAAGCTAAGAATAATAAATAAACTATAAAAGAGCATTGGAGGGAGAACAAGTTGGAGATATTTCAAATAATTCTTATAGCTCTTATTGTTTATCTTGGATCGATTGGAACACCTTGGTTTTTTGGGACAACAGGTGGTTTTTATACAATTGGTCGCCCGTTAGTCGCAGCTGCAATTGTCGGTTTAATATTAGGTGATGTAGAAACTGCCCTGGCAGTAGGGGTTATTATTCAAGCAATGTATATTGGTGTAATTACGCCTGGTGCAGTAATGCCATTTGACGTAAACTATATTGGTTATTTGACTGCGGCATTAGTTGTAATGTCCAATGCCAGTCCCGAACTAGGTGCAACGATTGCTGTACCAGTTGGGTTATTGGGTGTTCTTATTTGGAACATTATTTGGGTTGTGAACGTGTACTTTGCTCATAAAGCGGATAAGTATGCAGAAGATGGCAATTCAAGAGGAATAAGAATGATGAACTTGCTGCCGCAGGTTGTAAACTTCATTTTGCGATTTGTACCAGCTTTTCTCATTTTACTGCTGGGAAGAGGTTTCTTAGAGAAAGCTCTAGATGCAATACCAGCTACTCTTGAACATTATTTAATCGTAGTTGGGGGGATTCTTCCAGCATTAGGTATTGGGTTATTGTTGACGATGATAGTAAAAGACAAAATTTATCTTGGCGTCTTTTTATTAGGATTCATAATGGTAGTATATCTTGAGCTACCGATTATAGCTATCTCAATCATTGGTACCATTGCAGCTCTATTCGTCTATCGATTTTCTAATAATGAAAATGAAGAGGAAGCCTTTGTTGAACAGCAACAAGAGGAGCCGCAAACAGATAATTCCAATCGATTACCTAAGAAGCTGTTATTTAGAACTTGGCTTACCTGGTTATTCTTCAACGGTTCATCCCAAAGTGGGGAACGTATGCAAGGGGTTGCCTTTGCTCATTCGATGAGCAGAGTAATAGATGCTTTGTATCATACGAAAGAACAAAGAGCAGCTGCATATAAACGCCACTTAACATTGTTTAATGTGGAACCGCAAGTCGGAAGTGTAGTTGTTGGTGTGACATCTGCAATGGAAGAGCAAAGAGCCTCTGGTGCAGATTTAGATGATGATTCAATAAACACAGTGAAAATAGGTTTGATGGGACCATTATCAGGAATTGGTGATACATTAATCGTTGGTACAATGATTCCAATATTACTGGCAATCGCTATCGGAATTACCGAAGCTGCTGGCATTGCAGGTCCACTCTTTTACTTCATTGTCTACCCAACGGTCACCTTAATTTATTCATGGTTTTTATTCAAATATGGATATAGTGCCGGGTTAACAGGGATACAAAGTGTTATTTCGAGTGGACAACTATATCGTTTAACGAATTCGTTAAATGTTTTGGGATTGCTTGTTATGGGTGCGTTAAGTGCTTCATATATTGAACTTTCCACCCCTCTTAGCTACACGAGTGGGGAGATGGAATTATCATTACAATCGATTCTGGATCAAATATTACCAGGATTATTACCATTAGTAACTGTAGGTCTCGTTTATTATCTGCTGGATAGGAAGAAAAAATCTGCAATTTGGGTAATGGGCTTTTTATTCGTCTTTGCCCTTATAGGTGTATTAATTAAATTATTTTAAAACAACAGGAGGTATTTAGCATGAATGTAAATTATTTTGAAAAAGGACAAGAAGTACTAAAGAAAATTTCTGAAACACAAGAGGAAAATATTAAACAAGCCGCAGAAATTATGGCAGAGTCTATTAATAGTGGACATGTTGTTCATCTGTTTGGCAGTGGGCACTCTGTTATTCCGGTATTAGATATTTTCCCGCGTTATGGTGGTTTTGTAGGATTTCATCCATTAATGGATAATCGTTTAATGTGGCATAATGTTATTGGAACAGGTGGAGCAAGAGAGTTATTATGGATTGAAAGACAAGAAGGTTATATTGAAAACTTCTTAAAAAGTTATACCTTTCATGAAAACGATGTTATGGTTGTCTATTCCCATGGAGGGTTAAATGCTGCTCCAGTTGAAGCTGCAATGTATGCAAAAGAACGTGGATTAAAAGTAATTGCTATTACTTCTGGAGAAAACTATAAGAAAGCAAAAGCAACGCATTCATCTGGTAATAAATTAGGTGATTTGGCAGATGTGCTAATCGACAATTGTACACCTCTAGAAGATTCTTTAGTAGAAGTGGAAGGATATCATCAAAAAGTAGGTGCTGGTTCTACACTATCTGTTATTTATATTTCGCAAGCTTTTGCATCTGAAACTGCGATAGCCTTACAGAAAAAAGGTTTTGATTTGTCAATCTTTGTATCACCAAATGTGACAGAAGTTCCACAAGATAATAATGACCAAGTGTATGCAAATTATACGAAATTTCTTAAGGACAAACAGTTAATATATTAAAAGGCAGGAGGGTACGCTATGATAGCATCTATCATCATCGGGCATGGAAATTTTGGAAGTAGTATCTTAGAATCTGCAGAGATGATTATAGGAAAACAACAAAATATCCAATTGATTGATTTTCTCAAAAAAGACTCTCTTGAAGATATTGATCGCAAAATTAGTCAAGCTCTAGATAATCTGGATACAGAGGATGGCGTTATTGTTCTAGCAGATTTAATGGGCGGCACCCCATTTAATCGCATGATGCTCCAAGCCTCTGAAAATCCTGATATAAAGGTAGTTGCTGGAGTTAATATGCCTTTAGTAATGGAAATACTAAATAATCGATCAAAGATTAGCGATTTAGACTCTTTTATTGAAGAAAACATATCGATGTCTAGAGAAATGATGGTACTTGGTAATAAGTTACTATAAAATCTCCTTGTAAAGGTAACTTGAGTTCCGAGTAAAATGAACTCAAGTTACTTTTTATTACGTCAGATTAAGATACTACTTGATAAGAATTAATTTATCATATTTTGCTAAAAGGGACAACTACGGTGGAAATGGTTCCCTAAAAAGGAGTAAATTAAATGTGTGAAAATAGACTCTTTATAAAGAATGTGATGATTTATACAGAAGATGAAAAAATTGAACATGGACATCTATATATAGAAAATGGTCTCATTCATAACATAATGTGTGAAGGAGAAGCGGTGGATTTAGGTGATATTCCTGCAATTGACGCCAGTGGATTAAGTGTAATTCCAGGATTTATTGACGGCCATATTCATGGAGCTAAGGGTGCGGATGTTATGGATGCTACGGAAGAGGCCTTGGATACAATGGCGAAAGTTTTGCCAAAAGAGGGGACAACTAGCTTTTTAGCTACTACGATTACCCAATCTAAGAAAAATATTTCGAAGGCTTTGAGAAACATTGCAAACTATGAAAACAAGTCTGGGCAGGCTGAGATAATAGGGGTTCATTTAGAAGGACCATTCATTAATAAAGAAAAAAAAGGTGCTCAACCCGAGGACTTTATTTTAGAGCCAACAATTGATCAATTTAAAGAATGGCAACGATTAGCTGGAAACAAAATAAAGACAATCACGATGGCACCTGAACTGAATCCAGATGGAGAAGTCATTCGCTATTTATTTAAGCATGGAATAAATGTTTCTGCTGGTCATACAAGTGCAACTTTTTCTGATATGCAGAGGTCAGTAGAACAAGGGGTCAGGCAAGTAACTCATCTTTGTAATGCAATGACAGGGATCCATCATCGCGATATCGGTGTTGTTGGAGCTGCTTTTTTATTAGATTCCATTCGCGCTGAGCTAATCGCAGACGGAATTCATGTTAATCCAGATATGATTAAAATTATTTATCAGAATATCGGCAGTGATAGATTGATGCTCATTACTGATGCTATGCGAGCAAAATGTATGTCAGCAGGAACCTATGATTTAGGTGGCCAGGATGTAATTATTGATAATGCCAGAGCAATACTGGAAGATGGAACATTAGCAGGCAGTATATTAAAGTTAAAAGATGCAGCCAGATTGATGCTAGACATCGAAAGTGTAACAATGCAAGATATTATCAAAATGGCTTCTGAAAACCCCGCAAAACAAATAGGCATCTTTGAACGAAAAGGAAGCATAACAGAAGGGAAAGATGCTGATCTTCTAATCGTAGATGAAAAATTTAACATAATATATACAATTTGTCGTGGTGAGATTATTTAAATTGAGAGTTTCCATCACTAAGAAAGGGGAGGCAATATGGCTTTATTTGATAAACCAGAAGCTTTGATTTTTGACGTCGATGGAACATTATTTCAAACAGAATCGATTTTAGATAACGCTTATTATCAAACTTTTCAAGATTTAAAGGAATTGTATCATGATGAGCCACCTTCAATCGAGAAAATGTATGCCTGTATAGGTATGACAGAAGAGGAATTATGGGCTAACATTGCACCAAATGCTTCTAATAAAATTAAAAAAGCAGTTGGGAAACGAATGATAGAATGGGAAATTGATGGATTGAAAAATGGTTTAGGAAAGCTTTATCCAAAAACTTGTGAAACCCTCGAGTATTTAAAAAATAAAGGTTACAGTCTGTTTGTGGCCAGTAATGGTGAAGAAGATTATGTAAAAGGTGTTATTAAATATACAGGTCTTGAGCATTTATTTGAAGAGGTCTATAGTGCCGGTGAGTATAAAACCGTGTCCAAAGTAGACTTGGTCAAACTTATTCTAAATAATCATAATGTAACAGAAGCTTGGATGATAGGGGACCGATCATCCGATGTGGAAGCTGGTATAGCAAATGGACTTACAGTTGTTGGTTGTGATTACGCTGCATTTAAAAAAAGAGATGAGTTAGTTCATGCTGATTTGGTAATAAGGAGTTTGCAGGAATTGTTGTTTTATTTGTAGTGTAGTAAGTAATTCGGACTTTATGTTCTGGCGGTACGGAGTGAAAGTAAGGCATAAGCAGTTTTCTTTATATGTACGACAATATAATGGCCTTAAAATCATTTTGTCTGAGATAAGTAAATAATCCCCATCTATTATTGGATGGGGATTTTTTGATGCTGACGATGAAAAATGGTTGTTTAAGAACAAACTTCTTCTCCAATATGCAAGCATCCATTACAAATCTAAATTTTTAAAAATGAATTCTTCTAAATCTGTGTCCTTCCTCAGCTTCTTCCTCGCTTCTTTTGCCCAGCCTTTTACTGCTTCAACAGAGGTATCCTCTTGTTCTGCGATTTCCTTTATCGTCAAATCTTCAATCACATAATATTTTAGCCATTTCCATTGTTTCTCAGTTAATAATTCCTTAATGTATTTCCAAAGATCGGGATTTTGCTTAAAATATTCGTCCAGACTTGATTCTGTGAGGGCTGCGTTGTTCGCCTTATGAAATATTTCTGTATCGAATGCTGCTTCTTCATCTTTAGAGGCAAGCACTTCTCTTTCCATTCTGCGATTTTCCTTTCGAATCAGATCGATTAGCCGATTTCGAATCATGAAGTTGAAGTATGTACCAAGTGGACCTTTATTTGGTTCGTATTTTTCATAAGCTTTCCACATTCCAATTAATCCTTCTTGGTAAAATTCGTGATGGTGGTCTCGGATGTTTAACTGATGGAGTTGATAATGGATACGGCGTTGATTTTGTTCAAAGATTTCCTCAAAAGTAAACTGCAGTTTTTTTGTCATGAAATTATCTCCCTTATATGTATTTATACTTATAATCGATCATTAACAATAAAAAGGGTTGTAAAAATATGAGCCTTTAGAATTATTTTTGTCGATTGACCAGGACTATAAGCTTATTATTTACAATATAGGTAATTGATAGCGGTAAGTAAAGGGAATTTGCAATTTTCCCTCAATAAATCGTTCGACATGAATCGGTATTGTTAGCGAATGTTGTCGAATTTGTGGAATGCTTTAAATGTGAGTAGTGAGTTTTATTAGCTTTTTATTTGTTTGATATATTTAGAAAAGACGAATTAATGTATAAACTTTATTGTATTATCATTATAATTGTATTACAATAAAACAAATCATTAATTTAAAGTTTAGTTTTTGCGGAGTCTTTTAAGTATGAAGGGCGAATGATGAACAGATATTTAAAGGAATAGTAGGTGATAAAGTTTCCGATGTTTAAGCACCAGAATGAGCAGGATTAATTTCAGCAAAAAGTGATTCGTATTATTAATCTCATCCGTGATTCTTCTTATAAGCGGATGCTTAGTCGCTTAATCTTTTACGAGGGGAAATACAGGAATAAATTTTCAAAAAATAATCACATTATATCGAGGTGAAATGGTTTCATGAAGAAGCAAATTTTTTTAACTTTTATATTCATCATGTTGTTATCTTCAACTTTAATAAGTGGCTGCTCGAATAGCACAGATGCTCAATCTAAAAGAATTGTCAGTTTAGCAACACTTCAACCAGAACAGCATCCAATTTATAAAGGGTTACTTGAATTTCAAGATTACATTCACGAAAATTTAGGAGATAATTTTGAAGTTAAAATTTTTTCAAATGGTGTGATAGGAGATAATCCAGAAGTACTAGAATTGCTGCAAATGGGGTCATTGGATTTAGCGGTTGTAAGTGGCAGTAATATGGAACCGTACGCTGATGAATATAAAATATTTGCCATCCCTTATCTTTTTAATGATGAACAAAGCTTCCGTGAAATTATGGATAATGAAGAATTTACTACACCTATTTATGAGTCTACAGCTGATAAAGGGATTAGGGGAACAACTTGGTTTGCTAATGGTGTAAATAATTTTTATTCTAAGAAAAAGATTGAAGGACCTGAAGATATGGAAGGTATGAAAATTAGAGTACAGCCGAGTGATATTAATGTAAAAATGGTTGAAGGATTTGATAGTGCGGCTGTGATGTTAGCATATGGTGAAATTTATACTGCAATTCAAAATAATGTAATTGATGCAGCGACAAATCCAGAGATGGCATTAGCAGATATGCGTCATGGAGAGGTTGCAAATTATTATTCCCTGACAGAACATCAAATTTTTACAGATGTATTTGTGACAAATACAAAGTTTATGGATTCCTTATCGGAAGAAGAGAAAAATATTTTTAATGAAGGATTTGAAATGAGTACCGAAGTAGCCAATGAGGCTTGGGATAATCGAATTGCAGAAGCTATCGTTGAAGCAGAAGAGATGGGAATAGAGTTCATTGAAGTAGATAAAGCGTTATTTAAGGAAAAACAAAAGCCTGTACGAAAGGAAATATTAAAATCGAATCCTGTATTACAACCACTGTTTGATAAAGTACAGGATTTGCAAAATCAGTAAAAAGTTATTGAGGGAGGATGAAATATATTGTTAGCTATCAAGCATGTATTGGATAAAATACTTCGATTTACTTGTGCTTTATTATTTTTATTCTTAGTATTTCTAAACTTCTATCAGGTTTTTATGCGATATGTTATTGGCAGTCCAAGCACTGTTTCTGAGGAGTTATTAGGTTATGCTGTAGTGTGGTTATCTTTATTGGGTACTGCATTAGTGTTTGGATATGATGGACATATTAAAGTACCTATTTTCTATGATAAGTTAACAGGAATGAGAAAGGTTGCTGCATTAATAACGATAGAATTATTAATTATGCTGATTGCTGTTTCTGTCTTTATTATTGGCGGGAAAAAATTAATGGATGTTGGCGTTTTACAAGTTTCTCCAACTTTAAATATTACGCTAAATTGGGTCTACATGATTCTTCCAATAAGTGGAGTTCTGACGGTTTTTTATAATGTTATCAATATTGTAAGTGCTATCAAGGATTATCATCATGGAATGGAGGTGGGAACAAAATGAGTTTAGCCTTAAGTGCAGGTTTGCTGATTGCTATTACCTTTTTAATTTTATTAGTTATTGGGGTGCCAATAGGCATTGCCTTAGTAGTTTCATCGATTGTTACGATCATCCAATCATTAGGCTTCTCGGCATCCATTCCTTCATCAGCACTAAAAATGTTTCAAGGAATTAATGTTTTTACTTTAATTGCAATCCCCTTTTTTATCTTAGCAGGAAATATAATGAATAGAGGCGGCATTGCCACTCGTTTAGTAAATTTAGCAACTGCACTAACCGGAAGAATACCAGGCTCCTTAGCTCACACAAACACAGTCGCAAATATGCTCTTCGGTTCGATCTCAGGTTCTGGTACGGCTGCAGTTTCTGCAATGGGGACAATCATTGGTCCCATTCAAAAAGAGAAAGGATATGATAAGAACTTTTCAGCGGCAGTCAACATTAGTACAGCTCCTACTGGCTTCCTGATACCTCCCAGTACGGCATTAATTACCTATGGAATGGCCAGTGGTGGAACGTCAATCGCAGCACTTTTTATTGGTGGAGTTATTCCAGGTATATTATGGGGGATAAGTTGTATGATAGTAGCCTACTTCTATTCAAAAAAGCAAGGTTATGTTGATAAGAATACCATTACATTTAAGCAGTTTGTGAAAGTGCTTCTAGAGGCGGTGCCAAGTCTATTATTAATTATTATCGTGATTGGGGGTATTATTGCAGGTGTTTTTACAGCTACGGAAGGGGCGGGTATTGCAGTAGTTTATACAATGGTGTTGTCTATGTTTTTTTATAAATCATTAAGTATGAAAGAGCTTTATAATGTGTTAGTAGAAAGTGCGAAGCTTTCTGCAGTTATTATGTTTTTAATTGGAGCATCAAATATTTTAGCATGGGTAATGTCATTTACTGGAATTCCAAATGCACTTGCAAATACAATATTAGGTATTTCAGAGAGTTCTATCATTATTTTATTCTCTATTATTATTCTATTGTTGTTTGTAGGAACATTTATGGATTTGACGCCAGCAATATTAATTTTTACTCCTATATTATTGCCGGTAGTACTAGAATTAGGAATGACACCTTTACATTTTGGAATTATGTTAACGTTCGCATTATCCATTGGCACGATTACTCCCCCTGTAGGTAATGTTCTATTTACTGGATTAAAAGTAGTAGATGTCAAAATAGAAAATGTAATGCCACATTTATTTAAATTTTATGGGGCAATTGTAGTTGTATTAATCATTGTCACCTACTTCCCATGGTTTTCCGAATATTTGCCTAGTTTAATTGGTTAATAATTGATTGAATGAAAAAGTGAATACTAATATTGGGACATAAAACGATCTTTATATTATGTCCCATTTTTGTTGAAATGAGATCCCATGGACAAGAGGTGCCCTGTTTAAAATAGATTTCGCTATTATTATCAATGTGTACCACAAATTTTACGAATTTCATATAAAGTTATAGGCTACTAAGCGATGAATGATGCTTCGTAGCCGAAAAGGTATACAAAAATATAATGACAGAAACAATGGTGTGAGTGGGATACCGAGAAGTACTTGACAAAGACTTATTTCTGTTGGAAGTTGCATCCATTATCAAAATAAGAGGCACTTTGCTGTTTAGTAGTTTTCCTGCTGATAATTAAACAGTTCATACAACTGTAACTAATGGGGTTATTCCTTTTTATAATCCTTAAGAATTTTATCTCGCACGTAATATAAATGTTTATACATTTGATGAAATGATTCTAGCGGGTCTCTCTTTTTCAAAGCCTCATAAATTGCAACATGGTGATTTACCGTTTTCACTGGTTCACGATATTTAATTAAACTATCTGTTTTCTCATGCGCATATAATAAAGGGTCAATCATGCCTTCGATAATTGGGTTATTTGCACTATAAGCTATAATTCGATGAAATGATTTGTCAAATGCACCATAATTATTATCAGTAGATTCTTCTATGGCGATTATCGTTTCTTTTAGCTGATCTAGCTCTTTATTCGTGATTTTTTCCGCTGCTAAAGTAATTAATCCCAGTTCTAATGTCATCCGGGCTTCAATTACCGCAGGGATATTATTAATCGATATAGCTATAATCGCTTTAAATGGGGAACTGCCAACCTTTTCATTTATATAAGTCCCTCCTCTTGGTCTTCTTTTTATTATTCCCAAAGTCTCTAAAGAACTTAATGCTTCTCTTAGTACAGGTCTGCTTACGTCAAATTGATTAATTAAATCTATTTCAGATGGAAGTCTATCACCTGGTTTAAGCTCCCCGTTTACAATAAGAAAAATAATTTGTTCTAATACTTGTTGTGATAACGTTGCTCTATTTAATGTATCTAATTTAAAACGATCCATTTTGCCATTCTCCTTTTTATTTTCTTCATTATAATCATATTAATCTCTTTAGTACTATCATATCAATAGTTTGCATAAAATTCTTGTTTCAGACGATTGCTGTATCAATTAAATACTTTATGAAGAATGCCAATCTTATACATTTGTAATATATTATTTTGTCCCTTTCAAACTATTTTTAAAATCAAATAAATGGAAGAAGGAAATTAATTTTGACTAGTAAGTTTATTTGTATTACAATAATATCATATTACATGTATTAAATCTAATTTTTGCAAGAAAGGAGATTGGCACGAATGTCTTTAATCCATTTATCAAAACCATATCCTCTGAAATCAAGGCATGGATGTGGTTAATTTATTATACTGTCCATTAGCAGGAACTGTAAGCGGTCTCTTTTAAAGAGAGAAGGAGTATAGAAAATACAATATTTCATTCAGAGAGAGGAGAAAGGTTCATGTCCATTGAAAAAAGAATCCATGATGCAATAGATATACCATTTGGTATGAAACAATTATTAACAAGTGTTACTCACCTCAAAGAAGGGGAGAAGGTATTAGTTATAACTGATGACAATGCAAAGGAAATTGGAGAATTTGTCTATAAATGCACAAAAAGGTTTTTTGATACGACAATAATTTGTATGTCACCAAGAGATGGCCATGGGGAAGATCCCCCTGAAACAGTGCGTGCTGCAATGCTAAATTGTGATGTAGCTTTTGGTGCAACAACGATGTCAATGTTCCACACAAATGCACGTATTGCTGGAAGTAAAAAAGGCAGATTACGCTGGGTGGGAATGCAAGATTACGTTCTCGATATGTTTGAAGAGGGAGGATTAACTGCTGACTTTGATGAAGTTGCCGCCGTAATTAATCGTGTTTCTGAGCATTTTCAAGGAAAAACTTTTCATTTAACGGCCCCAGGTGGAACGGATATGACTTGCAGTGTGGATGGACGTTCTCCAGTTTTTGATTATGGTACTTCTAGAACTCCTGGTTCTGCCTCCTTTCCTCCAAATGCGGAAGTAGCACTTGGACCTGTCGAAGAGACTGCTAATGGTATCTTAGTATTTGATGGCAGTATTCCACATCCTTTGATTAATATAGTGGATCAACCTGTGACATGTAAGGTAAAGGATGGATATATTACTGAAATTACAGGCGGAAAAGATGCGGAAACTTTAAAGAAGATATTGGAAGAATATAACGATCCAAGTGTTTATAATGTTGCTGAACTGGGATTAGGTTTAAATAAACATAATAAATTAATAGGAAGAATGGCTCCTGACGAAGGCTCCTTTGGAAATATTCATATTGGAATTGGAAAGAATTTAAACTTTGGCGGGCATGTAGATTCGCCTTTGCACTTGGACATGCTTATCAAGGATGTAACGATCGATATCGATGGCCGTAAAATTATGGTTAATGGTGAATTACAAGTATAATAGGGCACTTCATATAAAAATAAATTAGAGTTTTTAAACATACGACAATGTTTAATCATCTATTAGAAAAGTTACTCATGGAAAGGAAAATATGTATGCGATTAGAAAATAAAGTTACGATTATTACAGGTGGAAGTCAGGGAATTGGCGAGCAAATTGCCCAAACATTTGGAGGAAATGGTTCAAAAATTGTTATTGCAGATATTAATGAAGCAACTGGAAGAGAAGCTGTTGCAAAGCTAGAAGAAAAAGATATTGAAGTATTATTTGTTAAAACGGATGTTTCAAATGAAGATAGTGTTATAAATTTAATTCAATCCGCTGTAAATCATTTTGGAGGACTCGACATTTTAGTTAATAATGCAGCAGCTACAATCCGAAAATCAGCAGAAGATACAACGTTTGAAGAATGGAGAAGAATTATTGGTGTAAACTTAGATGGGACATTTCTATGTTCGAAATACGCTGTGCCAGAAATGAGAAAAAGAAATAGTGGTGCAATTGTTAACATTGCTTCCTGGCACGCAGACAAAACAATTACACGCTTTGCAGCCTACGCATCTTCTAAAGGCGGAATGACAGCTTTAACAAGACAGATGGCATTAGACTGTGGCAAAGATAATATTAGAGTAAATGCTGTTCTGCCAAGTACAGTGGATACCCCAATGTTTTACGAAACGTTAAACGGTTTGTCTGATCCAGAAAAAGCTTGGGAAGAAACGATGGCCTATCAGCCTTTAGGCAGAATTGGAACAGCAGAAGATATTGCGAATGCCGCTTTATTTTTAGCGTCAGAAGATGCAGGTTATATTAGTGGCCATTCTCTAAGAGTTGATGGGGGAACCTATGTCAAAGTAGCACGTCCATTACTTTTTGACTAGAAAATAATGAAAATCGATTTGCACTTCTAAAAAGGGGGCAAATCGATTTTTTATTGCTGGAACATTCTTTTACCTTAGATAACCCTGCCAACTCATATCAACTTCACTTCGAAATTCTAATGCCCCTCTCGTTTTTAAAAGATTATCTGGAAAAAGGTATTGACATATAATTTATTTGTCTTACAATAATATATAATAATATTGAAAATATATCGATATATTAAAATAAATAGTAAAGAAAGGGAGAGAATGTATGCGTATTGATAAGGCTGCCGAGCGGCTTGAAAATGTTGTATTAGGTCAAATTAGAGTAGTAGGTGATAAGGCTAGGGAATTGGAGAATGCTGGTCAAGATGTCATTCATTTAGAAATGGGCGAACCGGATTTTACTACTCCAAAGCATATCGTTGAGGCTGCGCAAAAAGCTTTAGATTTAGGAGAAGTTCATTATGCTTCCAATAGAGGAATACCTCAATTAAGAGAAACGATTGCGGATAAATTAAAAATTGAAAATGGTATTCATGCGGATCCAAAAACAGATATTATTGTAACCCAGGGCGCTGCTGAGGCATTATCAATTGCTGTTCTAGCTCATTTAAATCCTGGAGATGAACTAATTATTATTGAACCCTCGTTTGCATCTTATGAAAATTTAGCTCATTTGGCAGGTGCAGTTCCTGTAAGCGTCCCGACGAGAGAAGAAAATAATTGGGTAGTTGTCCCCGAGGATATATTGAAGGCGATTACTCCAAAAACAAGAATGATTTTAATCAATTCACCTTCTAATCCAACAGGGGCTGTTTTTCCTGAAGAAACTTTAGAAAAAATCGCAGGCTATGCAATGGAACATGATCTATTAGTTGTCTCTGATGAAATTTATGAGAAAGTGACGTATCAAAAAGATAGTCATTTTTCAATTGGATCGGTCAAAGGGATGGAAGAACGGACAATTACAATTAACGGCTTTTCAAAGGCTTATGCAATGACTGGCTGGAGATTAGGTTATGTAGCTGCTCATAAAGATTTGATTACGAACATGCTTAAAGTGCATCAATATGGCGTAACATGTGTACCTACATTTACACAATTTGGTGCGAATACTGCTTATACAGAACGCGAAAAGAGTGAAAAAAGTATCAGTGAAATGATGGCTGCATATAGAAGACGCCGAGATATTGTATATGAGGGCTTAAACAGTATTGATGGTGTAACAGTTACTCAGCCTGAAGGTGCTTTTTATGCTTTTCCAAATATCAGTAAATTTAATTTGACCTCAGCAGAATTTGCCGAGAAGTTATTAAATGATACGGGTGTAGCAACAGTCCCAGGAACGGTATTTTCTAATGTTGGTGAAGGGTATATTCGAATCTCTTTTGCAACCTCAGAAGAGAATTTAAAAGAAGCGATGAAGCGAATAAAAGATTTTGTAGATAGTAACTTTAAAGTATTTGAATAAAAAGTAATTACTGGATTTCTTAAATATACAATTAAGGGTGGAGAGAAAATGGAAAAACACGGTGGTCAAAGTATTGTTCAAGTATTAAAAGAAGAAGGCGTTTCCAAAATATTTGGAGTACCTGGCGAGAGTTATTTGAATGTTCTCGATGCGATATATGAAGAACCAAGTATTAAATTTATATCTGGACGTCAGGAAGGTGGTGTCTCCTTTATGGCAGAAGGTTATGCCAAGGCAACCGGTGATGTTGGTGTATGTATGGCTACAAGAGGACCAGGCGCAATGAATTTATCCGCGGGACTACATACAGCACAGCAGGATTCTACTCCAGTGGTAGCGATGCTGGGTCAAGTAGAACGTAAATTTAAAGATAGGGAAGCTTTTCAGGAAGTGAATTTTGTTTCATATTTTAAAGAACTATGTAAATGGTCGGTAGAAATTGATGATGCAAGCCGTATTCCTGAGATTTTGCATCGAGCATTTCATGTAGCACGTTCCGGCCGTCCGGGTCCAGTTGTTGTTTCCTTGCCGGAGGATATGCAAAATGATGTAGTGGATGAAATACAGCATGAATTATATAAACCAATTCGTGTAAGTAAGCCCCGTCCGGAGATCGAGCTTGTAAAACAAACTGCAAAAGCCTTAGAAAAGGCGAAAAAACCAATTATTATTGCGGGTGGAGGAATAACGCTTTCAGGTGCAGCTGCAACGGAAAATTTAATTAAGTTATCAGAAGCATTACATTTACCTGTTGCGACTGCTTTCAGACGTTTTCAAGCATTTCCGAATACACATCCTCACTATGCAGGAACCTTAGGATTGGGAACGATGGAAGGACTTGTCAAATATATTAAGGAAAGTGACTTAGTGCTAGCTTTGGGTACTAAATTCTCACAAATGACAACAAACGATTACACATTATTAAATGAAAAAGGACAGTTAATTCATGTCGATATCTCACCAGACACGCTTGGAAAAGTATACAAGCCAACCATACCAGTTGTAGCTGATACAAATGAATTCTTAAAAGAACTTTTAAATGTAATTGAACCAGGAGCAAATGAAGAGAGAAAAGAAAATCTTAAAGCTATAAATAAACAGTATATTGACTTTTCAACACCTGCACTAACAAACCAAGAAGATTATGCAGATTTAAAAATGGTCATTCATACCCTGCGCAATGTATTACCAGAAGACGCAATTATTTCTAGTGATGCTGGAAATTTCTTCTCGTGGATTTCTCGTTATTATAGATTTGGCACAAAAAATATTTATCTTGGGCCAACATCAGGAGCGATGGGACCCGGTATGCCAGCTGCAATCGGTGCCAAGATTGCTTATCCGGATAAAACAGTAGTGTCTATTTCTGGTGATGGTGGATTTATGATGACAATGCAGGAATTCGAAACAGCAGTGCGATATAATGCGCCAATTATTCATATTATCGCAAATAATAATTTATATGGAACCATTCGTGCTCACCAGCAAAGACGTTTCCCTAATAGAATGATAGCTACGAGTTTATCAAACCCTAACTATGCAGAATTAGCACAGAATTTTGGCGGATTCGGAGAAAGAGTACAGCGAAATGAAGACTTTGCAGATGCATTAGAAAGGGCAATTGAATCGAAAAAACCAGCGATCCTTGAAATTGTGACGAATCCAAATATTTTGTCAGCGAAAATTGAAGAAGATCTAAGATTAAGTAATAAACTGTAAGCGAAAAATGAAAGGAGTTCGAAATGCTTTATATAAATGGTGAGTGGATATCAACAGACCAAACATTCGAAGTAAAGAATCCTGCAACAGGGGAAATATTAGGCAGTATTTCTAAAAGTGAAGAGGATGAGACACAATCGGCAATTGCAGCAGCAAAAGCAGCGATGTCCTCCTGGTCAAAGAAAACGGCGAAAGAACGCCATGATTACTTGAAAAGAACAGCGGAAATTTTGCGTTCGAGGGCGGATCATATTGCACAAATTATCACAACTGAAATGGGGAAACCGTTACATGAAGCCAAAGCAGAAATTTCTCTAGCTATAGATTACTTAGACTGGTATGCAGAAGAGGCGAGACGTATTTACGGAGAAACGATTCCGGCATCGTCAGAAAGTAAGCGATTAATGGTGGTTCGTCAACCAGTTGGTGTTGTAGGAGCTATTACACCATGGAATTTTCCAATAGCTATGATTACAAGGAAAATTGCTCCTGCTATTGCTGCGGGATGTACAATTATTCTAAAACCAGCTTCAGCAACTCCACTAACAGCTATTGAGGTATTTAAAGCATTTCATGAAGCGGGATTGCCTCATGGTGTTGTAAATTTATTACATGGTTCAGCTAGCAAAATTGTAAAAGGATTCATGGATTCTTCAGCGGTTCGCAAGATTACATTTACTGGATCAACAGAGGTCGGGAAGCAGCTTGTTCGACAATCTGCAGATACGATGAAAAAGGTTTCTATGGAATTAGGCGGGCATGCACCTTTTATTGTATTTAACGATGCCAATATAGAACAGGCAGCTACTGCAGCAATTGCGAGCAAATTTAGAAATGCTGGGCAAACCTGTGTATGTACAAATCGTATCTATGTTCACGAAGATGTTATTGATGCATTCTCAGAGATACTTTCAAAAAAAATTAGTGAACTTAAAGTGGGAAATGGATTAGAATCGGGTATTACAATTGGTCCTCTCATTGATCAAGATGCAGTTGCAAAAGCAGAAAGCCATGTGCAGGATGCTGCAGAAAAAGGGGCAGAGGTTTTAGTCGGTGGGAATAGACTGACTGAAGGTGCATTTGCAAATGGAAACTTTTTCGAACCAACTCTATTGAAGAATGCAAATCATCGTATGAAGGTTTCTTATGAAGAAACATTTGGTCCTGTTGTTCCGATATTTAAATTTAGCTCAGAAGCAGAAGTGATTACCAAAGCGAACAGCAGTCAGTATGGACTAGCATCTTATATTTTTACGAGTAATATCAGCAGGATGTATCGAGTAAGTGAAGCTTTAGAGTATGGAATTGTTGGGATTAACGACCCGCTTCCTACTGTTGCTCAAGCACCGTTTGGAGGAGTGAAAGAGTCTGGAGTTGGCAGAGAAGGCGGCAGACAGGGTATTGAAGATTTTCTGGAATATAAATATCTTTCCATTCAATTAGAGGATTAACATAGATGCTTATTATTTCGAAGTTTAAATATTGTCATCATGGTCTCATCCCTTTAATCAGATGAAATCATGTTTGCATAAATAGGAAGTGAATGCGATGAAAAAAAAATTAAGTACATCTTACGGGGATGCCGAGTTTAGTGAATTTCTTAAGATGGCATTTAGAAGGCATCTCGGACATGATGAAGAAGATTATGAAAAAGTGGTAATAGGAATCGCGAACACATTTAGTGAAGTAAATCGCTGTCATTCCCATGTGCAGCCGATGGTGGAAGCAATTAAACAGGGTGTCATTATGGCAGGAGGAATTCCATTGGAGTTCCCAATCATGTCAGTAGGAGAAATGTTCACTAGTCCTACCACGATGTTATACCGGAATTTAATCGCAATGGATACAGAAGAAATGATTCAAGCTCAACCTATTGATGGTGTTGTCTTGATTGGTGGCTGTGATAAAATGGCACCCGCACTATTAATGGGAGCAGCAAGTGCTAATAAACCAGCAATCTTATTTTCCGGTGGACCAATGAATAATGGAGAATATAAAGGAAGAACGTTAGGTGCTTGTTCTGATTGCCGATACTTTTGGCAGGAGTATAAAGCGGGGACGGTAAATGATAAGGAGATTAAAGAGATTAATAAGGAACTTGCACCAACTGCTGGGCATTGCATGGTAATGGGTTCTGCCAGCACCATTGCATCCTGTTCGGAAGCATTAGGGATGATGCTTCCGGGAGGTGCAGCTGCCCCAGCTACTGTAAATGAACGGATGCATCTAGCAAGAGAAACTGGTCGTCAGATTGTTAAACTCGTTGGCAATGATGTGAAGCCATCCGATATTATGACAAAGAAGTCTTTTGAAAATGCAATTAGAGTATTAATGGCTATAGGCGGCTCAACAAATGCTGTTATTCATTTAATTGCAATTGCTAAGAGATTAGACATCGTTTTAGACTTAGATTTATTTGAAGAAATAAGCGAGGAAACGCCATTCATTGCAAATATGAGACCAGCTGGCAAGTATCAAATGCAGGATTTATATCATGCAGGGGGTATTCCAGCAGTATTGAAAGAGTTAGAGTCTCTATTACATCTAGACGAGTTAACTGTAACTGAAAAAACGATGAAAGAAAACCTTGCATCCATTTCAATAGAGGAAGTTTATCGTGATGTTGTCAAACCAATCAACAATCCATTACATAAAGATGGTGGAATTGCTGTTTTAAGAGGTAATCTTTCACCCAGTGGAGCAATTATAAAACCAAAAGCAGTAATGAATAAAAAACTATTAAAGCATCGAGGACAAGCAGTCGTGTTTACCTCTATTGAAGATATGGAAAGAAGAGTAAATCATCCAGACTTGGAAGTCACTGAAGACAGTGTGCTTGTTCTTCAGAATGCTGGACCAGTGGGAGCACCTGGAATGCCAGAAGCTGGAATGATTCCAATTCCTCAAAAGTTACTTAAAAAAGGTATAAGAGATATGGTACGTTTATCGGACTGTCGAATGAGTGGAACGGCATTTGGAACAGTAGTATTACATGTAGCACCAGAAGCAGCAATTGGCGGACCAATTGGTCTGATTAAGGATGGGGATTGGATAGAATTAGATGTAGAAAAACGCATGCTTCATATTGATATTTCTGATAAGGAACTGGAAAATCGGCGAAAGAACTGGGAAGCTCCCAGATTTAAGGAGCGGGGTTATTACTGGCTGTATCGTGAACATGTTCTCCAAGCAGATCAAGGATGTGATTTCGATTTCATGTTACCAGATTATAATGAATAAACGAATGCACAGGTTCAGTGGGGATTTTCTTTCCATTCTCCACTGAAACGTTAATCGAACCAATTGGCCAGTTACACTGCGATAAAAACGGAATACGTTCAGATAATTAATATCTTGTTATATCATTTATCGGAATATTAAGAATCAAATAATTCATGAGGAGGATGAACGACATGAAAAACAAATATGATTTAATTATTGTTGGTGGAGGAATTATGGCTTCGAGCCTTGCTTATAATCTCTTAAATGACGGTTATACAGGAGATATTGCAATCTTTGAGAAGGATAAACAACATGAATTTTCATCCACACCAAGAAGTGAAGGTGGAATTCGTCAGACGTTTACTACAGAAATAAACATTAAGATGAGTCAATATAGCTTTCAAGTATATAAGCGATTTGAGGAAGAGATGGCTACCGATGATGAAGCAGCTCATATAGACTTCAAGCAATATGGCTATTTATATTTAGCTAATGAAAAAACATTACCTATGTATAAAGAGATAAAGAAGCTTCAGGAAAAATTAGCAGTCAACGTTCAAATTTTGAATAATGAAGAGGTTTTAAATATTATTCCAGAATTAAATGTAGATGATTTAGCGGGAGGGGTGTTTGACTATGATGCTGGAAACATTGATCCATACTCCGTACTGCAATTATATACAAAAAATGCCAAAAAGTTAGGTGCAACTTATATTTATGAGGAGGTTGAGCGTTTTTTAAGTGAAAAAAATAAAATAACAGGTATAAGGTTAACAACAGGTGAGGTTATTCATGCTCCTATCGTTGTAAATGCAGCTGGGGCATGGTCGGGAGAACTAAGCAAGACGGCAGGAATTGAGTTACCAGTGAAACCATTAAAACGTCAACTATTTAGTATTGATACTGCGATACCTTTTAAAAATGTACTGCCGTTAACATTTGATCCAACGGGTGTTCATTTCAGAAGTGAGGGACCGAGCATTGTAGTTGGTTATGGAAATGATGTTCCGTTTGGATTTGATTATAAATTAAGTCGTGCATTTTTTGAAGAGGAAATTTGGCCAGTGTTAGCTGCACGTGCAAAAAACTTTGAGCAACTAAAAATGGAGAAAGGATGGGCAGGGTTATATGATTTTAACTATAAAGATCAAAATGCTATCATAAGCGGTCATTCGCAAATGGAAGGCTATTATATGATAACTGGATTTAGCGGACATGGATTTCAGCATGCTCCAGCAGCAGGTAAAGGATTATCAGAATTAATTCGGTTAGGCCGGTTTGAAACGATAGATATGAGCGTTTTATCTGCAGAACGTTTTACTAAAAATGAGTTAATATTAGAAACTGTAGTTTTGTAATTTAGAGAAATAGTAATCGATGATAGATTATATACCTCATTTTCCAATTACATGGAACAGTGTGTATATTGGAGAATGAGCGTTTATGAAATTTAGTTACGTACTGGATGAAATGTTTTTACTTTTTATAGTAGATAGCACATTTAATGAAGGATAATGTATGCGCTTTATAAATTGTATTTATTGAAAACTTGAAATTTTATATGATTAAACACTTAGAATAAGCTTTAGTAAATATAGAATGGAGGTATTTATTTTGGAAGATACTCATGTTCGTTTGCCGAAAATTGGTGAGATATTGTTTGTATTAGCTATATTTATGTTTATAATGACCTCCTCAGTCATTTGGTTTGATTTACCTTTTCAATTATCAATGTTTGTCGTGTGGTTTGTTTTTATATTTTTTGGTATATATTTAGGATATGGATATGGTGAGTTACAATCTTCCATTGCATCGGGAATCCATAAAGGATTAGAAGCATTGTTTATTACAATTACTGTTGGAGCGCTAATTGGAACATGGATTGCTGGTGGGATTGTTCCTTCAATTATTTATTACGGACTATCGATTATTCATCCTAATATATTCCTTTTGGCTACATTAATTATTTGTTCGATCACTTCGCTTGTAACGGGTACATCTTTTGGAACAGTAGGAACTGCGGGAATTGCCATGATGGGGATTGGTGCAAGTTTTGGTTTTCCATTGCCATTAGTAGCAGGAGCTGTTGTCTCAGGAGCATACTTTGGTGATAAACTATCACCTGTATCCGACACGACAATTTTGACATCATCATTATGTGAAGTAGATATTATGTCTCATATAAAGTCAATGTTACATGTTAGTATTCCAAGTTATATTATTGCTGGAGGCTTATTCACTATAGTTGGATTTTTCTATACGGATGGATCATTCGAAATGGCATCAATACAAAATAATATGAATGCATTAACTGATCATTTTAACATTTCATGGTATATGCTTATTCCGTTAATTATTGTATTAATTTTATTGACAATGAATAAGCCTGCTGTACCGACAATAGCCTTTGGTGCATTACTAGGTGTCATTTGGACCGCATTGTTTCAGGGTATTGATGTTCTGTCAGCTCTTAAAACGGCATATTTTGGACCTGGTATGGAATCAGGAAATGAGTTTATCAATCTGTTATTAAATAGAGGCGGAATTGAATCTATGCTGGACGTGGTTATATTTATTATGCTGGCGCTAGGATTCGGTGGTTTGATGGAGAAGACGGGAATCATAACAGTGGTAGGAAATTTAATCTCTCGCTGGGTAAAAAACAGTACTGGAAGATTATCAGTATCTACCATAGTAAGTGCATTTTTTGGTAACCTTTTTGGGAGTGCAGGGTATGTATCATTAATTACTGGAAGTAAAATGACGGTAGATAACTATGACAGATTAAAGATACAACGAAGAGTGCTTTCAAGAAATACGGAAGCAGGTGGTACTTTAACAGCTGCAATGGTACCTTGGAATGAAAATGCGATATATATGTCAGCCGTTCTCGGAGTATCAACCCTAGCCTATTTACCATTTTTGTGGTTAGCATTTATTAGTATAGCTGTAGCTATTATATATGGTTACACTGGATTATTTATGTGGAAAGTAGAAGATGGTGAAAGTGAGAAAGCAGAAGAGGTTGAGGAGAGGGAAGCTAAGGTTGAGTGAAGAGTAACTAGCCCTTCAAACAAATAGCTAAGATATTAAGATGGCTGTAATCTCTATTCGTGGATTACAGCCATCGTTCAGAAAGAAAAGTTATACAAAAGTGACAAACGAAGAACCGATTAACTAAAGAGAGTATTCACTTTAAATTTTATGAATTTATCATCAGAGGAGTGCAAGCATGACGATTATACTTGAACAAACAAAAAGGAAAGAAAGTAAAAAAAATATTGTTAATGAATTAGATGAATTTCAAGCAGTCTTAAGAGATGCTATTGATCTGTTAGATTATTCTGGTAGTGTTTTTGATTTTTTAAAAGAGCCAATTCGCACACTTGAGGTAAGATTCCCAGTTCGTATGGATGATGGCTCAATTCGAGTATTTACTGGATATCGTGTACAACATAATGATGCCACTGGTCCTACGAAGGGCGGTGTTCGTTTTCATCCAGATGTTAACGAAGATGAGGTAAAAGCATTAGCAGGCTGGATGAGCTTAAAATGTGGAATTACTAATTTGCCATATGGTGGAGCAAAGGGAGGGATCGTTGTTGAACCACGTGAATTAAGTATGGGAGAATTAGAGCGCTTGAGCCGTGGATACGTAAGAGCAATTAGTCAGCTTGTAGGTCCAAATAAAGATATCCCAGCTCCAGATGTGTATACAAATGCACAAATTATGGCATGGATGCTTGATGAATATGATCATTTACGTGAATTTGATTCACCTGGGTTTATTACTGGTAAACCAATTGTTTTGGGTGGTTCCCAAGGACGTGCAACGGCCACGTCAAGGGGATTACAATATGTGATTGAAATAATTAGTGAATTAGAAAATTTTCCAATTAATGAAATGCGTGTTATTATTCAAGGATTTGGTAATGTTGGCAGTAACTTAGCTCTTTTTTTATATGAATCAGGTGCAAAAATTGTAGGAATTTCTGATGTGCACGGTGCGATTTATGATGAATCCGGTTTGGATATTCCTTATCTAATTGATCGCAAGGATTCATTTGGAAATGTCACACAATTATTTGATAATCTATTAACCAATAGTGAAATTCTTGAAAGGAAATGTGATATTTTAGTTCCAGCTGCAATTGGTGGACAAATTACAAAAGAAAATGTAGATAGATTACAATGTAACATTATTGTTGAAGCTGCAAATGGTCCAACTACAAAGGCGGCAGCTGCAATTCTTGATGAAAAGGGAGTTAGAATTGTACCTGATGTTTTAGCGAATGCGGGAGGGGTTATCGTTTCTTACTTTGAATGGGTACAAAACAATCAAGGATATTATTGGTCTAAGGAAGAAGTAGAATCCAAGTTAAAAGTTAAAATGACGGATAGTTTTAATGAAGTTTACAAACTATCGAAAGAGCTTAATGTAACTATGAAAGTAGCAGCATATGTAGTTGGAGTGCGATATCTAGTTGATTCATCAGGACTTCGCGGCTGGATTACAAAATAGGATAGGAACATTAATAAGTGTATTTAAGATAAAAACCAACTCTAGAGTGAAATTGGAGTTGGTTTTTAATGTACAGTTCTTTTTTCGGGATTTTATTAAAAAGGCAACAAGCTAATTCGAAGTTAAATCATCTTTGATATTTCATCAGCTATTTTTATCGCGTCTTGGTCTCCTTTCTGACGTAGAGCATTAGCCACTCTTTCTTTTCTAATATCTGAATGATCTTGATGTAATTTCCATTGTCCTTGAATATCTGTTACTTCAATATTAAATCCTTCTACTCCGTTAATAAGCCGATTATATACATGTTCGGGAATATTCCCATCCCAAGGATTCGGTTGACTTTTTTCGAAATACGTAATTGTTTTATCCATTATCTCCCTTAAATCCTCTGGAGAATTCTTTGGAATATATCTGCCATAAACATGGACTGCTTGATAGTCCCAAGTTGGAACATACCCCTCCTCTTCATACCAGGTAGGTGACACATATGCATGAGGCCCTGGGAAGATAATCATAACTTCCTCTTTTATTTCACGCCATTGAGAATTTCCCTTTGACATATGACTTATTAGTTTAATACTTCCATTATTTTGTTTTTCAATTAAAAAAGGCAAATGGGTGCCGTGAAGTATTTCTTTTCCAGACGATACGATAATACCAAAACTATTTTCCTCAATAAAATGAATCATTGTCTCGGTATCTTCCATTCTATAATATTTAGGAATATACATTTTACCCTTCCATTCTATATCAATATTCAGTCAAAGATACTTTATTATTTCTACCTTTCATTTTAACTGCAATTTGGTCTAATCCTTCCTTTGCTTCGTCAACTTCACCTGTCATATTTAAAAAACTATGTGTGAGACTTTTAATACAGGTGTAGTCCACGGTGTTCCCCGCCTCTAATAATGCAATTGCATATTGTATTCCGTCATTTTGAAGTGGATCATACTGTGCGGTAATAATGAATGAATCAGGCATCTCACTAAGATCATTTTGAAATAACGGTGAAACGTAAGGTGAATTCTTATCCGTATTAGGTGGCAAGTAAAAAGACATATACCACTCTAATTCCTCCGTAGTTAAATTATAGTCCTTCCCATATAATTCATGTGATTTTGAATCCAATTTAAAATCTAGCCATGGATAAAAAAGCCACTGACTATTAATCTTTATTTCTTTAGAATCACGAAGTAAAATCGCAGTTTGTGCAGCTAAATTGCCACCTGCGCTATCCCCTGCTACTGCTATATTTGAATTTGTTGCGTTTATTTCATCTTTGTTATCATTGACCCAATGGATGGAGGCGACAGCATCTTCTATTGCTGCTGGATATGGATTTTCGGGAGCTAAACGATAATCTACAGAGACCACGATTCGTTCAGAATACTTACATAGATAGCGACATAGATTATCCACTGAATCCAAATCACCTAACACAAATCCCCCACCATGAAAGTACATAAGTACCGAAAACGGACCAATACCAACAGGTGTATAAATTCTAATTGGTATGGTAAAATTATTGTAATTGATGATGCGATTTATAATAGAATTTACTTCAACTCGAATTTCTTTTAGATTTTTACGACTTTCCAGGAAATTTTTACGTGCAGCTTCCACATTCATATTTTCCCAGTTAATTGGTGATGCATCATTGATTAATTGCTCCTTAATTTTATTATTCAACAAATATAGTCAACCCACTTTCTCTCTTATAAGCTATACTTTTCTGTTTTTGCCAAATGTTGTACAACTTTTAATCCACTTTCAATTTGAATGCGTACTAGAGTTTGAATGGGAATAACCTCATAATTTAAGTCTAACTCCAATTCTGAACTGGCCTTCTCTAACATTTTTAATAACTGATTGCGCACATTTTTTAATGACTGTAAATTTTGGTTACTGAATGTTTTAGATGATTTCAGTCTATCAATTTCAAATTCAATTGCTCGCAGGCTCATTCCTAGATATAGATTATTATAAAATCGGGCAGTATAGAGATTATCAAAAATCTGTGAAACACTCGCTTTTTCCTCAAATTCTGGAATAGAATCTGCCCAATTTAATTTTGCATCACAATCTTTTTCAAGACTATTTATAATTTCATCAACCATCTTAATAAAGATATTCTCCTCAGAAATAGATGACCTAATTGATTGCAAGAGTTGGTCAATTTCACTATAATGCTTATTTGTGATACGCACATTTCTATTGATGGCTTCTTTTCTAGTCATGTCACCTTCACTTTCATCAGCGACACGTTTATCAAAAAAATATGGTAGTTCAGTTAGAAGTGTAACGCAATCCTTATTGCTGCTAAGAGCATAATCACCGCTACTTGTCCCAATATTATTTTTAGGAGGCTCTCCTGTATGCTTTAATGTGTACTCATATTCAGCAGCAGAACTCATCATTTGAAAAATTGCTGGAGAAAATTCTTTTAAAAATGGTGCTTCGGGTTCCCCCATATTTAACGGAACATCTTGTTTTATGGCAGATTGTCGTAAAGCATCATATAAGATTGGTATGTCATGTGTAATATACCAATATGCACCGCCAAATCCTGCATTATGAAGCGAATAAATAAAATCTGGTTCATGTTCATCGATTAAATTCATCAGTGCTTGCGTTTCAGGTATGGGATTATCAAACTTCTTTTCCTTATAATCGAATGGAAATGTCCACTCTACTTGTTGATTGCCAACAGGTCTATAGAAATTTCTGCTATACGTAAATAAATCAAAAGGTCCTTTAAACCAGCCTTCATTTAAGCGAGTTCCATCTGGATCAATACATTTAATAATGTACCAAGTAAATCCTAAACCTTCCCGTAAATCTTCATTGGTTGCTAATACCTCTGATAAATACTCCATCGTCATTGCGCCTATTGGCTCATTTGGGTGTGGTAAAGCAAAGCATAAGGCGTTTTTTGAACCGTTTCCTATCTTCATACATAAGATAGAATGTCCTTCACGTGATTTTCCGGCTTCGAAGACTTCTACTGTTTCGGGATATTTTTCTGCTAAACGTTTGGTACTTTCATCCATCTCATCGACTGTCAGGAAACTTTGATAATCTGGTACATTAAAAATAATTTGCTTAAAGTCCATTTCCATTGTCACTCCTTTTAAAGAAAAACTTCATAAAGTGAAACTATGATTTACTTGCAGGTAGGGATAAATTAGGTAAGAAAGGATACCGATATTAATTTGGTATCCTATTTTACTTTTAAACCCTAGTATTTAATATGACGCTTAGAAACTAGCAAACCACATTCGACTTGAATTCTAACTAACTTTTGAATCGGAATTACCTTGTAATTCATTTCTTTCTCAAGGTAATCAGAATCTTCTATAAGCCATTTGGCTGCTTCTGCTTCAACTTCCTCTAGTTGTTTTAATTTATAATTATCATTAGAACCCTCTGTTTGTATCTTTTCAATTTCAAATGCTGCGGTTCTTTGTAGTAAACCAATGATTAAACCATTATAGAATCTTGAAACAACCAGATTATCAAATTCCTCAGAAATAGTAGCTTTTCTGGAGAATTCCTCCTGTTTTGACCATTCTATCTTTGCTTTGTTTGAAGAATCTGATCCTTCAACCATTTGTTTAACAAGCAGAGGGAAGGGATTTTCTTCTGAGATATAATTTGTGATTTTTGATAAATAACCATTCAGTTTATGATAGTGCTGTGTATTAATTTCTACATTTTGAAGAATAGCCTCTCTTCTAGTAAGTGTTGATTCACTTAGATCTTGAATTCTATCATCAAAGAAATATGGCAATTCCGTTAGTAGTGTCAGACAATCATTATATTTTTTTGCATAACTACAGCTGCTCGTTCCACATTTGATGATTTTCTCTGGAGAGACATCTGTGTATTTTTCCAAGTAATCGTACTCTTCTTCAATACCCAACATGTTATAGATGGATTCTGAACATTGTTGTACGGATGGTGTTTCTGGTTCTCCTAAATGTAAGGCAACACCTTGTTTTTTTGCAGCATTTCTTAAATCATTATAAATATCTTCATACTGATGTGTGATGTACCAGTATGCACCACCGAAGCCTGCATTGTGTAAGGAATACATAAAATCAGGTTTGATATCTTGAATCACATTCATGATTGCCTCTGTCTCGGGCATGGGACGATTAAAGTTTAATTTTTTATAATTAACGGGAAAGGTCCACTCAACCTGCTCAACACTTCCAGGTCTAAAAAAGTTTTTTGTATAATTATAAATATTATATGGTCCTTTAAACCATTCTTCATTTAATTTTGTACCATCTGGATCAACACATTTCATAAAGTACCAAGTATATCCGGTAGATTTTCGAAATGTTTCATTTTCTGCTAATGCTCTTGAAAGATATTCAATTGTCATGGCACCAATCGGTTCATTAGGATGTGGTAAAGCAAAGCAAAGTGCGTTTTTCTCTCCATTCCCGACTTTCGAGCATAAAATAGGATGTCCTTTTCTCGATTTTCCCGCTTCAAAGACAGTAACTATCTCAGGAAATTCTTTTTCTAATTGCAAGGTATTCTCGTCTAATTCATCGACAGTAAGAAAATGTTGATAATCGGGGACATTTTTAATGATTTCTTCGATGTTCATATCCTATCCTCTCCAATTCAATACGTGATTTTTAAATATTTTTTCTTTCAAGAAAGTGAAGATAAACTATTTTTAATCTATTTATTTATCCAAGTATAGGTAAACTCAGTAAATCCTGTTTTATCAATTGCCTCTTCCGACATTGGATGTCCTTCAATATATGACTGGTAAGGGTCAACCATCATCCATTCTGAAAGAGGGATCATTGGCATGTCTTCTACAATAAGTTTCTGTGCTTCAAAGTAAAATGGAGCACTTTCTTCATCACTAACTTGTGCAAATGCTTCTTTTAAAGCCTCATCAAGCCCGGGGTTTGAATAATTATAAATATTCATTGAACCTTCTGTTGCGAAACGACCGTATAAGCCACCAGGACCAGGACCCTGATAACCAGCTAACATAGAGATGGAGTAATTTTTGTTTTCCCAAACTTTATCGTTCCATGCAGCCTGTTCCATGATATTGATTGAAATATCAATACCAATCTCAGAAAGGTTTTCCTTAACTACTGTAGCAATATCTTCGAATGGCTCACCACTAAATACATCAAAGTTTGCAGAAAAATACATTCCTTTAGAGTCTGCTGTGTATCCTGCCTCTTCTAATAATTCTCTTGCTTTTTCAACATCTCTATCAGGAAAAACATCCTCTGTATTGAGAACTGTTTCATAAGCTGGAACCATACCTGTATTTGCAACAATTCCATTTCCCTTTAATGCCTTTTCTACAATTTCTTCTTTATTTAATCCGTAAGCAACGGCTTGCCTTACATTTGAATCAGAAAAATCTTCATCCTCCATGTTAAAAGCAATTTGGAATCTGGATGGCCATACTAACTCACCATAATTAAACTGTGAATTCGACTTAAATACTTCCATTTCTGAAAATGGAGGTGTGATTCCTAATATATCTAATTCTTCATTATTTAATGCCTGAATTGCCGTATTGGAATCGGGTATAATGGAGAAAATAACCTTATCTAAATATGGGACATCTCCCCAATAATCTTCATTTTTTTCAAGTGTAACACTGACCCCTTTTTCATGTTCAACAAACTTAAATGGACCAGTACCTATTGGATTTTGATTTGCCGGATTTGTTGTCCAATCCGTACCTTCATAAATATGTTTTGGCATAATGAAAATTCCATACCAGGATAAATTACCAACTAGGGAAGAATCCTTTCTATTTAGATGAAAAACAACTGTATTATCATCAGGTGCAGTTATTTCATCTATTGATGTTAGAGAGCCAGATGCTTGACCTTTTTCTTCTATTATCGTGTCAAATGTAAACTTTACATCTTCTGAGCTAAATTCATTGCCATCATGCCAGGTTACCCCTTCTTGAAGATGGAATGTTAATTCTAAACCATCATCAGAGAACTCATATTCTTTGGCTAAATCAGGGACAATCTCTTGATTATTATTTAATTTCATCAGTCGATTAAATAAATTTTGGTGGACATTAAAAGCAAAGTCATCCCCAGACGCATTTGGGTTATAGCCTAATGGATCGCCCTCAAGACCAACGATAATTGTTCCGCCTTCCTTAGGTTCCATATTTCCATTGTTCTCTGATGATTCCCCTGTGCTTGAAGAGTCTGAGCAAGCAACCATTAAAAGCATCATGGCTAGAAAAAACATTGGTAATAATATTTTCTTCATTTTCTTCTCTCCTCACGTTTATGGTTTTAGTAAGTGATTGATATGGCAATTAAAGTTTCCTTATTGCCCCCCTTTATCTTTAACCTAATATTATTTTTTTAAGATTTCCCTGCTTAGTTTTTCAGACACATCACTAGTAGAGAAGTGACAGGAAGCTTGATGCGAGTTGCTAACTTTTTTGATTTCTGGATGTTTGGATATACATACTTCTTTTGCCATGTAACATCTAGGTGCAAAATAACAACCTGGACCATGATCAACTGGAGTAGGGGGTTCACCGGAAATAGAGATTACTTTCTTTTTTTGTGTAATATCAATAGAAGAACTATTTGATAATAGAACCTTCGTATAAGGGTGATTCGTCTGATTTAAAATATCATCTGTATTGCCAAATTCAACTATTTCTCCTAAATACATGACGGCAATTTTATCTGAAATATAACTTGTGGTATTGATATCATGACTGACAAAAATTAAAGTTGTTCCTTTTGACTTCGTTAACTTTTTTAATAGCTTGATAATATCTGCTCTTACTGAAACATCAAGCATGGATACTGCTTCATCAGCAATTAGAATATCAGGTTCTAACATCATAGCTTTTACAATAGAAATTCTTTGTAATTGACCGCCAGACAACTCGTGTGGATATCTTTTTATAAACTTATCGGCTGGTTTCAAACCAACTTCCTCAAGGGAGTGCTTAACTAATGCTCTCCTTTCGCTAGGCGACGAGCCAATGTCATGTAATTTTAATGTATTTTGTAAAATATCTTCAATCGTGTTTCTTGGGTCAAAAGAGTCAAATGGGTTTTGAAAAATAATTTGTACCATTCTTCTAAATTTTAGTGGATTGCTTTTAAAAATATTTTCGGTAGAGACCCCATTAATAAATATTTCACCAGATGTTGGTTCCTCTAATTTCACTAATAACTTTCCAAGTGTTGACTTTCCGCAGCCTGATTCTCCGATGACTCCGAGTATCTCTCCTGCTTCTAGTTCAAAGCTAACACCATCCACTGCTTTTATTTGTTTTTTAACTTTCTTAAACTTTTTATCCTTTGCTTTCACCTTACTTTCGTACCATTTTTTCAAATCAACAATTTTTAATAGACTATTATCTGGCTCCATTTATATATCAGCTCCTACTTTATGACAGGAAACAAAACGGTCATCTGATATTTTTTTCTGTACCGGTTCTTTTTCAAAACAAATCTCTTCACTGATAGGACATCTTGAAGCAAATATACATCCTTTTCTTTCTTCACTTAAATCCGGTAATGTACCAGGTATTCCTTCGATTTCTTTGTTTTTATCTGATGCAGATGCAAATGAACTTAAAAGTCCTTTCGTATAAGGATGTTTTGGATTAGGCAGTACATCCTTAACTAAACCAACCTCTACTATATTTCCCGCGTACATTACTGCAACTTTCTTACAAGAAGTAGCAACAACAGACATATCATGGGTAATCATGATTCTAGTAATTTTTAACTTTTCTTCTAACTCTTTTATTTCCTCTAAAATCTGTCTCTCCGTTACCACATCTAAAGCTGTAGTCGATTCATCTAAGATTAATAGCTTTGGGTTATGTATAAGACTAAGAGCAATAGAAACCCTTTGCATCATTCCTCCAGATAATTCATGAGGATACAACGAATAGACCCTAATAGGAAGATTAACAAGCTTTAATAGCTCTATAATTCTGCTCTTTGCTTCTTCTTTTGATGCTTTCTTAACGTGTAAACTATATATATCTTCTAACTGAAGTCCTATTTTATGTACAGGACTTAATGCGTTCATAGATTTTTGAAATACTACTGAAATTTCCTTCCACCTAATATCTTTCAAATCTTTTGTTCCGATATTCATTAAATCATTATTCTTATAAAGAATTTCACCAGTTACATTTGTATTGCCAGGTAATAATTTTAAGATTGTCATTGCCAATGTTGATTTTCCCGATCCTGATTCTCCTACTATTCCAATGGAATCTTGTTCCTCAATATCAAGTGAAACATCATGAACAGCTTTCACTTGCTTATCATCCGCAAGAAATTCAACGTTTAAATTTTTAAGTGACAATATAGGCATTGATTATACCTCCCCATTTTACTGTCTTAATTTTGGACTTAGCACTTTATTTAATCCGTCGCCTACTAAATAAAAAGCTAACACAGTTATTACAATAGCCATTCCTGAAAATGTAGAAATCCACCATCCATTTGCTAGATATGATCTTCCTTCATAAACCATCTGCCCCCAGCTCACCACATTGGGATCTCCTAAGCCTAAAAAGCTTAAACCAGCTTCTGTTAAAATAGCTGCTGAGATATTCATCGTGGTATTAGCAATAATAGGGAAAATACCATTAGGAATAACGTGTTTTCTTAAAATATAAAATTTGTTATAGCCTGTCACTTCTAAAGCGCTTATAAAGGTTCGCTCTCTAATAGATAGAGCCTGGGCTCTCATTAGCCTTGCATTCCCCGTCCACATTGTAATTCCAATGACAATAATCATATTAAACATGCTTGATCCAAAAAGAGCTATCGTAAGCAGTATTAAAAAGAAAGTTGGAATCATAAGAAAAACATTGATGACCTCATTCAGAACAGTGTCAACTTTTCCCTTGAAGTAGCCCGCAATACCACCTATAACTGTACCTATTATCGCTGATATCAGTGCGGCGAGTATCCCGATTAGCAAGGAGGTTCTTGCTCCATACACGATACCGCTGAACACATCTCTTCCTAATCCATCTGTACCAAGTAAGTGGTCTTTACTAGGTGATAAAACCAAATCGTTATTCAGTGCATAGGGATTATGTGTTGCTATTAAAGGGGCAAAGATAGCACCAATTAATATTATAGCAAGGAGAATTAAGCCTATTTTCAATTGGATGTTTTTATTGATTACCCTCAATACTTTTTGGAATCTATTTTCCTTATCAGCCATTTCATATGCAACTTTTTCTTCCATAAATTATCCCTCTTATACCTACGTATTTTTAATTCTTGGATCAATAATTGAATAGATTACGTCTACAAGAATCATCGTAACTGCAATTGCTATAGATAAAAATAAATATATTCCCATTAATAATGGATAGTCTCTTTTCATAATCGAATCCAAAAGCAAACGTCCCATACCGGGCCACGCAAATACAATTTCTATAATAGCTACTCCCGCGATAACATAGGCAAGACTTATACCAAACATCGTAATAGTAGGAAGTATGGAATTTTTAAAAACATATTTTCTGAATATTTTACCTTCATCCATACCTGTTGCTTTATAAGTTGTAATAAAGTCTTCAGACATTGTTTGAATAACAGATGATCTAGCAATCCTGAAGAAAAATGGTATTTGGGTCAATACAATTGTTGCTAGAGGTAAAATTAAATGCTTAGCAACACTTAGATAATAATCGATACCTTCAGGTGAGGCTCTTAAATCTACCATCCCTGAGGTTGGAAGCAAATTAAATGCAGATGCAAAAATAAGTATCAGCATCATCCCTAGCCAAAAAGGAGGCATTGAATCAAAAACGTAAGATATCCCACTCATAAACACATCAAATTTAGAACCATTTTTTCTTGCGGCATATATTCCCAAAATAGTTCCAATTATTGCTGCTAAAATTAATCCTGTTAGAGCTAACAATAGTGTTGGTCCAAGCTTTTCCAAAATTAAATCTAACACGGGTTCATTATTCATAATTGAATAACCTAAGTCGCCTTGGAATAGGTTTCCAATGTATTTAAAGAATTGGATATGTATAGGTTGATCTAAGCCATATTTTTCATTTAGGGTTTCTACCATTTCTGGCGAAGGATTATCCGTTCCTGCTAAGATAGCTATTGGGTTTCCTGGAGCTAAATGAATTAAAAAAAATGTTAGAGATAATGATACTAAAATAACCAAAATTCCCGTTATCATTCTTTTTCTTAAATATGTGCCCATATTATTCTTCCCCCAATAATTTAAAACGACTTGTAGAATCATCATAATGCCGCTTAAGATAATGATTAATCCGTTCACGTTCACCTTTTTTTATATTTTCAAATAATACTTTGTGATTTTCACCTTGATTTTTTAAATTAGTTAATTTTAGATTATAAGCTGATGAAATAATGGCAAGACTAATACTTCTTAAACTGGACCATAACTCGAAAAGTTTATGGTTTTTGGATTCCAAAATGATTAATGAATGGAACTGTTCATCTAGCTCAGACAGTCGTAATACATTATTTTCTTTTGATGCCTGTTCCATTTCTCTGATTAGTTCGCCCATGTCCTCGATTGTTTTTTGAGTAAATTTCCCATTACAGAGGTCTACTGATAATATTTCTAAATGGACCTTTACAACATAAACATCCTCAACTTCCTTAGAAGTTAATGTACGAACTGTGCATCCTTTATTAGAGTGGTAATCAATAATACCTTCATATGCAAGTTTTCTTAATGCTTCTCGAACCGGACCTCTACTGAGACCTAATTCTTTGGCTATTTCTAATTCAATAATTCTACTACCTGGTGGCAAATTTCCAGTTAGTATTCTATTTCTCAAAATAGATGTTACATTATCCGATAAAGTTAAAAATTTAATTTCATCATTTTTTTTCACACAACTCACCCATCTTGTTAAAAGTTAATTGTTAACAATTTCTTTTAAAAAATAAAATAGCTATAAATTGGAAATAGTCTCTGAGTCTAACCTCCAGCCTGTTTTTTAATCGTTGTATATGAATCCTTCGGGACATCATTCATTCTACTTTTTCATTTTATAACCACTCTAATTTTTAATTATTACTAAATATAATATAATAACCAATAGTCTGTCAATATTAAAATGACAAAATATTATTAAATAATATGAACTTTTTCAGGAATTTATAGTTAAAAGGAATGAAAAACGTTGTAGAATTCAGGAGTTTAGCACCGAAAGTATTCTAAGCAAATAATAAAAAAATAATTACAAAGTTACATTTAAACTCCCTGATGATTCACAATTAGGAAACTTGGAAATACGACACATCAAAAACAATTGACAAATACTAAAAATTACGATACAGTAATTTTACTAATGAAAAGCGAGTGATCAGTATGCGGCGGGGTATTTCTTTATAAGCAAACTCAATAAACGTGAATTCCTATGTTTATTTGGTGTGCTTTTATGGAAATACTCTTGAACTCTGCGATGAAGGACTGATTAAAGACTTCTATGGTATGTCAAGAGTGTTTTTTGGCAAACCCATAGAAGTCTTTTTGTATGAAAAAAATAATTAATGTTGGAATTGTTGCCCATGTGGATGCGGGGAAAACATCTTTAACCGAGTCAATATACAGTATGTCACATCAGGATTATCAAAAAGGAAGCATCAAAAAGGAAAATATGCTAACCGATGCATTAGATATAGAAAAAGAACGTGGAATTACCATTAAGACCAATTCTATATCTGTAGAATGGCAAGGTACAAAAATCAATATCTTAGATATGCCCGGGCATATTGAGTTTTTTGGAGAAGTTATTCGCTCATTGGCTGTTGTAGATGTAGCGATACTTTTGGTATCGAGTAATGATATTTTACAGCCCCAAACAAGACGAATATTTGATGTATTATCTGAAGCGGATATTCCAATTGTTGTTTTTGTGAATAAAACAGATTTGTTAACAGCGAATTCTAAAAGGTTAATGGAAGAGATGGCTGACAAGCTTTCTGATCAGCTTATAGAAATGGAAAAAATAGAAGAAATAGAGATAAAAGAGAGAGTAATTGAGAATAGCGAAACTTTATTGGAGCAATATCTTGCTGATCATAAAATAGAAACGAATAGGATAGTAGAAGCATTAAGGAATCAATTCCTTGATTGCAGCACGTATCCTGTTTTCAAAGGATCTGCCATTAATGATTTGGGTGTTAAAGCGTTACTCGACTTTCTCAGCGAGACGGCTACTGTTATGCACGCAGCAAGTGCTATGCAGTCTGCTGTTGTTTATAAAGTGGAATTTATTAGAGGGCGAAAACAGATTTACTTGAATTTACTTTCTGGTGAGCTATCCAGAGGAGAATATGTAAAAATCAACGGGGAGAAGAAATTAAAAATTAGTAACTTGTTGTTTTTAAAAGATAATCAATTTGTAGAGACAACGAAGATAAATAGTGGCGATATTTTTATGTTACCTGATGTAAAGGATCTTAAAATTGGAGATTTTATAAATACATTGGAAGAAAAGACGATTCTAATCCAATTGCCAACATTAAAAACAACTTTTATTATCGGGGAACACGAACGCTATCTTTTATTAAAGCTGTTAAGTAACCTTCATTTAGAAGACCCATTGCTGAATTTGCAAATTGATGCAACGACAAATGAGATTAGCATAATGACCTACGGCAAGGTTCAACAGGAATTTATTGAAGATACTTTAAGGCAGCTGTATCCATTTGAAACATTGTCGCTATCCTTACCACAAATTTTATATAAGGAAAAGGTAAATGGAACGGGACGGGGACGAATTGAAATTGAGGAAGCCATTAATCCATATTGGGCGGAAATCATGCTAAAAGTCGAGGGAAATGAAGGGTTAGGTATACGGTATAAAAGTTTAATAACCACGGGTTATCTAAAACAATCTTTTCAACGGGCTATTGAGCAAGGGATTAATCAAGGAGTAGAGAAAGGATTGTATGGGCAAGCATTGATTGATGTAGATATTACGTTGGAAGATGCTTTATTTTATAGTCCAGTAAGTACACCATCTGATTTTCGGAAATTAGCTCCTTATGTTCTCTACAAAGCTTTATTGCAAGCTGGGACAACGATAGTCGAACCAAATATTTCTTTTGAATTATTTGTTCCAACAGCGTTTTTAGGAAAGGCTGTTAGTGAAATAGGGAGAGAAGATGCCGATATTCAAGAAATTCAAGAATTAAAAGATGAATCTGTTATTAAAGCAGATATCAATCAATCTAACTTTCTAAAATTAGAAAGTCATATAAACGAATTATTTAGCGGGAAGGGTTATGTGAAATATCAGGTAAGCGGATATAGACCGACGAAGGAAAAATCCGCATATCAACTGGGTGAAGTGGATCAAGTAAGAGCATTGTTGTTGAAAGAGAGAAGTATGGGGAGTGGGTGAATATACAATCAATTGCTATACCACCTTTGGGGAGTGGGAATGAAGGGTTAGTCTGGAATGAGGTAAAAAGTGTCATAAAACAGAAGTTAAAAGCAGTGGATGAGGATGTACAAATTTTTATCTACGAGCCGTCGCAAAACTCTTATACACCACAACCCAAAGCTGAACGTTTTTGTAATTTTTGTCCGTGAGAGCGCCTCTCTCGGACTATTTTTCACATATTCGTAATTTTTGTCCTTGAGAGCGCCTCTCTCGGACTATTTTTCGCAAATACGTAATTTTTGTCCTTGAGAGCGTCTCTCTCGGACTATTTTTCACAAATACGTAATTTTTGTCCGTGAGAATAAGTGTTGACCTTGAAAAAGTGCAATATAAGATTATGACTGTGAATAATAACTTATATTTAACCCAACTATCGTAAAAGTTCCCGATGTAGATAGACTTTTGTAAAAAAGTTCTGTACTACATTGGGAATTTTTTTCTGATTTTAACGCAAAACCGAGGGAAATATCATCATTATCAACGGTCTAAAATATTTACTTCCTGCTTTTCGTTTGCAATGTCTTCTGTTCTTTTATCCCAAATTAACTGGCAGTAAGACCCCCTACTTCAAGAATTCGAGTTGAAAACAAGAATTGTAAGTGGGACAATTACCAGTAAATCCCCGATTAGTTCAACTAACATGCAGTGGGGAATGAAAAAAGTCCACACTGCATGAAGTTTCACTTTATCATCTGTTTTATTTTTCCGTTTTTTCAATTCTAATTATGTTACCGAGTTAAGAAATAATACATTCTTATCTATTGAAATTGAAAATAAATGATGCAAATTCTTAAAAAGAGTTTGACAACTTGGTGATATCACTTGCACATCGGGGCATACTTTTTTAGATGAAATGGCAGAGTTGCCAAAAAGGACACTGGATATGCTCAGACAGCCAATATAGACAGGGGTTGTAACAATCAGTCGCTCCGCTTCTACGGTAACCTATCCTGCACAATTTTTAATGGCTTGGTGCAATGAATCCATGTCCATGTGGCTATTTAGGCTCAAATTCTATGTATTGTACATGCACACCAAAAAAAATTACAGCCTATAACAATCGGGTATCTGGTCCGATTCAGGATCGCGTGGATATTTTATTGAGTCTAGAAGCGGTTCCACTAGACTTAGAATCAACGGAAGCAAATGAAACTTCTCAAGTTATTCGAGAACGTGTTATTGTAGCAAGAGAGATACAATATAAACGATATGAAGATGAAATAACAAATGCAATCGCCCCGAATGAAAAGCTGCTTGCCTGTACAAAGCTAAACGACGAACAAGAAAAAATGATGCAACAATGGGCGAGTAAACAGAATTGGAGTACGAGGGTACAAGTGAAAATACTTCGTTTAGCTCGCGCAATTTCTGATTTAAGCGGGGAAGAAAACATAACGAATGAAGCAATCTGGGAAGCTGTAACAATGAAACGGTTCCAATCGGGGCAAAGAAGAAGAGGGATGGTGAAATAATATGTCCAGAAAACATCGCGCGTGGTACCAAGGTGCAATGTACCATATCGCAAGTAGAGGCAATCGCAGATCTGAGCTTTTTTATAATGACATTGATCGAAAAGCTTATTTAGAAATTCTGGAAGAAACCCGCTTTTTTCATCCATTTTATATTCATGCTTGCCTCATGACAAATCATATTCACCTTCAACTGGAAGCAACCACCCATCGTATAAGACATATCATGAAAAGACTTAATACCAAATATGCCCTCCATTTCAATAAGCATCACAAACTCGTTGGCCATGTTTTTCAAGGAAGATACGGAAGTGGATATATTTATTTGAATCCAGTTGAAGCAGTTACCGGGCTTATGTGATGGGAGAAAATGATTTTCATGTGACAACGAAGAAGATATTGTCCTATTTCTCAGAGCCGATGGAGGCGAATTATCGGATGTTTGTGGAGGATACTAAATTAGAAATATAAATAAATGCTTCATTTTGTTCCGAATGAGGCAATCTTAATTAAGAAATAAGTATGCGTTTAGAATATACTTAGAAATCAGTTAGATTGTGGTATGATAAAATGAATAATAATATTCTATAGGAGTGATTTTATGGGTTTTATTGAATCTTCAGAAGAACTTATGAAACACATTGCAAATATGAACCGTGATCATTCAGTTATTCAGTTCTCTATTCCCGGAAAAGGAAAATTCACATTAGTGTTGCAGGAAGAATCTGAACAATCAATAGAAGAAGACTTGGAAAGAAACCCTCATTTGAAACAGATGATCCATGAAGGTCAGCGCGAGTATAAAGAGGGGAAGGGCATGACAACTGATGAATTGTTGAAATCTTTTTCTAGCAAGGATTTTGACTAATGGAGGATAGAAATGTCATCTGGCTACCAGTTGTTCAAAATAAACTGTCCCAATATAGGAGTGAGTATTTTACGCCGGAAGAAACTTTAGATTTTATATCTCAAATGATTAGTGTTGCATAAAAGAAAATAAAAAAAGTCAAGGGTTTTTGTTATAAAGATTAATTATTATTTATTTTGAATCTTGGGAATTCAGGTTTTTAATCCATAAAAAAACCCCTTATAATTGGAATAGGTAGTTCTGTCCAAATCCAAATTATAAGGAGATAACCATGGACAAGAATACCACAAAATCCACAATAAATGAACTGTTAAAAGTACTAGATGAAGAGAAGTTTCTTAAAGTGATTAGCGTTTCAAACATTGATCACTATATTAAAAAGTTTACAGGTTATAATTTTCTTCAACTGTTTATCATTGCGCAGCTGAATGAAGCCGAAAGCTTGTGGGACCTATCTGGACAAACGAAAGATAAGGAAGAAATAACACTCTAAAAACATTGAAATAACCATGTTTTTGGAGTGTTTATTATTTTTGTTTGTATATACGAAGTTCTTCGCAAATTCCAGCTGTTATCATCACCGATTACATATAACATCGCTGTAAATTGAAATGTTAAGCTGGATGCAGTTGGATTTCCAAAGGAAACTTCCTTTTCTAAAAGTAAAGAAAGTATAAAAATCGCCCCTACGATAGTGCCTGTCATTATGTTATTTTTATCTTTTAAGGTGCTTCATAAAAGATGTTGAATTATTTAACGTTACGTAAAATTACATTGGCAATATTCTTGCAATATGACTAATGATTTCAATAGATGATTAAGATAGAATAGCTACAATATATTTTGGAAACGTTTACATTAATGGAGGGATTAGTTATGAATAATCAACAAGGGAAGTTGAATTCTGGATTAAAGACTCGGCATATTACTATGATTTCTATTGCAGGAGTAATTGGTGCAGGGTTATTTGTTGGAAGTGGGGCAGTGATCCATTCCACAGGTCCAGGAGCGATTTTGTCTTACGCGATTGCAGGACTTATTGTCGTGCTAGTTATGCGCATGCTCGGGGAAATGTCAGCTGCTCGACCAACAAGTGGATCCTTCTCTACTTATGCAAGTGAGGCAATTGGACCTTGGGCTGGCTACACAATTGGATGGCTGTATTGGTTTTTCTGGACAGTCGTTATCGCTATTGAAGCCGTGGCTGGCGCTGCGATTGTTCAGTATTGGATACCTGGAATCCCACTTTGGCTAATGGCGTTAATCTTAGTTATCTCATTGACCGCTACAAATCTATTTTCTGTAAAAGCCTTTGGTGAATTCGAGTATTGGTTCGCATCCATCAAGTTAGTAGCTATTGTATTATTTCTTATTCTTGGTCTTTCCGTAATTATTGGATTGTATCCAGGAATCTTCTCACCTGGAATGACAAACTTAACCGGAAATGGCGGTTTTCTGCCGACCGGCCTCAGCTCCGTTCTTATTGGTATCACCGTTGTAATCTTCTCATTTATGGGAACGGAAATTGTTGCCATTGCTGCCGGGGAATCGGAGCATCCGGAGAAAGCTATCCGTACTGCCACTAATAGTGTTATTTGGAGAATCTTAATCTTTTACATTGGATCGATTGCTATCGTCGTCACATTACTTCCTTGGGATTCAGCTAATATCTTGGTCAGTCCTTTTGTTGCTGTACTTGATTACATTGGCATCCCAGCTGCTGCACAAATTATGAACTTTGTTGTTTTAACCGCAGTACTTTCATGTTTGAATTCCGCACTTTATGCAAATTCTCGTATGCTTTACGGTATGGCACAAAAAGGTGAAGCACCAAAGTCTTTTGCTAAGTTAAGTAAAAAAGGCGTGCCTGTCCGAGCAATTCTATTTAGTACAATTATTGCCTATATTGCGGTTGTTTTTAGTTATGTTTCACCTGATAAGCTATTTCTATTCCTAGTAAATTCATCTGGGGCAGTTGCAATTTTAGTTTATCTCGTCATTGCCTTTTCACATTTACGAATGCGAAAAAAACTGGAGGAGGAAAATCCAAGTGCACTAAAAATCAAAATGTGGCTCTATCCATATTTAACCTACGCTACAATCCTTTTTATCTCATGTATTTATATTGTAATGTTCTTCATAGAATCTCTAAGATGGCAAGCTATTCTCACCACCTTGATTGCAATCTTGGTTGTAGCATCGTATTTTATGTTTGTGCGTGAAAAAGCGGAAATATCAAAGCCAGATGTAACAACTATAAAGTGAAGCTTCATGGTGTGTTTTTTTCATTCCATAGGCCATGTTAAATGAAATAAGTGTCATACCAATCAGCTCTAAGGAGTAAAAATTCTTCACGATAAATTGAAAAAGAAACATTCCTAAAATAAGCTATTTGATAATATAACTACAATCATATTATCAAATAGCTTATTTAAAAGGGTTTTTATATTGGTAAAGAGAAAAGAAAAACGGGAAGCAGAAAAGAATAAAAAATATTTTTTCTAGTTGAATGAATTTCATAAATCCTAGTCCTTGTCTCCCAACGTGTCTGAGAGACGAAA
>DAMDKS010000034.1:0-44180 GCA_032085455.1 Oceanobacillus sp.
TTTGAACGTGACAGCGCTTCTCTCGTGCTATTTTTCGCATTCCCAGTGATTTTTGAACGTGACAGCGCCTCTCCCGTACAATTTTTCGCATTGCCAATCATTTTTGAACGTGAGAACGCCTCTCTCGTGCAGTTTTTCACATTTCCTAGTGATTTACGTGACAGCGTCTCTCCTGAATACTTCTTACCGCTTTTCATTCACTGAAAAAAGCCATCTCATGCGAGTTCTTCGCCTACTTTGCTGTAGTCCTTTCCAAACAATTGCTCGCGGTGATCATATATAATTAATTGACTTGTTCTTTTATATTGCTGGTCAATTATATATAGTGATGTTCTTACATAAATTCCTGTTCCGTCGAGGAATTTAATATATGTATGATCATCTCTTGCCATATAATCCTTTATCTGATGGTATGCCAATAAAATTAGATTTTCGCCTCTCATGGATTCAGTGGGAAACATATAAATTTTTTCTTCTGGTGAAATGACAATTGGCAGTTTACTGTTTGATTGTAAAACGATTTGTGCTGCTGCTGCTCTTTCGTTGAAACTTCCACCGCAGTTTTCCTTAATGATTTTCAGCGGAGAGTCTATGCAATACTTTTTGCGTCCTTCTTCCCATATTTCTGAACGATAATATGGTGAATCCTTCATAAGGATTGCTTTCGTTTGCTTTGTAATTTCATAAGTATTTTTCAACTGTACACCTCATTCCTATTTTAGATAGGTCATTATAACTATAACTATTATACTAATCTTATAAATATTTGTCATTATCTATGTTTAATTTATGCGCTCATACACAAAAAATGGTTTCAAGCATTCATAAATGCCTAAAACCATTTTAAATGACCTTAAAGTCATGAGTTATTTCTATGTTACAGTAAATTAACGTTCATCCGTATTTGATTCAACTTCATCACGATTGCCGTCATCTTCGTCAAGGTTATTTTCGTCACGATCGTTATCCAGATCATTGTCAAGATCATCTTCATGATTATCATCTAAGTTATCATCTAGATCATCATCATCGATTATATCTTGATCCGGCTCTTCATTTTTTGGCTCCATATCATTTTTGTCATTGTTATTCGTAGCACAACCTGTGATCAAGGATAATGCAAGGACGAATGAACCAATTCGCAATAGCCATTTATTCGTCATGATTCGTATGCCTCCTTTTTGCTTGGTAGTTATTCTCGTTTATCTTAACCAATTTATTGAAGGTCATACTACTTTTAATATAAAGTGCTTTATTTGAACAAAATTATTGAATTGCAAAAGTAATTTCTGCTTCACAGGCAAGCTCACCGTCTACCGTTGCTTTACCCTTTCCTTTGCCGATTGGTCCTTTCATGCGGATAATTTCAACTTCAAGGCGAAGCTGGTCACCAGGCTTTACTTGACGTTTGAAACGGCATTTATCAAGTCCAGCTAAAAATCCAATCTTCCCTTTATTTTCTTCCATATTGAGCACTGCAATGGCTCCAACCTGAGCCATTGCTTCCACAATTAATACGCCTGGCATGACAGGATATTCAGGAAAGTGCCCTTGAAAAAAAGGCTCATTGATTGTCACATTTTTCAGCCCTACTGCACGCTTTGCTTCATCAATTTCTATAATTTTATCCACTAATAAAAATGGATAACGATGTGGAATAATCGCTTTAATTTCATCTGTATTCATATATAAGCTCCTTTTTTTATTTTAGCTTTGCAATTTCCAGCCCTTTTCCGAGATTTACTGAGCGATTTTTAAAAAAAGCACGTCATTTCCTTTTGATGGAGACGTGTTTTTTAGTATAGGAAATTATAAAATTTGTGGGACAGCAGACGTCCGAATCCAGCTTGTCGTCGCTGGACGGGGGTGCCCGCCTTTTATGCATCACTTTATTTTTCTTTAACTACGATATCAATAACATGCTGCCAAGTTTCAACCTTTAGTGCGTCTGTTGGAGTTCCGTTTCCGATAACACCATAGCCAATCATTAAGCCTGCCATAAGTGCTGCAACTGATAGGATACAAACGATAATTAGACGCAGCCAAACCGGAAAAATCCGTACTCTGGCTTTTTTAGCTGCCTGTTTATCTATTCGTTTTTCCATGCGTGCTTGCACATCTTTTTCTGCTGGTTTGGCAGAACGCCTCAATGCTTTCGATTCTTTTGCACGACTTTCAGCTTTTATCTTCGCTCTTTCTTGTGTTTGTGCTGTATCTGATTGCTCTGTTGCCATAGGCTACTTGCTCCTTAACTTCTCAGTTGATTAATTAACCCCATCATCTGATCACTTGTCGAAATAGTAGTCGCGTTAAATTGATAAGCTCGCTGTGCTGTTAGTAAATCAGACATCTCTTTCGCAATATCAACATTCGATTGTTCTAGTACTCCGCTCTCCATTAAATTATTTTCAGCACCTAATGGTTGAATGACTTCATTAAAATTGAAACCAAATGCATTAAGATTAGGCAGCCGGAATAAATTCTCGCCAGCAGTTTCTAAAAGCTGTGGCCGATTTACTTGGACGACAGCGATTTCTCCAGCAATCTCCTGCTGGTTACCACGCTCAACAAGAATCTGACCGCGATCATTTATAGAAATGGAATCAAAACCATTCGGTATAATAATCGGCCCATTTTGTCCGAGAACTGGATTCCCATCACTTGTTGCCAGCATTACCTCCTGATTATTATTCACTGGGGTAAGGTAAAAACTTCCATCTCTTGTATATCGTGTTTTAGCGATCCCATTTTCCTCCGTCTGAATTTGGAAGAAATGATTGTCACTTTTTAAAGCAGCATCAAGCGCCCGATCCGTTTGATTTAGCGCACCGTGTGAAAAATTATTACTTGTCGCACCTAATTTTGCTCCAGTGCCAATGCGAACTCCAACTGGTGAGAGCCGGTTATCCGCGTTAGCTTGCGCATTTAAATTATTTATATTCTGGAATAAAAGCGAAGAAAACTCTGATTTTCTTGCTTTATAGCCTGGTGTTTGGCTATTTGCCATATTATGTCCAATCAAATCAAGCTTGTTTTGCAGCTGATTCATGGTAACTGCTGCCTGAATCATGGTTCGTGACATGTTAAAACCTCCAGTATATCTTAAAAGCTTTTGTTAGCCGAGTCGTCCAATTTCCGTTACTGCTTTCCCGAGGCTCTCGTCATATGCACGTAAAACGCGTTGATTCATTTCAAACAAGCGATATGCATTCGTCATTTCGGTCATGGTTGAAGCTGCATCAACATTTGAGCGCTCAAGGAAGCCCTGCTGTATCATATACTCAGCATCAGCAGGTACTGCAGTCGTTTCACCAGAAAAAAGATTGGCATCATCTTTAATCAGACGATTCACATCTTCTGCATAGACAATCCCCAATGCTGTATTCTGTCCAGGTGTTTGTAAAATACCGTCAGCCGTAACCGTAAATTCCTGGCCATCCGTTTGAATTGGATTTCCCGCTTGATCGAGCACATAATATCCTTCATTCGTCACAAGATTCCCTTGTCCATCTACCGTAAAGTTCCCATTTTTTGTGATCCGGACCTCTCCAGCATCATTTTGTACACTGAAAAACATTCCACCCGTTTCATCGGGAAGCGCACCTTGTACTAAAGCTAAATCCGTTGCCGTATTCGTTTCTCTAATATCCCCTTGATTAAAATCTGGAAGGATTTCCTGCACATAGACTCCACTATGAAGCGATCCTATTTGCTGCTTGATTGGGATATTCAGAGCTTTTGCTGTTGGGAGCGACTTCTTGCCCTGCGCTTGAATGAGCAGTTCAGGGAAGGAGCGAATTGATGTCTGATCTGCTTTGTATCCTGGTGTATTCATATTTGCCACATTATTTCCCAAAGCTTCCTGGTAGCGCTGCTGGGTCTTCATTCCGCTTGCAGCTGTATAGAAACCTCGTAACATAGCTGTTTCCCCCTTTGGTGTTGGGTATCCTTTTGAATTGTTCAAAGAAAGATCTCGCCAATCTGAACCTTTGATTAACTGATTTTTATTCGTTCTATTTTATCAACATTTTCTAGCATCACACCTGTACCCTTGGCAACACAGCTCATTGGTTCTTCAGCAATAAATACTGGAACTTTGAGTTCTTCTGCGAGCAATTGATCCATACCATGGATTAATGCTCCACCACCGGTTAAAATAACACCACGGTCAATAATATCTGCTGATAATTCAGGAGGCGTTTTTTCAAGTACTCCTTTAGCAGCATGTACAATCATATAAACCATTTCTCTTAATGCCTCTTCAATTTCCTCTGAGCAAACAGAGATTGTACGTGGCAATCCACTTACCATATCACGTCCGCGAATTTCCAGTTCTTCGTTGCGTCCATCTTGAAATACAGTCGCTACACTAATTTTAATTTCCTCTGCTGTTCTTTCACCAATTAATAATTTATATTTCTTTTTAATGTATTGCAGGATTTCTGCATCAAAATTATCCCCTGCCATTTTAATGGACTCAGAGGTTACAATACCGCCCATGGAAAGTACGGCCACATCAGTTGTTCCTCCGCCGATATCTATGACCATATTTCCGCTTGGCTGGTAAATTTCCATACCTGCTCCAATTGCGGCTACTTTTGGTTCTTCTTCAAGATATACTTTTTTACCGCCAGACTTTTCAGCGGCTTCTTTAATAGCTTTTTGTTCCACTTTTGTAATATTGGTAGGACAGCAAATCAGCATTCTTGGCTTTGTAAAAAGTCCTTTTACATTAATTTTATTAATAAAATGCCTTAACATTGCTTCCGTAACATCGAAGTCAGCAATTACTCCATCTTTTAAAGGACGAATTGCTTCAATATTTCCAGGTGTTCTTCCCACCATCTTCCGGGCTTCTTCTCCAACTTCCAGCACTCTGCCTGTGGTTCTATCCATTGCTACTACTGCTGGTTCATTTAATACGATTCCTTTACCTTTTACATGAATTAAAACGTTGGCAGTTCCAAGGTCAATTCCAATATCTCTAGAAAACATCTATCCGGGTCCTCCTAAAAAATCTATCTTACATTGTAAATTCGACACAATGCTACTAATGTATTATTTTATCACATATTACCACATTTAACTGCATTAAAGTGAAAAAAATTTGATAAATTTTAAGTATATTTTGCGATTGTTGGGGAAGGGGCTGATTATTTGCTGCAATAAAGATAATGTGTGGCATTTTTGTATGATATTGGATGGGAACTTTGGGGGGTTAAGGATACTTTTGAATTTTAATGTGAGCTTCGGGATGTTTTGAGGGCACTTTTTTTGACAAAATTGCGTGCATGTTTAAGCTGATTAGGCATGCATGAATCGGGGTTAGCTGCGCGGGGATACATGTTGGCCGTGCGCGAATGGGGTTGACGCGCGTGACGTATGGGGGCCGCGCGCATTCGACAAAGCTGCGAGCATCAAAGTGAGTTGACCGCGCGGGAAACTGCTTTGGCCGCGCATGAATCGGGGTTCGACGCGCATACATGGGGTTCGTGCGCGGGGAAGACCGTTTGACGCGCGGGGCACTGCCTTTCATGCGCGGGGATACACGTTTGATGCGCGCGAAATGGAGGTTCATGCGCGGGGCCGCGCGCATTCGACAGAGCTTCGAGCATCAAAGTGAGCTGACCACGCGTGAATACATGTTTGCCGCGCATCACTGTTGGATTATTAATACGAACTTCTTCATTTTAATGTGAGCTTCCGCATTTCCAGTGCATGAAAATAAAGCACGCATTCAAAATAAAAAACCGGCTACAATCCTGAGGAATGGTAGCCTGGTTTAGCAATTAATCTACTTTTACTTCTTTTCTATATTTCAGTCTCGTTGCTTCACCTCCTCTAAGGTGTCTTATTGCTTTGTGATATTCAAGAACTTCTTTTACTTGGGCTGCGAGTTCAGGATTAATTTCTGGAAGTCTTTCAGTCAGATCCTTATGCACTGTACTTTTAGAAACACCAAATTCCTTGGCGATTTTACGAACCGTCTTTCTTGATTCAATCACATGCTGTCCAATTCTAATCGCTCTTTCTTTGATATAATCATGCACACCGGTCGCCTCCTAAGCTGATCGTTCTGAGGTGTTTAGAAAACCAAGGCCGCCATGTGTTTGTAAGACAACCCCAGTTGCATTTAGCATCAGAAAAGCAGCATCCATACTCTGCTGCCAAGTAGGACTAGGTGTTAGGGGCTATATATGCATCTGGCAACTGCAAAAACACATGAAACGTATTATGTAATTTGCAATTGGCTGGGATAAGGAAATTAGCATTCAATTCTTTCACCTCAGTGCTAAATTCTTGGTTGGTTTGTAACATTTTATTACAAGCCAGACACGTTTATGATTAAAATCAGACAGCTTTTCAGAAAGGACAAGAAGTATTTTTTTAATAATCACACAAATGCGGCTGTTCCCTCATTGAAGCAAACAAAAAAAGCATCCCGACAAATTATTGCCGAGATGCTTTTTTATTTTGTTATTCTTCCGATTCCGCGTCCTCATCATCCGTATCATCATCTGCATCTGTGCTTTCGTCACGGTCCAGATCTTCATCGCTTTCCAAATCTTCATCATGCTCTGCATCTTCTTCACGTTCGAGATCTTCATCACGGTCTGCATCTTCATCAGATTCTTGTTCAGGCGTATTCTCAGGTTCGGTTACCTCTTCCGCTGAATCCTCAGTTACTTCTCCGTCTTCCGTATCTTCTGCCTCTCCAGATGTTTCATCCGTTAATTCATAAAGATTTGCTACAGGCTGATTCAGGAATTCTTCCGGGTTTATCATTTTTTCAGCTTTTCGCAGTTCAAAATGAACATGGATTCCATTATCCTTGCCAAAAATATTTTTCCCTGCTGTACCAATTACATCGCCTTGTTTTACCTTTGCATCTTGCTCAACGGATACATCATCAAGACTTGCATAATATGTTGTTACATCATTTTCATGATCAATTGTTACAACATTTCCCATAATTGGGTCCTTCTTCACTTCTTTGACTGTTCCGCTTAGGGATGCAACGACATCAAAAGCCTCTGCATCGGAGTTTGCAATGTCAATACCTGTGCTTTGATAATAACGATTGTTGTAATGGATTAGAGCATTTGCCTTTTCTGCTTCTTCTGCGTTATAATCAAAAAATTTCGTTACAATCTCCGCTTCATCAAGGTCTTGTACTGGTAACTGGATCAATTCCTGGTTCTCCATGACTGGAACTGCGTCGTCACCTTCTGAAGCGATTGGAACATAATCTTCAGATTGTTCCATTCCTTCATCAATTGACTCTGTCTGTTCATCACCGCTATTTTGGTACCAAACGACAGCTGACAATAAAAGCGCTGCAAGCATCAAATAAAGACTAGGGAAAAACCATTTCTTCCTGAAAATACGTGTCCAGCTCTTTTTTGGACCGAATTTGTTTTCTTCATTCATTTCTTCATCACCTCAACAACCATTCTGTTCAGATAATATAGAATCTATACATTTTATTAAAAAAATTTTTGAATTCTATGCATTATTGGTAGAAATGAGGGCAAAGTAACAAGTTTGAATATAAAAATGCTAGCAAATTGAACGGGCGGCTTGTCCTTATTTAGGAAGACAAGCCTTTTTTTATTCTAATATAGACTGAGGGATGGAAATGGAAGACGGCGAATCTCTTCTATCGTATAGTTAGAAAGTGTGAAATGGGATGAGAGAGAATGACTCTCTACTTTTGTATGTGTGAGGGAATGTATAATGGAGTGGGGTAGAACGACTTCCTGCCTTCGTATGTGTAAGGAACTGTAAAATGGAGCTGGGGAGAACGGCTCTCTACCTTCGTATATGTATGAAACTGTATAATAGAACTGAGGAGAAGAACGGCTCTCTATCTTCGTATATGTATGAAACTATATAATAGTGTGACATAGGTAGGACCTTCTCTATTTTCATATATGTTAGAAAGTGTATAATTGAACAGGAGACAGGCTTCTCTCTGCTCAGAAAAGCGATTAAAATTCCAAACATAAAAAACTCTCGCCTATTTGGAGACGAGAGTTGGTACTGCTTCATCAATATTACTTATTTCAATATCTTGATAATAATATTTTACAATGTCCTGATAGTTTTTCCCTTCCTTTGCCATTCCATCTGCGCCAAACTGACTCATGCCAACACCATGGCCGCTGCCTTTCGTTGTAAATATGAAGTGATCATCTTTTTGCGTTACCGAGAAGTCACTGGAGCGGAGTCCTAACTTATCTCTTATTTCTCTGCCAGTAAAGCTATGGTCTTCGATTGTTAATTGTTCAATCCGTTTGCTTGGTTTTCTTGATAAGACGATATCCGCCGACGCTTTATCAGCAATACTAATTTCTAGCAGCTTTTCTAATTCTGAGATAGAAAAGGTTTCTTGTGCTGTGAGTTTCGGATTCTCTAAATCCCAGGGACTTTCTACACTTCGAAGATAAGGCAACTCGTTTTCCCAATAGTCCTCAGAGTTTTCCGTATAACCATTACTCATCGAAAAGAATGCTGGCATAATAGGTTCTTCGTTATATGTTAAAATTTCTCCTTCAGTTGCATTGACTGCATTCCTTATTTTCTCCAAATTCTCTTCATAAGCACTGCCCCATTGCTTCTGCAGTTCCTTTTCGTTTTTATATACCTGATGCTGAATGGTATCTGTTATATCATAATTCTCATCCTTTTCGTCTCCCATTAAATGACTAACAGTATATGTGCGAGCAGCAAGTGCTTGTGCTTTCAATGCTTCCAGTTCAAAATCCACCGGCATTTCTGCAGCCACCACACCAACAATATAATTTTCTAATGGTACATCTTCAACAACATCTGCTTTTGTCCGCATAACTGCTACTGAAATAGATTCTTCATCCGTTTGCGTCATCTCCTCCTCACCTGCCTCCTTTGTTCCTGATGGCCCTGTTCCAACAGTAAGTACAATAATACTTGGAACGACAAGTATAAATAGTGTAAGACAAACAAGTGTCAGGATAATTGGAAACGGATATTTCAGTTGCTGCTGTTTCCGATTAAAACCTCTGTTTTTTTTAGAAGGGGGTAATTTAGAAATATACGGCGATTTTGTTTTGAGTTTCGTCGCTAAGAAATCAGCTTTTCGTTTTCTTTTTAATTTTTTAATACTATGAAGTTTTTTGTTCGGATTTATCACGAATTCCCTCCTTATTTTGCTTTAAATTCATTCTGCTTGGTGTTCAGAATACCATAAGTTCAGTATTTCTAATATGATTTGCAAGCAAAATGAATTATTCTTGCTCTACTAATATGTTTATACAAAACTAAAGAAAAATAGACCTGTATTTTATTTTTGGATGATGAAACAAACATTTGTTTGCTTTTTTAAAATTGTAGTGGAAATACTTAATTGTGCTGTATGGGGATGGTTTTCTGATGTTTGTGGAGACTGGATGATTCAGCGCTGGGAGCGCGCGGGGATGGCAAGGTGAGAGCGAGTGCTGATGAATTAACGGGAGTGAGAAGTGCGTTGATCCGGATTTTAGACAGAGGATGAGTTGATGGCGAAGAGATAGCAGATTTCATATACGGATAATACGGGTGATGAGCTGGGGGCGCGCGCGTTCGACAAAAAGGCGCGCATCAAAGCATGTTAACCGCGCGTGAATCAGGTTTGGCCGCGCATCAAAACAGGATAGCCGCGCATGAAGCGGTTTGACGCGCGGGGAAACGGGATTCATGCGCGCAAAAACGAGGTTCATGCGCGGGGACCAGCGTTTCATGCGCGCAGAGAGAAAAAAGAACCATGAGAAGTGCCACTCTCGGTCAAAAATAATAAAAAAGAGGAAATATACATTGAAAGAAGTGCTCTCACGTTCAATTTTTACAAAAGAAGTAGAAAAAACATCGTGACAAGCGCCCTCACGGATAATAATTGCTCTAAAATCGTAATATCGTCCGTGACAACCTTTCTCTCGGTCGATTTTTGCCCTAAAATCGTAATATCGTCCGTGACAACCGCTCTCTCGGACAATTATTGCCCGAAAATCGTAAAATTGTCCGTGACTGCCCATCTTTCGGATGAAAATAACGAAAACAAGAAGTTTATTCCGTGAGAAGACCACTCCCAATCAAAAATAACAAATAAAGGCGAGTTCGGCGGGTGTGCTGAGCTCATGATTATTCAGGTCGTGGGCAAACTTCTGCACGCAGCCTGTGCGCAATACATAAAAGTTGCGCACCTCCCGCGGAAACTGACACCAAGCTTAATTTCCTCCGAAGATTTCTTCGCACTATATTTCCACATAAAAAAGACAGATGAATCATAAAATCATCTGTCTTTTTTATTCATCATTTATGTTCGCGAGCATATAATCATTTATAATAGCTCAGCAGTTTCTTGTGTTAAAAGTTTTTCGTGTATAGCAATTGGTGTTGGGTCAACGACATTGCCGTTTTCGTCTACACGTTCAATATCGGCTCCTAAAGCTCTTAGTTTACCTACAATATTTACATAGCCGCGATCTAAGTGTTTTAATTGTGTTACTCGAGTATTTCCCTCTGATACTAATCCAGCCAAAATTAAAGCTGCCGCTGCTCGAAGATCTGTGGCTGCAACTTCTGCACCTTGAAGATCATTCAAGCCTTCAATGATGACACTGCGTCCTTCTATTTTTATCTTTGCATTCATTCTTCTAAATTCTTCTACATGCATAAAACGATTTTCAAAAACGGTTTCTGTAAGCACACTTGTGCCATTTGCTTTTAACATTAATGCCATCATTTGTGATTGCATATCTGTTGGGAAACCAGGATAAGGAAGAGTCTTCACGTCTGTTGCTTTCAATTCCTTAGGTGCAATAACACGGATTCCATTACCTTCTGCTTGAATCACAACATCCATTTCTTCAAGCTTGGAAATGATAGAACGCAGATGTTCACTTTCAACATTTTCAATAAACACATTTCCACCGGTTATTGCAGCGCCAATCATGAAAGTACCTGCTTCAATGCGGTCAGGGATAATAGAATGATTAGCACCATGAAGCTTCTCTACTCCATTAATACGAATTGTTTCTGTACCAGCGCCGATAATGTTTGCACCCATTTTGTTCAAGTAATTTGCTAAATCCACAATTTCAGGTTCTTTTGCACAGTTTTCAATCGTCGTGGTACCTTCTGCGAGTGCAGCAGCCATCATAATATTCTCTGTCGCTCCAACGCTCGGCATATCTAAATAAATCTTTGCACCTTGAAGACGGCCATCGACCTTTGCCTCAACAAAGCCATTGCCTACGTGGATTTCAGCACCCATCGCTTCGAATCCCTTTAAATGTAAATCAATTGGTCGCGAGCCAATTGCACAGCCGCCCGGCATTGCAACGTTTGCGTGTCCATAGCGGGCAAGTAATGGTCCCAATACTAGCACAGAAGCGCGCATTTTTCTTACGTATTCAAATGGAGCCTCTGTCGATAATTCCTTGGAAGCATCAATTTCTACCGTATTTGTTTTAGGATTAAAAATGACATCTACATTTATGTTTTTTAAAACTTCATTAATTGTATATACATCCGCTAAAACGGGAACATCAGTTATTACACTTTTACCTTCACTAGCAATTAAACTGGCAGCCAAAACGGGCAGTACCGCATTCTTTGCACCTTCAACTTTGACAGTACCATTGAGTTGCTGTCCACCTCTTACGATGATTTTCTCCATGTTTTATAAATCTCCTTCAAATCCATTTTTCTAGATATTAGTATTCATTTATTAGGATAGGTGTGCCTATCGTATACTTTAAATCTCCAGTTTCAAGTTCTGTTACTGCAATTTGTAAATTCAAAGGTATTCCTTCTAAGTCAAAACTTTCCTTCCATAGTGGTGTATACCCGTATATTACATTTTTAAGCCTCGATGATTGCACAGTATCATTCTGTACCTTCATATGTACGACTTCAAGTGATGATAGAAAGGAATCTATAATCATCCTATCCCCTATTGTACCACCTTCTATGAACTCAATACAAGCAAATGTTTTTGCTTTTGATGTAAACTTTTCTTTTTTTAAATCAGCAGCTATTTTTGTATAATTCTCTTTAATTTTTTCATTCCATTCATTACCCGAAATTGCTATGATGAGCTCTGCTTGCTCATCTGAGTGAAGCGGTAAAACTAACTGATAGTTAATCTGTATCGCATTATTATTTCTTTCTTCAAATATATAGTTTATACTATTTTCATCTTTTGTCATAGTTATTAATTGCTGATTTCGGAATTTATTCACATATGCCTCTCTGTTTTTTATTTGTTTTGTTTCTTTTATCAGCACTTCCCAGCTATTTATTTCTAATTGATCTTCTTCCGCTACTTCTGTAAATTTTATTAAGGGATCTATTTCATTTGAAGGAGATGCGCCTGTCATTGCGAAGCTTAATATCGTAATACAGATGATCATGCTATATCTCATTTTTATCACCTCACCATTGATTATCATCATTATAGGCAAGGGATTTTTTTTTATTCATAGATTAGCAGATTAAGAGGATTAAAATTTTATGTCATAATATGAGGCGATTCTACTATGGGGTGAATTATTGTTTAAAAAAGCAGACATTAATCAACGCTAAAATAAGGTATGGAAAAGCCCGTTCATACATTGAACGGGCTGGGGGGTCAGCAGCTTCCCTCCAACAGTTTCGTAATTAAAAAAGATAAATTAAATCTCTTGACCATTGTAGGATTTCCAATACAAATCTGCTGACACCTGTACCAATGACAATCGCAAGGAATAATAATAACATCCTGCCCTCTGAGGCATGCCCTTTACGAATAATCGGTTCAAAATTCATTTTCAACATTAAACGCCAGGTAAGATAAATAAAAATTAAATGTGATAAAATACTTACCAGTGCTGTTTGTCCAATAGAAAACATAATAAACTCCTCTACTTAGTTTGAGATAAAGAGACAAATTCTGCTGTCCCAAAAATTTCCCGGGAAATATCGACAATTTTTCTCATTTCCATTATTTTATACTAAAAAACCTCTTACAACAAATTTTGTTATAAGAGATTTCTTTTTTGTGTCTAGCTCCGGCGCCCACTGACTAGCATCGAATGGGTGCTTCGCTATTCATCGACCAATATTTATACGATTTAAAGCTCGTTTGAGTGCTAATTCAGCTCGCTGGAAGTCGGTATCATCCTGTTTTGTTTGTAAACGGCGTTCTGCTCTATCTTTTGCCTGCATCGCACGGGCAACGTCAATATCATTTGCCTTTTCTGCAGATTTAGCAAGAATGGTCACCTTATCCGGACGCACTTCCATAAATCCCCCGCTGACAGCCATTGTATACGTTTCATTATTCTTTTTTAAACGAATCGCACTGATTGTCAAAGGAGCAACTAAAGGAATATGGCCAGGCAAGATTCCTAATTCACCGGTTTCTGTTTTACCAACAATCATTTCATAATCCTCTTCCAGGACTGGACCACTAGGAGTTACAACACTCACAGTTAGTGTCTTCAGGATAAACCCCTCCTAATATTGGTAAGAAGTCAGCAATCTTCATTCCATCATTACTGAACTTCTTCCATTATGATTTATTGCATTTGCTTTGCTTTTTCGATAACTTCCTCAATGCGTCCAACGAGACGGAATGCATCCTCAGGAAGGTCATCATATTTACCTTCAAGAATTTCTTTAAAGCCTTGAACCGTTTCTTCAACCGGCACATAAGAACCTTGTTGACCTGTAAATTGTTCTGCAACGTGGAAGTTTTGTGATAGGAAGAACTGAATACGACGTGCACGAGCAACAACTAGTTTGTCCTCGTCACCAAGTTCATCCATACCCAGAATTGCAATAATATCCTGTAATTCTCTATAACGCTGTAACGTCATTTGAACTTCCGTAGCAACTTGATAGTGTTCTTCGCCTACAACTTCTGGATCTAGCGCGCGAGAAGTGGATGCAAGTGGATCCACTGCTGGATAGATACCTTGTTCAGAAAGCTTACGATCAAGGTTTGTTGTAGCGTCTAAGTGAGCAAAGGTTGTTGCTGGTGCTGGGTCCGTATAGTCATCCGCTGGTACATAAATCGCTTGAATAGATGTAACTGACCCCTTCTGTGTAGAAGTGATTCGCTCCTGCAATTGTCCCATTTCCGTAGCAAGCGTTGGCTGGTAACCTACTGCTGATGGCATACGGCCAAGCAATGCAGATACCTCGGAACCTGCTTGTGTAAAACGGAAAATATTGTCGATGAACAGAAGTACGTCTTGTCCTTGTTCATCACGGAAGTATTCAGCCATTGTTAGTCCAGTTAATGCTACTCGCATACGTGCTCCTGGCGGCTCGTTCATTTGTCCGAATACCATTGCAGTCTTTTCAATAACTCCAGAGTCTTTCATTTCAAAGTAAAGGTCATTACCTTCACGTGTACGTTCACCAACACCCGCAAATACTGAAATACCACCGTGTTCTTGAGCGATGTTGTTAATTAGTTCTTGGATAAGTACGGTTTTACCTACACCCGCACCACCAAATAGTCCAATTTTACCTCCCTTAATGTAAGGGGCAAGTAAATCAACGACTTTAATTCCTGTTTCCAAAATTTGTGTTTCTGTTGAAAGATCTTCAAATTTAGGCGCATCGCGGTGGATTGGATCTAAACGAACATCGTCAGCAAGTGGTTCATCTAAATCAATATTTTCACCTAATACGTTAAATACTCTTCCTAATGTAATATCTCCTACTGGTACGGAAATTGCTCTGCCCAGATTAGTCGCAGCTGCTCCTCGGCGCAGGCCGTCTGTGGAAGACATTGCAATTGTACGAACCATATTATCACCAAGATGAAGCGCCACTTCTAATGTAAGTGTATTAACTGCTCCATCAATGTCTATTTGGACTTCCAAAGCGTTATAAATATCTGGGAGTTGATCGTCTGCAAATTGCACGTCAACAACTGGACCCATTACTTGTATAACTTGTCCTCTGTTCATTAATTTCCCTCCTAACTTCCTATTCCAATACGTTCACGTTATTCAAGTGCTGCCGCTCCACCAACAATTTCAGTGATTTCTTGCGTAATTGCTGCCTGACGTGCACGGTTGTAATGAAGTGATAGATCGTCGATAAGCTCTCCAGCATTATCTGTCGCATTTTTCATTGCAGTCATACTTGCCGCATGTTCACTCGCTTTTGCATCCAATAATGCACCGAATATCAAACTCTCTGCATATTGTGGTAAAAGCACTGCTAAGATCTCTTCTTGATTTGGTTCATATTCATAATCACTATTTGCAGTTCCGTGATTTTCCATGTCTTCAATTGGCAATATCTGTCTTTTCGTTACTTCTTGTGAAATTGCACTGACATAATGATTATAGAAAATAATTAATTCATCAATCTCTCCATCCGTATACATTTGTACCGTTTCTGAAGCGATTTCTTTAATATCCTCATAATGTGGCTGGTCAGAGACACCTAATATACTATTTGAGATTGGCATATTACGCTTTCTGCAAAAGTCATAGCCCATCGCTCCTATAACCATGATTGTATACTCGGATGGGTCTTTATGTCTTTCTTCAATCGTCTGTACAAGACTTTTTAAGATATGACTATTGTATGCACCAACTAACCCTTTATCTGAAGTGATAATAAGATAACCCGTTTTATTCACTTTACGCTTTTCAAGCATGGGATGGGTAACATCCGAACTACTGTTTGCAATATCGGCAACAACTTCTTGGATTTTATTACTATATGGAATAAAGCCCTTTGCATTACGTTCGGCTTTTCCCATTTTTGAAGCAGATACCATCTCCATTGCGGCAGTAATTTGTCTTGTTTTTTTCGTTGAATCTATACGTGCTTTCAAATCTCTAAGTGATGCCAAGCTGTTTCACCACCCTTTCGTAGCGATTTAGGCGGGTTCAGCAAAACGTCTGCGTCCGGGCTGAACCCTTTGTGTTCAAAAAATCCGGTTTATTGTTTTTGAACCCTATCTATATCAATTAATTGCTTGCAGATGGCAGGAATGTATTCTTGAACGCTTCGATTGCTTTGTTCATTGCATCTGCATCTGGAAGATTGCCCGTTGTGCGGATTTCCTCAAGCAATTCTGCTGCATTTGTATCCAGCCAAATATTCATTTCTGATTCAAAACGGAGAATGTCAGAAACAGGAACATCATCAAGATAGCCTTTTGTTAATGCATAAATAATCATGACTTGCTTGTCAACTGCAAGTGGTTTATGCAAGCCTTGTTTCAGTACTTCTACCGTACGCTCCCCGCGACTCAGCTTCGCTTGTGTTGCTTTATCAAGATCTGATCCAAATTGGGAGAATGCTTCAAGCTCACGATAAGAGGCAAGGTCAAGACGTAATGTACCTGCAACCTTTTTCATTGCCTTAATTTGTGCTGCTCCCCCTACACGGGATACAGATAGCCCTGCATCAATCGCCGGACGAACACCGGAGAAGAATAAATTCGATTTCAGGAATATTTGTCCATCTGTAATGGAAATAACGTTTGTAGGAATATAAGCAGAAATATCATCCGCTTGTGTTTCTACAAATGGCAGTGCTGTTAAAGAACCGCCACCTCTCGCATCACTAAGCTTCGCTGCACGTTCTAAGAGACGTGAATGAAGGTAGAAAACATCCCCTGGGAATGCTTCACGTCCTGGCGGGCGGCGTAGTAATAGTGACAGTTCACGGTATGCAGTTGCTTGCTTTGATAAGTCATCATAAACAACAAGTACATGCTTCCCGTTATACATAAACTCTTCTCCCATTGCTACACCAGCATAAGGAGCCAGGTATAGAGAAGGTGCTGGGTCAGATGCCCCTGCAGAGACAACGATTGTATAATCCAGTGCATCATAACGGCGCAGTGTTTCAACAGCACTGCGTACGGTTGATTCTTTTTGGCCGATTGCTACATAAATACAAATCATATCCTGATCTTTTTGGTTAATAATTGTGTCAATAGCTACAGTCGTTTTACCAGTTTGTCGGTCACCAATGATTAATTCACGTTGCCCGCGTCCGATTGGAACGAGTGCGTCAATCGCTTTGATACCCGTTTGCAATGGTTCATCAACAGATTTACGATCCATTACTCCTGGTGCCTGCGATTCAATTGGACGCGTTTTCGTTGTATTGATTGGACCTTGACCATCAATTGGCTGTCCTAATGTATTTACAACACGTCCCAGAAGTTCCTCTCCAACTGGTACTTGCATGATTCTTCCTGTGCGGCGAACTTCATCGCCTTCTTTTATATCCCGATACTCACCAAGAATAACAATACCTACGTTGCTTTCTTCCAGGTTCTGTGCCAATCCCATGACACCATTCGAGAATTCTAATAGCTCTCCAGCCATTGCATTTTCGAGACCATGCGCACGTGCGATTCCGTCTCCGATTTCAATAACTGTTCCAACATCTGATACTTCGATATCTGTATCAAAGTTTTCAATTTGTTCTTTTATCAGCTTACTAATCTCTTCAGCATTTATGCTCATACCATTTCACCCCTATCCTCATATGTTTGCAACTGTAATCTTGCGTTCCATCCGATGAAGTTTGCCACTAATTGATCCGTCGTAAATGGTATTGCCCACGCGGATTTTAATACCTCCGATAAGAGACGGGTCAATTACACTTTTGAATTCAATTGTGTTTTTGCCAAGTCTTTTAGCGAATGATACTTTTAGTTTTTGCTTTTCATCTTCTGATAGTTCTCGAACGGCATATACAGTAGCAACTTCAATTCCTTTTGCATCGTTCACGTATTTAATGAATGCATCTACAACGCTTGGAATGAGTGTTGTACGGTGACGTTCAACGAGTAATTTCACTGTATTTACGACATCCGTATGTAGACCACTTAAGCATTTTGCTATAAATTGTTCTTTTTGTTCCCCATTCACTTTTGGATGCAATAAGAAAGTGTTCAATTCTTTATTATCACTGAAAACTTCACGTATCACCGTTAAGTCCTCAACGTATTGTTCAAGTGTGGACTTTTCTAAACCCAGTTGAAAAAGAGCATCTGCATAACGCTTGGCTATAACATTTTCACTCATCGCTCTTCTCCTACCTCTTTAATATACTGGTCAATAAATTGTGCTTGATCTTGTGCACTGATTTCTTTCTCAATCACCTTGCTGGCAACAAGTACAGATAATGAAGCAACCTGTTCTTGAAGGGCTTGAATGGCTTGTTCTTTTTCATTTTGAATATCAGCTTGCGCCTGTTTCTTAATACGTTCTGCTTCAATACGTGCAGATTCAATGATGTCTTTCTCTTGTTTCACACCTGCAGCCTTTGCATCTTCAATCATTTGTTGTGCTTCTTGTCTTACTTGATTCAATTGAGCGGTTGCATCTTTTGCTGACTTTTCAGCTTCTGCACGACTCTTTTCAGCTTCTTCAATTTCATTGGTAACGTATTGCTCACGTTTTTCCATCATATTCATGAGGGGACCCCATGCGAATTTTTTCAGTAAAACGAGCAGGACTAAGAAAAAGAAAAGTGTTGCAAACATATCTCCAAGTTGGAGTCCTCCTACACCTGCGCCTACAATCATAAAATCAACATATGAATGCACTGATTTCACTCCTTTCACAGTATCTAACTCAATTATTCACTACATAAAGGAATGGCGAAGACTCTAATATCCGTTCCCCGCCATCACAAACTTATTAAAGAACCATGAATGCAATAACTACTGCCATTATTGGAATCGCTTCTACTACACCAATCCCGATAAACATTGTACCTTGTAGTGATCCTTTAAGTTCTGGTTGTCTTGCAACACCCTCTACTGTTTTACCTACAATTATACCATTACCAATACCTGCACCTAGTGCTGCTAGTCCAACTGCAACTGCTGCTGCTAAAGCTCCCATTAAAATTTCCTCCTTTTATAATAAACCTACATATTTTTAAATTAATGGTCTTCGCTCACTTTATGAGACATGTATACCATTGATAACATGATAAATACATAAACCTGAATTCCTCCGATAAAGAGCTTAAAGGCCATCCATACCACTGTCGGCAGGGCTGCCCCAAAGAATCCTAAAACTGACGATGTTGCCAGTCCAATGAGCAGACTTAATAAAATTTCCCCCGCATACATATTACCAAATAAACGAAGTCCTAATGTTAACGTGTTTGTAAATTCTTCGACTAATTTAATAGGCAGCATAACTGGCGTAGGGCTTAAAAATTCCTTGAAATATTTCTTTGGCCCGCGCAATTTGATCCCATAAAAATGTGTCAAAATCACAACCATAGCCGATAACGTTAATGTGATGGTTGCATCAGCCGTTGGAGCTTTCCACCATAGGTCTGTCCCAACAACACCAATTGTTACAATCCCCGCTATGTTACCGAATAGAATAAATAATGCTAATGTCAGAGCAAACGGAAGGAAAACTTTTCCTACTTTCCAATCCATTGTTTCACTTATTATCCCTCTAACAAATTCAACAACCCATTCTATTACATTCTGTTTCCCAGTCGGTTTCATTTGGAGGCTGCGAGTTGCCCACATAACTACGATAAAAACAAGAATAGATACAACTGCAAGCATGAACACGTTCGCAAGGTTAAAGTCTAGCCAGGAGATTCCAAATACATTTTCAACTATTGGAGCTGTATGATCCACTATTATCACCCCTTTACATTGCTGATTTTTTTAGAAAACTAAGGTACGAGACCTTAGGGTGACAGCCTCCGCTTGCACATTTACAGAACGAAACGATTACTTTCTAATTCTACCTGCCATTAAAAAACCTACATATCCGGTTGTATGTAGTCGTCATCAATTCTTATGATTTTTTCTTTGATAGCAATCGTATCATTCCATCAAGACCAATCACCAAATAAGAAGACATAATACCTATAACTACAGCGATAATATGAAAGTATTCTTCAAATCGAATGGCAACGAGAACACCTAATGCTGCTAATGCCATTCTGGAAAATGTTCCTATGCCGCCTCGCACATCTTTTCCTTGTGCAACCGTATCACCTAACACTTTTGTCTTGTGCTGCAACAACCACAAGTTGTAAAAACTGATCACTCCTCCCAGCACGAGTCCGTTAAAAACTCTAGTATAAGGAAGGAATCCTGCTCCGAGCACGAACAATGCCAGGAAATAGAGCATCCACTTTCGTTGACGTGCTACCATACTGTCAAAATTTAACATGTTTACTCTACTCTCCTATGTAAGAAACATAGATATTATCCAGAAGATAGTATAACATCTACTCGCATTTGCACACGTTTACACGTCGTGCATCAACATCCGTACCTTTTTCATTTTTAGCTTGTCAGCCGAACAGCAAGTTTACCTCATTATAATAAGTAATAATGGGAATAGATTCTCCATTAAAAAATCTGCAAATAAATACAAATTGTATCATATTTTTTACATAGAGTCCTCTTCTTCCCACACTAAATTAGTGTACAATAGTGACCCCTTAATTGTCAATTAGAATAAAAAAATTATCTTTTTATCCCGAATTAACTGGCAGCAAATCTCCCACTTCAAGAATTCGAGGTGAAAAGGTGAATAGTAAGTGGGGAAGGGAACAACTGCCAGTAAACCCGCGATTGGTTCAACTAACATGCAGTGTGGATCAAAAAAATCGTTTCACTTTAGTTGTAAAAAAACGGTGTAACGGCGGTATGCGTAAAATGCAGATAGGCTTGCCAGCCGCCCCACCTTCGATTAATGGAGTGCGCACGGGTAAGTTATACTGCGATTAATTATTCAATCTCTATCATTGTTTCTTCTCTTTCTATCACACCTTCTTCGGTTGTTGCTGTCAAAATAGCAGTGTATATTCCTGCACTCAGATTTTCACTTGCAATTTCGCCTTCGTTCATCCCTAATGGCAGGCTTTCCAGGTTGATTATTCTCCCTTTATAGATCAGTGTTTCAGGGTCATAAAGATCTACCGTGAAAGTTTGTAAGGGCTCCGTAACATAGACTTGGTACATATACGTATCCTCTGAAAAATGTTTCAAACTCCATTCAAAGCCTTCAGCTTTTGGCTGACCTGCTTCCTGATTAACAAAAAGATAGGGAAGCTGGTAGGAGGTATTTGCTGTCTGTTCGATTAATTGCAAATAACCCTCATGGATGCCTTCTTCTATCACCGTACTATTGACAGATAGTGCAAGCTCGACACTCTTGGTTTCGTTTGGTTTTACCTGAAAAGAAAGCGGCAGCTCCCAGCTAACTCCCGATTGCTGCTTCGGTATATTAAAGGTATACTGTTGCGCATCGTCTGTGAGATTTTCAATTTCAATCGTAAAATCCTTCGTTTGATGCCGGTCTGTAATTTTTCCACCATGAAGCTCGGCATCATAGATAATTGCAGGGGTCTCTATTGCAGCGTCGACTTGGATGAGTCCATGACCCTGTGTTGAAGGACTCAGTGCTTTAGATTCCTCTTCGATCAGATTGCCAGTCGTTTTCAGCGCTTGGTATACTTTATCTGCCTCCCAATCAGGATGAGCTTCTTTCAAAAGGGCAATCGCTCCACTTACATAGGGTGCGGCCATACTTGTTCCGTTAAACGCTTCATATCCGTCAGGCACTGTACTCCAGATATTCGTTCCAGGCGCAAGAATATCTGGTTTAATCTGCCAATTGACCGTTACTGGTCCGCGAGAACTAAAGTCTGCAATGGTCGTCGTCTGCTTTTCGTAGATGGTATCGATATACGCACCATGCTTACTCTGAAGCCAATCACCATCAGCTTGTGAAATTCCTGCAACGGGAATATCAATAGCTGGATCCCCATTTTCAATCATCCCATGTAATGGCCCTTCCTCATTGTTAGCAATTAGCACAGCCGCTGCCCCTTGTTCCTGCGCTTCTATCGCTAATTCCTGAAAAGGTATGTCTCCACGCTTATATAGTGCAATTTTCCCTTGCAGAGATTCGGTTGCTTGTTCCATAGAGATGACAGGATAATCCTTCTTCAAATTCCAATCAGTTGATCCTTGCATTAGCAAAAGCTCCATTTGTTTATCCTCAAGAGAATCATAAAGAAAAGGAATTTCCGTCGGCTCGGCTGCAGCCCCAACCGATAGCGCGTGATCGGCAGTAGCAGGAGCACCTACTGTCCAGCTTTTTGGACCACTATTGCCGTTCGCAATCACAACTGAGATTCCAAACTCCGAGGCTTGATTAACGGCAGCACTCGTTGGATAATCTGGGCCATTCACTTCATTTCCCAACGAAAGATTAATAATATCCACATCGTCTAACACCGCTTTTTCCAGTGCAGCTAAAATATGCACGGTGGAGCCATAGCCCCCGGGACCCAGTGCGCGGTAAGCATAAATTTCTGCATCTGGAGCTATTCCTTTTAATTTTCCATTGGCTGCAATAATTCCTGAAACATGCGTCCCATGACTCGTCGGTATTCCTTGCTCTGGCGTCGTTTCCATGGGGTCATCATCAAAATCGAATACGTCAAATCCCTGAATATAATTTCCTTGAAGATCTGGATGTGTATAATCTATCCCCGTATCAATTACTGCAACTTTAACCCCTTTTCCTGAATAACCTGTATCGGGGTAATTGGGCTGCTTGATTTGCTCCCGGAGGTCCGGGACATCCAACGTCTGATATTCCTGCGGTTCATACATCCCTTTAATAAAATCAACTGTCTCCAGTTTTGCTAGCTGCTCCGGCTTTCCTTCGATGGCAAGTCCATTAAAGATGGTTGAATAACTGGCAACCACTTCAATAAAAGGATGATAGGCTTCGATATATTCTTGATGTGCTTCTACATCCCCCTCTACTTCTATAATTATCGTTTCCAGAGATTCTGCATTTGTTTTTCCAGTGAAGGTTAAAAAAACTGCTATAGTTAATACTGTCAAACGAAGCATGTGTTTCATTGAGGTCTTTCCTCCTACGATGAGTTCTGCTTAGTTTTTGATAAATTTACGTTTTCTATGCATATGCTGGAGTCTCTTTTCACATTCCTGGCTTCAATCTGGACGAAACATAAAAAAAACAGCCCTGAACATCGCATTCATAGGATGTTCGGGGTTGTAGCAAATTTATTATCCAGTTATTTTGTACCGAATAAACGATCACCAGCATCTCCCAGACCTGGGATAATATAGCCATACTCGTCAAGACGCTCATCAATTGCTGCTAAATAAATATCAACATCGGGATGTTCTTTTTTAATTACTTCTACTCCCTCTGGAGCTGCAATTAGACACATTAATTTAATATTTTTTGCGCCGCGTTTCTTCAATGAATCAATCGCATCATTCGCAGAGCCACCTGTTGCAAGCATTGGATCGATAACAATTAACTCACGCTCTGAAATATCAGTTGGCAGCTTGATGTAATACTCGACGGGCTTAAGTGTATCCGGATCGCGATAAAGACCAACATGTCCGACCTTTGCTGCTGGAATTAATTTACGCATCCCTTCCACCATGCCCAGACCCGCTCGCAGAATTGGGACAAGACCAATCTTCTTCCCAACTAATTCTTTTGTAACTGCTGTCGTTACAGGGGTTTCTGTTTCAACGTCCATTAAAGGGAGATCTCTAGTAATTTCAAAAGCCATTAACATAGCAACTTCATCAACTAATTCTCTAAATTCCTTTGTTCCTGTGTTTTTGTCACGAATATGCGTTAATTTGTGTTGAATTAACGGATGATCTAGTACGAATACTTTACCCATTTGCAGATCACTCCTTCAAATTGTTATATCTATCAAATTGTACTGAAATTCCAGCGTTTATTCAAGAGCAGATGCGATTTTTATATATTTTGTCAATTATTGGCGGGGGATGGTGGTGAGGCATGGGACGCAGGAGTGCGGCTGGGCGCGCGCATTCGGGGTTCTTGCGCGGGGGGCGCGCACGTTCGACAAAACTCCGCGCATCTTTTCGGGGTGGCCGCGCATGAATCGGGGCTGGCCGCGCGTCAATGCTCGTTTGCCGCGCATAAACTGGGGTCATGCGCGGGGAAGGACGTTTCATGCGCGCCATTTCGGGTTTGATGCGCGGGTTAGCAGGTTTCATGCGCGGAGAAACGGATTCCTCGCGCGGGGGCGCGCACGTTCGACAAAACTCCGCGCATCTTTTCGGGGTGGCCGCGCATGAATCGGGGCTGGCCGCGCGTCAATGCTCGTTTGCCGCGCATAAACTGGGGTCATGCGCGGGGAAGGACGTTTCATGCGCGCCATTTCGGGTTTGAGAAGCCCCCACCCGTAACAAAGTAAAAAAACACAAAAAAATCATCGAGAGAAAGAAGCTCTCTCGATGAAAAACATGGTACGGACCTGAGAAAAACGATAAAATGTAAAAAATCACTAATTGATTACTAAAAAGTCTCTCCCAATTCCCCCCCTATTTGTATAACGAAAATCTATCTGTTAGCTTAACAACGCGCTGCTTTAATTCTCCGAGCACGGCTTCGTCCTCATGGTTTTTAAGTGCGGTTGCGATGATATCGGCAACTTCCTTCATTTCTTCTTCTTTAAAGCCGCGTGTTGTTACTGCAGCTGTGCCGATTCGTACGCCACTTGTAACAAATGGACTTTCTGTATCAAATGGAATAGTATTTTTATTTGTTGTAATTAAAATATCATCAAGTACTTTTTCAGCAACTTTTCCTGAGAATCCGAGTGCTTTGACATCTAATAAAAGTAAATGGTTATCCGTGCCTCCTGAGACAATACGGATGCCCGCTTTAGACAGCTCTTCACCAAGAGCAGCTGCATTCTTTACGATTTGCTTTGCATATTCCTTGAATTCAGCTGACAATGCTTCCTTGAATGCTGTTGCTTTGGCAGCAATAATATGCATTAATGGGCCGCCTTGCATACCTGGGAATACAGAACTGTCAATTTTCTTCGCATATTCTGTTTTACAAAGAATCACTCCGCCACGCGGGCCACGCAAGGTCTTATGGGTTGTTGTTGTAACAAAATCTGCATATGGTACTGGGTTAGGATGCAAGTCCGCTGCAACAAGACCTGCAATATGCGCCATATCGACCATGAAGTACGCATCAACAGCATCCGCAATCTCGCGGAACTTGGCAAAATCGATGATTCTTGAATATGCACTTGCACCTGCAACAATCAGCTTTGGTTTTACTTCCTTCGCTTTCTCTAAAACGGCATCATAATCAAGCTGCTCTGTCTCTTGATCAACACCATATTCGGCAAACTTATAGAGCTTTCCACTAAAGTTGACTGGACTACCATGTGTAAGGTGACCACCGTGGTTTAAATTCATACCAAGCACCGTGTCTCCCGGCTCAAGGATTGCTGAATAAACAGCCATATTTGCCTGTGCTCCTGAATGTGGCTGCACGTTTGCATGATCGGCACCAAAAATTTCTTTTACACGATCACGTGCTAAATCTTCGGCAACGTCTACAAATTCACAGCCGCCATAATATCTTTTACCTGGGTATCCCTCAGCATATTTATTCGTAAGCACGGAACCCATTGCTTCCATTACCGCTTCCGATACGAAGTTTTCTGATGCGATGAGCTCAATGTTATTTTGCTGACGCTTCTTCTCGTTCTCCATTGCTTGATACAATTCTGGATCTGATTGCTTCAAATGTTCCATTTTTTAGCCCCCTTTTATGTTAAAAATCATGTATGAAGTGAAGGAACATATAGATGTTCTCGTTCTTCTGTTATAAAATGCATGCCTGCAGCTTAAAACGCTGAAACAGCAGTGCAAAAGAAATGTACATCATTTTACACCGCTGTTCTGCACTATTAGAGGATGTTCAAAGTCTCAGTAAAAACAACACTTCGTTCAGTGGGTGATGACAAGCACTTCCACTGAACGCAGTTTCACTTTATCCTCTATGAACACTGTTATTCGTCATTTCTTGTATTTTCATAATTCGCACGTGCGCCGCCAATAAGCTTCGGTCTTGTTCGAGCGGCAGTCAAACGAGCGGAGCCAATAAACTTCTGATCAAAACGCAGTGGCACAGCGACTGCTTTTAGGTGCATGCCAATCATGGTTTCACCAATATCCATGCCTGCGTGCGCTTTGCCTGCTAGTGATTCCACAACGACTGGATTCTCCATATGCTTATATGCATAAGAAGCCATTGAACCACCAGCTGTTGGAATGGGGACTGCACTTACCTCCTCGAGCTGATGGATTATCTGCGTCTGCTTCTCAACAACTAATGCACGGTTTAGGTGCTCACAACATTGAAAAGCAAGCTGAATATCTGCAGTTTCTTCTAGTCTTTTTACTTCTTGAAAAAGAATTTCTGCAATATCTTCTGTTCCGGCTGTACCGATTTTTTCGCCGGCAACCTCACTTGTTGAACAGCCAATGACGAAAAGCTCATCCTTTTTCAAATACTCTGTTGCTAACCATTCCTTAACGGCGGCTTGAATATCTTGTTTTACTTTGTTTTGATTTGACATAGAGTGTCACACTCCATTTTTTATTTATCCTCATAAGTGGTAATTTTATCAATTCTTCTAGCATGCCGGTCACCAAGGAATTCTGTTTCCAGCCAAATTTTTGCAATTTCCCTTCCTAAACCAGGCCCGATAACCCGTTCACCCATGGCAAGGACATTCGAATTATTATGCTCTCTTGTCGCTTTTGCGCTAAATGCATCATGCACGAGAGCACAGCGGATACCTTTTACCTTATTAGCTGCAATCGACATGCCGATGCCTGTACCACAGATAAAAATTCCCCTGTCAAATTCCCCGTCAGCTACGCGTTCTGCTGCCGGAAGACCATAATCAGGATAATCAACGGATGTTACACAGTTTGCACCAGCATCCTCATATTCGATGCCCATTTCGTCCAATAGATCTGCAACTTCATTACGAAGCGTCATTCCGGCATGATCGCCAGTAATTAATACTTTCATTGATTTTCATCCCTTCTAAATTATTAGTGGACATGCAATAGATCGGATAAAAAACTAAAAGCTTTTATCCTTCTTTATATTATTATAACTGAAATTGATTAATTTGTTTCTTAAGTTGATTTGCCTGTTCTTCAATTTCTAATGCGAGACGGTCTACATCTTCAATACTCGCTACCTGCTCTTGAATGGCTGCATTTACTTCTTCTGCACCTGCAGAGGTTTCCTCAGCAATCGCTGCGACTTCTTGTGATTCACGGCTTGTATCCTGTATGGACTGCAGCTGTTTATCAACAAGACTAGAAATCGATTCGATTTCAGAAGCCACTTCCATGACAGAACCAGACATCTCTTCAAAAGCTGTATTCGTTTTATGACCATTTTCTGCTTCTTTATTGGCAAAAACTACATTTTGATTAATATTTTGTACAACATTTTTGACATCTTCCTGTATGGCACCAATCAATCCGGAAATTTGCTGGACAGCTTGTGCACTTTGGTCAGCGAGCTTACGAATCTCTTCTGCAACCACTGCGAAGCCTTGTCCATGCTCCCCTGCTCTTGCGGCTTCAATGGAAGCATTCAGTGCAAGCAAGTTTGTTTGCTCGGCAATCTCACCTACCATTGTAATGATTGACTCAACCTGCAGTGCATTTTGTTTTAGATTATCCACATTTTCAAGAGAAATCTTTTGATCGCTGGCAAGCTGGTTAATTCCATCAACAAGGCGATTAACAACTTTTTTACTATTTGTTAAAGTTTCGAGCATTTGATTTGATTTCTCTTTCGATTGGGAAGCACTCTCTTGGACATGAAGTGCAAGATTAGAAGCAACTTCGACAGATTCCGCAGTATTTTGAATTGCTTCTGATGAATTCTCAGCCCCATTAGAAATCTCTTCAATTGAAGTGCTGATGAGCTGCGAATGCGTAAATGCTTGATTTGAAGCTTGTTTCATCTGCAAAACAGAATCATTCGTATACTCGAAGTTATCTTCAATTTTTTGCACAATACCATTTAAATTGCGCAGCATAGCATCAAAGGAAATAGCTAAACCGCGAATCTCATCATTCGACCTTGGTATTTTAACTGTCTGGTTTAAATTGCCTTCCGCTGCTTTGGTAGCTGCTTTTTCCAGATTTTCAATTGGTTTCGTAATTAATCTGGCAAAGAAAAATGCTAAAATTCCCGACCAAATAATTCCCAGCAGGAATGTAATAACTGTAAACCATTCTATACTAAGTGGCAAGATAGTTTTGAAATAATCATATAAAAAAAAGATAAATATGTAAGAAGTACTATATGTAATGATGGCTAAGGTTGTGGTAAACAAAACGAGCTTCAATCGAATACTAAATGAATAATTCCTTTCCATTGTCTTCCCCCCTGAATTTACTGATCTCCCAGTTTGTTAATGAGGTGTTGAATATACTGTTCCAATTCCTCTAATGTTTCTCGATAAATACTTAACGTGCCGCCAAATGGATCGGAAATGTCATAACTGATCATTTTGCTCTCCATCTCTTGCAGTTTTTCGTTGTCCTTTTGAAGGAATTCCTGCAGCGCCAGATTCAATTCTTCTTCCTTGTATTTTTTTTGATTCTTATGAATAAAGCGTTGTCGTTTCTCCTCTAAATTTGTTCTAGCTGTAATGAATTGCTGCCAGGTTGCCTGATCCGCATCTGCAACATATTCCTTTATAGTAAAATATTTCTCTTGTTGATTTGGATATTCCATGACAAGCAGTTGTTTATGATCGGTTGTCATTGTTAGGACAAGATCTGCCCAGTCCAACAATTCATTTGTGACTGGCTGGGAGCGGTGGCTGAATGAAATATTTTTTTCCTGTAATGCCTTTATTGCATTGCTGCTGATTTCAGAGCCTGAACTGGCAAAGATACCTGCTGATCGAACGTGCGCTTTTGGATAGTGCTCCTTTAACAAGGCTTCTGCCATTGGACTGCGGCATGTATTTCCGGTACATACAAATAAAATATTCATTAGTAAACCCCCAGTACAATTCTATAATCAAATATACCATATTCTTCTGAGTTGTGTTAATCATTTTAGAAATTTACTGTGAGAAAAGACCTACCAAACAGTAAAAAGACCCAAGCTGCGTTCCTTGAGTCTTACATAAATATAAAACCTAATCCAAATCCACAAAGAATGCTTCCGCCGAACAGTTCACTATACCTTCCAAGAAAGCCTTGAACCCTACGTCCAATCAGCAAGGCAAGACAAGAGAAAAGAGCACTGAAAAAGCCAAATAACAGCAGTGCAAGCATGATTCGTACCCCTGATATTCCAAGTCCGAACCCGACTGTAAAACTATCCATGCTCACGGTGATTGCAAGAATAAAAAGTCCTAGACCAGCTGGTGGGATTAGTAATTTTTTTTCCTCTGTAAAAGCTCCAAAAAACATTTGAGCACCGATAATGAATAAAATAATTCCACTTACAAGCTGTGTATAACTTTCTAACGGTGCTGCAATCATTTTTCCAAGAACAATCCCCAGGAAAGGCATTAGTACATGGAAGCTTCCAACTACCAAACTTATCCACAGAATTCTTCTTAAACGCAAGCGCTGCATGCCTATACCTAAACAAATGGAAAAAGCATCTAGAGCTAAAGCTTGCGCAAGCAAAATAAGCGAGAGAATCTCACCACTACTATTTTCCAGGATCCTTCCCCCCTTGGACATGCTTATACACTATATGCATGCCAAGCTGGAAGTATTCTCTTATCGTGTATCACATTTATTTCGCGATATACTTTGTCATTGCCTTTCTTAAACGATTCATTATTGCTTCGCCTATACCTGATTCAGGAAAGACTTCCGTTAGAATAAGGTCAACTTCTGCTTGTTTAAAACTGCGAAGTGCATCATATAGCCGATTGGCAACCTCTGGGAGGTTATCCCCAAGATTAATGCGCTGATCCGCCTGTACCTGCTCGCAGATTTTATGACTCGCAAGGACTGCTACTTTTTTTCCTTTCTTCTGCTCGCTATCCACAATCTTTTGGAAAGCTTCGGCATCTCCTTCCACAAGCCATAAAGGCACTTCTGGAGAATAATGTCTATACTTCATGCCAGGAGAAGCTGGCTTCGAATCATTCTCATTTACCATATCCACAACTGGAACAATTTTTTCTATTTGTTCTCTTGTAATTCCCCCTGGTCGTAAAATAATCACATCCTTTTCACGACAGGAAATCACAGTAGATTCAAGACCAACACCGGTGACACCACCATCTACCAGACCGGCAATTTCCCCTTGGAGATCATCAAAAACATGCTTCGCTGCCGTTGGACTTGGTTTTCCGGATATATTTGCACTAGGTGCTGCAATTGGCAAATGACATGCTTTTAAAATTGCTAAAGCAACCGGATGATCCGGGATACGCACAGCAATTGTGGATAACCCCGCAGTAACGTTGGCTGCACAAGCTCCATTCGTTGGAAGCACATACGTTATAGGTCCTGGAGAATAAGCTTTTATCAAATCTTCCACATAATGAGGCAAATCATCCACAAGTCCGCGCAATTGTTCAATTGTTGCAACATGCGCAATTAATGGATTATCCTGTGGTCTCCCCTTTGCAGCAAAGATTTTCGCAACAGCCACTTCATTCGTAGCATCGGCACCAAGCCCGTAGACGGTTTCTGTTGGAAAAGCAACCAGTTCTCCTGCAGATAACAGAGCTGCAGCCTTCTCAATCACAGTTTTATTATGTAAATCATGCTTATTTTTTATGATTAATCGTTTTGTTTCCATGGATACCCCTCAATTCTATATAAAAACAGTTTAGATGAAATAGTAAAATCATGCAACGACGCGGTGACAAATGGATTGGATAAAGTGAAACTTCATTAAGTGTGGATTCTTTTCATCCCCAACTAGAATGTGAGGTGAACCAACCGGGGATTTACTGGCAGTTGTCTCCACCTACCATTCTCGTTTTCACTTCGAGGTGGGAGTCTTACTGCCAGTTCATTAGAGATAAAATTTGCAAACTAAGCCCAAAATAACAGACTAAAGTCCCGTTATGTTTAGAAAGTTTTCCACAAAAAAGCCTATGGAAATTTATCCACAGGCCTAAAGAAGGAATATATATATAAATAAGGGGTTTGCACATATAAAAATGAAAATTATCCAGTTTCTCAACAAGTTATTCACATAGGGTTGGGGATAATGTTAATATCTTTTCAGGATACTTGATAACTCCACCAACTGCCTGTCATTAAAGACTTCTCATCAATAAATTTATTTTGCTTTTCTGGCTGAAAGCTTAATGCCTCCAACAAGATATCCACAACTGGCTGGTGACTATGAACATATACACGTTTCGCTTCACGTTTTCTGGCTAATTGAAGAATGGTTTCTAGTAAAACCGGCAGTTTAGCCGCCTTACTTTGTGTAATATACAGCTGTTTCAGCCATAAGATATCAGCATCTAACTCTTCCAGAATGAAGCTTGCCTCTATTTGTCCTGAGATTTCTACAACATAGCCTTTTTGCAGCAGCAGCTGTTTATTTATATTATCATTTCGCTCAAGATAATCCTTCAGCTGTTCATAGACTGCATGCTTTACAGGCATTATTTTCATTTTTTTTCACCTCTAAGATTAGATTATTCTCTTTTCTAGTATTTTATGCAAACATACATAAAACTATGACCAACCTAACCATTCAAATAGAAAAAATTTCACTTTCACTTCCTCAGGTTCTTCCTCTTCTTCTGGCTCTTCTTCCAAATCTTTGGCATCTACTGTCGTACCAAAAGAAAAATCCAGAAAGCATAATGGAGGAAATAGCACACACCACCAGTTGGAACCATTGCCTTCCCCAAGCGTAATTAAAATCGCTTCATACTCACCTGCAGGATAAAGATAATTGCCGTACAGCTTCATGGGAAAACTGATATTATTGCCATATTCTACTGAGAAGTCGTTTTCTGTTCCATTCTCTTCAATCACCTCGTGAATGATTGTTTCTATTTCTGGGAGCTTCTCTTGAATAAGGCTTCTGGCTGCTTCAATATCTGTCATCTCCGCTACCCATTCTGTTACCTGCTCATTTACCCGATCACGGACAACATGCTTTAATTGCTGATCTGCTTCATTATCGCTATTTGCAAGAATTCTTAAGCGAATCGCATCATCCGGAATGATTTGATAGTCCTCATTCGCAGATTCAGCTGCTTGTTCTTGCATATTCCAGCCAATAAGGTAAATTGAAATAAATGATATAATAAATAATAAAAATACTAGTTTCTTCATTTTCATACCCCTTTTTACTGAACTATCCACAGTATGGTCAGAGAATCAGAAAGATAAACTAGTATTCTTGTATTTTTTTCGTATATTCATTTGCTGCAGGATTCACTTGAGAAGTTTGAAAGAGACGAAGCATGGATTAGCAGGGAATTTGCAGCTGAGAAAACCCTTGTTCATTCCTATTTACGTAATGAAGTTTCAGCCTATTTTTGCCAGGATGATGCGGTCCTTGCCATTCATATCCTGAATGATATCCACAACAGCCTGTGGAAAACTATCAAGAATCCGTTTTTTAATTGTTTCTCCTTGCGTATGTCCAATTTCAAAAGCAAGAATCCCATCTGGCTTTAATAGACCACATGCTTGTTTAATCATCTTCTTATACGCACCGAGACCATTGTCCTCTGCAAACAATGCAAGTTCGGGATCGAAATTTTTTACTGTGTCTGCTAAGCTTTCCCGTTCATTTTCTGCAATATAAGGCGGGTTGGAAACAATGATATCCACAGTCTTTTCTTGATGCAGAATTGGCAGCAAAAAGTCTCCTTGGAAAAATTCCACATCTGCTCCGAGGTTCTCGGCATTTTTCTTTGCAATTGCCAATGCCTGGGAAGAAATATCGGTCGCCGCAACGCTTGCATCTGCTAATTCGAGGGAGAGTGTAATCGCAATGACTCCACTTCCTGTTCCTGCATCCACAATGTGCAGTGCATGTTTTTTAGATGCTTTTACAGTTTGGATAACATGCTGAACGAGCTCTTCTGTTTCTGGTCTGGGGATAAGTACATTGTTATCCACAAGGAAACGTCTGCCATAAAATTCTTCAGAGCCAATCATATGCTGAACTGGTTTGCCAGTTTCCGCATGCTCCCTGATATCGTGCATAAATGCCTCATAAATAGCATCTGGTATATGCTCGTGCATGTTCATAAAAAATGCTGTGCGTGACAGACCGAGATGATGCTGCAACAGCAACTCGGCAATTTTAGCTTCGCGTTCTTGTTTTTCTAAAAAAAGAGAAGCCCGTTTTAGGACTTCATATTGTTTTTTATCATGCATTTTATTCACCAATTTGCTCAAGCTTTTCTGCTTGTTCTTCTAAAATAAGTGCTTCGATAAATTCTTCAAGCTTCCCGTCAAGAATTTGGTCAAGTTTTTGAATCGTCAAACCAATGCGGTGATCCGTTACACGATTTTGCGGAAAATTATACGTGCGAATCCGTTCCGAACGATCTCCTGTTCCGACAGCGGACTTTCTGCTCTCATCGTATTCTGCTTGTGCTTCCCGCTGATATTTATCATAAATTCTTGCGCGAAGTACCTTCATCGCTTTTTCTTTATTTTTAATTTGCGATTTTTCATCTTGGATGGAGACGACAATCCCTGTTGGCTCATGTGTTAACCGGACTGCTGACATGGTCGTATTTACACTTTGTCCCCCAGGTCCACTTGAAGCGAAGGTATCTACCCGAATATCCTTTTCGTGAATATCAATCTCTACTTCCTCAGCCTCAGGGAGAACGGCAACGGTTGCTGTTGATGTATGAATACGTCCGCCTGATTCCGTTTCTGGCACACGTTGTACACGATGCGCACCATTTTCATATTTTAAACGGGAATATACATCTTTCCCATTCATCATGAAAATAATCTCTTTATAGCCGCCAACACCTGTTGTGTTCGCTTCCATTATTTCCGTTTTCCAGCCTTGATGCTCTGCATAGCGTGAATACATACGATATAAATCTCCCGCAAATAATGCTGCTTCATCTCCACCAGCTGCACCGCGAATTTCCATAATTACATTCTTATCATCATTTGGATCTTTTGGCAAAAGTAAAACTTTCATTCTTTCTTCCAGTTCTTCTGATTGTTCCTGAAGCTCACTGATTTCAGTCCTTACCATTTCTTCCATTTCACTATCGAGCTCATCATCGAGCATTTCTTTCGCATCGGAAAGCTGCTGCGCGATATCTTTATACTCGCGATACGCCGCTACAACCTCTTCCAGTCCAGATTGTTCCTTGCCATAATCACGCAGTTTACTCGGATCACTGGCTACTTCCGGGTCACTTAATAATTCATTCAATTTATTATAACGATCTTCCAATGATTGTAATCGATCTAACATCACGAACACCTCTTTTCAGATTAACATTCTAATTATAGTATAGCCTATCATAATGGTCAAAAAAATTTTTTTAAAATATTGCATTTTATAGTAAAAAGCCGCCCTTCAATATACTAGGGGCTCATGAGATTCTATTCCAGGTTTTAGTTCTACTTCCACCCCAATATGAATATAGATGAGAATGGAATAAATTCACGAGATTGGGTGATATCATGGATAAAGATAAAGACCTGGACCGGCAGGGGGAATTTACTGATGCAAAGGATAAACAGTTAGAAGAGTTCCGCAGAAAGAATACTGGTCCAGGCAAAAAGATGACGGATGACAATGCTGTTAAAGTATCGAATGATGAGACAACACTTCGGGCCGGAAAACGTGGTCCATTAGTATTTAACGACTACCATTTTTATAAAAAGCAAACTCAATTTGATCGGGAACGGATTCCAGAAAAAGTTGTTCATGCTCGGGGTTTTGGTGTTTATGGAGATTTTACAGCAGCAAAATCTCTAAAACATATCACAAAAGCACATTTTTTAAGTGAAGCAGGACTATCAACCCCTGTATTTACTCGTTTTTCTACCTTTCAGGGAAGTAAGGGGTCGAAAGATACAGCTGTTGATATCCGCGGATTTGCCGTGAAGTTTTACACGCAGGAAGGAAATTATGATATGCTCTCCCTGCAGTTTCCTGTATTTGTCATATCCGATGCGATGAAATTCATGGATGTCGTTCATGCTGCCAAGCCAAATCCAATTAGCGATATTCCCCAAGCGACCACTGCCCATGATAACTTCTGGGATTTTGTTGCAAACAATCAAGAATCAGCTCATTTAGTCATGTGGCTCATGTCGATGCGCGGCAGGCCCCGCAGCTGGCGTATGATAAATGGCTGGCCGATTAATACGTTTCGCTTTGTCAATGACGAAGGAAAATTCACTTTCGTCCGTTTTAAATGGATTCCAAAGCTTGGAGTTCACTCTTTGCTTCTTGATGAAGCAAATTTTATTGGCGGTGTCGATCCCGATTTTCACCGCAATGATATTATACAGGCCATTAAAAAGGGTGCCTATCCAGAGTTTGAACTCGGCATCCAGCTTATCCGTGAAGAAGATGAATTCAAATATGATTTTGATGTCCTCGATAATACGAAACTATGGCCGGAGGAAGTTATTCCTGTAGAGACCGTTGGCGTCATGAAATTGAACAGACTCATGAATAGTTTCTTCGCCGAGGAGGAGCAAGCTGCTTTTGATCCTGCCAGTGTTGTTCCGGGAATTGATTTTACAAGTGATCCGGTCCTGCAAGGTCGGGCTATTGCCTATCGTGATACGGAATTATACCGTCAAAACACTGCGAACATTGATGACATTCCCGTCAACCGTCCCATTGTTGAACGGAATTTCAACTTACGGGATAGCTACAGTCGTTACCGGTTAGATGTTGACTCTGTCAATTATCATAAAAACTCCCTTGCAGGAAACACACCCGCTGAATCAAGCGGAGCGGAAGGCGGTTATGTGAATTATCCGGAAAAAGTTTCTGGGCATCTTACGCGTGAAGTGCCAAGTGATTCATTCAACGACCATTTTTCCCAGCCGCGAATGTTTTACAATAGCTTAAGCGAAGTGGAAAAACGCGATCTCATCAATACTTTCAATTTCCACCTAGGAAAAGTAAAGAGTAAATCTGTCCGCGAGCAAAATGCAAGGATGTGGGCAAATGTTGATAATGGAATGGCGCAGACGATAGCGGACCATATCGGAGTTGAGCGTCCACCAATCGTTAACTACCCTGCTCCACCTGATTATCCGTCTCTTAGTCTCCTGAATACGCCATCTTATGCAGCAACGCAAAAAGTTGGGGTTGTGATTGCAGCGGATTTTCCGGCTGAGGAAGTAAAGCAAGTGTTAAGGCGTTTTGATGAAAATCAGGTTTTCTATGATATCATCAGTGATAATCTTGGGGAAATCACTAGTTATGGCGGTACAACAGTGAGTGCGAATCAAACATTCACAACGACCTATCCCGTGCTTTATGACAGCATTTATCTCGTCGGCGGCAAGATGAGAAATCCTCAGCTTTTAAAACAAGAGATGGAAAAATATTTTAAAAGCGCTTATCAATTTTTTAAACCGATTGGTATTGCAACCGGTGGTGAAAAATATTTTACCGCCCCAGCTGAAAGCAATAATTTAAATGGGGTTGTATTCGCAAGAGGAAATAGACAGTTTGTTCACGACTTCCTGCAGGCTATTGCGAAACAACGCTTCTGGGACAGAAAATAGCAGCAGTGTTTTTGCTTCACTCTAAGTCTCGATGATTGATACCTGCAGCCCGTTTACTATTTGCTTTTCGGGCGGCAGCTCTGTGATGATAAGCTGACTCGGATTCTAATTATTTTAGGTAATTCGTACTATTGCGTGAAAATAATACCGGTCAACTGTAAAGAGGTCTTTGCAGTTGACCGGGGTTTTGTAAGGAAAGTTGAAGTTACTTTCGAAAAAATATTCCCTCATGAAAAGACAATCGCGCATTCACGCTCTGTTTGTCAGCTTGTTTATACAGGAAGTAAGCTTTGATGGTTTATTTGGCACCTCATGGTGGTGTCTGCATCTTGGTTCATAGGATTCTGATGCTCCTACAAGGATTACCGGGTCATCATATGATGCTGGTTTTCCATTAATTAAACGCTGCGTGCGTGTTGCTGGTGAACCACAGACTGCACAGATTGCGTTTAGCTTTGTTACATATTCACTCAATGCCATCAGCTCGGGCATGGACCAAAAGGCTCTCCTCGAAAGTCTGTATCGAGACCAGCTACAATCACAACGATTCCCCGAGCAATTTCACTTACAATATCAATGATGCTTTCATCGAAAAATTGCGCTTCATCAATTTAGTGCCTTATAATATGTTCACGATTGTGTATACGTTTCTGTTCTAATTCGTGACTGGGATACCTAAATTAATTTTCGGTTCTTTTTTCATTTTATTTACTTTTCATTTTGAATTTGCATTTTTAAATTAGAAATATGAATAAACTAGATTCAATTATTTTAAAACAGTGATAAATTGTTTTTCTTCAAGCTGAATCATCTGACTTAATTCATTTAGACTTGAAAAAGTTAAATACTTTCCGAACTGACATGTTGAAAGGTTAATTTTTGTGTCAAGCTGTTCATTTGTTTCATCTTGTTCTTCCCCATCCCAACAAGAATAAATCTCCATATACTGCCCTTCCGCTAAACGATCATTGATATATTCGAAAAGTGCATAGATACCTCTTCGATGACAAGCATCTTGTGTATCGTAGAAGTAACCTTCAAATTCGTAAATATAAGGATTAGAAAACTTAGTTTTAAGAACTTGTTTCAAATCATGATCTAGTTCAAAAATAAAAACACCATAAAAATCCTCTTCTTTTTCATAATGAATCACATATTGTTCATCTATGTTTGATTGTTTTTTCTTATCTCGTTTTCTATTTCTTTCTGCATTCAAATCTGAAAGTTTTATTTTAACTGGCTTCATTCCAAATTCTCCAACTGGTATCTCATGTGGAGCAGCGATGAAATGCTTTAGAGACATTAGCTTATCTCCTTTCTTATATATCATTAATTCTATTAGTATTTACTGATTTTAATAAGGTACTGGGTTAAATTTACATTCAAGTTTTTAAATCTAGGAATAGTGGCTTACCGAAAATAATTGTTTAACTTAAAATAATTCAACTCTCTTAACAATCACAGCATATATCTTTAATACAAAGATTATATAAAAGACCATTTCAGGCGAGAAATGGTCTTTTAAAGAAGGTATTTTCTTCAATCCCTTCATAGCTTCATATTATTCATCTTCTTCTATTGTAGCATCTATTCCATTTATATTCATAATCTTACCGACTTCTTCCTCCTTTGGAAAGATATAACATTCTCTTTCGTGACTGCTTGTTGCCAACCAAACCTCACCATCTTTAAAGAAAGATAAGTCTTCCGGATGATTAGGCATCTCCCACTCATATAAAGAATTAACAGTTTCTTTAATAATTCTTTTAACATTCTCGTCTTTAGTATGGTAATAATACACCTTAGCCGTTTGCCCTTCATCTAAAATGGTACTTGCCCATTCAGATTCTTCTTTCATTGTAACTAAAGCAGAATCAATTTTATTTAGGAATTTATCAAAACTCTTTAGAGAACCCATATCTTTTCTTAAAACCAAATGAAACTGATCGCAAATATCAAAACATAAATCTATTAAATCGTTATAAGTTTTTCCACTTGGATTTTTCTGCAATAATATCAATCTACTTTCCCCCTTCATATAGATACCAAGTACACGACACAGTAAAAAAACTTTCTTATTTTCTTGGGCCTCCATAAAAAGCATGAGAAGCCATTCTTACTGACTTACCTTGCTTAACCGATTTAACTGGATGATAGTGATAATGTTTTCCTTTTCCATTTTTATCTATTTCTGCACCAACAGCTTTTCCTTTTGGACTTGCAGATTTCGCAATTGATTGAGCATTCGACTTAGAAGTTGACCACGTATCTTTACCAGATTTTAAATGAGAAACAGCCTTAGTTCGAGACATTCCGTTACCAATATACAAACCATTACTTTTTCTAGTAGCCATATAATGGCTCTTAGTTTTCTTTTTCTTAGAAAACTCAGAATAGGAAACATATGTAATTCCGGCTATAACTACTGCCAACCCTGTTGCAAATAAAGCATCTAACAATGCTTTGCCTATACCAATACCAATTGGAATTGCCGGAGCAAACGAGGCTGATAACTCTGTAGAGTTATAAGTATATTCTTCTCCTGTACTTAAATCAATGAATGTTGCTATGATTTTCTCTTCATCCGCTTCTTCGATAACTACTTGATATTCTTTTTCGACTGTATTTCCATCTGAATCAGTTTCAATAGATATTAATCTACTATCTTCATACTCATCAAGGGTCAAATCTAAGTTTACCTCTACGTGTTCGACATCCTTTTCTTGGGTACTATTATCCAACTGAAAGCTATTCTCTTGTATATACTCACTTTCCTCTAATGATAATTCAGTTTCTACTGTTAATCCCTCTTCATTAATCTCATAATCGAGTTCATCTGAAAGAGTCTCGTCAAAATTCTCTTTGGAGACACCCTAAGCATTTGAAACATTTAATGGTAAACTAACTATCATTGTTAATACTAAAATGATTGCTATAATCTTATTGAATTTTTTCACAACGATTACCACCTTATTATTTTATTTTTACTAGACCATTCCCACAATCATTACATTCATTAATCAAAACTAGGTTATCTTTAAGCAGTTCATTTATTTCTTGAATTGAATACAGCCCGTTTTTCTCCATACTATAGCTATCATCATTTTTTAATGAATCAGAAATAGCACCCGTCATATAAGCGGTTGCCATTGAAGTTCCACTGTAAATGGCATATCCACCATCTTTTGAGGTAGTTAATATAGATACTCCTGGCATAGCATAGTCTATCTTCCCTTTAGCAGAATATGATTTGCTTATATTCTTCCCTCCATCTAATGCCGTGACAGAAACGACATTATCATATTTTGCGGGGAAATCAGTATTAAAACCATAGTTATTACCTGCTGCTGCTATAATAATAATTCCTTGTGAGACTGCTTGTTCAATTACCTTCTCAAGCTCTTCATTTTCTGCTTGGAAACCAAAACTGATATTAATAATATCCACTTGTTCCTTCATACACCACTCAATGGCGGAAATCAAATCCTCGATATTTCCTTTCCCTTCAGAGTTTAAAACTTTCACATCATAAAGCTCTACGTCTTGAACTACACCTACAACGCCTATATTATTATCATTAGCAGTAATAATTCCTGCTACTGCTGTTCCATGTCCATAATCATCTTCAATTGGCTGACCAGGATTAATTACGTTATATTCTTTCAATACTTTCCCTTGTAAATCCTCGTGACTTTTATGTATACCACTGTCTAAAATCGCTATTTTCATAGGATCACTAAATAAACTGGTCTGATAACCCACAAGTTCAATCCCCCACGGAACCACTTGTTCATACTTAGTTTTTTCAAGTTGTTCTGTGATAGATTCCGGGTTTTCATGTGTAAGTTACCATTTTGTTTAATACTTTTTTTTCCCTGAGTGCTGTTATGTTAACTTTTTTCTTGTGTTGTTTTATTTGATTGAATATTATTGAAAAGTCATCTTCAGGGATAACCCAACCCATAGAAGTCTTATATGCGTTTGGAAACACATTTTTACTATCATCCTTCAACCATTTTTGTATAGTTCCTTTTGTGTATCCTAATCTATTAGCTACTTCTTGTACTGATAACCTAGACTTATCATTTCTTTTTTCAATAAATTCATTAATATCTTCTTTTGGTATCTCCCACCCTTTCACACCTTGTTTTACCGCATTTGGGAAGTATCCCTTTCTTGTCTACTTTCTTACTGTGTTTAAATCTACTTCCAGCATCACTGCAGCTTCTTTTGCTGTACATAAAAGTGACTTTTTATATAAATATGTATCAATATCATCTCTTGGTATTGTCCAACCACCTAAACTTTTTTTAGCATTCGGAAACGTCCCGTCGTTCACCCATTTATAAATAGCCGCATCCCCAATATCAAGAATCTCTTGAACTTCTTTAATAGTTAATTGTTTATCTCTAATTTCATGTAAATCATTTTTGGGAATTCGCCAATCCGTTCCGACTTTAAAAGCATTAGGGAATTTCCTGTTTTTAGCCCAATTCAATGTAGTATTCCTTGCAATTTTTAGATGACCCATAACCTCACTTACAGTATAGGAATCATTTATTCTATCAATTAGACCATCCACTTCATTTTTCGAAATTCGCCATCCATTACTTATCTTATAAGCACCTTTAAAAAGTCCATTATCACTTTTTAACCATTTCAACAGTGTCTCCTCGTGAATCTTCAAAATACTTTTTGCTTTTTTCGTACTATAGCTTGAATTAAACTCATCTATGTACTTACCAAGGTCACTTGAAGGTATATAATGTCCCCCTTTTATCGGGGAAAGAGACAAAACATTAGGAAAAATCTTGTTTCTAATATAGATCCTAATTGTCTCCTCAGTTTTGTTTAAAGTTTCAGCAACTTGCCTAACCGTAAGATACTCTTCCTCACTATTCTCAAGAATATCTATAGCCTTCTTTAACTTTTTATACTTTTCATCTTTCTGCATAAAGTCAACGACATCTTTTTGTGGTATATGCCATCGACCTTTATGTGTAGATAGCTTAAAAGCATTAGGAAATTTATTGTCCTTCAAATATTCAGAAACCGTATTAATTCCCAAATTAAGTTTTCCCGCCAATTCATCCAAACTATAATAACGATCTTTAGAATCTATTGTTCTCACACCCCTTTTATCTAAAGTGGAGGATTAGCATGGCATTTACGACATACTGGATAGTAAGAATCGTTTCCGCCTATATGGATTTGTTCACCGGTATATACAGGGTTTCCCTTTTCATCTACACGCAAGTTCATGATAGCCTTCCTTGCACAAAACCAACAAATCGTTTTCATTTCTTCAATTTTATCAGCATAAAGCAAGAAGTATTTGCTTCCCTCAAATAATTCATTTTGAAAGTCATTTTTGAGTCCGAATCCCATAACAGGGATATCAAGATCATCAACAATCTTTGCTAACTGTAATACATGTTCTTTATTTAAGAATTGTGCCTCATCTACCAAAACACAATATGGCCTCTGTTCACAACCCTCTACAACATCATAAATATTTGTTTCTTCAAAAATTGGAAGTGCTTTTCTTTTAAGACCTATCCTACTTGAAACATAACCAACCTCGTCTCTATCATCAATCCCTGGCGTGAAAATTAAAACTTGCTTATTCTGTTCTTCGTAGTTATGGGCTACCTTCAATATCTCTATAGATTTTCCACTATTCATAGCTCCGTATTTAAAATATAGCTGTGCCACATGAATTCTCTCCTTAATTTTCACTTTGTTTTTGTATTCGTCTAATAGATAAATTCTTTAATACTTTATTTCTGCCTCTTCTATTAAAGGTTGTCTTATATCTCTTTAGAGTTTCTATACTCTGCCAACCAAATTGATCCAGTATAAATACCTCGGTAACTTTACCTTCATTCATAGCATCCACTAATTGTTGGGCGAGGGTGCTTCTGCCACTATGCTTTCTTATTTCTCCTTTATCAAAGCCCATTTTTTCGGCAGCTCTTTTAATAATTCGTAAGTAGTTTCGTTGCCTAACAGATTGGCCTTTATTCTTGCCCTTCCAATTTAAGAAGATATAATCAATATCCTCTGTAAGTGCATTCAGCCTTTCACCTCACCACTTATAGGTAATTCCCTCTCATTAGTTTTAGCAAGTGCTTCATTTTCTATATTTTGCTCTTTTTTGATATTAAGCCAACCTTCCTCTGAATTAAAGTCCTTCAGTTTTAAACCCAGAATTTCCCCTATTCTCATACCCGTTTCTATACTTATTTCAAAAATTATTTTATCTCTTAAAGTTGGGAGAGACCCCCATATAGCATCAATATCTTCTTGACTGTACCATTTAATATGATTTTGTTCATTTTTGTATCTAAGTTTACTAACTAATGATTTATCTATTTCAAAGTTCCAGATCTGTCCATAAAGAAATTTACTTTTAATATTTCTTATTCCTTTATTATTTGGCTTAACGCCATATTTTACTGGATTTTCATCTATTTCACCATTATCCTCTAACCATTCATAAAATTGCTTTATGATTGAAATACGCCTCTTGATCACACTAAAAGACAATTCCCCTTCTATTTCAGCTATATCCTTCGTATCATCACCATATAATAAATATTTAATATACCCCACTATTATAAATTTACTCTCAACGTCTCTATAATGAATCTTTAACTTTTTTAAATAACGGAGATACTTCATTATTTCGTATGCGTATGCGGCCCCTGTTTTGTAGCTATTCATGCTACAAGAATCTAACCATTCATTCACCTCAAATAAGGGTATGTCATCCTCTGCAATAATATATAACCTCCTATAACCAGAAGGGAGTCTTGGACTTTTTATCAAGGTCTTCTCTACCTTTAGGCCGAATGTCTTTTTCCTTTTATTCATTCAAATCCCTCCACTTCCATACAAACACCCGTTCTTTTCTATTTATTATACACAAAAAATGATAGTATACACCCCTTATTTGTTGTATACTATCATAATCCATATATTAAGGTTTTATGCATACTGTTTACTATAGTCACTATCATGAACAGATTGGGTACAAAACATCAATTCCGACAATATCCGTAGTATCACTGATATGATGCAAAATATCTTCCGGGTTTTTTATTGATTGGGCCATAATTGTTGTACCATTATGGGATACTACAGATTCATCGTCATATCTATTATCAATTGCTGGCTTAAATACGCGGAAAGACATATTGGCATATGTCGCTCGACGCAGACGCCGGATGAGTTCTTCTGACTTTCCAGAGAACATACTTCCGCAAATTACTTCGATCCAGCCGCTTTGCTTCATCATATACATGTTGCTTTAACCTCTTTTCCTTGCGTTTCACTTGCTCGCAGTGTAACTGCCTGTAAGAATCCATCCAAACATGGAGAAACGTCATTTCTTAGGTGGAGTCTTACAAACAGTAACGACCTGATTGGTTCTGCTAACATTCTGTGGAAAAACCACCACTGAACGAAGTTTCACTTAATCCTAGGTATTTCGTTTTATGTACCTGAATGAATTTCATAAATCCTAGTCCTTGTCTCCCAACGTGTCTGAGAGACGAAA
>DAMDKS010000035.1:0-43602 GCA_032085455.1 Oceanobacillus sp.
TCATTCTGTGGTAAATAATATGGCAGAGGTGGTAAATTTCAGTGGCAGTAATCACAAGATAATAATCAGCTTTGAAAAAAAAATCAGCTTTTTTTTATTAACCATTTATATTCACCTTACAATCATATTAATAATTGAATTACCAGTATAAAAATTAAGTATAGGGAGTTAAATTTATATCTCTATCTTGGGGAAAACTGTTTTCTACATTAGAATTTCCTGCGCATATCAAAAAACATCTAGCCAAATTTAGACAGACATTTTTACACCTCTTGTGATATTGAACAATTATACTAAAATTGTTTTCTTCATAATATATACTCTATCCTCAGATTTTAATTCTTTTAGATATGCTTAGATAGGTAGATTTTAAATTCTTCTAGATGAACCTCCTTTTCAATTTAGATTACACTAAGTATAACATATAATATATGAAAAAAATGTAAATAAATTCCGAAATCTAAGGTGCGTTTTCTTATTTATCCAGATAATCATATTTTATTACTTACTGAAGATGTATCTCTAATAAAGATGTAAAGTATGCTACAGATAACGCTTTTCAATATGGACAATACAAATGAAGAAATATAATAAGATTTTCCATGCTATCTAATAAGGACTTTAATGAGTTACCATCATCTATTTTTTAAAAAAATGCAACAAATACCCCTTTTCAATCGGGACTAACTATAAGGAGGGAAAATCGTTGTTTGACGTTAATGGTATTTTCATAAAAATTTTTACAAATCACAAAAAAATTATAAAAATGTTGACACATTCTGAAAAAACTTGTTGAAGGATATGAAGGGAATTACTTTTCCTTCAATTTCTCTCCTTTTTATGTCTTTTTTTCGGCAATACACTTTTCTAAACGTATTAGTCGTTAAAGAGAAGCAGATGTAAGAAATAATGATGTAACATTATTGTTCCTTGACAAAGAAAGCATGGAAGATAACGCCATGCAGCATAACGACCATCCATCAGATACGTTCTACGAATGACGAGCTACTTGATTCATGCCCCATGACTTTCCGTTGAAACGAGCGATACCTCTTGAATCTCATGCCATGGTGGTAAATGGCTGGCGAAGACTTATTCGTGTGGATTATGATACTCCCCTATCGTCATCACTCGAGCGTTCAAAGCGTCGCAAGCGGTGAATAGGGCTGGAAGTTTACTTGCAGGGGTGAAATTCCCGTGGAGCTGTACCAACAGCCGTATGATGGAATGTGGAAAGGATGTGACATACATGAATAACGGAAACGAAAAACAGGCACATGCTCGTCCTTCTCTTGTAGACATCTATCATGTGTCGATCGATTCGACCTTACCACTAGAGAAACGATGGAAAAAATATCTCCATGATATTCAGAACCCAACCCATTTTCGATGTGGTCCGGTCACAGTACGTATTTGTTTTACCGAAGACGGAAATTATGTGTGTTCTACCTATGCTTTTAAAAGTACAGAGACGTGCAGTCGTCATAGTATCAAACTAGAAGACTTAACAGACGCTGTCTTACAGACCATTCAAACACAAATTTCTTTGGTAGAAGACATGGCCACCATGATTCATCATATGCCATCCGTTCCCATCGTGGACACGCAGATGAGACAATTTAAACGTCATCAAGAAAAGAAACAGAAAGAAATAGAAACATTAGAGCATGTCATCGATAGCTTGTATATTGATTGGAAATCTGAATCTCTTTCGAAAACAGATTATTTTCGAATGAAAGCTAGATTTGAACAGCAACTAAAGCAGCTAAAAAATACGTTAAAACAAATTGAAATAGAAATGCACGCGACACAACAAAAACAAGACACGACAACTGCTTATGTTAACACGTTTTTAAAACATCAAAACATTCAAAAGTTAGATCGACCATTACTCATTGAGTTAGTCGATTACATTCATATTCATGAACATCAAACCATTACAATTCACTTTACGTTTAAAGATCAACACCAATATATCATGGAGGCTATCAATCAAAAGAAAGTCAAACACATGACGCATTAAACCAAGTCGTGTGAACGTATGGCTTGGTTTTTCTTCCCTTTTTATATGTTCGTCTGTATGTACAAGTACCATTCGGACCAAGCAAACCTAAAATTTCCCCAGGGTATACCTTAAAGGAAATATCAGATACTGCATGTACATATTCATTTGTTCTCCTTTTCTTATAGGATTTCTTTAAGTTTTTTACCTCTACAATCGGTTCCATCTCTTCAGCTCCTTCAATTTTGCCTAAATTCATTATAATGCGTCAATGCCCCTAAATATACAAACTTTAGCACGAAAAAAACTCAGTCCCGAGACTGAGTTTTTTTACCTTTTTGAAAAATGGGCCCATCATACACATAAGTGTGATACTCTCCAGCTTCACCAAGTGGACAGACATTATAGCTTGATATATCCTTCATAAATGCTTCATCAATTTTTCTGCCTATCCAGCTTTTAGGGAGCTTAGTTTCATCCACTTTAATGATTTTACTGCTAAAGCCAGCTGCTACATAATCCTGCAGAACATGAATCGCATTTTCTTTCTTCGTCCAAAGAGGATATCGTGCACTTAACCCTGCAGCTTCAGCCACATCCTCTCCCCATTGACGATGCCCTTCCAAATAAATATCTCCAAAACCAATTCCTTCAATCTTATATGTATTTTTGATTTCTTTTAACCTTTTCTTAAAATCTTCCGTATAATTCTCGTAATCAGTAATAATAAATTCGAGTGGGATTCCGATCTCACTTGCCTGCTTTTGAATCCTTTCTTCTTTTTCTCCATGTGCCACCGTCTCGCCATTTTCCTTCCAAATTGTTGTAATCAGGCAAGCAATCTCTATTCCTTGCTCCTGCATTTTATATAATGCAAAGCTTGAATCCTTGCCCCCACTAAAAGATAATGCTACTTTCATTATTCTCTCTCTCCTTGTCTGCTATCCTATTCATAAAGTGAAACTTCATTCAGTGGTTTTTTTCATCCCCACTAAAACAACCATGGCTATGCTGCGCATCGCAACTAACTACCATGAAAATGAAATTCTGCCAATCGGGGTTTTACTAGCCAATTGTCCCCCACTTACAATGCTCGTTTTCACCGCAAATTCTTGAGTAGGGGTCTTACTTCCAGTTAATTCGGGATAAATTTCATACTAGCCCATTCTGTGCTCTTGATTTATTGCAGTTCCACCTATCGGATACTTATTCATTAGTATACAATTTTCTATTTGGCAATAACAGTAATCTATTTCTTGTTATTACACACCAGCTCATTAGTGCCCACAGAAGGCGAAGATGAACGGGTTGCGGGTACCAGTTGAAATGTGCGCTTAATCAAAGTTACCTGCAATTTCTATTGATTAACACGATGATACCAAGACAAATACCAGGAAAGCAAAAATAATTGTTACGCAAAGTATGGTATGATTAAAATAGTATATTATAGGAGATGAAGTTATATTGATCAAGGACAATCGGTTCAATAGGCTAAATGCCAATGATTTGAAGCGAGATTTGGTTGCAGGAATTACAGTAGGGATTGTAGCGATGCCACTCGGGATGGCATTTGCGATTGCTTCTGGAGTGAAGCCGGAGTATGGGCTTTATACAACAATTATTGCAGGAATTCTTGTTGCACTCTTTGGCGGTTCGCGCTATCAGGTTGCTGGTCCTACTGGCGCTTTTATACCAATTTTGCTAGCTATTGTTTTAGAATTTGGTTATGAGGATTTGTTAATTGCAGGATTTATGGCTGGAATTTTGCTCATGCTAATGGGCTTTTTTAAATTAGGGAGCCTTATCAAGTATATTCCCCGTTCTGTAACAATCGGTTTTACAGCTGGGATTGCTGTGATTATATTTACTGGACAGATTGAAAACTTTCTTGGACTGGCAGGGATGGAGAAAAAAGAATACTTCCATGAAAATATCATTCAAATCATCCAAAATTTTTCAACACTAAATTTGTACAGCATTGTTACCGCAGTACTTGGTGTCCTAATTCTAATTCTTATTCCTAAATTTTTCCCCAAAGTACCGGTACTGCTGGTTGCTTTAATTATTCCTGCACTAGTTGCATTTGTGTTTTTCCCTGGAAAAGTAGAAACAATTGGAACTGCATTTGGAGGTATTTCTCAAAGCTTGCCCAGCTTTCAAATTCCGGAATTAAGCTGGAGCAAAATAGTCACCCTTTTACAGCCAGCTATTGTTATTGCTGCGCTTGGAGGAATTGAATCCTTGCTTTCTGCTGTTGTAGCAGATGGGATGACTGGAAAAAGACATAACTCCAACCGTGAACTTGTTGGTCAAGGAATTGCAAACGTGATAACGCCACTTTTTGGTGGAATTCCTGCAACAGGTGCGATTGCCAGAACAGCAACAAATATTAAAAGTGGTGCAGTAAGTCCCTTTTCGGGGATTTTCCAGGGACTGTTCGTGTTAATTACTATTCTATTATTCGCGCCCTATGCTGCACATATTCCACTTGCAAGTATGGCACCAATTTTGATGCGTGTCGCTTTTAATATGAGTGAGTATAAGTCATTTGCGCATATTATTAAGCTAAAATCAGGTGACTCGCTGGTACTCGCAGTTACTTTTCTATTAACAGTCTTTGTTAACTTAACAATCGCCGTTCAGATTGGATTATTACTGGCAATGGTCTCCTTTGTGAAGCGAATGAGTGAAGTATTAGGTGTGGAAAAGGTTATTCCTGACCAAATAAAGGAAGATGAACTGGAGAAAGCCAAGGACTTAGAAGCAAGATGCCCGCAGCTTGCCTTTTTTACAATTGAAGGACCACTATTTTTCGGAGCTGCTGATCGATTTGAATCAATGATTACACGTTCCATTAATCGGAAACCAACCGTACTTATTTTAAAAATGAAACATATTTCTTTTATTGATGCTACAGGTATGGCAAACTTAACCGCACTTATTACAGATTTTAAAAAACAAGGCGGGACAGCACTGCTTGCTGAATTAAATGGAAATGTCTTAGATACCATAAAAGCTGGAGGGCTGTACGATCAGATTGGTGCAGAGCATATTTTTTATGATGCAAAAGCTGCTGTAGACTATGGTTTAGATTTGATTAAGGTAAATAAATGCCCGTTTTGCTCGAAAACCGGAGAAAATACTTGTCAGGTTTTTCAGCAAAGCAGGGAAATGAAAGAAATTAGCTAACCTAAAAAAAGAAACTTCAAGTTTTTTACTTATTTCCTTAAAAGTAACTTGCTTTATTTTTTTTATAATGCTATACTTGGTTTAATTATTTATGTTCGGTAGGAATAAGGATAGAATTAACACGTAAGTCGTTATCGTCTTGAATTGTTAACTTGAACAAAAATAGTAATAAACGTGCACAAAGCACATGGAGGGTTTTTCATGAACACTGGTTCAGTAAAATGGTTTAACGCAGACAAAGGTTTCGGTTTCATCGAAGTTGAAGGTGGAGACGATGTATTCGTACATTTCTCAGCAATCCAAGGCGAAGGCTTCAAAACTTTAGAAGAAGGTCAATCCGTTTCTTTCGATATCGAAGAAGGTAACCGTGGACCACAAGCAACAAACGTTGTTAAATTATAATAATTGAATGACGATAAAAGGTCTTCCATTGCGGAAGACCTTTTTTACATTTTAGAGACCAAATTTTAGAAAAAACAGATGTCATCACCCTTTCAGTGACAACCTTAGCAGACTATGCAAACTGGAAAGTTTCATGCTTTCTTATCTTCCAAAAGAATCCTGAAGCAAAGCTGCCTCAGGAATTTTTCATATTATTTTTCAAATTCATCTGTTAATGTCGTGACAATCTGTTTCTTACGTGACACAACACCCTTCAGCAATGCTCGGTTATTGATCAGCTCTGCTTCAAATCCCGTTGCAACCCTATCCTGTCCTTCTCCAAGTGCAAGAACCTCTGAATCATTATTTAGAATATCCGTTACGACAAATAAGAATAAATCAAGACTTTTTGCTTGAATAATTTTATTGATTTCCGTTTCAACTTCTTCTTGCTTTTCATAAATAGAGCAGATGTCGACAGTATTAATTTGTGCAATTTCTACCTTCGCTCCACCCATTGTAAATTCCTTTGCATCCATCGTTAGAAGCTCTTTAACAGACTTATCACTTAAGTCTGCTCCAGCTTTTAACATATCAAGACCATATTTTTCTAGCTCCACACCCGCCAAATCTGCTAATGCATGTGCAGTCTCTACATCTTCCTCTGTACATGTCGGTGATTTTAATAAAAGAGAATCCGAAATAACTGCTGATAGTAATAAACCAGCCATTTCTTTTGAAAGCTCCTTATTATTTTCTTTATACATTTTATAAATAATTGTCGCTGTACAGCCAACTGGTTCAGCACGGAAATATAAGGGTTCTTTTGTTTCGAAATTAGAAACACGGTGATGATCAATAACTTCTGTAACTTTTGCCCCCTGAATATTTTCTGCAGATTGCTGGAACTCATTATGATCAACGAGAATCACTTCGCTGCCAGTTTCTACTCGCTCAATTAATTTTGGTGCTTCTACTCCAAAATGATCAAGTGCAAATTGCGTTTCTTTGTTTACCTCACCAAGTCTGGCAGCTGTAACCTCTTCTCCGAGCTTGCCTTTTAAATCCGCATAAACGAGGGCTGAACAAATCGTGTCAGTATCCGGGTTCTTATGTCCAAAAATTAATTTTGCCATTCTACTTCTCCTTCTCACTTAAACGTTTATTGAATTGATATAGTACAAATTTTATCATATCCAATATATCCTGTGAACCTTCAGCTAAATCAAAAAGCGAGATCACTTTTTAATCCACAAAATAATTTGCTCTTCACCATCTTCACCATTCAAAAATACGCTGAATGTTTTACAATTTCCCCTGTAAAAGCTAAACTAGTGATAGAATAAGTGCATTTACAGGGAGGATATTATGTCCAGAAAACAATTTAATCTCGCTAGAACAGCATTACTTACATTCATTCAAGATTTAGAGGAGGAAACGGCAGATATACAGGCAAAATACTTCAACAATACTTTACGCTGGCATATTGGCCATGTTCTCGTATTTACTGAAAAATTATTGCTAAAGTCGAATCATATTCCTTCAAACTATGAAAACCTGTTTAGTCCGGGAACGAAACCAAGCGATTGGGAAGAAGCAGCTCCCTCGTTAAAAGAACTGACAGCTTATCTGGAAAAGCAGCAAGGGCGCATAAATAACTTTGATGATCTTTTTTGGAAATCAAATGTAACCTTTAAGGTTCCTTTTGGAAGTATTGAAACATTTGGTGATTTGCTCATCATGCTTAGCCACCATGAAACAGAGCATTTAGGAAAAATGAAAGCAATGCATCAGGTCGTGACGCGTGAGAAATGAATAAAAAAGTAGTCATTATTGGAGGGGGAATTGTTGGTGCGAGCGCAGCCTATTCCCTCTCTAAACACCCTGTTGAAGTTACCCTAATTGATCGCACTGATGCTGGACAAGCAACAGATGCAGCAGCTGGCATCATCTGTCCCTGGCTATCACAACGAAGAAATAAAGCATGGTATCGTTTAGTCAAAGCTAGTGCAGCTATGTACCCGGATCTCATTCAATCCCTAGAGGCAGATGGTGAAACAGACACCGGCTATAAGCGCGTTGGTGCCTTAAATATTCATACAAACCGCGAAAAACTCATTGCTATAAAAGAGCGTGCTCTAAAACGCCGTGAGGATGCTCCAGAAATTGGGGAAATACATTTATTAAACGAGAATGAAACGAAGGAAAAATTCCCTTTAATTGCTGACGGCTATGCATCTGTTTTCGTAACGGGAGCCGCTCGGACAGATGGAAGGAAACTCCGTAACGCAATGCTTTCTGCAGCCGAAAAACGTGGAGTAAAAATAATACGAGCAAGTGCATATCTGCTTACAGAAGGTACACGTGTAATTGGAGTGAAAGCAAATAATAAAACTATTTTTGCTGATCAAGTCATTGCTGCGGCTGGCGCCTGGATGGACGAGCTAATAAAACCGTTTGGGACAAAGCTTGATATCAGACCGCAAAAAGCACAGATTCTTCATCTCAAGTATGATGCAATTCATACGGCCAACCTGCCTGTTATTATGCCGCCAAATGATCAATATTTGCTCAGCTTCGATGATCACCGATTCGTCGTTGGTGCGACACACGAAAATGATGCTGGCTATGACACAAATGTTACTGCTTTTGGTGTACAGGATATTTTAAATAAAGCTTTAACAATCGCACCTGAATTAAAAAACAGCACAATCATTGAGGCTAGAGTAGGATTCAGGCCAATGACCCCAGGCTTTTTGCCAATCATCGGTGCATTCCCAGGCTTTGAAGGCCTGTTATTCGCTAACGGCCTCGGGGCTACTGGGCTTACAGCTGGACCTTATCTTGGACAGGAGCTGGCAAGGCTCGCTCTGGAAAAACCAACTGAATTAGATTTAGCCGACTATCATATCTAAAAAGAGCGAGCATCTTGTCCATTGCAAAATGCTTGCTCTTTCTTATTTTTATATTGATAAACAGCACTTTAACCCAATCTTTTCTTGTGCTCCAGGCGAATTTTTTCATCCACCATTAATTCAATCTGCTTTATCCATTTACGAAATTTCATATACGTCATTTGAAAAATTGGACTTTGAATAAATGTAAAGATGAGTGAAAAAATAAATACGGGACCGCCAATCAAAAAGCCAATGAGTAAAACAAGTAATTCTACAATGATACGCACCCTTCCAATTGACATACCCGTTTTATCTGATAAAGAAAGCATAAAACCATCACGAGGACCTGAGCCTACCCCCGCAGCGTTATATATCCCGCCACCAAAGCCCATAATCACAATTCCCATGATGATGATCAGAATGTCTGTCCATGTATGTGCAGCTTGCGGCAACAAGCCAGTCCATAAATAAAAATCTACACATAAACCTACCAGAAAAGCATTAAAAAATGTGCCAAGCTTAATATAGCTGCGATCCAATAAGAAGGAAATCATAATCAGCAAAGCTGAAATAATAATACTCCATGATCCGATGGATAAACCGATTTTTTCAAAAAAAGCTACATTCAGCACATCCCAGGGATGAATACCTAAATGCTTTACGTTAATTGTCATCGTGATTCCTAAACTGAAAATCATAATACCAATTATAAAGAATGCCCAACGTAATACATGCTTCACCATCATCCCCCCTAACAACACCTTTTCCATACTATATCATATTTCAATAAAGCAGTTTACTTATGCAAATTTACTTTCAGCCATAGGCTAAAAACATAATCAGCATGTCATGCATAATATATCAAGATAAAAAACAGAAAGGAATGGAATATACATGAATAATGGACGTTTTCCACATTATTATTACCCGCCTGTGTACTATCCGTATCCAGTAACAAGGGAACGGCAAATGTACCCACAGCATAATGGAGTGAGAAGATTTCATCCCCTCCCCGTAAATCATCAGGAGGAATCACAAGAGAGACAGCAGGATTTTGGCAACACCCCATATGTTGTTGATATAGAAGATGCAGCAGAGGATAACCATGCATTCCGGAAAGCGATTTGGACAGGAACACATTTGCAAGTAACATTAATGAATATTCAACCTGGAGCAGACATTGGACTGGAGCGTCATCCAAATACAGATCAGTTTATCCGTATTGAAGAAGGTCATGGGACTGTGCAAATGGGAGATAGCCAAAATAACCTGAATTTCCAAAGACGCATTGAAGAAGACTATGCAATCATGATTCCAGCGGGCAAGTGGCATAATGTAAGAAATACCGGAAGAGAGCCTTTAAAACTATTTTCTGTATACGCACCACCTGAGCATCCTTTCGGTACATTGCAACAAGAAAAAATGAATAATGAACAATAACAGAAGCTTTATTTATCTTTCTAACCTGCTATAACCCAAAAATTTAAAAAAGGTACCAATCCCCCTACTTGATGATTGGTACCTGTAATTATTATGATGTCCTAACGATTTGCAAAAAATTCCTCTGCCCGTTCAAGAAATACTTCCTGCTCCGGATTAAGGTCGTACTCTTCTTCTATCGCTTCAACCGGGCAAACTGCTTTACATGCAGCACAGTCAATACATACATCCGGATCAATAAAAAATTGTTCTGGTCCTTCTTCTATACAATCAACGGGACAAACACTGACACATTCCGCAGCTTTTTCCCCCTGGCAAGGTTCCAATATTACAAAAGCCATCTATCATTTTCCTCCTTAAAAATAATCTCTATCCTAAATGATAATGCTTTACTTTTAGAAAGTAAAAGAATTCGCCTGCTTCCTGTTTCGTTTATCCTCCTTTTCGAACATACACTTTAACTTAATTTATTAAGATACCAATCTATTATATACTGACTTGGTTTTTCATCAAAATATTCCCAGCAAATTTTGTAAAGCGTGTTATACTGCTGCATCATTAAAGTAAAATCACCATTCGCTTCATATAATTTCATTAATTTTAAGTGTACCTCTTCGATTGTTGGATAGCGATCTGCAATCGCTTGATACCATCTTAGTGCATCGGCTGTTTTTTCTGCTTCCTCATAAAATAATGCAATCCGCTTTACTGTATTGATCCATAACCTTTCCAGCCTGTGGCGTTCTGCTTCCAGCCAAGTATAGTCATAGCCTGATAAATACGTACCACTATAATGATTCATCGCTTCTTCATATGCCGTAATGGTTGAGGAGCTTACTTCAGACAAGTTCTCTATTTCCCTTTCCCAGTGCAGCAAGTCAATTTCCACATTTCGTAATTCCAGCAGATAACCATTCGAGTGATTATGTAAGACAAGATGCTCTTCAAAAGGCTTTATCTGTTTTCGTATATTATAAATTGTTGTATAAAGCAAAGAGGTTGATTTTTCTAGAGCATATCCTTCCCATAGTAATTCAGTGATTGCTGATTTATCAACAATTACTCCATTATTTTGTAATAGATAGATAAATAATTCCTGGGTTTTCGAGGTTCGCCAAGGCAAAGCTTCAAATACATTTGCCTTTACTTCAAAAGCAAGATAGGGAGCAAGCTTTATCCGAAATTTGTCTACTGATTGCGGGCTGCCTTTCCTTCTCGCTTGTAATTGTTTTTCAATACGTTTGATTGTCAGCCGCAGACGATCGAGTCTTACAGGTTTTACTAAATAATCCATTGCATTTAGCTCAAAGGCGCCAACTGCGAATGATTCAAAAGCCGTCACGAAAATAATGATTAAGTTTGGCTTCACTTCTAAAATTTGAGCCGCTATTTCCATTCCACTAACCGACGGCATCTCAATATCAAGAAAGAGAACATCAACATTCTCATTTAAAACAAAATCCTTCCCTTCCAAAGGATTCGTAAAGGCTCCAATTACATGTACTTTATCTATTTTTGTTAGCTGTTTTTTAAAATAATTTAAGGATAAATGCTCATCATCAATACAAACTGCCCGCATTTATATCCCCCCCTTAGTATATTTTACCATATTTATCAGTTTAATTTGACTTTTATAAATTAGTTTAGAATGTGTTCATGCGCCCAAACATTGCAGATGGCTTTTCATACAATAATTTAGCTAGTATATCTGAAAAGGAATGAATAGGATGCCTTATGATACTGGAATATTATTACTAGTAATAGCAGTTAGTATCGATGGATTTGGGGTAGGTATCAGCTATGGGATACAAAAAATTAGAGTACCCCTGCTTGCAATTTTAATGATTATATTCTGTTCGGGCCTAACTGTTTTTGTGGCAATGATGCTGGGGGATATGATAAAATCCTTCCTTTCTCCTGCTTTTTCAGAAAATCTGGGCGGAGTTTTACTGATCTTGCTCGGAATATTCACATTGCAAAATATTATTCGTTCTAAAAAGAAAAAGGAAGCAGCCGTAAAAAATACAACAAAACTGCAAGATATGAAAAAAGTTTTGCGTTCACCAGTGCAGGCTGATTTAGATCGCTCAGGAACTATATCGATCAGTGAAGCTGCAATTTTAGGTATTGCACTAGCTCTTGATGCCTTTGGAGCTGGAATTGCCGCAAGCCTGCTCGATTATTCTGCCGTTGTGACTGCAACCCTCGTTGCAATTATGAGCGGAGCCTTACTCATACTTGGCTTACGGCTTGGACTCCTGTTATCCAAATATAATGACATTCAATTTTTCGCTTATCTCCCCTCGCTTCTTTTAATTTCAATTGGGGTATTCAATCTCATATAATCCTAAAAAGGCTGGGATAAACTTCAGTAAATGCGAAAGAAGGCGTTGGAGTTACACTTAAAATAGTGCAAGCACCACGCCTTTTATATTTGTTATTTAAAATGAAAGAAGAAATATTGGGGGGATGAAGACGGAGGAGCCCGCGGATTCGGCAAAAGTGCGCACACTTTTTGCAGGATAGCCATATATTACGTGTAATTCGGGCATTAATAAGGCGTCTTAGTGACCATATACACTGAATTACGTGTAATTCGGGCGTTAATAAGACGCCTTAGTGACCATATACACTGGATTACGTATAATTCGGGCGTTAATAAGACGCCTTAGTGACCATATACACTGGATTACGTGTAATTCGGGCGTTAATAAGGCGTCTTAGTGACCGAATACACTGAATTACGTGTAATTCGGGCGTTAATAAGACGCTTTAGTGACCATATACACTGAATTACGTGTAATTCGGACGTTAATAAGACGCCTTAGTGACCATATACACTGGATTACTGATAATTCGGGAGTTAATAAGGTGTCTTAGTGACCGAATACACAGGATTACGCAGGGGATTTGCTCGGCTAATCACATTTCATGACGCGCCCCCACCAGCTATCGTGTTCTCCTGCCCCCGCTACTATTTTAGCTAGTTATTTCCCAGCCTCTTTATTGATAGCTCTCTTATAAACTTAATAAATTTAATACAACTGAAATAGAAACGATACTTACCATTGTCGCTATAAATGTGATACTGGAAACCAAATCAGGCTCCGTATCAAATTCAATGGCATACATCGTTGTTGTTGCAGCAGTTGGCATGGCAGCTATGATAATCAGTAATGAACCAATGAGCGAGTCTACGTCAACGAGCAGAACGAAAATAAATGCAACAATCGGAGCTGCAATCATTTTTAATGAAACAGCAGAAATAATCACCTGCCAATTAAGCCTTAGTGTTGTCATCGAACCGAGCTGCATACCAAGTACAAGCATCATCACAGGAATTGCGGCATCCCCAACGATTGAAATCATAGAATGTAGAGAATCTCCAATTGGTATCTCTAATAATTGACAAAGTACACCTAAAATAGCAGCATAGGTTGTCGGCATCTTAAGCACATTATAGAAGGCCTGTTTCATTCCATTCGCTCCGCGCGAAGCATAATAAATGCCAAAGAAGTTATTCATTAGCCCCTGAATAACCATAATAAATACAGCATATGGCACGGCAGCTGGTCCGATGCTGAATAGCACAACGGGTAATCCATAATTTCCAGAGTTCATAAATCCTGTTGCAAGAATGGAGGCGCTCTCTACCTGTGGTGTCCATTTAAATATTTTCCGTAAAATTTTATTACAGACAACCATAAAAGCTAGCAGAACAAACATAAATATAATAATGATCATAAAGGATGAGTTAAAGTCTGCATCATACAATGTTATAAAAATCAGAGCTGGTGATAATATGTATAAAGTAACTGCTGAAACAGAACGCACATCCATCGCCCGCAGCCGCTGGAGTGTAAAACCAGCTAAAAATACAAGCATAATCGGTAAAATAACTTCAATAAATAAAGCCAATACAATCTCTCCAATTTATCTTTCTAAAAACAATCTTATTCTATCTTACCATAACGCAAATAATAATTTATCGAAAACTAATTACTTTGCTTCCTCTCCTCTCCTCCGTCCGGAAGTCTGCAATCCAAATATTCCTCGCTTTCCGGAGGTAGCTGGCGCTCCCTCTGTCCTTCCACTAGAGTCTCGATGTTTTTGGATTGCTCCCAGGTAAAAATGAATCGTTATTTCATTGAATTGACGGGAGAAGATATGTTATTTTTCAAGATTACTTTTTATTCTATATATTCCATATATTTTCAGTAAAAAATCGTCGGAATAATTAGAGACGTAACCAATCGGACCGTTACTGGCTGCCCGTTCTCCACTTAGAATGAAAAGTGTCTCCTTATTTCTTGAAGTGGGAGTCGTGCGTCCTATTACACTGCGATAAAATTAACATTCAGTTGTCTTCTATGGTACGATAGAAAAAGACAAATTGAACGACTAGAGAGGATTGTGGTGTAAAAAATGTCATTGCCATTAGGAACCATACAGACGTTGAAGGTGCTGCGAAAAATTGAGACAGGCTATGTACTTGGAACAGATGAAGAAGAAGCACTTCTCCATCATAATGAAACAGACATGGAATTAGAAGAAAAGCAAGATATAGATGTTTTTCTATATAACGATAAAAAAGGAAATACTGCAGCTACTACTACTTTGCCAACAGTTCAAATCGGGAAATATGACTGGGCAGAAGTGGCCGCAGTTATACCTAAACTTGGAGCATTTGTAAACATAGGCATCGCAAAAGAAATGCTCGTTTCTGCAGATGACCTCCCGTCCTTTCGCTCCATATGGCCACAGCAAGCTGATAAGCTTTTAATTACACTTGATTTGGATTATAAACAACGTCTAATTGCCAAACTTGCAACAGGAAATGTAATTGCAGATATTTTTGCTGCAGCACCCGAGAATTTACTGAATCAGAAAGTTCAAGGAAGAGTTTACTATTCAAGCAGAGAAGGAACAGAAATCATAACAAAAGAAGGCTATCGCGGCTTTATCCACCATACAGAACGCAAAGCAGAGCCACGTTTAGGAGAATTAGTAAACGGCCGTGTAATTGATGTAAAAGAAGATGGAACAATCAATATCTCGTTAAAACCTGTAAAGAAAGAAAGTATTCCTTTAGATGCCGCAGATATCTTACAGCATTTAGAAGCAAATGGCGGAGTTATTCCTTTTAGTGATAAAAGTGATCCAGAGGATATTCGCGGAACATTTAACATAAGCAAAGCTGCTTTTAAACGAGCTCTCGGCAGTTTAATGAAGGAAGGAAAAGTCGAACAACGCAACGGAAAAACATATTTAAAATAAATAAAAAAACATAAACTCCCTTGAAAAGAGTTTATGTTTTTTGCTTAAGCCTCTACACTTTGATAAGCATCTAATACTGAAGTAATAATAAAACCAATTGCTGCTGCAAATAAGGAAGCGATTCCCCATCCGCCAAAGCCAGCACCTAAAAGATCCACTTTCGGAGCTACGGAAGCAACTGCTAATAATAACAAACCTACAAGCACAAAGAAAATGCTTGAATAATAGCATGCACTTGAATTCTTCGATACTTTTAAGAGTGTAATGTTAATAATAAGTACGAGCACCGTGAATGCAGCCCCAAGTAAAAAAACAGATTGTACCATGCTTTCACCCCATATAATAATATATATCTTATTATAGTCTACATTCGTTTATCCTTAAAGTCAAACAAACAAAGTGAATAATTTCCTACAAGCTAAAGTAAAAATTTTGTCTTCCCTCTTAATTTTTGCTATATTTAAACTAATCAATTCAATAATCACAGGAGGGAAAAACATGCAGAAATTTCAGGATTTTAAGTATGAAAGACCTGACTTAAGTGAAGAAAAAGAGAAGTATAATAAATTACTTGCAGCTTTTGAAGAAGCAAATGATTTCCAAGAGGCTACAAAAGCAATTGATGCAATCAATATTTTGCGCAACCGCCTGTCCACCATGGCTAATTTAGTTATTGTTCGCTCATCCATTGATACAAATGATGCTTTTTATAAAACAGAGAAGGAATTTTTTGATGAAAAGCTTCCAGAAATCGAAGAAATGCATACACTTTTCTATAAGCTGCTTATTCAATCCCCTTTTCGTCAATCATTAGAAAAAAAATATGGCACACAATTTTTTCAGCTTGCTGATAAAGCCATCAAATCCTTTGCTCCAGAAGTCATTGAGCTTATGCAAAAGGAAAATAAATTAACTACAGCATACAATAACCTTGTTGCAGCAGCTGAAATTGAATTTCAGGGCAATACATACACCCTTGCGCAATTAGCACCTTTTAAACAAGATAAAGACCGAAGTATTCGTAAACAAGCGGTGAATAAAACCTTCGACTACTATTCAGAAAATGGCGAGAAACTTGATCGCATTTACGATGAGCTCGTTAAAACACGTCATGAAATTGCAACAACATTAGGCTATGAAAATTTTGTTGAGCTTGGCTATTTACGAATGGAGCGCATTGGCTACAATGCTCAGATGGTGGAAGTCTTCCGGGATCAGGTTAGAGATGTTATCGTCCCATTAGCTGCCAGGCTTTATGAAAGACAAGCCCAGCGTATTAAAGTGGATACATTGATGTTCTATGATGAAGACTTCAAATTTCAAAGCGGAAATGCTATACCTAAAGGGTCTTCTGAATGGATTGTAGAAAATGGCAAGAAAATGTATGCAGAGCTTTCTCAGGAAACAGATGAATTCTTCCAATTGATGCTCGATCGTGAATTAATGGATCTCGAAGCTAAAAAAGGCAAAGAAAGTGGTGGCTACTGTACATTTATCAAGGACTATCAAGTACCATTTATTTTCTCAAATTTCAATGGTACTTCAGACGATATTGATGTACTGACACATGAAGCCGGTCATGCATTCCAGTTATATTCCAGCAGAAAACTTGAAATACCCGAATACGGCTTTCCAACAACCGAATCTGCAGAAATACATTCTACAAGCATGGAATTTTTTACCTGGCCTTGGATGGAGCTGTTTTTTAAAGAAGATAGTGACAAATATAAATTTGCACATTTAGCAGGTGCCATTCAGTCTATTCCTTATATTGTCGCGGTTGACGAATTCCAGCATCGGATCTATGAAAAGCCAAACTGGACTCCTGAGGAAAGAAAAGCGGCATGGAAAGAAATAGAAAAAGTTTATTTACCGCATCGTAACTATGATGGTAATGCCTATCTTGAAGCCGGCAGCTTGTGGCAAAGACAGAGGCATATCTATGAATCCCCTTTCTACTATATTGACTATGCACTAGCACAAATATGTGCCCTGCAGTTTTGGAAAAAGAATCAGGAAAACCATGAAGCTGCATGGCAAGATTATTTAAACCTGTGTAAATTAGGAGGTTCCAAACCATTTTTAGAGCTTGTAGCAGCAGCTAATCTCCGTTCTCCTTTTGAAAATGGAACAGTTAAAACTACAATTGATATCATTGAGGACTGGTTGAATCAAGTAGACGATGGAAAGCTTTAAAAGCAGAACATAGCTGTTCTGATATAATTTATTCAACGCAGCTCACAAATTTAAAAAAAGACTCGCCGAAGCGAGTCTTTTTTTTATTCTGGTAATACAGGATCTTCTTGCGTAATTCCAACTTCATGGTAACCATTCCATTGATCTTGGATAGACCAGTCAGTAACACGGTTGTTAACTGGTACTAAAATTGAACGGTAAAGTGTTGGGAATACAGGAATATCTTCTACCATCAGTTCTTGCCACTCTTTATATACATCTTGACGGTATTCAATATCTAATGATTTTCTAGAAGCACCTTCAGCTAAAAGACGATCACTTTCGTCACTAGCATAACGTGAATAGTTGAATGCTGCAGTAGGTCCGTATAAACCTCTTTGATCAACGTCAGAACCGGTTGACCATGCACCTTGATAAATATCAATTTCAGGGTCATCAGCTTCTACTCTATCATAGAATGTGTTGAATTCCATTAAACGTCCGTCAACTAACTCTACTTTAAGACCAACTTGCTCCCATGCTTGAATATAATAGTTCGCAATAGGTTCAGCAGTATCTCCACCTGACATAGAAGCAAAACCAATCGTTAACTCTTCACCATCAGGAGTCTCACGGAAACCATCACCATCAACATCTTCATATCCAGCTTCATCTAAAATTTTATTTGCTTCATCTGGATCATATGAAGGTGTTTCTATTGTTTCATCATGATAGTCAGGAAATGCTGGAATAATTAATGTAGTACCAGACCAGCGAAGACCGTTATAGAAACGTTCCCCAACTGAATCGTTGTCTACTGCATACCACATAGCACGACGTAAGTTAACATCTGCCATCTTTGCATCTGGATCCACTTCCACTTCACCAGCACCATCTGGCTTATCTGGATCTTTTGGATTCCATTTACCTAATTTAAATCCAATATAAGTGTACGAATTATCAATTTGACCTAAAAATTCAACGTTTGTAAGATCATCAGCTACATCTGGATATTGATCCGTAGGGAAGCTGTCTACAACATCAATTTCTCCTTTTTCGAGAGCATTTGCAACTGTTTGTGGTGCAACAACTTTTAATGTAATGCCATCAAGTTTTGGAGCACCTTGCCAGTAATCTTCATTCGCTGTATAAGTTACAGACTCACCAGGAACAATTGTGTCAAGAACAAAAGGACCAAAGCCTATAGGATTTTTACGGACTGCATCATGTTCTGGCATTTCTGCAATCGGAATATCCTCGAAAATATGTTTTGGTAATGGAGCATCCCATAAACCACTTGCGATAAGTGATGGATTTGCTTCATTAAATGTAATTGCTACCGTTTTTTCATCAATAATTTCCATACCTTCAATTGATTCTGCTTCACCTGCATGGTACTCATCCATTCCTACAACATCTTCAATATAATAATAACGTGTTCCAGTATAATCAGGGCTTCCAACTACTTCATATGAAAATACAAGGTCTTCTGCTGTTACAGGCTCACCATCGTGCCAGTTTACATTGTCACGAATTTTAATTGTAACCGTTGTTCCATCGTCATCAATTTCCCATTCAGCTGCACCTTCTTGGGTATAGTTGAAGTTATTATCAATACCTAAGAGTCCTTCATCAAAGAACTTCATAACTTCATAGTCTGGATTACCATCATAAAATAGACGATTTAAGATACCTTCGAAAACTGTGTCAGAAACTAAACCATAATTAAGCGTTCCGCCATCAATCGCTTCACTGTCATTCGTTTTATCCACTTCAAAGTCGTCGATAGAATATATTTTATCCTCTCCATCAGCTTCATCAGCATCCTCAGTCCCTTGATCCTCGGTGCCAGTGTCAGATTCCCCAGTATCTTTATCCGAGTCATCATCGCCACCACTACAAGCAGCTAGCGCTAAAACAAGTACTAGCATTAAAGCAAATAGCCACTTACTAAAACTTACTTTCTTCATCCTTTTAACCTCCCCTTTAATCTGTTCTTTTTTGCCACTCATACATTTCGTACAAACGGCTGTATACTAAACATCAAGATAAGAATAAATATTGATGTAAGTAATAAAGTCAAAAACAATTTATTTCTTCTTAAACAATTAACCTCTTCTTTGTCTGGAATCTGCTGCGCGTCTTAATGCTTCTCCAACGTTTCTAACAGCTAGCATCAAGATAAGAATTAAAAGTGCTGCTGGCATCCAAATCCACCATCTGAACTCAAGTGTTTGCGGATTCGTTGCATAGCTTAATAATGTACCTAAACTTGGTGTACTTTCTGGTAAACCAAATCCTAAGAAAGAGAGACCAGATTCTAAACCAATATTTGCTGCCAGATTCAAAGTCATCGTCACAATGATCAGTGATGTAATGTTAGGTAAGACTTGCTTAAAGATAATACTAAAGTGAGAAGAACCTAGTGTTTTTGAAGCTTGCGCATAATCCAGCTCTTTCTCCTGTAATGCTTTTGACCTAATTAGCCGCGCTATTCCCATCCAGAGAAATAATGTCATAATAAGCGAGAATGTTAACGTATCATAGCTTGGCACAATTGAAACAAATACAATGACTAGCATCAAAAATGGTAAAACTAAGAAAAAGTCTAAAATACGCATCATCACGTTATCAACATGTCCACCAAAGTAACCTGCTATAACGCCATATACAATCCCAATAAATCCACTAAATAAAGTAACTAAAAACCCAATTGTTAACGAATTTCTTGTACCGATAATAAGTTGACCAAATACATCACGTCCACCATAATCGGTACCTAAGATAAATTCATCATTTGGTGCTTGGTTAATTGCAAACAAATCAACTTTTACGATTTCATTCTGATCTAATATGATTGATATACCATATACAAATAGAATAATTATTACGAGAAATATAAATGAAATTAATGCCAATTTATCCCTGACTAATTCCCTCCAAAGTATACGGAGACCTGAGGGACTTTCATTTGTTGTTACTTCACTATCTATATTCATATCTTTTACTTCCATTTTTTATCACCTCAGAGTTTTTCGAGTTTCTTATTTAATGCGAATTCTTGGGTCAACAACACTTAAGATAATATCCGATAATAAAGCTCCTAGTATCGAGGCTATACCGAATAACAGCACCAACGCAGTTACAACACTATAATCCCTCTGTAAAATAGAGTCTAGGAATAGCAGTCCCATTCCCGGATATCCGAATATCCTCTCAACAAAAACTGTACCTGAGATAAGATTTGTAATTTCCCATCCAAAGGATGCTGCAATTGGCAGTAATGAATTTCTTAAAATATGCCGATTATAAACCCGAGATTCAGAAGCCCCTTTTGCTCTTGCGGTAATAATAAAATCCTTTTCCTTTGTATCTACAATTTCACTTCTTAAATACTGCACTGTTGTAACGGTTGTTATTAATGCCATTGAGAATGCTGGAAGCAATAAATGTTTCAGCTTACTTAAAACATATTCAAACGACCCTGGTGATAGACCTGGAGCGACACTTCCACTTGTTGGGAACCAACCGAACTGATAACCAAACACCCAAAGCATAACTAAAGCAAAAATAAATAATGGTGTTGCAAAACCTAAATAAGTATATCCAGTTATCGCTTGATCCAGCCATGTATCATTATAACGTCCGCTCGTTATCCCTAATGGCACGGCAATGATATATGTAAAAATTAATGTAGCTAATGATAACCAAAAAGTATTAACTATTCGCTGTCCTATAAGATCTGTTACAGGCATTTTAAAACGGAAGGAATCTCCAAAATCACCTTGGACTGCGCCTGTAATCCATTTCCCATATTGAATATGCCATGGATCATTCAGTCCTAATTTATCTCTTATTTGCTCTTTTATTTCTATTGGAATGTTCGGATCTACTTGTCCAGTCAATGCATCTCCCGGCATAAATTGCGCCATAATAAAAACGATTATACTAAGGAGCAAAATTTGCGGGAAGGTTATTAATAGTCTTCTAACTATAAATTTCCACATACTTGAATCAACCTTTCTCTGGTAATGCAACTAAATGAGTATCAGAAATATTTTTCAGGCCAAATGCCAAACCTTCATTATCAAAATAATCATCATATGACTCTTCATATTCCTGCTTTACATCTTGGCGGAATGCATATTGCTCATCTCTATTCCGCGGATTAATATCAGGAATTGCTGCAATCAGACGTTTCGTGTAGATATGCTGTGGATTATTAAAAATATCATCTCTTGTACCTTGTTCGACATAACGACCTTTATACATAATCGCTAATTCATCACACATATGTTTAACGATGCCTAAATCGTGGCTGATGAACAAATAGGTCAGATTTAATTCTTTTTGAATATCCTGCATAAAATTTAGCACCTGTGCTTGAACGGAAACATCCAGTGCGGATACGGGTTCATCTGCAATGATTAGCTTTGGCTTTAATGCAATAGCCCTGGCAACACCGATACGTTGCCTTTGTCCACCAGAGAATTGATGTGGATATTTTTCAATTGATTCGGGACTAAGTCCGACTAATTCCAGTAATTCTTGTACTCTCTTGCGCTCCTCACCTTTTGTAAGTTTTTCATAGTTTCGAATTGGTTCAGCAATGATATCCAAAACTCTTTTTCTCGGATTAAGTGAAGAATAGGGATCTTGAAATATCATTTGGATATTCTGCCTTATGTCTCTTGTCTTACTTTTTCTTGATGTAATATCTTGACCTTCAAATAGAACTTTACCTGATGTAACATCTTCTAAGCCGATTATCCCTCTTCCAGTAGTAGACTTGCCAGAACCAGATTCACCTACAAGACCATAAGTTTTACCTTCTTCTATCGAGAATGAAACACCATCAACTGCCTTAATATGACCAACAGTACGATTGAAAATCCCGCCTTTAATTGGGAAATACACTTTTAAATCACGTACTTCAAGAAATCCCATTTGCTTGTTCCTCCTTCCTATCATCAGGAAAGTAAAAATGACTGTGACAGGTACAACGTACAAAATGTCCTGGTGAAACCTCATGCAGCACTGGGTCCTCTTCATGAGCTGACTCCTCAACCCACGGAATACGTGTTGCAAATCGGCAGCCTTTCCGAGGCAAGTTTTTAAGTGATGGGACAATCCCTTGAATCACATGAAGCTTGTCTTGTCCTTCTGCTGGTACAGAATTTAACAATGATCTCGTATAAGGGTGCAGAGGGTTTTCAAATAGAGCGTGAACTTCCGCAATTTCTACAATTTGCCCAGCATACATTACAGCAATTCTGTCAGCCATCTCAGCAACTACTCCAAGATCGTGCGTAATAAGAATAATACCTGCATCCATGTCATTTTTCAGTTGTCGAATTAAATCTAGTATCTGTGCTTGAATGGTAACATCAAGAGCAGTTGTCGGTTCGTCTGCAATTAATAATTCAGGACTATTCGCAATAGCAATTGCGATTACAACACGCTGCCGCATCCCCCCTGAAAGTTCATGTGGATATTGGTTATAAACATATTCAGGACGTGGAATTCCAACCATGTTTAACAATTCAATTACACGGTCATACCTTTGTTTTTTTCCCATTTCTGATCGATGAAGGAGTAATGTTTCTGTTATTTGACTGCCAACTTCCATTAAAGGATTAAGTGCAGTGAGAGGATCCTGGAAAATCATCGCGAGTTTATCCCCACGAATTTTATTTAATTGAGCTGGTGCAGTCTTTGCCAGGTCAGTATCATGCAGTTTGATTTTACCATCGATTTTCGCTCGATTATGTAATCCCATTATCGAAAAAGCCAGCGCACTTTTTCCTGATCCGGATTCTCCAACAATGCCAAGCACTTCATTTTTATTTAGTGTTAGTGTAACATCGTCAACCGCAGCATAGTATTCGTCGCCAATTCGGAAGGATGTGGTAAGGTTTTCTATTTCCAATAATTTATTACTCAAATAAATCCCCCCTAGTGAATTAATCTCTAATTTTCTAATAGCCTTTACCTAAGAGGCACTAATCCCCGTGACTATCATAAGTTTCTGATAATTTAGATTTACTTGTTTGCTTCATTCTAACATTTTTTAAAGCTAATTCAACAGTTAGATTTTTTCAAATAATTAAACTGTAATACATTCGTGTCAATCACAACTGTTCTATTTTTTTACTGCAGCATTTCTCCTTCATAATGTATTTGTTAACACTTCTGTAAAACTCGTAATATAATCGTAATAAATAATATAGTAATGCGATTATAAGTGAATAAATTGAAAAAAGCAATATTATTAATAAACTTTCTTATCTGCCTTTTCATTATTTTCGTCATTATATCATGCTTAAACATTGAAATTACTTGGATTACTGACATTTCATGAATTAAGAAAATATTTATTTTTTCTTCTATTTTTCGACTGTATTTCACGTTTTTTCGTTTGTAAAAATCACTTTTTTTACTTTTTTCTTCTCAATATAAAAAGTCATGATTTTTCTATTTCAAATTTTTGTTATTTAACTGTACTAATTTATTTATTTAGGGAAATATTACAGTCGGGATATTTTATAGTAAAAAGTAACCACTTCTTATAATAGCCATTTTTTATTAATGAAAACAAAAACTCAGCAGCTAATAAATCGGCAGCGCTGAGTCTATATTCAATATACTAATGTTTTTTCTCTTTCAGTCGATACTAAAGAACCTTTTGCTAATTCCTGAATCTTCGTCATCATGTTAATATCAAGATTACCGCCACTAATAATAACACCGCAATGACGGGATTTTATTTGTTCATGGCAGGCGAACAGTGCAGCTAATGCTGCTGCTCCAGCTCCCTCCATTAATGTTTTATTTCGCTCTAGCATAAATAAAATACTAGCTGAAATTTGTTCATCTGTAACAGTAACGATATCATCAACATATTTTCGAATGATTGGCAAGGTATGCTTTCCCGGCTCTTTTACAGCGATTCCATCTGCAATGGTATGAACCTCTGTTAAATGGTGAACTTCATTCGATTGGAAACTCTTATACATTGCCGCTGCACCACTTGCTTGAACCCCAATCACTCTGATATTTCGATTCACATGCTTGCAAGCGGTGGCGATTCCACTAATGAGTCCTCCTCCTCCAATTGGAACGATTACCGTGTCAATCCGGTCTTCCTGCCTTAGAAGTTCCATAGCAATCGTTCCTTGACCAGTCATTACATCATAATCATCGAAGGGGTGAATGTAAGTCATTCCATTTTTCTCCTCTTCTTCCTTTGAAGCTTGATATGCTTCTTGAAAGCTTTCTCCAGTAAGCACAACTTTTGCCCCATAATTTCGAGTGGCATGTACCTTGGCTGATGGTGTACCCTCCGGCATAAATATCTTTGCTTTTGCACCTAGCTTTGCTGCTGCATATGCTACACCTTGTGCATGATTACCAGCTGAAGCTGTAATAACACCTTTATTCAGCTCTTCTTCCGATAGCTGCATCAGCTTAAAAGTAGCTCCTCTAAATTTGAAAGCTCCGGTTTTTTGCTGGTTTTCCATTTTACAATACACATTTTTACCTACAATACGATCAATTGTATGTGAGGTTACGATTGGTGTTTGATGTACAATTGGTGCTAAACGCTTCCACGCCTGATAAATTTTTTCACCTGTTAATAAATCCCCAAGAAAGCCACACTCCTTATTTTTTAGGTTATTCAAAACGTTTCCGGTAAACATCGTTGCTTCGAGTTTCCGTGACTGGATGTGACGAATTTCGTCAACTCTATCCTTCTTGAATTCCCATTTAGTTTCTTCTTATATTCGTACCATATTTTTATTTATTATAGAAGAAACAGGTTCCTTATGGGTCACTTTCCCATTTCTTCTATCATTGCTGCTCATATGCTAAAATCTTATCTTCTTGCAGCATAGTTAATGCAATATCATCCCAGCCGTTAATTAATTTTTCCTTATGATAGGCTGGAATATCAAATTGGACTACTTTACCTGCTTCATCTGTGATTGTTTGTTCCAGTAAATTTACATCTAAATGAAGAGCAGCATTCTCTGCTTTTTTTGCCCATTCATTAATCTGTTCTTCATCTAATTTTACAGGAATTATACCATTTTTCAGTGCGTTGTTATAAAAGATATCAGCAAAGCTAGGGGCAATCACTACTTTAAAGCCATAATCATGTAATGCCCAAGGTGCATGTTCTCTTGAGGAACCACAGCCAAAATTTTCACCAGCCAGCAGAATCGATGCTTCATCATATTTTGGAGAATTCAAGCTGAAGTCCTTGCGCAGATTGCCCTCATCATTAAAGCGCCAATGATAGAAAAGAAATTGTCCGAACCCAGTTCTTTCTATCCGCTTTAGAAATTGCTTTGGGATGATTTGATCTGTATCAATATTCGTTCTCATTAATGGGTAAACTAACCCTTTATGCTGTTTTATTGCTTCCATACCATCCCTCCTCTTTAGCTCGGTACTCCAGCAAAATTACGAACATCTACGAAATGACCTTCAATTGCCGCCGCAGCAGCCATTTCTGGACTTACAAGATGTGTTCTTGCACGATTTCCTTGTCTTCCTTCAAAGTTTCGATTTGAAGTCGAGGCACAACGCTCTTCTGGTGGAACAATATCGTCATTCATTCCTAAGCACATACTGCATCCTGAATCGCGCCATTCGAAGCCAGCTTCTTTAAAAATTTGATCAATTCCCTCTGACTCGGCCTGAAGCTTTACACTGAATGAACCAGGTACAACAATTGCTCTGATATTTTCCTTTACCTTTTTTCCTTCAATAATTTTTGATGCCTTCCGCAAATCACTTAGGCGAGAGTTGGTGCACGAACCAATGAAAACATGTTGAATGCTGATGGAAGTAATCGGCTGTCCTTCTTCCAGACCCATGTATTCGAGCGCACGCTGTACTTCGTCATCACCCTCTGAATCAGGGATATATGGAGTCATGCCACTTATAGGAACACACATTGCCGGATTCGTTCCCCAAGTAACCTGTGGTTCTACTTTACCAGCATCTATTACTACCGTATGATCATAAATTGCACCATGGTCTGTTGCAAGAGAAAGCCATTCTTTTTTAATCTCCTCAAATGCCTCACCATCAGGAACATACTCTCTGCCACGTAAATATTCTACTGTAGTTTCATCTGGACTAATTAGACCAGCCCGGGCACCAGCTTCAATCGACATATTGCAAATAGTCATGCGTTCTTCCATCGAAAGCTTACGAATTGCTTCTCCTGTATACTCCATAACATAGCCAGTACCAAAACGAACTCCAAGTTTTGCGATAATCGAAAGAATTAAGTCCTTTGCTGTGACTCCTGGACCAAGATCGCCTTCTATCTTTACATTTAAGGATTTCGGACAATCCTGCCAAATTGTTTGGGTTGCTAAAACATGCTCAACTTCACTTGTTCCGATTCCAAATGCCAGTGCTCCAAAAGCACCATGTGTTGAAGTATGACTATCACCACATACAATTGTTTTTCCTGGTTGGGTTAAGCCAAGCTGAGGTCCAATGACGTGAACAATCCCTTGATCAGGATGAAACATATCCGCAAGTTTAATACCAAAATCCTCACAATTCTTTCTTAAGGTCTCCATTTGCTTACGAGATATTTCATCCTTCACGACCTCTCTATTTTTTGTTGGAACATTATGATCCATCGTTGCATAAGTTAAATCTGGGCGACGTACCTTGCGATTATTTAATCGTAATCCTTCAAACGCTTGTGGTGATGTCACCTCATGGATAAGATGCTGGTCAATGTAAAGGAGATCTGGCTTCCCTTCCTCTCGATGGACAACATGCTTATCCCAAATTTTTTGAATAATAGTTTCTGGCTTACCCATCTATCTCACCCCACGATACTCTTTTATGCGATTCTCCGTTTATGTTCAAAAATCAGTTGAAAAGGATCATCGACCTTTTCAACAGACTTTTTGAACATCCTATTATGCGTACATATGGCAGATACTGTCGGAAATACTCCTTGTCGATAGATTTTCCAAAACAGCTTCTGTCATTTCTTTCGTCGTTACTTTCATGCCATCTTTAACATGTAAATCAGGTGTGTGGAACCCTGCAGTTAATGCTTCATCTACTGCTCTCTCGATTTCATTTGCTTCCTCCTCCAGAGCAAAGGAATTTCTTAGCATGAAGGCAGCAGATAAAATCATTCCAAGCGGATTTGCAATACTTTTTCCAGCAATATCAGGTGCAGACCCATGAATTGGCTCATACAATCCTAATCCATCTTCCCTGACACTTGCGGATGGCAGCATACCTAATGATCCTGTAATTACCGAAGCTTCATCACTTAAAATATCACCAAATAAATTTTCCGTAACAACTGTATCAAATTGATTTGGTGCCGTAATCAGTTTCATTGCTGCTGCATCAACCAATATATGTTCAACGGTAACATTCGGATAGTCCTTCGCCTTTTCTTCAACAATTTCCCGCCACATTCTGCTTGACTCCAATACATTCGCCTTATCCACTGAGGTAAGATGCTTTCGGCGGCGTGACTGTGCTGTTTCAAAAGCTTTTTCGATAATGCGTTCCATCTCGTATCGTTCATAGCTTAGTGTATCTACAACAGAGTTTCCATTATTTCGGCGTTCACTTGGCTTTCCAAAATAAAGACCGCCTGTTAATTCTCTGATGATTAAAATATCACTCCCGCTTACAACGTCTTCTTTGAGCGGAGAAGCTTGTAATAAGGAAGAGTATAGTTTAATCGGGCGTAAATTGGCAAATAAACCGAGCTGTTTACGAATTTTTAATAAACCTTGTTCTGGACGCAAGTGTACTGGCACATTATCCCATTCTGGACCACCAACCGCACCTAGAAGAATTGCATCTGCATTTTGACATGCTTCAACGGTTTCATCAGGCAGCGGCACACCGTATTGGTCAATGGCGGATCCACCAATTGCATATTCATGGAATGAAAATATATGATTATATTCCTGTGCAATCGCCTGTAAAACCTGTTTCGCACTATCCATAATTTCTTTGCCAATACCATCACCTGGCAGCATAATAATTTGTTTTTTCATGGTTGGATCCCCTCTCTGTAGTTTAAAAAGCTATCATACGAATTTATCGCATTACGTTATTGAACAACCTCTGCTTTTTTACTAGCAGAATTATGTTTCATCATATAGCGGTTCACAGCATTTAAAAATGCGTTTGCTGATGCCATTAACACATCCTGATGTGAGCCTCGCCCATTCATGATTTCTCCATTTACACTCATCTGTACATAGGCCTCTGCTAAAGCATCTTTCCCGCCACCGACAGAATTCAATTGATAATCCACTAATTTCAGTTCTTCTGCAATTAAGCTTTCAATTGTCTTATAAAGTGCCTCAACACTTCCTCCTCCTGTTTGAGCAGCTTCTAGATGAGTGCCAGAAGGTGTTGTTAATTCCACTACAGCTGTAGGTGTATTACCTGTTCCATAGTGAACCTGGAAGTTATTAAGCTGATATTTTTCAATTTGTGCTGAATCCGCTTTTAGTTCCATTAGCAATGTATAAATATCATCATCTGTAACTTCTTTTTTATAATCTGTCAGCATTTTAAAGCGGTTAAATGCATCCTGTAATTCTTTCTCAGATAATGTAACACCGAATTCCTCAACCTTACCTTTAAATGCATGTCGCCCGGAATGTTTTCCTAAGAATAAGGTATTTGTTTGAACACCAACCATCTCTGGTGTGATAATTTCATAGGTTTCAACATTTTTCAGTACACCATCCTGATGGATGCCTGCTTCATGAGCAAATGCATTGCGGCCAACTATTGCCTTATTTGCCTGCACATGCATTCCCGTCAGCTTTGCAACTAAGTCACTTGTACGTTTAATCTCCTCTAAAACAAGTCTTGTTTCATAAGGATAAAAATCTGATCGTATTTTCAAAGCAACAGCTACTTCTTCAAGTGATGCATTTCCAGCACGTTCTCCAATCCCATTGATTGTTCCCTCAACTTGAGTTGCACCATTCTCAACTGCTGCGATTGAATTTGCAACCGCCATACCAAGGTCATTGTGGCAATGGCATGAAAGTGACACTTGATCGATATTTGGAACATTTTCTTTCATATATTTAAACATACGACCATATTCCGCTGGAGTTGTGTAGCCTACCGTGTCTGGCAGATTAATAACTGTTGCACCTGCAGCAATTACTTTTTCAATGATTTCTGCCAAAAAGGTTAAATCAGAACGTGATGCATCTTCTGCTGACCACTGGACTTCATCAAATTTTTCTTTTGCATAACGTACCATTTCTACAGAAGTTTCAATAACTTCCTCTGGTGTTTTTCGCAACTTATATTCCATATGAATTGGTGAAGTAGCTAAGAATATGTGAATTGCTGGTTTTTTTGCTCCTTTTAGTGCTTCCCAAGCTGCATCAATATCTGATTTTACTGTCCTCGCTAAGGCAGTAACAGAGGTCATCTGGATTGTGTCAGCAATTGCTTTAACTGCATTAAAGTCACCTGTGGAGGAAGCAGGAAATCCCGCTTCCATTCGGTCCACTCCAAATCGTTCAAGCTGCTTAGCAATTTCCAATTTCTCAAGATGATTTAAATTTACTCCTGGTGATTGCTCACCGTCTCTTAGCGTTGTATCAAATATTTTAATTCTTGACATATTCTTTCACTTCCTTTTGCTGTTCTTGTTGTGCTTGAATCGGCTGTTTTACAAAAGGCATGAGGTCTCTGAGCTCCCTTCCTACTGTTTCAATCTGATGCTTGTTTTCAGCTCGATTAATTGCATTAAATTGCGGACGCCCTGCCTGGTTTTCTAAAATCCATCCCTTAGCAAATGCGCCTGTTTGCACATCAGTAAGAATTTCTTTCATTCTTGCTTTCGTTTCTTCGTTAATTACCCTTGATCCAGATACGAAATCTCCCCATTGTGCTGTATCAGAAATGGAATAACGCATGTTTTCCAATCCACCTTCATAAAGCAAGTCAACAATCAATTTCATTTCATGAAGACATTCGAAGTAAGCAACTTCCGGCTGATAGCCTGCTTCTGTTAATGTTTCAAATCCCGCTTTAATTAAGCTCGTTACCCCGCCGCAAAGTACTGCTTGCTCGCCGAACAGGTCTGTTTCTGTTTCCTCTTGGAAGCTTGTTTCCAGAACTCCTGCCCGGGCTGCTCCAATTGCTTTGGCATAGGCGAGTGAAATTTCTTTTGTCTTGCCAGATGGATCTTGATACACTCCGTATAATGCAGGAACTCCTTCATTCTCTACATATGTTCGTCGTACAAGGTGCCCTGGACCTTTAGGAGCAACTAAGAAAACATCTACATCTTCTGGTGGTACAATTTGCGAAAAGTGAATATTAAAGCCATGTGCGAATGCCAATGCATTACCTGCTTCGAGATTTGGCTTAATGCTTTCTTCATATACGTTTAGCTGTCTTTCATCGGGAAGCAGCACCATTACAATTTCTGCTTGCTGTACTGCTTCATCAACAGGGTATACCTTAAAGCCATCTTCCTCAGCCTTTTGCTGTGATTTTCCTGGACGTAAACCAACAATCACATCATATCCGCTATCTCTTAAGTTCTGTGCATGTGCATGCCCCTGTGAGCCATAGCCAACAATTGCAATTTTCTTTCCTTCAAGTACCTCCGTTTGAATGTCGTTATCATATAATACCTTTGCCATTTTCCATCTTCCTCTCTCAAATGTTTTAATTTTTATATTGTAAATGAATTAGCTTCAACTAATTGCTGTTTTGCTGATTGCTGGCCCCGCAACAGAGCGGTAACCCCTGTTCTGGCAATTTCCTTTATACCATAGGGCTTTAATAGCGAAATAAATGCATCAACCTTCTCTGTTTTTCCAGTCACCTGAATAGTCATTGTTTCCTTTCCAACATCTACAACTGTGCCGCGAAAAGGTTCAATTACTCCTTGGATTTCTGCTCTCGCTTGTGTACCTGCTGTTACTTTCACAAGGGCAAGTTCACGTGCAACAATCGGTTTTTCAGTAATATCGGATACCTTTAAAACATCAATTTGCTTATGCAGCTGCTTTGTTAACTGTTCCAGCTTTTGTTCATCTTCAACATTGACGACAAACGTCATCTTTGCGAGTCCATTTAATTCTGACTCTCCAACCGTTATGCTTTCTATATTGAATTGTCTTTTTGAAAACATTCCGGTAATTCTGTTTAAAACACCTCCCTGATTTTGTACTGTGCAGGTTATAATCCGCTTCACAGCTTCACCCCCACCATTTCATTTATTCCTTTACCAGGTGCAACCATTGGCAGCACCTTCGTCCTCCAATCAATTCTAAAATCAACAACCACTGGACCCTCATATTCAAGGACATCAGATAACACTTCCGGAACATCTTTTTCACTTTCGACTTTCAAACTGCGGATGCCGTAACCTTCCGCGATTTTTAAAAAGTCTGGATTTTTTGTAAGCAAGGAACTGGAGTACCGTTCTCCGTGAAATTCTTCCTGCCACTGTCTTACCATACCGAGTGCCTCGTTATTTACAATAAATACTTTGACCGGAAGTTTTCTTTCATAAATGACCGCCAATTCCTGTATGGTCATTTGCACGCCACCATCACCGATAATTGCAATAACTTGATCATGCGGTCTGCCAATTTGAGCACCAATTGCAGCTGGAAGACCAAAGCCCATTGTTCCAAGTCCGCCAGATGTCACCCAATTATGCGGCTGATTAAATAAGTAAAACTGCGCCGCCCACATTTGATGCTGCCCAACATCCGTAACTACAATTGCTTCACCATCAGATGCTTCATAAACTTGCTGAATAAGCCACTGCGGTGAGATTGACGCTTCTTCCCGTTTGTACCAATAAGGGAATGTCTTCTTGTTCTCTACTTGCTTTGTCAGCCACTCTGCAAGTTCTGGCTTTTTAATATCAAGCGCTAATAGGGCTTCAAGTCCGTACTTTGCATCGGCAACAATGGGAATGTCCGTGCGAATAATCTTGCCAATCTCTGCTGGGTCAATGTCAATGTGTGCTACTTTCGCTCCAGGTGCGAAATTTGTTATTTTACCAGTTAGCCTATCATCAAATCTTGCACCAATATTAATAACTAAATCAGATTCATAGATTGCCATATTCGCAGTGTAGGTGCCATGCATGCCACCCATTCCGAGAAATAGCGGATGCTCGCCAGGAAAGCTTCCCAATCCAAGTAATGTGTTAACTACCGGGATTTCATACCTTTCAACAAATTGCTTTAACGGCTTTACCGCATCAGCTAACAATACACCTGCTCCAACTAAGAGAACTGGCCTTTCTGCTCTCTCAATCATTCGACCCAGCTTTTGGATTTGAATTGAATTCGGTTCGACTGTCGGCTGGTAGCCTGGTACATGAAAGGTATTATCATTGTTTCCAATCGACACTTCAGCTGAAATATTCTTTGGAATATCAATAAGGACTGGGCCCGGTCTTCCAGTTGAAGCGATATAAAAAGCTTCATTTACAATTCGCGGAAGGTCTTTTGCATCTTGCACTTGATAATTATATTTTGTTATTGGAGTGGTAAGCCCGAGAACATCCGCCTCCTGAAAGGCGTCTGTTCCAATGACATTCTGACCGACCTGCCCAGTAATAATTACTAAGGGCAAGGAATCCATCATCGCATCAGTAATTCCAGTAATCAGATTTGTTGCTCCTGGCCCTGACGTTGCAACAACAACACCCGGTTTACCCGTTACCCTTGCATATCCTTCAGCCGCATGAATTGTACCCTGTTCATGACGACAAAGAATATGTTCAAAAGGAAAGTCATGGCGGAACATTGCATCGTAAATCGGTAAAACAGCACCTCCAGGATAACCAAATACTTTTTCCACATTCGCTTCAACCAAAGCATTGATGAGCAAATCAGCTCCTGTTTTGAGCTCATTTCCAACTTTCGCCATTTGTTTCTCTTTTACCGCCATTTGTAGAACCTCCCTCAGTATTTTGATTTAATAAATAAAAAAGACTCACTTCTCCCAATAAAATAAACCTGCTAGTAGCAAGATTATTGGGGAGAAAAGAGTCTGCTTTTCACGGTACCACCCATATTTACAGCATCCTTACGAACACTGTCTCATCAGCCTGTAATCAGCCTGATTGGATAACAGGTGCAATATGCTGCACCTGGCCTAGCCTAATCAATGTTTCTTTTCAGCTAAGCACTCGGAGATGATGTCGGAACAATTGATATTTCTGGGCTTCCAGCAACCCCAGCTCTCTGTAAATACCATTTCCATGTTCCTTTATTCTCGTCATCGTGTTTAATTATTAAGTTAAGTATTACAAATTCTTCAGTTAACTTATGCAAGTTTTATTCATGTGTTAAATCTCAATAAATGTTTTTTGTTGATATTGCCGTTAATCATAATACTTTTATTTCAAGTCGTCAACACCTTTTCCGGAAGTTTTTCGATACTTTTGATAAATCCAATAAGTTGTTGGCGCTTACATTGCTCGTATCATCATACATTTGGTTGTATAAAAAAATTATAATTATTTTTTAATTTTATTTGATTATTACAGGAATTCAGGTAAGGTAAAGTACTTTGTGAGTGATTGAAATACATAGGAAGTTGGGTTACGTAACTGGAAAAAGGCAGTAAAAGAAGGTGCGAGCAGTGGTGGACAGTGTGCGTGTTCGAGATAGGCGTGCGTGAATTGGGTTTAGCCGCGCATGATTCATAGTGATGCGCGGGTCTGGGGTCTTTTTAATGTTTTAATGGCTAAAGGAGCCTGTAACAGCTCCATATTAATGCATTATCGTTGAAATGATGATTGATTCAATCTTTTAAGGAGCGGGATAAGCTCCATTAAACTTTTAATCTCGTAAGTTGGTTTTACTTTACCTTGTTTTCTATTTTTCCGGTTAATCCATACAGAAGGAATCCCTGTCAGGTAAGCTCCCAGTATATCCGTGTTTAGATTATCTCCAACCATGAGTACTTCTTCTTTATTTTTTGTTTCTGTCAGTTGTAAAGCATACTCAAAAATGGCCGGTTCGGGCTTTCCCTTACCAAAATCACCAGAAATAATAATTTGCTTAAAATAATTCTTTAATTCCGGAGATAATTCGAGTTTCGTATTTTGTAATGATGGAGAACCGTTTGTTAGTAAAAGCAGTTCATAATCTCCTTTTAAAGTATCGAGCAATTGAATTGTATCGGCAAATAGGACAGCTGTTTTTCTTCTTTCTTTCGGAAATGCTTCGCCAAGTTCATAACCAAGGGCTTCGTCACGAATACCCATATCTTTCAAACCGGCAGTCCAGGTATCTTTCCGATAATCTGCGACAATATTTTTTAGTGCTGGAAATTCCCCGCCTTCATCAGAGAATTCCCCCCACAGCCCTTCAAAAGGATTAATACCAATCTTTTTTGTGAATGCATATGTAGGGTATGTTGCATATATTCTTGCAGCGTTTTCCCTGACTGATTTCTCCAGCTTTACCGGATCAACATCATAACGCTCCCTTGCAATTTGGCAGGTTTGCTCAAAAGCATCCTTCACACTTTTTTTATCCCAAAGCAACGTATCATCCAAATCAAATATTATCGTTTTTATCAAAATAAAGCCCCCCTGTATCTTCATATTAACTCTAATTTATCATTAGAAAATAAGAATGTCACCAATCACTTCCTTCAACAAAATAACTATTTATTTTTATTTGAATTGCGGACCTCCATTGGAGGGGATTGAAAAGCATAACTAGAATCAAAGATATCCGTAGTTCCAATTGATTAACATGATAAAAAAATTTTATACTTTCTCAGTATGAAAGTTAAAATAAAAGATTGTTTAAACTGTGAAATAAATAAAAATACACTTGCTTAAAAAACAAATATCATTTATCATATAAAGAAACTTTTCAGAATAAGGGGATAGCGATATGGAAGATAAGACAATCCATGTTGAGATGAGTACAGCATTGAAAGAAAAGCCTAAGACAGATCAATTAGAATTTGGCAGAATTTTTACAGATCATATGTTTGTAATGGATTACTCCGAGCCGATTGGGTGGCATAATGCAGCTATTTTACCTTATCAGCATATCATGGTGGATCCTTCCGCAATGATTTTTCATTATGGTCAGTCCGTTTTTGAGGGCTTAAAAGCATTCCGAACGGAGAAAGTTGATATTCAATTATTTCGCCCACAGAAAAATTTCGAGCGTTTAAATAACTCAAATAATCGTCTTGTTATTCCTCCGATTGATGAAGAATTTGTTTTAAAGGCTGTTAAAAAGCTGATTGAAATTGATCAGGATTGGGTACCGGACGCAGAAGGAACATCACTCTATATCAGACCATTTATTATTGCAACTGAGCCATTCCTTGGCGTTGCACCTGCTCAGCATTATAAACTGATTACCATTCTTTCTCCTGTAGGTTCTTATTACAAAGAAGGAATAAATCCAACAAAAATTGCAGTAGAAAGTAAATTTGTCCGCACTGTTAAAGGAGGAACTGGTGAAGCTAAAACCGGCGGCAACTATGCTGCCAGTCTGAAGGCTCAGGAAGCAGTTGAAAAAGATGGATTTTCACAAGTGCTATGGCTTGATGGAATCGAGAAGAAATACATTGAAGAAGTAGGAAGCATGAATGTATTCTTCAAAGTAAATGGTGAGGTTATAACACCAAAACTGAATGGAAGTATTCTTTCAGGTATAACACGTGACTCTGTCATTCAGCTTCTAAAGCATTGGGGAGTCCCTATTACAGAAAGAAGAATTAGTATGGAAGAACTGGCTGAAGCCCACGAAGCTGGCCAGCTTGAAGAAGCTTTCGGTTCGGGAACAGCAGCCGTCATTTCGCCAATTGGCATGCTTGCCTGGAATAATAAACAATACATCATTAACGAAGGCAAAACTGGAGACTTATCTAAAAAAATCTATGATACAATCACCGGTATCCAGTATGGAAAAATAGAAGATCCTTTTAACTGGATTGAACCAGTGATAAAAAAAACAAAAATAAAACAATAACTGAATAACTTTAGTTAAGTCTAATAAAAACAGCTGACACAAATCAAGTGTCAGCTGTTTTTATTTACATCATCATGTGATATTAAGATTTCGCTTTACCTCGCTGGCGCATGGCCCTAGGAATATAAACACAATATGGCTCACTTTCCATATAATCGCCCGTCACATTATATGCACGTGACCTTGAGCCGCCACAAACATGCCGAAATTCGCATATACCGCATTTTCCTTTATATTTATCAGGATTACGTAAATTTTTAAAGACTTCAGATTCCCGATATATTTCCGCCAGTGGCGTACGACGAACGTTGCCAGCACGAATTGGCAATAGTCCACTTGGATAGACATCGCCTGTATGTGAAATGAATACAAAGCCATTACCATCATTCACACCCTTTGGTGCACGGCCCAATCCATCAATTTGTCCTGTTTTCCCCGAATTTATAGCATCTTCATAGAAAATATGCTCTTTATCACTCATTCCTTTATTTTCACGCATCTTTTGCTGAATAACAACACGGCGATAATGCTGACCAGCAGTTGTTTTAATATCAAAAGGAACACGTTTGGATAACCGGTACAACCACCTAAATACTTTCTCATGCTCTGCAGGTGAAATCATATCCTCTTCCTTCCCGCGCCCTGTTGGCACAAGAAAGAATACACTCCATAAAACACAATTCAATTTTTCTACCATTTCCGCCATTTCATCCAAATACTCATAATTATATCTCGAAATAACTGTATTTATTTGCAGTGGCATATTTAATTCATTCAGATAATGAATTGCATTCATTGTTAAGTCGAAGGAACCTTCCGTCCCGCGAAAATGATCATGGACTTCCTTGCAATGACCATCAATACTAAATGCCCATCTCGCTAAACCAATTTCCTTTGCCTTTTGCATTACTTCTTTTGTAACATTTGGCGTTGCAGATGGTGTCATCGATACACGAATCCCTTTATCGATAGCATACTTTGCAATATCAAGCACATCTGGACGTTCAAGCGGGTCTCCTCCTGTAAACACAAGCATTGGATTATCCATTTCATAAATATCATCAATTAATTTCTTTCCTTCTTCAAATGTTAATTCCAATGGATGTCTATGGTACTGTGCTTCTGCTCGACAATGCAGGCAATGCAGCTGACAAGCACGAGTCAATTCCCAAATAACAATAAACGGGTTTTCATTATAGTCGCGATTAAACATATGATTTTATCCCCTCTCCTAGTTTATTGTATTTTTATTGTAAACCAATTCGTCAGACTGCTAAGTGATGCTTATCACTTAGCGTGAAAAAACTGCTTTTGTCATCATTTTTTAACAAACGATACTCAGACTGATCCTTGGAATCACTTTTGACTGCAACAGGGTCTGTCCTTCTGTGGCTATTAGTGGTAAAGTAAGAGAGGCAGTTTTTTTAGAAAGGAATATTGGAAATGAGTTCAAAAAATCAATTGATGCAGTATATATATATTGTTATTGGGGCTTCGATCGTCGGTATAACATATAATGTTTTTTTACTCCCGGCAAAGCTTGCGGCAGGTGGTATTTCCGGGGTCAGTACACTTCTGTATGAGGCATATCAGCTTAGTCCAGCCCTCACACAATTTGCAATCAATGTGCCGATTTTTATTATCGGCTGGATTACAATGGGAAAAGACTTTGGTGTCAAAACATTACTTGGAACATTTTGGGTACCGTTTATCATTTATCTGACCGAGGCGATTCCTTTTACCGTGACAAATCCGTTGTTAGGCGCAATTTATGGAGGAATATTCCTGGGAGTTGGTCTTGGAATTGTTTATAAAGGAAATGGCTCAACTGGGGGTACAGCAGCAATTGCGCAAGTTGTAAAACGCTTTACAGGTATTTCGAGCGGCTATTCGCAATTAATCGTCGATGGAATCGTCGTTATTGCATCTATTTTCGTTTTCAATCTTGAACTTACTTTATTTGCACTGATGGCAATCTTTATTTCAAGTAAAGCGATTGATTTTGTGCAGCTTCGTACAGCAGCAACGAAACTAATTCTTATCATTACAGATGAAGAAGAAAAAATTGAATCAATTATCAGCAATGAAATTGACCGTGGTTTAACAAAAGTACGCAGTGTCGGCGGCTATTCTAACGAGGGTAAAACAATGATTCTCTGTGTAACAGAACAAACAGAAGCAGTAACGTTAAAGAAAACATTGCAAAAAGAAACGCCAAATGCATTTGTTATCTTCATCAATGCATCAGAAATCCTTGGCCGCGGATTTTCAATAGATAAATACTATGGACAAAAATTATAATGAAAAACGGAAGCACTGGGTTTTCCCGGTGCTTCCGTTTTTCATTATGCAGGCAAATGCTTCAAAAAGTTTTCATAAGCAAATCCTTTTACGGTATCTTCTGAGTAATGCTTCAGAAGCTCATTGATTAAATTTGGATATTGCGCTGTGTTTTCTAAATCATCAATCAGGTTTGAAATTCCATCAAAATCAGAGCCAAATCCGAGACTTTTTTCACCACCAAGCATGCATATATGATCAATATGTCGAATCAGATCAGATATTTTTACCTCTTTACTTCCTTCTATAATAAATGGTGGATTGAAAACAACATGAAGTGCTCCGCCTTTTTCTATAAGTGCGGTAATTTGTTCATCTGTCAGATTCCTTGGATGATTACAAAGCGCATGAGCATTTGAATGACTGGCAAATGGGTAAGCAGCATGCTCCATAACATCCCAGAAAGCCTGCTCTGACAAATGAGATACATCTGTGAGCACGTGATGTTCATTGTTCAAGCGGACAACCTCCTGCCCAAGTAATGTTAAACCGCTGCCCCTTGGTTCACCTGCTCCATCTGCACATAGATTCGCAGGATTCCAAGTCAACCCAACTGAGAGCACGCCCAGACGATATAATGTTTCCAGCTTCATCACATCATTTCCTATGCAATCGGCTCCTTCTAAAGTCAATACTGCCCCAATTTCTTCAGGTCTCAGCTCTTTTATTTCTTCAAAATGCTTTATATGCTTCATCTTTGGATTTTTTCCAAGTATCTCTGTATAAAAAAGATCAACTTGCTCAAGTGCATGCTGCCATTGCTCACTCGTTGGAACTTCAGGAGGAATGAAAACAGCAAAAAACTGTACCTTTACGCCTCCAGCCTGTAAACGCCCAAAATTTGTATGCAGTTCTGGCGCATCTGCATAATGGAGCATATGATCAAAGTTCTTCCCACGTTTTGCCAGCTGCAATTTAAATAAAGCATCACAATGTGCATCAATAATATTCATATGAAATTTCCCCCTTTTAAAAACAGAATAGCACTTTTTAATTTTTAAAGATATGTTTTTATCAGTAATAAAATCCACATTTTTCACTGCTTAAAAGCATATGTCGCTATTTTCTATCCAAAAAACAGTTATTTTGATATGATACTTTCAAGAGGAGCGTGGTTCATATGCAATACTACAACGACAAAAGCTTTAATCAAGCATTTGAACAAGAAAGCGACAAAATAAATAACCAGCTCGATAAAGAGATTTTATTTGCAATGATCGGTGATGTAAATACCGGAAAGTCATCTACAATCAATCAGCTAATTGGTGATGAAGTAGCTGAAGTCGGTGCAAAACCTGGTGAAACAAGCGGGATTGACCGTTATGTTTATCGTGATAAAATCATTTTTGTCGATACACCTGGGTTAGATGATATTAATGTAAAAAATTCAGAGGAAACCTTGCAATTTTATGAGCAAGCAGATATTGTTCTATTTTTTCTAAATGCTGCTGGAACGGTTCTATCTGAAGGTGAAAGAAAGTCTTTCGAATTCATTCAAAAAACGAATAAAGATATCATTTTTGTTTTAAATAAAATTGACGCCGCAGAGGATATTCCTGGCTTGGTGAGTTATATTAAAAAGCATACAGGCGGCCGGTTCAAGGTGGTGCCAATATCCTCAAGAACCGGAGAAAATATCGATAAATTAAGAAATGAAGTTTTGGATATCCTGAAAAAAAAGCATAAAGAAATCCAATTTGCAAGATTAATTAAGGAAAAATCTTCTACAGCCAATAAATGGATTTTAGCAGCTGCAGGATCGGCAACTGCGATTGGAGCTGCACCTATTCCCGGCTCTGATTTTGTTCCCTTAACTGGTATTCAGGTTGGATTAATGGTCAAGCTGGCAGCCCTTTACGAAAGGCCGCTATCAAAAGCAAAAGCAAAGGAATTAATTATTGCAACCATCACAGGCAATATAGGTAAAACACTCTTCCGCCAAATAATCAAATTTGTTCCTGGTGCAGGATCTGTTGCAGGAGGCAGCATCGCGGGCGGCATGACGCTGGCACTTGGCTATGCTGTAAAATATGCTTACGAAAATGATATCGAACTGGATGCCAATTCATTAAAAATGCTTTATGACTTTTTTAAAGAGAAACAATAGGGAACGGGGGCAGGGGAATGGATATTAGAGAAATTAAAGAAAAAGACGATAAACAGATTGAAAATATTATTAAAAACTCGCTTGAATCTGTACAGCTCGATCTTCCTGGTACCGCATATTTCGACCCATATCTTGGTCAATTATCAAAATACTACCAAGATCAGCTCAATGCGAAATACTGGGTGGCAGTTAATCAACAAGACGAGGCCATTGGAGGCGTTGGAATTGGACCGTTTGGAGGTCAGCAGGAAGTTGGCGAGCTGCAAAAGCTTTACCTTGCACCCGAAGCACAAGGTAAAGGACGGGCAAAGCAATTAATGAAAACAGCTCTGGAATTTGCAAAAGAACATTATACTTGCTGCTACTTGGAAACATTTGATGCGCTCTATGCAGCAAATCAGCTCTATTTAAAATTTGGCTTCAAACAGCTGCAAAATCCACTTCCTGGCTCAAAACACAATGCCTGTGATAGCTGGTATATGTTAAAGTGGGACAATTAGGAGCAATGCCTAATGTCCCACCGTTTATCCCAAATTAACTGGCAATAAGATCCCCTTTTCAAGAATTCGAGGTGAAAAAAGCCCCACTGGAAGTCTCACTTCTTTATTTACAGCAGTTTTTTCTTCACTTCTTCCCCGTTACAGGTAAAACGAACCGTTCTGTCTTCTACAATCGTTTCAATATGAACAGGTCTTCCCCATAATTTAAAAATATATGGGAGAACATGTTCAAGATATGGTAAATCAAGCTCAATTCCTTCATAGCCGTGCATAAGATAAAGCTCACCATTTCGATTATAATCCCCATCAACTACTGTAATATAAGGAAATCCCCCATTCACCCGCATAGAAACAAGCTGGTCGCGAACTAACTCATAATCCTTTGTTGAAATCCGATAATCCCGACCTTTCTTTTCAAATAGATACATATCCTCCTGATCAACAATTTCCTTTGTTAAATAATTGCGGATAAAAGAAATATCCGATTCTACCTCACGCACTTCAAAAATCTTTTCACGGCCAGAGCCTGCTTCCACTCCTTGACTTCGCATGATATCAGGTGGATGATTATACCTTTTTTCAATATCCTCAAAAATCTTCAATCCCATATAATATGGATTAATCGATGTTCTGGATGGCTGGATCACTCCCGCATTTAAAGATGCATATTCCACTGCTTCTTCTGTCGTTAAATCTAATTCCCGCATAATACGTTGATGCCAATAAGATGCCCAGCCCTCATTCATAATCTTCGTTTCAAGTTGCGGCCAGAAATAAAGCATCTCATCACGCAGCATGGTCAAAATATCCCGCTGCCACTCATCCAGCTCCCGGCTATGCTGCTCAATAAAGTAAAGTAAGTCCTTCTCAGGCTCCTTTGGAAACTTCCTCCGCTCTTTCTTAATGACTGTTCTCGTTTTCTCTTCTTCATCCAAATCCCATAAATCATCATATGGCGATGGCTTTCGCACAAGCTCTATTTCACTTTCTTCCAGCCTGCCATCTGGAATATACCGCATAAATGAAGGATCGATATGCTCTTGAATCGCCAGGACACTATCTAAAAATCCTTCGACTTCTTTTTTTCCATAGCGCATCTCATAAGCAGAAATTCGTTCCGCTGTTCTTGTCATACTTTCCACCATATCTCTGCGCGTATTGGAAAAACGAACATTATTTTTGAAGAAATCACAATGTGCAAGCACATGTGCGATAATCATTTTATTTTGCACAAGCGTATTCGTATCCAGTAAAAAAGCATAGCAAGGGTCAGAATTGATAACAAGCTCATAAATCTGACTTAGCCCAAGATCATATTGTAGCTTCATTTTATGAAATTGCTTTCCAAAGCTCCAATGACTAAACCTTGTCGGCATCCCATAAGCCCCAAAAGTATAAATAATATTTGCAGGACATATTTCGTAGCGCATTGAATAAAAGTCCAGCCCAAATGCCTCTGCAATTTCGGTAATTTCCTCAATCGCCAAAGCCAATTCTTTTCTCTCTGTCAACGAGAACCCTCCCTCGTTTCCTGTTTCGAAAAAAAGCTTTTTAATGCTGGATAAACATCCTTTTTCTCACGCAGCTCATAATAACGGAAATTAGGATGTTCAATGGAACGAAACGTGTTCATTAATGTTGAATAACGATTATAGCTGTTGACCTCACCATAGCCAAACATTTGTGAGACTTGCAGCAGCCCATCAACGAGCTTCAAACACTTCGCATTATCTGAAGTTATATTTTCCCCATCAGAAAAATGAATTGGATAAATATTATAGCGCGCAGGGTGATATTTCTCTTCAATTAATTCGAGTGCTTTGGTATAAGCTGATGAACAGATTGTTCCTCCACTTTCCCCCTTTGAAAAAAAATCTTCTTTTGATACGACTTTAGCCAATGTGTGATGTGCAATGAATTCAAATTCTACGGTTTCATATTTTGTTGTTAAAAATCGATTCATCCAGAAGAAAAAGCTTCTCGCCACATATTTCTCAAAAGTGCCCATGGAAGCACTTGTGTCCATCATCGCAAGCACAACAGCTTTAGATTCACGCTTTATTGATTCATTCCAGGTTTTAAACCGGAGATCATCATTATAAATCGGCGTGATACTCGCTTCTCCTTTTGAAGCATTGCGCTTTAATGCCGATAAAATAGTTCGCTTCTTATCAAGATTGCCCATTAATCCTTTTTTGCGGACATCATTAAATTCAATATCTTCCGTAACCAATTCGCCGCTTTCCTTTTCCGCAATATTTGG
>DAMDKS010000036.1:0-5595 GCA_032085455.1 Oceanobacillus sp.
GGTGTGGAGCAGGGGAAAAGATGGAGATTGTATCAAAGTCTTACCTATTGCTATTCTCTGCGGGCATGATCAACGAGCCAAACCGCCAATATACAAGCTCACGCCGTCGAGGCTATCATGCCCGCTTCTCCATGTAAAACCTCCTACTCTAGCATCTGCTCCCATACTAATTAGCGGGAAAGCAAAAAATTCGATTTTAAATTTCTCAAGCAAAAAATCTTGTGCTTCTGGAGAAGTACAAGATTTTTTGCTTGATTCTGTTGCCTGCTTAGCTTAAATATATCAAACAACACGCTTTTCAACTGCTGCTTGCCGTATTTTCTAATCGTTAGCTGTTTATAGTAATTCGCCATGTCGTTTGACGTATACTTTCTTCACAACTTGTACAAGAACGAGATAAGCGATAACCGTCAAGGACAATATCCACCAGAAGCTACCAGGAAGAGGCGCTAAGCCAAGTGCTTTTCCTAAGATCGTGTACGGTGCGATTGAACCAACAATAATTCCAAGACCTGTAATCGTCGTCATAATAAATGACGGGTGACTTTCAATAAACGGGATTTTCGGTGTTCTCAAGGCATACAGGACAATTGTCTGTGTCCATAAAGAAACGATAAACCAACCCGATTGGAAAATAGCGATAAAGACAGCTTGTTGTTCCGCACCTAATGTATGATAACTTCCACCTGCTAACTGTGGCGCCACAAAGAAAAACATAATGAGGAAAGTTGTCAGATCAAAAATTGAACTCGTTGGTCCAAACCAAATCATAAACTTTTGAATGCTCGCTGCTTCCCATTTTTTTGGTTTGTAGAGATATTCTTTATCCATGTTGTCCCAGGGAATGGACATGGAAGAAATCTCATAAATTAAACCTAAGAATAGGAGTTGAATCGGTAACATCGGCAAGAACGGTAAGAAAACACTCGCGATTAAAACAGAAAACACATTTCCAAAATTGGAACTTGTCGTCGCTTTAATATACTTCATGGTATTTCCAAAGATTTTACGCCCAGCCAAGATTCCTTTTTCAAGAATCATTAAGTCTTTTTCAAGCAAAATAATGTCTGCTGATTCTTTCGCGATATCTACCGCATTATCAACGGAAATGCCAATGTCAGAGGCTCTCAATGCTGGAGAGTCATTAATCCCGTCCCCTAAAAATCCTACCACATGGCCGTTACCTCTTAAGATGCCCACCAATTTAGATTTTTGTGTTGGGTTTAATTTTACAAAAAGATTATGTTCTTCAACAATCTTACCTAACTCTTTATCTGTTTTATTGGCTAATTGATCGCCTGAAATAATCTTATCTGTCGGAATACCTACCTGATTTGCGACAGCGACAGTGACCAATTCATTATCTCCTGTCATCACTTTGACATTCACTGCGTGGTCATTTAGAGCTTGGATAGCTTCTTTTGTTGATTCTTTCGGAGGATCTAAGAAAGCAAGATACCCAATCAGAACCATTTCATTTTCATCTTTCACTGTTAATTCATCGACTGGACTTGGGTTTGCTTTTCGAGCGACACCTAATACTCGCAGTCCTTGTTTGCTTAAACGATTGACTTGATTAAGAACATGTTGCTGCTCTTCTTCCGTCAACTCATGGATTTTTCCACCATAGTCTACATAACCAGAGACTGACAGCATTTCTTCAATTGCGCCTTTGGTAATCATTTGTGTCTTGCCTGCTTGATCTTCCACCACAACACTTAAACGACGTCTTTCAAAATCAAATGGAAGTTCATCGACTTTTGTATAATGATATTGTCTTGTGTCCAGTTTTTCCTTACCTGCGCTGACAATCGCTTTATCCATCAAGTTCCCTAAACCCGTTTGGTAATAACTATTAAGGTAGGCATGATGCAGTATTCGGTCGCTATCGTTTCCATCAATATCTAAGTGGTACTGAAGGACGATGTTATCTTGTGTAAGCGTTCCTGTTTTATCTGTTACTAAGACATCGATTGCGCCGAAATTTTGAATGCCATGTAAATTTCGGATAATTGTTCCTTCTTTTGCCATATCTTTGGCACCCTTTACCAGGTTGGTTGTCACGATCATAGGCAACATTTCTGGAGTGAGTCCAACAGCGATTGAAATACCGAATAATAACGCCTGTAACCAGTCTCCTTTAGTAAGACCATTAATTAAAATAACAATAACGGCCATAATCACCATAAAGCGAATGAGTAAGAATGATGTATTTTCAATTCCTTTATCAAAACTCGTCTTTGGCGGTTCGTTTGCGAATTCATCCGCAATACCTCCGAATAAAGTGTCGTTACCTGTGCGAACAACAATCCCTTCAGCACTTCCACTGACGACTTCACTTCCTGTAAAGACAAGCGTTTCATAGCTTGTCTCATTTGTGACTTCTGTTACTTCAATGTCTGCTCTTTTCTCAACAGGATAACTCTCTCCGGTAAGAGAAGTTTGTGAAATAAATAAATCCTTTGTTTGGAGCAAGCGAATATCTGCCGGAATCATATCGCCAGCTGTCAATTGAACTAAGTCACCGATGACAATGTCTTCGGTTCTTATCTCACTATATGTGCCATCACGTTTAACAGCAGAAGTTACTTCAACCATTGATTCTAATTGTTCCACAGAACGATTCGATCGCAAGGTTTGAATGAGTGTCATCGTTCCGCTTAATAGAACGAGCACAACAATAATAATTGGCCCGAAAGCTTCCTGTTCTTCAGCAGGTACAAATACATAATCTGTCAGAAATGAAATAAATGCCAAAGCAAACAATATTAGAGTAAATGGAGTGAAATATGCCTCCATAATAATGCGCCACAATGGCTTTTCTGTCCCATAATCTATTTCATTGTCGCCGAATTTTTCTCGAAATTGGATTGCTTTGTCTGTGCTATGCCCGTCTTCAGCCGCATTAAATATTTTCCAGATCTCTTTGATTGGTTTACTCGCTAACTCGAAATAACTTAATTTTCTAATGTTTTTAGTCATTTTATCGGTTCCTTTCTATTTAATTTTTAATGACTAAGCACCGCCTTTAACACTCCAGAAACGATATAAAGCAAGGTTTTAATTGTAATTTTTGGCTAAATATATTTTTAACCATTTGGCTATTAATAAATCAAAATAAAGATTTGCAAGTCATATAAAAAAACTCCCACTATAGACAATGAGAGCTTTTGTTAAAATATCCACATAAATAAATATAGACATGTTGTCTTTCTACTGGCTTTTTTCGTGGAGTTTTAGCACTATTCAATGTAAACAAGATGTTAGCTACATTTAAAATTTCCCTATATCGAAAATTTTAGTTATTATACCCATTGTCGTCTTTGGACGTTCCTGGGCAGCAGCCTATGTTTGAATAGGAGCCTCTGCCCAACAAATCATATTTAACCTCTATTCCATTTTTTACTCTAACATGTGGTACCAGCAAAGTCGAGCACTTTTAGGTTTCGTGTATGTATAGGCGGGAGTTTGACACTTGTGTCTTGCATAAAATTTTTGAGCGACTATTACACGGGCTTTTTTCTATTTTTTGTCAAATTCTTCCTTTTTTGTAGTAATGTGCACGTACTATATTTTATACTAGTGGTAGGTGGTGGTCTCTTATGCGTGTGAAGGTTTCTGAATCGAAGAACTCTAAATCCTTCTATATTATCAAGTCCGTACGAATTAATGGGAAAAGCACGAGCTAAAGAATTGACAGAACAGGCAAGTAGAAAAGAACCGGATATTTTGGTGAAATTTTCACCAAACAAACAAATCAAATCCAACCAGGATGTGCTGTTTAATGGCGGCTATCAGTTTCTCCAACAGTTGTATTATCAACTTGACCTACATAAAGAGAACATCCGCAAACGATAAATCGAACGTGCATGGAATTTCAATCCACGCTCCCAATAAAGGGAGCGACCAATTCCAATTACCTTTGGATAGGCTGGTAAGGATTTCAATCCACGCTCCCAATAAAGGGAGCGACTCTGTCGCCGCAAATACCCTACCGCCCATGGAAAATTTCAATCCACGCTCCCAATAAAGGGAGCGACTATGCAGTATTAAGGGACCGGGCAGGATTATCCGAATTTCAATCCACGCTCCCAATAAAGGGAGCGACGGAAAAGACAATGGACAAATCTGTCGCCGACATCATTTCAATCCACGCTCCCAATAAAGGGAGCGACAGAAGTAGGTTACGAAAGTGGTCTTATTGTTACTATTTCAATCCACGCTCCCAATAAAGGGAGCGACTGTTGAGTAAAAGAAAGGGGACGAGCAATTGAATATTTCAATCCACGCTCCCAATAAAGGGAGCGACTTTTAGTTTCTCGCAAATCTGCAATGGTTGGAGGATTTCAATCCACGCTCCCAATAAAGGGAGCGACAAAACCCTAAACAGTTTTTTGATGCAGATGATTGATTTCAATCCACGCTCCCAATAAAGGGAGCGACCATGAAGCTTAGAGAACTTTATACAGAGGCATTATTTCAATCCACGCTCCCAATAAAGGGAGCGACTCGAAGATTAAGAGATAGATATAAGGAGGAGAATATTTCAATCCACGCTCCCAATAAAGGGAGCGACAATTAAAAGTTACTTGCTTTTTAAAAAGCTTATGATTTCAATCCACGCTCCCAATAAAGGGAGCGACATTAAAACAATAAAATTTACATTACATCCACGAAATTTCAATCCACGCTCCCAATAAAGGGAGCGACGCAAACGGATCATCAATAAATGGGTCAGAAAAAGATTTCAATCCACGCTCCCAATAAAGGGAGCGACATTAATGTGCCATTTAATACTTACAGCATTTATATTTCAATCCACGCTCCCAATAAAGGGAGCGACCAAGCAAAGGCAGGATTGAAACCGAAAATAAAAAATTTCAATCCACGCTCCCAATAAAGGGAGCGACTTTGCAACATTACTTGTACTGGAAACCAATTGCAATTTCAATCCACGCTCCCAATAAAGGGAGCGACCCTGTATTACCAAACAAGGTCCTTGTTGGTGGATTATTTCAATCCACGCTCCCAATAAAGGGAGCGACTGTCAAAAGAAGAGAGAGGCGCAATTCGAATTAAATTTCAATCCACGCTCCCAATAAAGGGAGCGACAACTTTGCCAGGAGTCGGTTTTCGTAGCGTAAACATTTCAATCCACGCTCCCAATAAAGGGAGCGACACAAGTACTTACAGATGGTAATTTAACGGTTGAAATTTCAATCCACGCTCCCAATAAAGGGAGCGACCTATAATGCGTTGACTTCTGATGGTTTTATTGCTATTTCAATCCACGCTCCCAATAAAGGGAGCGACCTTGTGGAATTAGAAAATCTGCATATAGAGACGTTATTTCAATCCACGCTCCCAATAAAGGGAGCGACGCAATACAACCAACAGCCCCCGAAACTATCAAAAATTTCAATCCACGCTCCCAATAAAGGGAGCGACAGAAAGTCGCACTAAAACATTAAAGGGGCAGCTGATTTCAATCCACGCTCCCAATAAAGGGAGCGACGAAAATCCACAAGCATAGGCTTTAACTTAGAAAAATTTCAATCCACGCTCCCAATAAAGGGAGCGACTACAACTAAAACA
>DAMDKS010000036.1:5695-8038 GCA_032085455.1 Oceanobacillus sp.
ATTATTTTAACCAATGAAGATATTTCAATCCACGCTCCCAATAAAGGGAGCGACCCTATCGTCCGTATTTAATTACGCCATTAGACAGATTTCAATCCACGCTCCCAATAAAGGGAGCGACTATTTATCTCAATGGGCAACTACACAAACGTTTGATTTCAATCCACGCTCCCAATAAAGGGAGCGACTGATTGAGGGTTTTAAAAAAAGGGAATCAGAGCATTTCAATCCACGCTCCCAATAAAGGGAGCGACCGATGAACTAAGCGGGATAATCGAAACCAAAGAAATTTCAATCCACGCTCCCAATAAAGGGAGCGACAAAGAAGGCGAAGAATTGGACGTTCCAGACGAAATCATTTCAATCCACGCTCCCAATAAAGGGAGCGACATCATCATGGCACCATACTTCAAACCATTTTAATATTTCAATCCACGCTCCCAATAAAGGGAGCGACACACCAGCAACTATTCCGGTAAAGTATCGTTTATTATTTCAATCCACGCTCCCAATAAAGGGAGCGACGGCGGTTAATGGACTTGTCCTACTTCCTGTTCCTATTTCAATCCACGCTCCCAATAAAGGGAGCGACTTTTGAAAATCGTCTTGTCCATAAAAGTAAAAAATTTCAATCCACGCTCCCAATAAAGGGAGCGACGAGTCCACTTGAAATTACAGGAGTTGGCTCTGGCATTTCAATCCACGCTCCCAATAAAGGGAGCGACGGCTGGTTGGGATTGATTTTATAGAAAGATTGGCGATTTCAATCCACGCTCCCAATAAAGGGAGCGACTACAACTAAAACAATTATTTTAACCAATGAAGATATTTCAATCCACGCTCCCAATAAAGGGAGCGACCAATTACCCATAAACCGTCTATATTCCTTTTATAATTTCAATCCACGCTCCCAATAAAGGGAGCGACAGCGCCCGTATATCAACCAATTAAAGATATAGACATTTCAATCCACGCTCCCAATAAAGGGAGCGACGCTCTTGGGACTGAGTGTACGAGCACGTTGGGAAATTTCAATCCACGCTCCCAATAAAGGGAGCGACCAATCACAATAAAAGATTATGAAGGCAATAGAAATATTTCAATCCACGCTCCCAATAAAGGGAGCGACGATTCGCAATGAAACAGATGATTTACCACTCGGAATTTCAATCCACGCTCCCAATAAAGGGAGCGACAGACTTCTGGAAAGATGCTACAGAGTCATCAATTATTTCAATCCACGCTCCCAATAAAGGGAGCGACTGTAAAGGTAGGCGGTAAGGTTATTGGTGAATATATTTCAATCCACGCTCCCAATAAAGGGAGCGACAGAAAAATAAGTTGGTTTGAATTTATAGGGCATATTTCAATCCACGCTCCCAATAAAGGGAGCGACGGAAAACCAATCTGATTGGGATCCCGCACACTTTATTTCAATCCACGCTCCCAATAAAGGGAGCGACGGGGGAGTTTCCGGGCAGGCAGCGGAAAAGGGCATTTCAATCCACGCTCCCAATAAAGGGAGCGACCAGACAAGCCAAACAAGTGCGGGAATTAGAAAAAATTTCAATCCACGCTCCCAATAAAGGGAGCGACATCGCAATCTAACCAATTGTTTATAGTTATCCGATTTCAATCCACGCTCCCAATAAAGGGAGCGACCATCAAGTGAGAGGGTTTTTTCGATTAGTTTGTATTTCAATCCACGCTCCCAATAAAGGGAGCGACATTATATTAGAAGCGATAGTCTGAACGTCTATGATTTCAATCCACGCTCCCAATAAAGGGAGCGACGGGAAGCGACAGCAGGGGATAAAGAAGTATGGGGAATTTCAATCCACGCTCCCAATAAAGGGAGCGACGTTCTGCCGCTTTTTGGTTCATCAATTTTAGCGTATTTCAATCCACGCTCCCAATAAAGGGAGCGACGCATGGTTTACCGCCCAGCGTTTCAGCAGTTCCGATTTCAATCCACGCTCCCAATAAAGGGAGCGACGCGGCTAAAACTCGGAAGTTATCTCCGTAGTACCATTTCAATCCACGCTCCCAATAAAGGGAGCGACGAGAATATTAATTTTTAATCTGGATCAAATAGACATTTCAATCCACGCTCCCAATAAAGGGAGCGACTTCTGCCGCTTTTTGGCTCATCAATTTTAGCGTATTTCAATCCACGCTCCCAATAAAGGGAGCGACCATTGAGTGGTGACACGTCGGAATAAGCCCGGAATATTTCAATCCACGCTCCCAATAAAGGGAGCGACCATAAAACTACATGCACCAGTAACGTCAGAAATCATTTCAATCCACGCTCCCAATAAAGGGAGCGACACATATTGCGGT
>DAMDKS010000036.1:8138-42730 GCA_032085455.1 Oceanobacillus sp.
TGTATTTCCCACAACATTTCAAATTTCAATCCACGCTCCCAATAAAGGGAGCGACACATATTGCGGTTGTATTTCCCACAACATTTCAAATTTCAATCCACGCTCCCAATAAAGGGAGCGACTTATGAAGCGTATGAAACAACTTTGTATTCGTACATTTCAATCCACGCTCCCAATAAAGGGAGCGACTACGCTTTACTGCCGACATCGTAGAAGTCGAAAACATTTCAATCCACGCTCCCAATAAAGGGAGCGACCTAATTTCCAGTCAGATTCTACGTTTTCTTTTGAATTTCAATCCACGCTCCCAATAAAGGGAGCGACACTAATGGTAACAGACGATGTATTCTTTAGTGAAATTTCAATCCACGCTCCCAATAAAGGGAGCGACTGTATGCCATGATGATTTCCTCCCTTTTATTTTGTATTTCAATCCACGCTCCCAATAAAGGGAGCGACGTCAATCCATAGTTAATCTGGTTGTTGATTTAGGATTTCAATCCACGCTCCCAATAAAGGGAGCGACAGAACTATTACTTATGCCTTGATTGCCACAAAAGAATTTCAATCCACGCTCCCAATAAAGGGAGCGACAATTCAATTCACCGCCTTCATACAAATTTTTTAAGATTTCAATCCACGCTCCCAATAAAGGGAGCGACACAGCAAGCCAGTTACTCGGAATCGCACTAAACGATTTCAATCCACGCTCCCAATAAAGGGAGCGACCCGTGTTCGGATTATAGTAATCGTCTCTGTAAAGATTTCAATCCACGCTCCCAATAAAGGGAGCGACCGCGAGATATTGACAAACTTATATACCGCTTACTACATATAGTATCATACCTATTAAATTTCTCAAATTCAGACAAAAAATTTATTGTTTCAGTCACGAATCATATCATTTTTTGCGCGAACCTTACTACAAAAACATGTTCACTTTAGGTTCGCACATTAGTAATATAGTTTCACTTCTTGCTCTAATACAGATTGATACAAATATTTATTTGACTAAGAATTGATCCCAAGGATAAGAATAGAAACTATCAAGCATAAGATGATAAGTGGAGAACTTCACCTGCTAGCCTTTACTAACAGATGCTTTTAATTTAGTAAAGGCCTTTTTGCGTTTCCATCTAACAAAAATATAACAAATATCGGGTCGTTTCAGGTATAAAAAAGCAAAAAATGATATAAATTACTCAGGACTTAAGATATAATACAAAGTAATAGGGATATTTTCTTTATTTATGGTAGTCTAGTAAATCTTTATTATAACATCCAAGGTATACAATTATTTGTAAGTGTTTTATTGTATGATGTAAATATAGAAAATTATTATAAACTGAGAGGAGGGTGTCTATTGTTTATAGCGCATATTCGTAAAAGTGATCATGAAATCCAAATGGTTCAAGAACATCTTGAAGGGGTTGCGTTTCTTGCACAGAGATATGGCGGACCGGTAGCGCTAGCCGCTCATGGCGAATTATCTGGTTTACTCCATGATATGGGAAAATACACGGAAGCTTTTACCACTTACATAAGAAACGCAGTACTCTATGATGAAGTGGCGAGTGGCAAGATTGATCACTCCACCGCAGGGGCAAAATATTTATTTGAAAACTATTATGGGAGAGATCATTTGCAAAATCTTGTAGTGGAAACAGTGGGAATGGCAATTTTATCTCACCACTCCGGTCTTCAGAATTTTATCCAGACCGATACGAGCCAATCGGATTACATTCGTCGTGTAACAAATGCTGATTTACCACACTATCAAGAGGTGGTAGCTAACTTTAAAGCTGTATCTGGAAATGTAGATAGAGTAAAGCAATTGATTGAAGTAGCTAAGAAGGAAGTCCAGGAATTTATGGATCGGATTAAACATCTAAATGGGAATGAGCGAACCATTCACTTGAATTATATGCAAAAGCTAGTGTTCAGTTGCTTAATTGATGCTGATCGCACGGATACCCGATGTTTTGAAGATGATACGGAGGTAACTGTATCTGATCATTCAGGCGTTTTTGAAGAGGGATACAGTAATCTCATGGACCAAGTGAACGAGTGGGGGACGGCGGTTTATCCTATTAACAAGCTACGGAATAGTATGTCTGAAAGTTGTGATAGAAAAGCGGATGAAGCCTCATCTATCATAACCTTATCCATTCCCACTGGGGGTGGAAAGACCTTTGCAAGCCTGCGATATGCCTTAAAACATGCGATGCAGTATAAAAAAGAACGAATTATTTATGTAGTTCCTTATACAACAATTCTGGAACAAAATGCAGCAGCCGTCCGTGATATTATCAAACAGCCAGAAGCCGTCCTTGAGCATCATGCGAATGTCATTGATGATAGAGGTTTGGATGATGAACCGGATTATTATCAGGGGGCATATCATAAGCAGTTGCAGCTTGGACGAGATAATTGGGAGTATCCGATTATCTTTACAACAATGGTACAGTTCCTGGATGCCTTCTTTCAAAAAGGAACGAGAAAAAGTCGGCGTCTCCATCATCTTATGAATAGCGTAATTATCGTGGATGAAGTACAGTCCGTTCCTTACAAACATTTTCATCTATTTAATACAGCAATGAATTTTCTTCATACGGTCGGAAACAGTAGTATTCTGCTTTGTACAGCAACACAGCCGGAAGTGGCTGAGATGAAATATAAAATACATCTTGAGAAAAATGCGGAAATTGTACCAGACCTTGTTAAGACTGTTGAGGCGTTTAAAAGAGTGTCCATCACCAATAAAGTGGACAAGGGTGGCTGGAACCTCGAAAAAATAGCATCATTCTCAGAAGAAGTCATGTCAGAGAACCAATCACTTTTAATCATTTTAAACACAAAGTCAGAAGTACGAAGGCTTTACCGGTTGCTAGAAGGACTGAATATTGCGGAAGTCTATCATCTTAGCACCTCGATGTGCCCGGCGCACCGGACAGAGAAGTTAGATAAGATACGGGAAAAACTGGGTAAGGAGCGAATCATCTGTGTCAGTACACAATTGATTGAAGCCGGCGTAGATATCAGCTTTGAATCCGTAATACGCTCTCAGGCTGGACTAGATTCGATTGCCCAGGCTGCGGGTCGCTGTAATCGGAATGGCGAGCGAGAAGAAGGAAAAGTTTATATCATCCGCTCCGCAGAAGAGAATCTTTCTAAACTACCTGAAATCCGAATCGGTGGAGAAGTGCTGGCAAACTATATCTTGAATAATGAAGATTTTGACGGTAATTATTTAAGCCCGCAGGCAATAAAGACCTATTTCAGACATTTCGATGCTCAGGCAGGACGGGATATTAGAGCTACACCAAAGAATTTGACTCACCCGCTTATCAAACTATTGGATGGTTCACACCCAAATGTATCGAAATCAAAGACCATCTCTAAAGGTATGTTTAAGACAGTAGAAAAATATTTTGAAGCGATTGAATCACCGACAACATCTGTGATTGTACCCTATAAAGAGGAGGGCAAAGACATCATCGCTTCACTAAACCAGGACCTTGACATCAAAAGATTCAGCGAAGTCATGAAACAGGCACAGCAATATTCTGTTAATCTGTTTGATTATGAAGTGAAGAAGCTTAGTCAAAATAACTTGCTCGCACCTCTTTATGATAACTCAATTTATTGTTTGACGGAGCGGGCGTATGATGAAGATTTCGGTGTCACCATTGATGGAGAAGGTTCGATGATGGATTTAAACTTTTAAGGAGGTGAGATTAATGAGAAACCAGATTGAATTTGTTGTTCATGGGAAATATGCCTTGTTTACCGATCCCGTGACGCGGATTGGCGGGGAGAAATTCACGTATCAAATTCCGACGTATCAAGCTTTAAAGGGAATTGTGGAATCGATTTACTGGAAGCCAACGCTGACTTGGTATATCGACGAAGTGCGTGTCATGAATCCAATCCAGACGGAAGTGAAGGGAGTTCGCCCAATCAAATATCAAAATAGCAATAATGATTTAATGTACTATACTTATTTGCGTGAGCCGGTCTATCAGGTACGAGCCCATTTTGAATTTAATGAAAATCGACCTGACCTTGCTTATGATCGAAACGAGAACAAACATCACAATATCGCCAAGCGAGCTGTGAAAAAAGGCGGGCGACGTGATGTGTTTCTTGGAACACGTGAATGTCAAGGGTATGTAGAAGCGTGCACGTTTGGTGAAGGAGAAAGTTTTTATGATGCTTATGGCGAAGTAAGTTTTGGCCCGATGTTTCATGGATTTACCTATCCGGATGAGGGAGATCAGGAAACGCTGCAAGCAAGGATTTGGGTACCGACCATGAAGAATGGAATCATCAGCTTTAAACGTCCAGAAGAGTGCGAGATCATCCGGGATGTTCGAAAAGGCTCCATGAAACAATTTACCAAAGGAGAAAACTTCACAGATGTAGATCAAGAATACGAAGAGATGTTCAAGGAGGTGTGAAAATGAGCTGGATGCAGCATTTAAGAAAGGTGTATGACAATAATATATCCCATGTCGGGGAATTTGAGGAAAGGCGGAATCAGCGGATAACGTTGCTCCCTGTTTCTCATGTTATGCAGAGCGCACAAATTGAAATTTTGATTAATCATAACGGTGAGTTTGTGAATGCGAAAGTTATCGAGAAAGAGAATGCGCGAACGATTGTACCTGCTACCTCAGCATCTGCAAATCGCAGTAATTCAAGCGCACCTCATTATATCCATGACAAATTATTTTACGTTGCTGGCGATTATGTAGCTTATACTGGGGAAGAAAAGCGTAAAAGGCATCATCAGGATTACCTCAAGCGCATGAAAGAATGGGCTGAATTCCCAAATGCACCAAAAAAAGTGAAATCTATCTATCAATATATTAAAAAAGGAAACGTGATAGAGGACCTGATTAATGAAGAAATAATCCCGACAGACAGCAACAATGAAATAATTACAAAGTGGACATCAGCCGAGGAAAAGCCGTTGATTTATAAAGTCGTGACTGGTGACATTCTATCTGCTTTTGTCCGATTTGATGTACTTCATGATAATGCAGATGATCCGGTTATCTGGGAAGATATGCAATTATTCAATGATTATATCGAATACCGGGAAACAATTGCAGAGATGGAAAAAGGTTACTGCTATGTTACAGGGGAAGAAACGTTACTGACGACACAGCATGGCTCACGAATCCGTAATGCCGGGGACATGTCGAAGCTTATTTCTGCTAACGATGATACCGGTTACACATACCGGGGAAGATTTGAAAAACCAACCGAGGCAGTGCAAATCGGCTACGATGTATCACAAAAAGCACATCATGCGCTTCGCTGGCTCTTACAAAGACAGGGAACCTATGTTGATTCGCGTTACTTTGTTTCATTTGGCGTAGAGGAAGCTGAGGTAGCTGATCCACTTGAGGGAACAGCCAATCATTTATTCGATTTCTTCTCTGCAGAAATGGATGAAGATGCTAAAATACCAATTTATACAGAAGAAATTGTCGCAGAAGAATTAAATAAGGCACTGCAAGGAAAAAGGCATGTACTGAAAAAAGATGTCTTGGAAAACATTATTATTATGTCGGTGGATGCCGCAACACCAGGCAGGCTGGCTATTGTGTACTATCAGGAACAAAGTGCAGATTTATACTACGAAGCACTTGCCCATTGGCATCACACATGTTATTGGCGGATGAGTTTAAAAAATGATAATAAATGGATTTCATATCATGGTGCTCCTTCCACCTATCAGATTGCGGAAGCTGTCTATGGGAGGAATGGAGATCCGCGGGCGAAGAAAGAGCTGTATACAAGGCTGCTACCAAGTATCGTAGAAAAGAAAGCTATCCCGAAAGATATCGTTCAGACACTGTTTAATAGAGTAAAAAATCCATTTAGCTTTGAGGGATTAGGACAGTGGAATACCGTTTTAAACATTGCATGTGCACTGATTAATAAGCAGCACGAAGAGGAGGGATTTACCGTGCCATTACAAGAAGAGAACTCATCAAGAGATTATTTGTTTGGAAGATTGTTAGGTATTGCAGAAGTGATGGAGCAAAGACAACTGAAAGAAAGAGATGAAAACAGGGCAACGAATGCCACCAGATATTTTAATGCATTTTCTCAGCACCCTGCCCGTACCTGGATGGTAATTCGGAAGCAGCTCAATCCATACTTTCAGCGTTCTGGAGGACAAGCAGGATATTATGCGATGCTTATCCAGCAGATAGAAGATAGGTTAGCAGTGGAAAATATGACTGACGCTCCCCTTAGTCCAGTTTTCCTATTGGGGTACAGCAGTCAAATTCAAGATTTTTATACAAAAAAGGAGGAAAATGAAAATGACAGCATTGCAGAATAAAATTGACTTTGCAGTAGTATTCACAGTAGATAAGGCGAATCCAAACGGAGATCCGTTAAATGGTAACCGTCCGCGCCAGGATTTTTTAGGATTTGGTGAGGTATCTGATGTAGCGATTAAGCGGAAGCTGCGTAATAGGCTGCAGGATGACGGGGAAGCAATCCTTGTTCAATCGGATGAAAGACGAACGGATGCATTCCGCAGTATTAAAGACAGAGTAGATTCAGTAGAGGAACTGAAAAAATTATTGACAAAGTCAAAAGCGACAGGAGCAGATGAGGAATCAGCTGAAATGATAGCTAGTAGCACATGGTATGACGTACGTGCTTTTGGTCAAGTATTTGCATTTAAAGGTACCAAAATGTCCATCGGTGTTCGTGGTCCGGTATCCATTCATACTGCAACGAGTGTTGATCCAGTAGATATATCTAGTATGCAGATAACAAAGAGTGTCAACTCAACCACGAATACAAAGGATCCAGGTCAAAAAACATCCGATACGATGGGGATGAAACATCGAGTAGATTTTGGTGTATATGTATTTTACGGAAGCATTAACCCGCAGCTTGCTGAACGCACTGGATTCACTTATGAAGATGCACAGAAATTGAAAGAAGCATTAAAGACACTTTTTGCAAACGATGCATCTTCCGCACGTCCGGATGGCAGCATGGAAGTAAATAAAGTATTCTGGTGGGAACATGATTCGAAATTAGGAAAGTATTCTTCAGCGAAAGTTCATCGGACTGTACACGTGGAAAAGGTAGAAGACAATCTTCCACAGTCTATTGAAAATTACAAGATTACAGTAGATGAGCTGGAAGGTCTTCCGGTTGAAGAACATGGCGGGTTATGATGAACAAGATTATCTGATGCTTTCAGGGATTCAGCACTTTGAATTCTGCAAGCGGCAGTGGGCCCTTATTCATGTAGAGCAGGAGTGGGCTGAGAATGTATTGACTGTAGAAGGAAATGCACTTCATGAAAAGGCCGACGACCCTTTTATACGAGAAAAAAGGGGAGACACCATTTTTGTTCGTGCACTCCCCATTCATTCAAGCGTGCTTGGTATCAGTGGCATCTGCGATATGGTGGAATTTACGAGAGATGAAGATGGGATTCCTTTAGATAAAGAGGAAGGACTGTATCGTGTAAAACCAGTAGAGTATAAAAGAGGCAAACCCAAAAAACATGCCGCCGATATTTTGCAGCTGGCTGCCCAATCACTGTGCTTAGAGGAAATGCTCGGCACGGTGATTGAGGAAACAGCACTCTACTATCATGAAATCAAACGAAGAGAACCAGTGCCTATCACAGATGAACTTAGGAAAAAGACAAAAGAAATGATAAAAGAAATGCATCATTACTATGGTAGAAAGTATACTCCAAGGGTAAAAACAGGAAAACATTGCCTAAGGTGCTCGCTGCGGGATATTTGTTTGCCAGAGATGCTGGAAAGAGAAAAGGTATCTGCGTACATGAATAGGATGTTGGCGCAATGAAAAAATTACTGAATACCGTTTACGTGTCTCAGCCCGATGTCTATTTAGCTCTTAAAGGAAAAAATTTGAACTTAATAAAAGAAAATGAATCAATCGCACGTATCCCGCTTCATAATATCCAGGCGATCTGTACTTTTGGACACCAGGGAGCGAGTCCAGCACTGATGGCTGAATGTATGGAGCAAAATATCAGTCTCACCTTTTTCACAAGCTCAGGTAGATTTCGCGGTCGGCTGACGGGAGAGTCAAATGGCAACGTTTTATTGCGGAAGAAACAATATAGAATTTCCGACTCAGAAGATGAAAGTCTACGTATAGCTAGACATATGATCATCGGGAAAATTTTTAACAGTGAGCAGCTGTTAAACCGTACATGGAGAGATCATGGACTGCGTGTAAATTCAGAGCGGATTAAACAAGCAATCAGCAGTCTAGCAAAAGCTCGACATCATGTACTTACATGCATCAATTTAGAAGATTTAAGAGGAATAGAAGGAAACGCAGCAAGTGTATATTATAGTGTTTTTGACGAATGCATTTTACAAAATAAAGAGGATTTTACATTTTCGAATCGTAACCGTAGACCTCCATTAGACCGAATAAACGCTTTATTATCTTTTTCGTATTCTTTACTGGCATCAGAAACAGCAGCTGCTTTGGAAAGCGTTGGACTCGATTCGTATGTAGGATTTTTGCATCGTGACCGGCCAGGAAGAACTTCCCTCGCTCTAGATCTCATGGAGGAACTGCGACCATTGATTGCAGATCGATTTGTTTTAAAGATCGTAAATAGGAAGCAGATTCATGCTAATGACTTTGTCATTAAAGAAAATGGTGCTGTCATCCTTAAAGATGATGCGAGAAGAAAATTTTTGCAGTTATGGCAGGAAAACAAGGAATCTGAAATCACTCATCCATATTTAAAAGAAAAAGTTTCCTGGGGATTAATCCCACATGTGCAGGCATTATTATTAGCCAGATTTTTAAGGGGAGACCTCGATGCATATCCTCCAATTTTACTTAGGTAGGTGAGGAAAGTGTTAATACTGGTAACCTATGATGTCCAGACAATGACTGCAAGTGGTCAAAAAAGGTTGAGAAAAGTAGCTAAGAAGTGTGAGGAATACGGGGTTCGAGTACAGAATTCTGTATTTGAGTGTGTGGTGGATAGTGCGCAATTACGCCAGTTGGAACTCAGCTTAGAATCGATCATCGATCCATCTGTTGACAGTCTGCGGTTCTATCACTTGGGGAATAATTATGAAAATAAGGTGAAGCATATTGGTTCAAAGCCGTCTATTGAGGTGGAAAAGCCGCTAATTTTTTAATGCGCGAACCTGAAGTGAACATGATTCTCCAGAGAGGTTCGCGCAGAATATGCGGATTATGTGTATAAAATGAAGTGAATTTTGACTTGAATCAGGGAAAAAGAATTAATAGACATACTATATGTTGAGGAGAGGTGTTGATATTGTCAATATTTTGCTGTCGCTCCCTGTATTGGGAGCGTGGATTGAAATAAAGAATCTGAGACTTTCGCCGATTTTAGCTATAGTCGCTCCCTGTATTGGGAGCGTGGATTGAAATTGTCAATATAGATTGCGCGTATTTTGTTTCATGGTCGCTCCCTGTATTGGGAGCGTGGATTGAAATTCCGAAAGGCAGGGACTTAGTAATATTGAGCAACGTCGCTCCCTGTATTGGGAGCGTGGATTGAAATCCTTAAGTATATACGAACATTTATTCTATTTCAGTCGCTCCCTGTATTGGGAGCGTGGATTGAAATAATCAAAACATCCGACATCCCCGTTGTAATCGGAGGTCGCTCCCTGTATTGGGAGCGTGGATTGAAATATTAGCATATCTAATTGGGAAAAACATCAAAATAGTCGCTCCCTGTATTGGGAGCGTGGATTGAAATTACCACGTCTATATCTTCTACGCCACTAAATTCAGTCGCTCCCTGTATTGGGAGCGTGGATTGAAATTTATATGCCTTTATCCAATCGGATAAGAATAATCCGTCGCTCCCTGTATTGGGAGCGTGGATTGAAATAAAAGCATAAACAACCTTATAGGATTCGGATGACCGTCGCTCCCTGTATTGGGAGCGTGGATTGAAATAATCCGTTTGCGTACAGTATCCATATTTATGCCAGGTCGCTCCCTGTATTGGGAGCGTGGATTGAAATCCCCTTTTTAACCCTATTATCGGTTAGTTGGGAAGTCGCTCCCTGTATTGGGAGCGTGGATTGAAATACGAACGGTTGGCGGAACGACGATGGCAGACAGAATGTCGCTCCCTGTATTGGGAGCGTGGATTGAAATACGAATTACTAACGAAGCTTTACCGAAGGGTTGCGTCGCTCCCTGTATTGGGAGCGTGGATTGAAATCCTATTTGTCCCTTATTTGTGCCACCCTCAAACAGGTCGCTCCCTGTATTGGGAGCGTGGATTGAAATTGTCCGACCAACAAATCCCTCAATCTCTTGTAGGTCGCTCCCTGTATTGGGAGCGTGGATTGAAATATTCGCGGGAAGTCGATTAGTAGATTGTCGGGCTGGTCGCTCCCTGTATTGGGAGCGTGGATTGAAATCACTACCACCAGTCCTAATAGTTCAAAGTGTGCGGTCGCTCCCTGTATTGGGAGCGTGGATTGAAATTTTTCCATCTACTTTTAAATCCTTAATATAAAACGTCGCTCCCTGTATTGGGAGCGTGGATTGAAATCTATCACTTTAAATTAATGACTGCCCCGTCAGTCGTCGCTCCCTGTATTGGGAGCGTGGATTGAAATAATTATGTTACGATCCAAACGAAATTACGAATGGTCGCTCCCTGTATTGGGAGCGTGGATTGAAATATTCTGTTTTCATGTAACAAGTCGCTTATAACAGGTCGCTCCCTGTATTGGGAGCGTGGATTGAAATAGACAATAAATGTGGATTTGGGAGGTGATTAAACGTCGCTCCCTGTATTGGGAGCGTGGATTGAAATGTCAAGCGGATATTCCGAACGTCTGTTCCCCGAAGTCGCTCCCTGTATTGGGAGCGTGGATTGAAATTCTTGCCCGATGACTCTAGCTGTCTTTTTGCTGTAGTCGCTCCCTGTATTGGGAGCGTGGATTGAAATTGTCAGAATGCGGTACTTGTCATTTTTGAAACGGGTCGCTCCCTGTATTGGGAGCGTGGATTGAAATTTTTAACATCAAATTCTTCTCCAGGCAGTTTGTGGTCGCTCCCTGTATTGGGAGCGTGGATTGAAATCGCCCTTACCTCACTAACGGAAATCTCAACGGCAGTCGCTCCCTGTATTGGGAGCGTGGATTGAAATGACTTGAAGAAATCACTTCCGTTCCAAGCGGTGCGTCGCTCCCTGTATTGGGAGCGTGGATTGAAATGAGAACAAATGCAAACAACGTTATTGCTGTTGAAGTCGCTCCCTGTATTGGGAGCGTGGATTGAAATCCTTGATTCGCTCGGCTTGGCTGCATTGCAGCAGGTCGCTCCCTGTATTGGGAGCGTGGATTGAAATTCTTTCGCAATCTTCTGCGGTTAGTTCTTTTAGTCGCTCCCTGTATTGGGAGCGTGGATTGAAATTCTTTAGCTAGTTTAGCCATTATTCCAGTGCCAGGTCGCTCCCTGTATTGGGAGCGTGGATTGAAATCGAAAGTCGAAACAACATATACTGAACGCCAAAAGTCGCTCCCTGTATTGGGAGCGTGGATTGAAATGTTATTAACGAGTATGTAGTATATACATACCCTTGTCGCTCCCTGTATTGGGAGCGTGGATTGAAATCTCAAATTCATTTTGTTGTTGCACGAGGGGTGTAAGTCGCTCCCTGTATTGGGAGCGTGGATTGAAATGTAATCGTCCGACCATTTACAATTTGATGGTTCGTCGCTCCCTGTATTGGGAGCGTGGATTGAAATAGAAGTACAATGGTAGCACACATAAGATTCTTATGTCGCTCCCTGTATTGGGAGCGTGGATTGAAATGCTTTATTTTAGCATACCCGGAATACGGCTGCAAGGTCGCTCCCTGTATTGGGAGCGTGGATTGAAATTACTTTCAGTGACAACATATTTATCATTTGATTTGTCGCTCCCTGTATTGGGAGCGTGGATTGAAATCCAAAACAGAAAAGGAGCCGCTCGACATAATATAGTGCTCCCTGTATTGGGATCGTGGATTGAAATAACCCGGAACACATGTTAATGGAATTGGTTCTTAGTAGCTCTCTGTGTAGGGAGCATGGATTGAAATAGGAGTTACATACCACCTGTTCAACAGGTGGTATGTAACTCATTCCAAGAACCGTGAGAACCTCAATCGTAAATATGCGAACCCCTTTTCAATAAATATACTCCCCGCTAGTTAAGTCTTTTTATTTTTTTATTTTTTGCATTAAATATAATGTACGAATGGTTAGTTAATAATATGAATTGTTCCATTTAGTTCGTTATTTATGATATTAACCCAAAAAGATTAACTTCTTCTAAACTTTACCTAAATAACTTTCAACTCTGGATAAAAGTTTTCTCCAGATCCCATCAAAATAATAATAATCATCTCACCATTATCATTTTCCTCTAAATCATAACATAATTCATAGTTAGTACCCATATGACTTACATCAAGAAAAAAGTATCCTTTTAGGCCGCCTTTTTTTGCCTCACCAATCAAAGGATTTATGCATAAATAAAAACATCTAAGTTAGCATTTCAATTCTTTGGAGACAAAGATATCGTCACTCGGATCAAGAACATCGTTTTAAAGGCTTAACTTGCTGCATCGCACAGGGAACCAAACATTATGTTCACAAACGACAATAAAAAATCATATGTAAAAACAGCCCAGCACCATTAGAATCTAGGTACTAGGCTATTGCAACATTTTTCACTATCCACTTAACAGGGTGTACTTCCCCATACCATGAACTGCTTACACATTCCTTTTAAACCGCTGCTTTTTTCTGCTTTGCTTCTAACCGCTTTTTGCGTTGCTCTGCTGCAGCTGTATAGATAACATCGGAATGTGAGTTAAGCGCTGTTTCGCAAGAGTCTTGCACAACACCAATAATGAAACCAACCCCTACAACTTGCATGGCAATATCATTTGAAATCCCGAATAGACTCGCTGCCAGTGGAATGAGTAAAAGCGAACCACCAGGAACTCCAGAGGCACCAGCTGCAGAAATAGCTGATACGACAGTTAACATAACGGCAGTTCCTATATCGACTTGAATATCAAGCGTGTGTGCTGCTGCGAGCGTTAATACAGAAATGGTAACGGCGGCACCAGCCATATTAATCGTAGCACCTAAAGGAATGGATATGGAATAAGTATCTTCATCCAAATCAAGCTCCTTACATAATTCCATATTGACGGGAATGTTAGCTGCTGAACTACGTGTAAAAAATGCGGTAATGCCACTGTCTTTTATGCACTTTAGAACAAGTGGATAAGGATTTTTATGTGTACATATAAACACGATGATGGGATTCATAACTAATGCTACAAAGAACATACATCCTAAGAGGATAGCGATAATCTTTCCATATTCAAGCAACGCCTGGGCACCTGTTGTGACAATTGCTTCATAAACGAGTCCCATAATTCCTAATGGAGCTAAGCTAATGACCCATTTGACTATTTGCAGGATGGCATCAGCGACATTTTCGATGACACTTTTGGTTGCATCGGAAGCCTTTCTTAATGCAATACCAATCAATAATGCCCAAGTCAAAATTCCAATATAATTCGCCTCCATGAGTGCGCTTACAGGATTATCCACAATGTTAAACAATAGTGTATGGAGGACCTCAGATATTCCACTTGGTGGAGCGAAATCATCAACTTCAGCTGTTGTTAAAGTTAAGCTAACAGGAAACATGAAGCTTGCTATAACCCCGACAAGACCAGCTAAAGCGGTTCCTGCAAGATAAAGGACAATAATGGATTTCATGTTTGTTTGGCCGCCACTTTTATGCCGGGCAATTGCATTCAGGACTAAGAATAGAACTAAAATTGGAGCTACAGCTTTTAAGGCATTCACAAACAAAGAGCCGAAAATGGAAATCCACTCTGCGTTAGGGAAAATAAAAGCTAAAATAATACCAATAACTAACCCAATAATGATGCGTTTAACTAAACTAATTTGGTTCCATTTACGAATTAAATCTTTCATTTACTTTCTCCCCCTACTATTTATAGAATTTAGTATAACACAAAATATTAGATGATTTAGATTTGAAGTTCTAATATATGGGAGAGGGGTAAAAAAGAGGAATCATTGTTGTTTGTCTATTGACATGTCTTTTATCTTATGTATTTAATAAGTACATTCTTTAACATCTTTTCTTAAGGTTATGGATAGAGGAATTTATTAACGGATTGGTGGTCAAAAAAGTGATTTCCAAGCAAGTAAAAGTGGGACCCTTGGCAGTGCGTATTGGGGAGATGAAAAGGATTTAGAACATGATGAACTCGTTAACTAGTTTATTAATAAATGATTAGACGGAAAAAGTTTTAAATAAGCTAAACAGTAATTGGAATATTTTAGAATTCAATGGCTGTTTATAAACTTTTGAATTTCTTTGTGTATCTATTGGCACACTGATGTCGTAGGTGGGTCAATACCTTGTCTGAGGTAAATCTACCAATGTCCTTCTGCATACACTTGAAAGGAAAAAGATTGTTAATGATTCACGATAGACATGTCAATTTGAAATATAATCATAAAAATCATTTTGATCAAAAAGAAATTATGAAAGTACAGTGGAAATGAACGAGAAAACAGTAGTCAAACATATAAGGGAATAGGCATAGTTTTTTTTGCGGGCCAATAGGTAGACGTGAGATATAGACCCATTCAAAAAAAGAGGAAGCAAAACGATTAGCGGTTGATTTAAAGGCCCTTAACCGTGTGAAATTAAATCCGCTGGTTCTACCGATGGATGTTTACTTAGTTTGAGATAATTAGTTCACCTTCTTTAAATAACATGAATATGTTTTCTTTATTTTGAAGGGAAGCTATATTATCTAATGGATTTTCATTTACTATAAGAAGATCCGAATATTTACCTTCTTCAATTACACCAGTTTTAGTTACCGAACCACACAATATTACGCCATGCTGGGTAGAAGCGATAATGGATTCCATTATCGCTTCTACCATCAATTCTAATTCCTTAGCATTTTTTCTATGGTATTGAAAGGAGTACTTGCATCCGTGCCTATCGCAATTTTTACTCCCATCTTCAACGCTAGAGTAAATTTCTCCTTTTTCATGTTTTCAATTTCTTTTGCCTTATTAATAATTTCTTTATTAACCCCCAATTCATTGCCGTGACGAACAAAAGAAGAGTTACATGTCATAGTTGACGAGGCAAAAGCTCACTTCAAACCAATCTGCGCTCATGCTCACGGTCGGGGCTCAATCCAAAATTGCATTGAAGATGGTGTTAATTCAATAGAACATTGCTCATTAGGTGATGAATATCTATATGAAAAAATGAAACTGACTAGCTTCTACTTCAGTACCTTGTGTAAGTATACCTCCGGAAGCAATAATTTTAATTTGATCTACCCCTGCTTTTACATGCTCCCGGACAGCTAAACGTGCATCATCTGCTACGGCAACTTCTCTGACTGCGGGAGTGCCATGCCCGCCTAATATACAGATTCCTTGTCCACATGTAATGATTCGTGGACCTATATTTTCCTTTTTATCTATAGAATTTTCCAGATGGACATCAACATAAGCTTTCTCTCAAAGGTTGCGAATCATTGTAAAACCTGCTTCAAGTGTCTCTTTAGCATGACTTACAGCCCTTAAAGTGATAACAGATTCAGGAGCCTTAAAGCCATCTAAAACATTTGGTGATGCGTCTCCACTTAAATGTACATGCGTATCAACTAAACCTGGAAGAAGTGTTTTTCCATTACAGTTTATGACTTCAGATTTTTGTTCAACGGTTAGTGAAGTGTTGCTAACTTGTCAATATATTTACTATTTATCAAAACATGACTGTTTTCCATTGATTTCCGTTTTTTTTCATCAATTAACTTGTTGTTATTTTTCTTTATTCACTTTAGTAATACAGCAAAAAGTTTAAAGTTTACCTTCTTTCATTAATTTACTGTTAAAGGTCATATTAAATTTATCGGCACTTAAGCCCGCAGTTAATTCGTTAGACATCATTTGTGCCTCTGCTACTATTTCTTCCTCATTGACAGTAAAAAACTTACCATCGTGATAGAGTGTTTTTCCATCTACCATTACACGGCATATTTCGTTACCTCTTGCAGAGTATACTAAGTTAGGCACGTGATTTCTCATAGGTTGTTTAATAACTGGCTGCATCGTCTTTTCTTTAAGGTCAATGAAGATGATGTCTGCCTTTTTCCCTTTTTCAATAGAACCAATGTCGTTTTCTAAACCTAGCACTTTAGCTCCTTCTATTGTCGCCATTCTGAGAACTTTCCAGGCAGGCATTATTTCAGCGGATTTATATTTTAACTTATTAAATAATGCCGTCAACTTCATTTCGTTAATAATTTGATTACAATTATTACCAGAGGGTTGGTCTGTTCCAAGTGCTACTGTGCCACCGGCTTTGATAAATTCGCTTGCTGGAGGAATCTCTCCTCTAATAATGCCAATAGCTCCAGAGCATACAGTCATAGAAACGTTATGATTGGCCAATGTTTTAACTTCATCCTTAGTGGCGTCTGTTAAATGGACAGCAATTAAAGATTCATCAAGGTAATCTATTTCTTTTAAAAAGGGGATGGATCTTTTATTATATCGCCCAACCATCTGTTTGGTTTCTCTGGAGGCTTGAGCCAGGTGCATATGGATTTTTAGATTCTTATCAGTAGCAATTTCTTTTACCTTTTTCAATAGATCAAGACTCATGAAATCTGGTCCTTGAGGTCCAAGTAAGGCAGTGATACGATTATTGTCTTGTCCATGCCATTTATCTATTAATTCTAGGTTTTCATTTAAGGTTTCTTCTCCAATAGCTGGGTCAAATGGGTATAATTCATCTTCTTCAAGCTGATCTAGCACTTCCGGTACTTCTCTAATCATACCTGTTAAAGCTGCTCTTGCACCGAGCTTATTATAAAACTCCGCAATATCATTAATAGGTGAGCCATAATCTCCAAAAGTAGTAGTTCCTGAGGAGAGTGCTTCTAATATAATCATTTTACTTCCCGCTAAGCGTTTTTCGTTAGTTAGTAATTTTCGGTAAGGACCTACCCCCTTATGCATCCACATTCCGGAGTCTTGAGATATTCCTCTTAGTGTACCCCAGTAAGTATGGAGATGAGCATCAACAAAACCTGGAAGAACCATTTTATCAGTAGCATCAATCGTTTCTTTTGCACTATATTTTCTTATTAAGTTTTCAGTAGTATCTACTTCTAAAATTTTTCCGCCGTCTATTGCGATTGCTCCATTATCAACATAGCCCACACCAGTTCCTCGCATAGTAAATAAATCCGCATTAGTTATAATCATGTCAATGTTCAAACTCTTATCCTCCTAGATTTCCGTTTTTATTGTCATAATTTGATAAGGTGCGTTAGGTTAGTTATTAATCTTTTTATATAATGATTTAGTCTGTTGAAACTGAAAATTAAATATCCATACTTAAACCTATATCCATATTTTTAACAGTTCGATATACACCGATGGAAACAGCCAAGTCGTAATAAGCTGCTCCAACTGATTTAAAAAAGGTGATTTCTGAATTGTTTTCTCTATGTTTTATATTATTGGTTACAAGATCAATTAATTCGCCATGTACATTTCTTTCATAGGACCAATCAGGTAGCCCATTTGCATGAATTAACTCTCCAGCCTCCTCGGTAGCGCTTTCAAAATCATCTACGACTATTTTTTGAGCTCGTTTAAGAAATGTAACATCTACTTCTCGCATGTGAGGAAGGTAAGAACCAATTCCATTAACATGTGTTCCGGCTTTAATGTCATTTCCATCAAAAACGGGAGTACTGGATCTTGTACTGCAATTAACAATTTGAGCGTGTGCTAGTGCTTCGGATACATCTTCTAATATCTTTATTTCTATTGACTCTTTAATTCCGGAGTTCCGAAGCTTATCTCGAAAAGCAAAAGCCTTTTTCTTTGTAGGGTTGATCAATAAAATTTCTTTAATATCACGGACAGCTAGAACACCGAGAACTTGTTCAAAAGCCATGCCTCCAGTTCCAATAGCTGCCAAAGTATCTGCTTCTTTCAGAGCTAATCTATCTGTAGCCAGTCCACTCATTGCCCCAGTTCTAAGTCTAGTCAAATAGGAAGCATTAAACATAGCAACATGCTCACCATTCTGTACATCAGATAAAAGCACAAGCCCTTGTGTTGTTGGCTTTCCATCCTTTGGGTTATTCGGAAAAATTGTTACTGTTTTTATTGACATTATACCTTCTGTTAAGTCAGTACAAGGCATATAAAGTACAGACCCATTGACAGCAGGGAATTCAATTACTGTACGGTTAGGATTAATGATATTACCAGCTTTTTTATGATTTAACATACTTTCTATATCTTGCAATGCCTTTTTCATTCCATATATGTCTTGTATTTGTTGCTCATTTAATATAATCAAATAGAAAATCCTCCTTAAATTAATTTTAAAGTACCACTTTATTTTAAAGTAGTGCTTTAGATATGAATAGTATAGAATAATTTATAATTAAAGTGATACTTCAACTTATGTAGAGTATAGATGGTGATTTTGTAATAGTCAATCATTCGTTTCATTTTACTACTGAAATAAATGGAATTATATTTATAATTTTATTCGTATTAACTGCGTTTTATTGAATTAATGGAAAATCTTTAGGGTGGATTAAGTATAGAAAAAGTATCTTTCATACAGCGTTATTTGGATGTCTTTCTAAGATTATTGAAATCATTAATCTATTTTTAGCAGAACACATTTAACATTGATACTTAATATTTATTAATAATTCAATGAAATATAGATAATCAAAATAAATTAAATATTTATAAAAGTATATTGACACGGATTATCTTTTATTATATATTTGAAGTACCACTTAATTAAAGTGCTACTTCAACTATTTGAAATTATCTGTTTACAAATACTCATTACTTTTGGGAGACTATTGAATAGCTATCATGAAATTCGTTAATCTCAAAAATTATATGATAAGTACTTTGGAATTTTTAAATGAACAGGAACTTAGTAATGAAATCACTGTAAGCGGATTCATTTTATCTTTTGTTTATTAATTAGAAAGTGCTATTAATCTCCTAATCTTTTTAAAATTAATTGAATATTCACCATGTATAAAAATATGGAATGATGCAGTACTTATAGGGGGTAACTTACAGCAAGTTTAAAAATATATTTAAGCTGGTAATTTACTGTCCTTTGAATATTTGAGGAGGTGATTGGATTCAACGGAAGACAAGAAACGTTACTTATGTAAAAAGGGAAAAATAGTAAACCACTTTAGTAATAAAAGATTAATTTGATGTATTTTGTTCAAAAAACCATTATTTTCAAAGGAGGAAGTATTTTGAAGGTAGATACATTAATCGTAAATGCAGATTTATTTACAATGCAAGGTGATGGGGTAGGATATATTGACGCTGGTGCAGTTGCTATTGATCGTGGGAAAATTATTTCAGTTGGAAATACAAAAGATTTAATGAATGAATTTGAAGCAGATGAAACAATAGATGCAACAAATAAAATGGTTTTACCAGGATTTATCGATGCACATATGCATACAAACCTTTCAATTATTCGAGGTCTTGCCCAAGATACACGAAAATGGATGCATAAGGGAATCGGTCCCTTTTCTAGCTTTATAACAAATGAATATGCTAATCCAGCAAGTAAAATGAATATTCTAGAAGGACTAGCATCTGGAACGACAACTTTTGGAGATTATGGTTCAAATATGGATGAGGTTGCATCTTTTATAAATAATTTAGGTGCTCGTGGTAGATTAACGACAACTATTAGAGAGGTTCCGGATGTACTAGATGAATTAGAAGAAGAAGATCTTTATCCATTTGAAAAAGCAATTGGAGAAAACACTCTTAATGCCAATTTAGATTTGATTGAAAGGTGGCATGGAAGGGATAATAATCGAATTACCACTATGCTGGGCCCACAAGCCCCAGATTTTCTGAGCACAGATCTGTTAATGAAGATAAAAGAAATTGCAGTAGAAAAAGATTTAAAAATTCATATGCATACAACCCAGGCAGCTAGAGAAACCAAACAGATGATAGGTAGATACAATAAAAGAACTATCCAATACCTAGATGAGCTTGATTATTTAGATGAGAGATTAGTAGCTGTTCATATGACGGATGCAACAGATGAAGAAGCAAGAATCCTAGCAAAAAGTGGAGCTTCCATGACCCTTTGTTCAGGAAGTATAGGAATTATTAGAGGGGAAGTACCACCAGTAAAGCCATTTCTCGAGGCGGGGGGTCTATCCGCACTAGGTTCAGATCAGGCACCTGGGAATAATTGTAATCAAATTATAAACGAAATGAAGTTAACCGCTTTATTTAATAAAATTAAATATGATGATCCTGAAGTAATGCCGGCATGGAAGGTACTTAGAATGGCAACGATTGAAGGGGCACAAGCATTTGGAATTGGAGATGAAGTTGGCTCAATTGAGAAGGATAAAAAGGCTGATATCATCTTTGTCGACCTCTCATCGAAAGCTATGGTACCTGTGATTAAAACCCCATTAAGAAATCACGTTCCAAACCTCGTTTATTCTGCAAGAGGGGAAGAAGTTTGTCAAGTCATGGTTGATGGAAAAACACTTTATTTGAACGGTAAGTTTTTAACGGTTAATGAAGATGAAATTGTATCTGAAGCACAAAAGTCAGCTGACATACTTACATCCAATATAGCGGAGGAAGACATAAAAATAACTAAAGGCTTAGAGTATATGAAGGTAGGAAAATTATAAAGTCAAGGGAGGGTTATTACAAATGAAAACTAATAAGTTTGCTCTATTATTCTTTTTGATAACGCTAATCTTGATTCTGTCTGCTTGCTCTGGAGAAAAAACAAATGAAAGTGGTAGTTCAGAAATAGACGGGAGTAAAAATATCAAAGTGGCTTTGCAAGGGATACCCCCTTCATTAGATCCACATATTACTGGTTCGACTATGACTATGGAAATAGCTAGACCTATTTATGAAACACTTGTGGTTTATGACAATGAATATGAGGTACAACCTATGCTCGCCAAAGAGTGGGAGATAAGTGAAGATCAAAAAAGTATAATTTTTAAATTGCGAGAAGGTATAAAGTTCCATAATGGGGAGGAGATGACTGCTAAAGATGTTGTTGCTTCTATGAACAGATGGAGAGACTTACATGATACTTCTAAAAGAATTTTGGGAGAATTTGAGTTTGATGAAGTAGATGAATATGAAGTTGTAATGAAATTAAAAGAACCTTCTTTTGTTGCATTAGATATTTTGGCAATTCCACCACAATTCCCTGCAATTATGCCAAAAAGTATAATAGATGTAGCGAGTGAACAAGGTGTAGAGGAATATATAGGAACAGGCCCTTTTAAATTAAAAGAGTATCAGTCTGACCAACATGCAGAATATGAAAAATTTGATGATTACGAACCGGTTGAAGGAGAGCAAAATGGTCTGGCGGGAGAAAAAATAGCTTTGGTTGATACTGTTTTCGTTGACTTCGTATCAGATGATTCAACACGTGTTTCTAGTTTGTTGACTGGTGAATACAACCTTGCAAACTCATTGCCATATGATAACTTTGATGAACTTGATGCGGATGAAAATGTAGATCCTTTCACTTTTGAAGCGGGAACAGATTATATTATTTTCAATAAAAAACAAGGACCGTTCAAACAAAAAACTGCTAGGCAAGCAATTTTAGTGGGGCTTGATAATGTCGCATTATCAAATGGTGTATATTCAGCTGATGATTTTTATAATTTAAACCCATCCCTTAGTTTGAAAGATCAAGTGAATTGGTATACAGAAGAGGGAAATGAATTGTATAACCAAAATGATAAAGTAAAGGCTAAAAACCTTTTAGATGAAAGTGGTTATGATGGTGAAGAAATTACTATTTTAACAAGTGATAGTACAAGTCATCATAATACTGCAATCAGTCTTCAGCAGCAACTTGAAGAAATGGGAGTAAAAGCTACTATTGATTCTTATGAATTCGCGACAGCATTAGAGTACCGAGAGGATCCGGATAACTGGGATATTTATATAGTTGATTTGGGAACTGAAACATTACCGATTAATTATTTATATTTTAATCCTAGTTGGGCTGGATGGACAGAAAGCCCAGAAATTGAAGAGGCAGTAAATAATATTAAATATGCTGATAATCAGGAAGAAGCAACTGAGGCAGTGAAAGATTTACAAGACGCATTTTATGATTATGTTCCAGTATTGAAGCCCAGTGATCGATTGATTTTGGGAGCATCTAACGGAATTGAAGGAACGTCAAATTTCGCAAATGGAAATATATACTGGGGAGTTTCTATTAAATAAAAGGAGTTTTGCAGATGCTACGTTATATTATTAATAGAATATTTTCTACCATTCCAGTATTAATTATTGTAGCTATCGTTGTTTTCTTAATTGTTCATATAACGCCAGGGGATCCTGCAACCGTCATATTGGGTTCTGAAGCCTCCCCTGAACAATTAGAAGCATTACGTACAAAACTTGGCTTAAATCGTCCACTGCCAGAACAGTTTTTCACTTGGGCTTTCGATGCAATTCGAGGCGACCTTGGACAATCATTGTACTTGAAAGAACCTGTTACTAAAGTATTTTTAAATTACTTAGGACCTACATTATCCTTAAGTATACTGTCTCAAATTATAGCGATAGTGATTGCAATTCCATTAGGTATATTATCAGCAGTAAAAAGAGGTTCAGCTACTGATCAGGGTGTTATGAGTATTGCATTATTAGGAATTTCTGTGCCTAGTTTTTTATTGGGTCTATTGCTAATTATGTTAGTATCTGTAGAACTTGGCTGGTTACCCGCAAGCGGATATCAGCCATTGTCTGCAGGGTTCCTAACGCATCTTAAGTTTTTGATTCTACCAGCGTTGTCTCTAGGTTATATGCAGTCGGCACTTATAACGAGAATGACTAGGTCATCAATGATAGAAACATTAACACAAAACTTTATTAAGACAGCCCGTTCTAAAGGATTAAGTGAAAGTATCGTCATTTATAAACATGCTCTACGGAATGCGTTTGTTACGATTATAGAGGTAATTGGACATAGTTTTGTTACACTAATTGCTGGTGCAGTAGTAATAGAGTTTGTATTTAATATACCTGGTATAGGACAGTTGGTAGTTAACTCAATTGAACGGCGTGATTTTGTAGTCATTCAAGGAGTGGTGTTAATTATTGCTACAATTTATGTGTTTATGAATTTAATTATAGATCTATTATACGGCGTTATTGATCCACGTGTAAGGCTTGACAAGGGGGATTGAGTAAAATGGAGGAAAGTATACTAAAGCCAGATGTAATGACAATAAGTAAAAAGATAAAAAAAGAAAATAGACGTAAATTTTTATACCAGATTAAAAGTAATAAAATGTTAATCATCGGATTCGTTATATTCGTGACATCGATACTAGTTGCAATTTTAGCACCATTTATCACCCCATATACACCATTACAGATGGATACAGCCAATAGGTTATTGGCGCCGAATAGTGACTATTGGTTTGGCACAGATACATTTGGGAGGGACGTATATACCAGAGTTGTTTATGGAGTAAGAGCTTCTATCTTAGTAGGAGCCTCAGTAACCGCAATCTCTAGCATTATTGGATTGATTTTCGGATTATATGCATCGTATTACAAAGTGCTTGATCATATTTTAATGCGTATTTGTGATGGTTTATTAGCTTTTCCTCCTATTTTATTGGCACTTGCTCTTGTAGCGGCACTTGGACCGCATTTGAAAAATGTGATTATTGCATTGTCTGTTGTTTACTTTCCTTCTATTGCACGAATAGTAAGATCTTCGGCCGTGGTAGTTAGAGAACAGACATATATTGAAGCACTTAAGTCCATGGGTTCCAATTCGATTCGAATTATCTGGAGGAATATCACGCCCAATGTTATATCTCCCTTAATCGTGCAAGCGTCATTCATTTTTGCTATTTCTATTATAACTGAAGCAATGCTTAGTTTTTTAGGAGCAGGAATTCCCGCCCCAGACCCAAGTCTTGGAAACATTTTGTATGAAGGGAAGGACGTTATAAGAAAAGCATGGTGGATGACAGTGTTTCCTGGTGGAGCAATCATATTATTTGTACTAGGTATCAATTTATTTGGTGATGGTCTTCGTGATTTGTTAGATCCTCGTACAAAAAACAAATGATTCAATAATTGCTTCTAAATTGTATAAAAACGTTTAATATTATATATCTTGAGTGATTAACACATGGAGGTGTAATATGTGACAGATAATTTGTTGGAAGTTAAGGATTTAGAAACATACTTTAAAACTGATATGGGAAAAGTCAGAGCAATTCGCAACGTATCATTTTCTGTAAATCGTGGCGAAACTTTGGGAATGGTTGGAGAGTCTGGAAGTGGGAAAAGTGTCACATCTGAATCAATTTTAAGGTTGTTAGATAAAAACACCACCTTTTATGAAGGAAAAGTTAATTTCAAAGGAAAAAACTTATTGGAATTACCAGAAAATAAAATGAAACAAATTCGCGGAAAAGAAATTTCAATGGTTTTTCAAGACCCAATGAGTTCATTAAATCCTGTTTATACTATTGGTAATCAATTAATGGAGGTTATCCTAAAGCATCAGAAGATAAACAAAAAAGAAGCGAGAAAGAGAGCGGTAGAGATTCTGCGTTTGGCTGGACTTCCAGATCCAGAAAGAAGATTGAAAAATTACCCTCATGAATTATCAGGAGGTCTTCGTCAAAGGGTGATGATTGCAATGGCACTGTCTTGTAATCCCTCATTATTAATAGCGGATGAACCAACCACAGCTCTTGACGTTACGATTCAAGCACAAATCTTAACACTTATGGATGAATTGAAAGAAAAGTTTAATATGGGGATTATCTTGATTACACATGATTTAGCAGTTGTTGCAGAAGTATGCACTCGAGTTGCTGTAATGTATTATGGACAAATTGTAGAAGAAGCGGATGTTGTAACGCTGTTTGAAAAACCATTACATCCATACACTAGAGGGTTGATGAAATCTATTCCACATATAGATGGCAATAAAAATGAGAAATTATACGTTATTGAGGGTACTGTACCAAGTTTGCACGAGGAACCGCAGGGCTGTCCCTTCCGAGAGAGGTGTACATTTGCAACAGAACAATGCCTAGTTGATCCAGATTACATTGAATATTCTACTGGTCATAAAGTGAAATGTTGGAATTATGAGGATGTTTTAGCAACAAGGGAGGATGAATATCATGTTAGCAATCAAAGATAGATCCGAACTATTATTAAAAGTAGAAGGCATGAAAAAGTATTTCCCACTTCGTAGTGGTCTACTAAAAGGAAAGAAATATGTACATGCAGTTGAAGAAATATCCTTTGAATTATATGAAGGTGAAGTGTATGGCCTAGTAGGTGAATCAGGCTGTGGCAAAAGTACAACAGGAAGAACCTTGCTAAGGTTAACAGACCATACAGCTGGATCTGCTGAAATTTATGGTAAAGATATTTTCAGTCTGAATAAGGCGGAAATGAAAAAGTTTAGAAAAGAAATGCAGATGGTTTTTCAAGATCCCTATTCTTCATTAAACCCACGTAAAACAGTAGGGAAAATTATTGAAGAACCTTTGGCTATTCATAGTATTGGGAAAAATAGTTCCGAACGTATGGAAAAAGTGATGGATTTATTAGAAAAAGTAGGGTTAAAGCAAGAACATTATTATCGACACCCCCATGAATTTTCTGGAGGACAGCGTCAGCGAATAGGATTAGCACGTGCATTGGCAGTCAATCCAAAATTAATTATATTTGATGAACCAGTTTCTGCATTAGACGTATCTATTCAATCACAGATTATTAACTTATTGGAAGATATACGCGATGATTTAAACTTAACTTATTTATTTATTGCTCATGATTTAAGTGTTGTTCGTCATATATCAGACCGGATAGGGGTAATGTATTTAGGTCATTTAGTAGAAGAGGCTGTCACAGATGATTTGTTTACTTCTCCTAAGCATCCTTATACTCAGGCTTTATTAAGTTCAATCCCTATTGCAGACCCAAGAAAGAAAAAGGAACAAATTAAATTAAGGGGAGAAATTCCCTCTGTTGTTAATCCGCCTTCGGGTTGTATTTTTCACACAAGGTGTCCGAAAGCGATGGATATATGTAAACAAGTAAAACCAGAGAAGAGGGAAATTGGAGACAATCATACTGTATTTTGCCATTTATACTGAACCCTAATTATTATTTGTTCTTACAAGAGCAAATTGAAGGTTATTTTCATACCAATCTTAAAAGGTTAAAGGAGAATCGAATATGAAAGACTTTGAAAAGAGATTAAAAGAATTATCAATTGAATTACCGGAAGCACCAAAGCCAGTAGCAGTTTATGTTCCAACAAGAAAGGTTGGAAACATTGTTTTTACCTCCGGTTCTGAATGCAGGGTAAATGGGAAATTAAAGTATTCAGGTAAATTGGGAGATGAACTTACCTTAGAAGAAGGCTATGAGGCTGCAAAAATTTGTATGATTAATCTTCTTGCAATGGCTAAACAGGAAGTGGGAAATTTGAATCAGATTAAACAATTTGTCAAATTAACTGGATTCATTAATTCTTCACCTGGATTTAAAAAACAGTCGCAAGTTTTAAATGGAGCTTCTGAATTACTTGAGGAAGTATTCGGGGAGACTGGGAAACATGCTCGTGCTGCTATTGCAACAAATGAATTGCCAGCAGACAGTCCGGTAGAAATTGAAATGATTTTTGAAGTAAAATAGTTAATCTTTAAGTTTAATTGTAGGAAGAACGTTTGGAAATGGAGATGACCCGTTTATATAAAGGGAGGAAAGTGTGTGGTGCCTAGCCTTTCTCTGCAATCCATAACTGTATTTTATGGTTCATCCAAATGTATTATATAAATTTTCTCAATAAGTACGTAACGTTTAAAGACTTTACTGTTACGTACTGAAAGGATTAAATCGTTTACCTAAATATTTATAAATAAGATGAACCGAGGTGTTTTTTTAAGTTGCTACATACTAGTAATAGTTTAAAACAATTAAAAGCATTCTCGTTCGGGTATTGGGCGACAAACGCTATTATTGTTGGATTTTTACCTATTTATTTGCAACATAAAGGGTTAAGTAATAGCCATATAGGATTTGTATTGGCTGTGGGACCACTTGCATCCATATTTGCTCAACCTTTTTGGGGGTATATGAGTGATAAACATAAAACAGTAAAAAGGATCATTCAAATTTGTCTATTTGGTTTTTTAGGTGCTAGTGTAATTTTCTTTAATATGGGAAGTTATTTTTTAATTCTTCTATTTGCTTTTATTTTATTTTTCTTTGCAATCCCAATAGGATCATTAACAGATAGTTTATCTCAACGCATGGCTCTAAAACATGGGGTATCTTTTGGTGGAATAAAGGTTTGGGGATCTGTGGGATTTTGCATCGCTTCATTTACAATAGGGTTTATTTTACATAAAATAGGTATTGATTTAATTCTATTTTTGTTAATTCCATTAATCGTAATGCTACTTATTATAGTAATTTATGTACCGGATGCAGATTATGAGAAAAATAGTAAAATAAGTTTAGGGGACATAAAGGGAATACTTAAAAATAGAAAGTTTACATTGTTTTTGTTGTTCGCAATGTTTCTTGCATTAACCCAAAGGGCAAATGATAGCTTTATTGGTTTATATGTTAGTGAACTTGGAGGGTTTGAAAGTCAGGTGGGGACAGCTTGGGCGATGGCCTTATTAGGAGAGGCAATTGTGTATTCGACTAGTTATTTATGGTTTAGAAGATTGCATGTGATTCATTTTATTATCATCGCAGGTATATTTTATTCAATTCGCTGGTTTGCCTATTCTATTATCAAAGAGCCAAATATATTATTTTTATTTCAATTACTAAATGGTCCTTCATTTGCTGTTTTTTATATGTCTTCTTTTGCGTTTGTTACAAGTATTTTACCAAAAAATATGCAATCTACAGGACATTTGCTATTTGCCACTATGCTATTTGGAATATCAGGTGTTATTAGTTCGTCAATTGGTGGTCTAGTGTTAGATATATTAGGTGGCAGCTATCTATATAGTATTATGGGCATTTTTTCCATAGTAGGTTCATTGTTGTTGGTTATATATTATGTAAAGTTTATAAAAAAGCCATATCCTCAAGGAGAACACTAATTTTATATTATAGTTTGGTATTATCATGTTATTAGTATAAGCGAAGATAGAAGCATAATTAAATACAACGTTAGTTAGCTGCTTTTCGTGATAAAGTGGCAAAAAACTTTAATAGAGTGTTAAGAAAAGCAGTGTTAGAATATCATCTTTAATATGACTATTAAAAGAAATTTAGCTATAATTGCTTTAATTAGTACATCATACAATCGCTCTTTTCATCATGCCGTTTAAATGTTGCAAAAGAGCGTCTACATTTTATTGAAAGTGATTGATGAACATCTTTTTCTTCCAGTATATAGTTTCAAACAATGGAATACAGATTACAGTTATAAACCTATTTATAAGTAACTTTATCATATGAACCAGCAGTCTAGCTTATAATCGGAGAATTGAATCCAAACCTTAGGGTTGGATAAATACTTCGTACTAACATGTTCAGGGAACAATCTTGTCGTTATAATAGCTATGATGCTAAATGTGTTTTTTGAATATTCCCTCGTCTCTAGAAACTCCATGAAAAGCTAGTTCATTTAATAAACTTATTACGTTATCCTATCTCCATCCATTTCAGATTCTTTTAGTAAATAATTTAGTCTTCAATTACATTTAAATTTCAATAGTGTACAAATTTCGAGTTATAGTGTCACTGAACATTTTATGTCAATAACAGTATCTATTTTTAATTTTTTGGTAATATTAACTTAAATTAAAAACCATGCTATACTTTGTATGAATAGATTTCTAAAGTCTTCGAGGAATTCTAATAATCTTCTTATCGTTGGTGACATAGCAGTAAAATCTTTGATAGTACTTGCATTTTTATATATTCTAAAGACAGAGTTTAATTAGTACTGAAAAATATTAGAGAAGGAAGATAAAATGGAAAAAGATTTGGGATTGAAAATTAAAGCGTTACGAAACAAAAGAAAGATGACATTAAAGGAGATTTCTAACAAAACTGGCTTATCGATTAGTTTCATTTCACAGCTTGAACACTCTAAAACTTCCGCAACCTTAGAATCATTTAAGAAAATATCTGAAGCATTAGGTGTTAGTCCAAGTTACTTTTTTTCTATTACTGAAGGAAGCTCTAAATCAATTATAACGAGGTCAGATGATCATGATAAATCGTTAAAGCGGACCAAATTCATTTATAGTGACCTAACAGGTAATATGGAAAATCCATTATTTATACCAAATTTAATCATATTAAATCCTGGGGATAATCGGGGGAGTAACTTCACTCATCAAGGGCAAGAATTTTTATTTGTATTAGAGGGGGTCTTAACTATCTTGTTAAATAACGAGGAATATACATTATTTTCTTATGATAGCGTTTTCCTTGATGCATCTACACCACACTATTGGTTAAACAAAACGGATGATGCTATAAAGTTCCTTTGTATTTCATCCACAAAGTAATGGATTTTATTTAAAATTTAGGTAACTAAATATGATAGAAATATCCATAAAAAAACGAAAACAGCGATTTTAATAATGGCTGTTTTCGTTTTTTTATTTTATTTGAATCTTAGTTTCTATTCTTTCACTAATAGTAGCTTAATTATATTTTTCTATCCCAACTTTCGATTAGAATCCCTAGAAATCCCTGTATGAAGGGATTTCTATTTTTGATTTGGTCACTACAATCTCTTCCCGACAATTTCATATTTTCTTTTTAACGGATCTTTTACATGCAATAACTTGTAGATTTCATTGTGATTTTTTTCAGGCATACCAGATACTCGGATATGATGAATTTGCCTCTCTTTATGTGTCATCATGACAGTTGACCGTTGATAGGTGGAAAGCTGTTTGTTGATTGTCGCCCAGTCACGATGGTCCTCCATTTCTCTTAATTGATATTCAATACTGATTATTAAATGATAGGCCAATACACCAATGAATAAATGACCTTAGGTTTGTTTGGCTGATTGATGATAAACAGGTCGCATGCCTAAATCCGATTTCAAGGCTTTAAAAGTAGATCTATCCCATTCTTTTTTTATGTCTTTATTTAATTTCAGTATGGTTAATCTTTCTTCTTCCATTTAACAACGCATAGGCACCAATCGCTAATTCAATCGCCTGCCGATTCGTGGGTTCCATAAAATCTACCCCCATTAGCTCTTCAATTTTATCCAGTCGGTGATACAATGTCTGCCTTACAATAGATAGTCGTTTTGATGTTTCCTTTTTGGATCCCATTGTTTCCAAGTACACAGCAAGTGTTAACATTAAATCATTTTTCATTTGTTGTTGGTCAAGCAACGGTTCTAAGTAATCAGAGACATATGCTTCCAACTCTTGTTTAGGAAGGTTAATTAACAACCGATAAATTCCAATATCTTCAAAGAATAAACTATTTAAAATATCCATTTTTTGTATTGCTAGTACTGCACTTGCTTCATCGTAACACTTATTTAATTTTGAATAGTCCTTTTCCAGACTGCTAACGCCAATATAACAATCTTTCCCCCGAAAAATATTATCTTTATTACTGTTTCTAATTGCTTCCATAATCAATGTGAACGTGTCAGCGTCTCTATTTGAAGAACTGCTTTTATAATAGGAAGCAATCACAGCAATATTATTCTTCATAATAGAGAACGCTGGGAAAAAATTATGTCTTTTAAAAATAGAGCGGAGAATAATCGATTGCTGAAGCTTAGTCTCTTCCCAATCTTCTTCTCTCAATTCGTTTTGAGAAGAGTCATTTTCAATGATGATTAAGCGGTAATAGAGATTTTCAGCCGGGGCAGGTAAAAACTTTATAGCGGCTGTGGACTCATATTCTTCTCCATGTAATAATTGTTGTACTAGATTCTCTTCTTGATTCTGCTTCTTCTCCTCAATTGTTTTATTTCTAAGCATAATCTGGGCAATGGCTAAAGTGGCACGGTCAATAATAGAGAAAGTAAAGTCATCCAATTCTCTGCTTCGTTGTTGAATATATAAATCTCCCCACGAAGATCCAAGACCTTTGATTGGGAAGGTAGTATAATAGTCATCTTTAAAAAGGAATTCGTGATATGGCTGGACTTCTCTCTTTTTGTTAATTTGAGAAAGAATAGCTTCAGCTTGTTTTTTATTTTTAAGTGGGTAGTAAAATAATTGTTTATCATCTGAAACAAGCAAGATATTCAAATGAAAAGATTCATATAACTTCTTTAATATTTTCAAAATGCCGTTTGGTTCTAAGGATAATTCGTTAAACGTATTGGAAAGTTCATGGAGATGCTTTAGCTGTTCATGGTGACTATTAATGATAATTGTATGTAAATCCTGGGTAATATCTACAAATTTTACGACATCAGGGAAGATAATAATTGGGAAGTCATGTTCATTAGCATATTCGATAATTGCAGGATCAATTTCCTGTACATGTGTCCCAAGTTCTATACAGAGACCTGAAACTTCCAGATTAATTAATTTTATTAACTCTGAAATTCCCTCTTTTAAATCGAGCTGCATGTTAGAGCCAGTTGTTAAAATGAGTTCTCCACCATTGATAAAAGAATCAAACGCTTCCATTTCTAGAATATGCGTCCATTTAATCTCTCGGTTGACCCCCTTTTCACCAGTAATTAACGTTGCCTTTTCAAATAACTTTCGTTTTAATATATCTTTTACTGTCACCTTAAAATTATCCATCAGTTTCCCTCCAAATTGTATAATAAATTTCTTGAAAATTTTACTTTATGTAAGATGATATTATTTTCAGAACAGTATAAACTTAATTATGGAATGGAATTGGAGTTATGTCAATCCACGTAATTGAATAAAGTTACAGTCGCATTTTAAAAGCAACATGAAATACAAACTATACATTTTGTAAAAAAATTGGAAGGGAGATTTAAAATGAAGGCGCTGCAAAAAAAGGAACAATTATCACTGGAAGAAAAGGATCGTCAATATGTTTGGCATCATATTTCCCCATATCGTGAAGAGGGAGCACCACTGATTGTGGAGGAAGGAGAAGGTTCCTGGATTACCGATCAGAATGGGAATCGTTATCTAGACGGTATGTCTGGACTATGGTGTGTGAATGTAGGCTACGGAAGAGAAGAATTGGCTGAGGCTGCTGCAGAGCAAATGAAAAAAATGGCATATACACCGATGACGAATAGTCATAAGCCAGCGATTGAACTGGCAGCAAAGATTAATAGCATGCTGGAAGATGACTATGTGATGTTCTATTCCAATAGTGGATCGGATGCGAATGAAGTTGCATTTAAAATTGCCCGCCAATATCACCAGCAAAACGGAGATCCCAATCGCTACAAAGTAATTTCCCGCTATCGTGCTTATCACGGTGGTTCAATGGGGGCACTATCAGCAACAGGGCAGGCATTAAGGAAATATAAATATGAACCACTCACGTCTGGTTTCTTACATGTCTCTCCACCGGATAGTTACCGTAAGCCAGATAATTTGACAGTAGAAGAATACAACTTACAGAAGGCAAGAGAAATTGAAGAGACGATTAATTATGAACAAAAGGAATCCATCGCAGCAGTAATCATGGAGCCACTCATTACTGGGGGTGGAGTCATCATGCCGGATGAAGTGTATGTTCAGGAAGTGGAGCGTATTTGTGAGTGTCATGGTGTCCTGCTCATTATTGATGAAGTCATCTGTGGTTTTGGCAGGACTGGAAAGGCATTCGGTCACCAGCAGTTCGGCATTAAGCCAGACATTATTACGATGGCAAAAGGCTTAACGAGCGCGTATTTACCGTTATCCATTACTGCTGTTCGTAAAGATATTTACGAAGCGTTCAAGGGAATGGAAGACTATCGTTATTTCCGTCACGTGAACACGTTTGGAGGTAATCCCGCAGCTTGTGCCGTTGCACTTAAGAATATTGAAATTATGGAACGCGAGAATTTATTTGAGCGATCCAAACAATTAGGCGCCAAGCTGTTACAAGGATTAAAAGAGCTGGAAAATTATCCGAGCGTAGGTAATGTCCGGGGATTGGGCCTCCTTGTTGGAATTGAAATTGTAGAAGAAAAGGAGACGAAGGAACCTGCTGCTAATGATCGGATTGCTAAACTTATTGGAGCATGTAAAGCAAAAGGCTTAATCATTGGTAAAAACGGGGATACGGTTGCAGGACAGAACAATATTTTAACGCTCAGTCCGCCGTTATCCTCAACAGATGAAGACATTGATTTCATTTTGCAGGTTTTAAATGAAGTTTTTGCTGAAAATAAATAAGGTAAGGAGACTGTTTAAATGAAAATAGGTGTACCTAAAGAAATAAAAAATAATGAAAATAGAGTAGCGATTTCACCTTCCGGGGTGGATCGCTTAGTAAAAGCAGGTCATAAAGTAACAGTGGAAACAAAAGCAGGACTGGGTTCTGAATTTACAGATGAAGACTATAAAGCAGTCGGTGCAAAAATTGTTGGTACGGCAAAGGAAGCCTGGGAGGAAGAATTGGTTATTAAAGTAAAAGAGCCACTTGAGAAAGAGTACCAATATTTTCGTGAAGACTTAACATTATTTACATTCTTGCACTTAGCAGCGGAACCAGAACTTACCAAACGATTGGTAGAGAAAAAGGTAACAAGTATTGCTTATGAAACGGTTCAAGAAACAGATGGAACGCTTCCGCTACTAGCACCAATGAGTGAGATTGCTGGTAGAATTGCACCACAAATAGGAGCGCAATTTTTACAAAAACGGTACGGTGGTCAGGGAATCCTCTTAAGTGGTATTCCAGGTGTGGAACGAGGGAATGTGACAGTTATTGGTGGAGGGGTCGTTGGAACGAACGCTGCTGAAATAGCCTTGGGACTTGGAGCCAAGGTGCGAATTATCGACTTGAATCCGAAACGTCTAAAGGAACTTGATCAATTATTCGGTAAGCGCGTCGAGACTTTGATTTCTAATCCTTATAATATCGCAAAAGCAGTGAAAGATGCGGACTTGGTGGTAGGAGCTGTATTAATTCCAGGTACAAAAGCTCCAAAACTTGTTACGGAAGAGATGGTCAAGGAAATGAAAAACAAAGCAGTAATTGTTGATGTAGCGATTGACCAAGGTGGAATTTTTGAAACGTCTGATCGGGTGACGACCCATGACGATCCAACATATGAGAAATATGGTGTAGTACATTATGCGGTGGCAAACATGCCAGGAGCCGTACCAAAGACAGCAACGCTTGGGCTTGAGAATGTGATTTAAGTTTACCTAAAAATAATGATTGACATCCAATAAAAAATAGGCATTGAAA
>DAMDKS010000037.1:0-39788 GCA_032085455.1 Oceanobacillus sp.
GACTGTTTATGTTATCATGCAGTTTCCTGCAAAAATTTTATACTTTCTTATCTTTAAATAAAAGGGACAGCATTCTACTGTCCCCGTCCCTCCTTCAGCACATCTACTGCTGCACGCTCCACCTTCAACAAAGCCTGATTACGCTCCATATAATTCGAAAAGCTCTCCATTCCTTCTGCCACAGGGTCCATTGTTTTAACCACTTCTTTGGCAAATATTTCTTCTGCAAGATACGCTTCAAGTGTTTGATTCTCTTTTTTGTTATTGGAATATGCAGCGAGCAAAGCCATGCCCCATGGTCCGCCTTCTCCTGCAGTGCGCATTACGGAAACAGGTACACCAAAGGCATCTGCCATCAGCTGTTGACCAACTTTTTCCGTTTTAAAAAAGCCGCCATGTCCAAGAATCGATTCTATTTCTACCTTTTCTTCCGTTGTTAAAATGTCCATGCCAATTTTTAACGTTGCTAGAGCAGAGTAAAGCTGTGTTCGCATAAAATTAGATAAAGTAAAATTACTATCAGGCATACGTACAAATAACGGACGCCCTTCCTCAAACCTTGTAATTGGTTCACCTGAATAATAACTGCAGTTTGCTAACCCGCCAACATCTGGATCCGCCAGCATTGCCTGTTCAAATAGATGGCTGAACACCTTTTCCATTTCAACATTCGCACCAATCACTTCGGCAAATTCAGCAAACAAACTGACCCATGCGTTAATATCAGATGTAAAATTATTGCAGTGTACCATCGCTGCAGGTTTACCAGTAGGGGTATTCACCATATCAATTTCTATATAGTAATCTGAAAGCTCTTTTTCCAAAACAATCATTGCGAAAATGGAAGTTCCTGCTGAAACATTTCCAGTATGCTCTGCTACTGTATTCGTAGCTGTCATTCCTGTTCCAGCATCTCCCTCAGGTGGGCATAAAGGTATTTCTGCTTGCAGCATGCCTGTTGGATCTAATAACTTTGCACCTTCTTCTGTTAAATAACCCGCATGTACCCCTGCTGTTTTAACCTCTGGGAGAATCTCTTCCAGTGTCCAATTGTAATTATGCTTATCAAGCAGTTGATTGAATTGCTTTAACATGTAAGCATCATAGCCTGCAACCGTGGAATTAATTGGGAACATTCCTGATGCTTCTCCTACTCCCAGCACCTTTTCCCCAGTTAATTGCCAATGCACATAGCCTGCCAATGTGGTTAGAAAATCAACCTTTTCAACATGTTTTTCCTTATTTAATATCGCTTGATAAAGATGCGCAATGCTCCAGCGCTGCGGAATATTGAATTGAAACAGCGCAGTTAATTCTTTAGCAGCTTCTTCCGTTGTTGTATTTCTCCACGTTCTAAATGGTGCCAGTTGTTTTCCTGAAGCATCAAAGGGCAGATAACCATGCATCATCCCTGAAAATCCTATGGATCCAACCTTTGTTAATTGTACTCCGAATTTACGATTTACGGTTTCTGCCAATTGGCGATATGCAGCTTGCAATCCTTCCCATACCTGTTCTAAATCATACGTCCATATTCCATCTTCAAAGCGGTTTTCCCAGCCAAATTCCCCGCTCGCAATAGGCATGTGGTCAGAACCAACTAAAACTGCTTTAATTCTCGTTGAACCAAGTTCTATACCAAGGGCTGTTTTTTCTAAATCTAAAACATCTGCTGCCATCTATCCTCCACCCTTTCCTTAATAACATTAAACACTAAAAGGGGCCAACTCTGCTAAACAATATGGCTGGCTCCCGTCAAATTCTTATAAAATGAAACTTCATTCAGTGGGGTTTTTTTCATCCCCATTCTTGTCTTTAGGCTCTACTTTTACTATCATAGTTATCTCAATGTACCGCGTATCCAGTACACTGCAGTAAATTATGCAATCACAATATACTCTAAATCTACCATTTTCGCCCAGTCTTCGATTTGCTCCACTGACAATTCCTGTGATACCACAGTATGATGTCCGCCACCCGATTCAATCCATCTTCTAACACCATCTTTAAAGTTTGGATATGGCTTCCAAATTACTCTTGCTACAGGTAAGTTTGGTGCCTCTTCAGCTGGTTCTTCCAGCTCTGCCTTGTTAATCATTAACCGGTAATGGCTGCCCAAGTCAAGCATGGAAACGACAACACCCTCGCCAGCCTTTCCATCAAATACCAGACGTGCCGGATCTTCCCGGTCACCAATTCCCAATGGCTGTACAACTACACGCGGTTTCGTATTTGCTAAAGTTGGATCAACCTCTAGCATATGAGACTGTAAAATATATTCATTTCCTTCCGAAAGGTTATACGTATAGTCCTCCATAAAACCAGTAGAAATATTATTAGCCATGATTTTCATTAAACGATCTAATGCGGCGGTTTTCCAATCACCTTCCCCGGCAAAACCGTAACCTTCAGCATTCAATCGCTGAACAGCCATTCCAGGCAGCTGTTTCATGCCATGCAAATCCTCAAAATTTGTAGTGAAAGCTGTATATCCACCAGCATCTAAAAATCTTCTTAATGCAATTTCTATTTTGATTTGCTCTTTTACATGCGCTTCAAAATACGCAGATTCATTTTCACCATATTCAAAATCATATAGTGACTGACAAACTGTATAAGTCTCTTCAATCTCCGCATCCGTAACCTTGGACATTTCAGCTACTAAATCGCCAATGCCAAAATAGTCAACAGTCCAGCCAAACTGAATGGCCGCTTCCACCTTGTCTCCTTCCGTAACTGCGACATTGCGCATATTGTCACCAAAACGAGCGACTTTAATATTTTGACTTTCGATATACCCTGCTGCGGAAACCATCCAATCAGCTATTTCTGTTTGAACCGATTTATCTGCCCAATGACCAACTATAATTTTATTATTTTTTCGTAAACGTGCATTTAAAAAACCATATTCTCTATCACCATGTGCACTTTGATTCAAATTCATAAAATCCATATCAATTGTTTTCCATGGAAGTTCCCGATTATATTGTGTTGCGAAATGAAGTAATGGTTTTTGCAGTAACTTCATTCCTGGAATCCATATTTTTGCTGGTGAAAAAGTATGCATCCATGTAACAATCCCTGCTACCTTATCTTCATAATTCGCATCTTTTACAACTGCTGTAATTTCATCTGCAGTTGTTACGAGCGCTTTAAATTTCAATTTATATTGCAAGCTCTCATTCTCATTCAGTGCATCTGCAATTTCCTTTGCATGTTCTTTTACCTGATTTAATGTTTCTTCTCCATATAAATGCTGACTGCCAACTACAAACCAAAATTCTCTTTCTCTCTGCTCTATCATTACAACACACCCTTTATTCTTTATTTACTCCTGACCATAATACGCATTTTTTCCATGTTTTCTTAAATAATGTTTATCCAATAAGTCCTGACTCATTTCTATTCCATTCGGATTTAACTGCAGAGTATGATAAGTCATTGCAGCAACCTGTTCCAATACAACAGAATTGTGGACAGCATTTTTTGGAGACGTTCCCCATGTGAAAGGCCCATGATCATTGACCAAAACCCCAGGAACTTGATTTGGATTTATTTGTTTTTCTTTAAAAGTTTCAATTATTACCATTCCTGTTTGTTTTTCATAGTCCTCAATGATCTCTTCTTTCTTCATTTCTCTTGTTACAGGAATCGCTCCATAAAAATAATCCCCCTGTGTCGTCCCTGCTGCTGGTATCTCTCTGCCAGCCTGCGCAAACGAAACCGCCCAAGGCGAATGTGTATGTACAATTCCCTTAATATCAGGAAAAGCTTTATATAGCTCCACATGGGTTGCTGTGTCACTCGATGGATTGAGTTTCCCTTCAATCCTGTCTTCTTCTAAATCAACAACGACCATATCTTCCGGAGTTAATTGTTCATAATCAACGCCACTCGGCTTGATTACGACATAACCACTTTCCCTGTCAATTCCACTGACATTTCCCCAGGTAAAAGTGATTAAATGATGTTCAGGAAGAAGCATGTTTGCTTCGTATACTTGTTTTTTTAGGGATTCGAGCATATCATACAACTCCTTTTATAAAGTGAAATTTAATTCAATGGTTTTTTTCATCCCCCACTGAAACAAAGTTTAATTAAGTACATCACGTTAAAAATGAAATCTTTGTCTTTAAATAGTAAAATATAGTAAGCGTTTTCGATTTATAATTATACTATCACTTGAACGTACAAGTGTCAATTTAAATTAAAAAACCTTATATATGTACGTATGCATTTTAAAGCTGCTTATTCCACGCCAGCAAATCTTTCACAAAATACAGCCGCATTTCGTTCTGATAAGGTGAAACTTCAGTGGGTTTTTTTTCACCCCTATTGTTAGAGAATCAATCGGGGATTTTCCGGCAGATGTCCCCCACTTTTAATTCTCGTTTTCACTTCGAATTCTTGAAGGGGGGTCTTACTGCCTGTTAATTCGGGATAAATCATTGAATATTTAATTATAAAAACCCTTTGTTGAATACAAAACGAATTCCCTATTACGATATATGTGAAATCCACCTTTTAAAGTGTGTCAACTTACATTCAAGCAAAATACATGTTAATATAAAGAAAAACTTATACGTTCAATTTATGAAGGAGAATAGGCATGAAAACAAAGAAGAGTATTGTCAAAGATTCAATTCAATCGAAAATAATAGATGGCACATATATACCGAATCAAAAAATTGACTCTGAAAGCCAGCTGATGAAACAATTCGGAGTAAGCAGACACACCGTCCGACAAGCAATAGGTGAGCTAGCTGCTGAAGGCTGGCTATATCGGGAACAGGGTTCCGGTACCTTTTGCACTGACAGAAGCACCCAAGAAGAGCATTCTAAGCCCGCTGCTCAAAATAATATTGCAATAATCACTACATATATTTCCGATTATATTTTCCCTTCAATTATAAGGGGCGCTGAAGCTCGACTAAGTGAGGAAGGTTATCAAGTGAGCATCTTTAGCACAAATAATGATTCAACTATAGAAAAAGGCATCTTAGAAAAAATTCTATCGCAAAACTTCGATGGAGTAATTGTAGAACCAACAAGAAGTGCCTATTCCAACCCGAACATCGGATATTATTTAGAATTAGAGCGATTATCCATACCTTATATTATGATTAATGCATTTTACGATGAGCTGGAACCGATAAGCCTTGTAATGGATGATGAAACAGGAGGTTTTCTACAAACAGATCACCTTATAAAAAATGGACATAAAAATATACTTGGATTCTTTAAAACAGATGATATTCAAGGAAAGTCGAGGATGAAGGGTTTTTTAAAAGCACACAGGAAAAATAATCACCCTATTAATCCCAGCTGTATCATTACATATAATACAGAAGAAAAAGACACAAAGCCGATACAAAAATTAGAGAGAATTATAAATACCCAAGAGATAACAGGCATCGTTAGTTATAATGATGAATTAGCAATGAAGCTTATTCAGGTTTTAAGACAAATGAATAAGAGAATTCCAGAGGATATATCTATAGTAGGTTATGACGATTCTATTTTGGCTCAAGTATCTGAAGTAAAATTAACAACAATTCCACATCCCAAAAGCAAAATGGGCGAAGATGCAGCTTTAAAAATAATTGATTTAATTCATTCTAAACAAAAAAAGGATGACTCTCATAAGGAACACTCTATCGTCTATAGCCCTGAATTAATCATTAGAGCATCTACGAAAGATATGAGCAGAAAAGAGATTTAATACTTCCACACCATCTTATATGCATAAGTGGTGTGTTTTTATGTTAACTTCATTTTTAGTATTGAAATCAATTTTACATTGAAGTATAATAATCATACGTACAAGATGATAAAATTCGCATTAATCGTACGTATGAATATTTATTATTATTATACTTTTTTATAGAGATATTATATTTTTTTCAAAAATGAAAGCGTTGTCTATTATCTCTGTATAATGTGGATAATAATAAAATCAAAGGGGGAGAATGAATGAAAAAGGTTATTTTGTTTCTAACTGTTTTATTACTGTCCTTAGCATTAGTTGGCTGTACAAGTGGAAGTAATGGAGAAGGCGGCGATACGAAAACAGTCGGCATAGCCATGCCGACAAAGTCATCAGAGAGATGGGTTGATGATGGAAATAATATGGTTGAGCAATTAAAAGAGCTAGGGTATAAGACTGATTTACAGTATGCAGAAGATGTTGTAGAAAACCAGATATCCCAAATTGAAAATATGATTACTAAAGGAGTAGATATTATTGTAATCGCTTCAATTGATGGAGAGGCACTTACTGAAGTTTTAGAAAAGGCAAAGAATCAAGATATACCTGTTATTTCATATGATCGATTGATAATGAATTCTGATCATGTAAGTTATTATGCAACATTTGACAACTTTAAAGTTGGCGAATTACAAGGACAATATATTGAGGAAAACCTCGGTCTTGCTGACGGCGAAGGTCCATTTAATATTGAATTGTTTGCAGGTTCTCCTGATGATAACAATGCATACTTTTTCTGGGACGGAGCAATGTCAATTCTTCAACCATATATCGATAATGAACAACTTGTTGTACAGAGTGGACAAACGGATTTTAAACAAGGGGCTACTTTACGCTGGGATGGAGCAAAAGCTCAAGAACGTATGGATAACTTATTAAGCGCCCATTATTCAAATGAAGAGATTGATGTCGTATATTCTCCGTTTGACGGGATTAGTCGAGGCGTTATTTCTTCATTGAAAGCTGTTGGCTACGGTTCTGGGAATACTCCAATGCCAATTGTAACTGGTCAGGACGCGGAGTTATCTTCCATCAAATCAATTATTGCTGGCGAACAAACTCAAACTATATTTAAAGACACTAGGAAACTAGCAGAAAGTGCAGTTAATATGATTGAATCTGTTTTAAATAATGAAGATCCTGAAGTAAATGATACGGAAACATATGATAACGGTTCCAAAGTAGTACCTTCCAATTTATTAGAACCGGTTTCAATTGATGCAGACAACTATCAGGAAATACTAGTTGACTCGGGGTATTATACAGAAGATGAATTAAATTAATAGATTTAAAAAGAGTATGTTGTTAATCTTTTACAATTTTAAATATACACCCATATATTTCAGTTCTTTTCTCGCCTGCGTGAAGAAAACAAAACATTCAAATGGAAAAATGATATGTTAGTTTTTCTTTTTGCAGGCTTTATTTATTAACATTTAAGGATGTGATAAACAATGGCTTCAACTATTTTAGAAATGAAGCAAATTACGAAAACATTTCCGGGTGTAAAGGCTTTGGACAATGTTAACCTTCATGTTAAAGAAGGGGAAATTCATGCCTTAATTGGTGAAAATGGCGCTGGAAAGTCTACATTGATGAAGGTGCTTAGTGGTGTGCATCAACATGGTACTTACACAGGCGATATTATTTTTAAAGGAAGTAAATGCGAATTCAAAAGTATTAATGATAGTGAAAGATTAGGAATCGTTATCGTTCATCAAGAGCTGGCACTAATTCCTGATTTGCCTATTTCAGAAAATATATTTCTAGGTAATGAAACTGCTTCTAAAGGAATAATAAACTGGAATGAGACAATTCAAAAGACAATGGTCTTGTTAAAAAAAGTAGGACTGGAATTAAAACCTGATGAACTAATTAGAAATATTGGAGTTGGTCGTCAGCAATTGGTCGAAATTGCTAAGGCTTTATCTAAAAATGTAAAACTATTAATTCTAGATGAACCCACTGCAGCATTAAATGAGAAAGATACAGAAAACCTTTTACAACTATTATTAGAGTTTAAAAAACAAGGAATTACTTCAATACTTATCTCACATAAATTGAATGAGCTTTTCCGTGTTTCTGACAATATGACAATACTGCGCGATGGTCAAACTGTTCGCTCCTATTCTCTAAAAGAAGATAATGTATCTGAAAAGGATGTCATTCGAGATATGGTTGGACGGGACTTAACAAACTTGTACCCTGAAAGAAATCCTAAAATTAAAGATGAAATTGCCTTTGAAATAAAGAATTGGTCAGTCTACCACCCACTAGATCCAGAAAGACAAATTTTAAAAGATGTTAATTTACATGTTAAACGAGGAGAGATTATTGGAATAGCTGGTTTAATGGGAGCTGGCAGAACAGAATTAGCAATGAGTGTTTTTGGTAAATCATATGGTAAGAAAATTACTGGGCAGCTTTTTAAAAATGGAAAAGAAGTACAATTTCAAAATGTGGCTAGTGCCATTAAAAATGGCGTTGCATATGTCTCCGAGGACCGAAAAGAATATGGAGTTATATTAATAGATTCTATTAAAAACAATTTAACATTAGCAAATTTACAAGAAGTTTCAAATAAAAATATTCTTGATAAGAACAAAGAGGTAAAAATAGCAGAAGAGTTAAAAACAAAGATAAATATTAAAGCACCAACCATCAATCAGATAACAGGGAATTTAAGTGGCGGAAACCAGCAAAAAGTTGTCTTGGGAAAATGGATTTTCACTGAGCCTGATGTATTAATTTTAGATGAACCTACCCGTGGAATTGATGTAGGTGCGAAATTCGAAATATATTCAATCATCAATGATTTAGCGGAGAAAGGGATTAGTATCATCATCATATCATCGGAATTGCCAGAAATACTAGGGATGTGTGACCGTATTTATACCTTATCCGGGGGCAGAATTACAGGGGATCATAAGAAAGATGAATCAGATCAGGAATTATTAATGACATACATGACAAAAGGAAGGGAGTCCTAGTTATGGCTAGTTTAAAACAACTTTTGAGTAATAATGTGAAATCATATGGCATGATTATTGCTTTAGTAGGTATAGCTGTTCTATTTCAAATACTGACAAACGGGATATTATTGACACCATTAAATATAACCAATATCATCATGCAGAATAGCTATATTATCATTATGGCAATAGGAATGATGATTGTTATTATTACAGGTGAAATTGATTTATCAGTAGGGTCTGTTGCAGCCTTTGTAGGTGCTATGGCTGGAGTTTTCCTTGTCAATCTTGACTTGCCAATCATACTCTCTATAGCACTTTGTTTAATCATAGGAGCAGCAATTGGCGCTTGGCAAGGTTTCTGGGTAGCATATTTTAAAATTCCTGCATTTATCGTAACTTTAGCTGGGATGCTGATTTTCCGTGGATTAACTTTAGTAGTATTGCAAGGACAAACTATTGCTCCTTTCCCTAATGAATTTCGAAGCATCAGTTCCTCTTTTCTTCCAGATATATTTGGTGGGGGTAGCCTAAACTTATTAACTATTGTAATAGGAGTTCTACTGACCATTATTTATATATCTATTGAATTTAAACATCGTAAAACGAATAAAAAATATGGCATAGTGAACATGTCAAACACTCTATTTTCAGCAAAATTAATTGCTTTAGCAATCGTTATCAATCTATCAACCTATATGTTAGCTTTATATGCAGGCACTCCTTATGTATTAATCATATTATTCGTACTAATTATTGGTTATACATATGTAATGAATAATACAGTGCTGGGGAGACACGTCTATGCTGTTGGCGGTAATGAAAATGCTGCAAAATTATCCGGTGTTAAAACAAGGAAAATTAAGTTTTTAGCTTTCGTTAATATGGGAATAATGGCTGCCTTAGCTGGGATTATTTTCGCCGGACGTTTAAATGCTGCAACACCACAAGCTGGTAATTTATTTGAACTGGATGCTATTGCTGCTGCAGTAATCGGAGGAGCTTCGATGACAGGTGGCGTCGGTAAAGTATTTGGAGCGGTCATCGGGGCCCTTGTAATGGGTGTCTTAAATAACGGCATGTCATTAATGGGGATTGGAATTGACTGGCAGCAAGCAATTAAAGGGCTTGTTTTGTTAGCTGCTGTTGCCTTTGATGTTTTAAGTAAAAATAAATAATTATTTTGATGTGAATCAAAACTAGGGTATGAGATAAACTATTTTTTCATTAGAATTTATCATCATACCCTTATACTTAAATTTCTTTTATATTTTCATCCCTACAATCCCAGCAACGTTGCCATCAGCCATCCAGAGCCATAGAAAATCATAAACTGTACACCTACTCCGACACCAAGGAAACGATTAAGCATTCCTCCTACCATGGCCATTGCAAAAGTAACTGTTACTCCAACAAATCCTCCTTCATAAAATGCAAGCAAGGTGACGATTCCAATAAACATGCCGATAATCGCTTCCTGGTTAATATGTTTTAAAATCAATACAGTAGCTTTACGTGCATAATTCATAGAAAATGGATAGGCAATTACTGCTGCAATGATTAATCCAATTAATCCATAGATTAAAAAGTCCAGCGGTTCAAGCATTGTATGCAGATTATTCACAGGTTCCGTTGTAAAAACTGGTGGTGCATTAAATAAAGCTTGAGCAGGACCAATTGCTACAGGACTAAGCGGAATCCCAAAGGCAATTAAAGGGATTAGCGTTTCTGCAACATATGTAGATTCTGTTACGGCATTCATTGTTGACAAGCTAGTCGTCGCCTTTTTATATTGTCCTTTTACCCGTGAACCAACAATTTCTCCCATTAGCGAAGTCATGCCAACTGGGCTGAGCGCAAAAGTTAGGGCAGAAATAAACGAAGTTCCTCCAACTGCAGCAGTCTGTTTTTTCGTTAATACCTTAAAAGGATTAGGAAAATAACCGGACCATGATTTCTGTTCAGGGGCCAGTTTATATTCATTCGGTTTTGTTCGGGAAATAAGCGGCCGGGCACTGCCAGATGTTGCTAATAAGATATCCGTCAGCATCGGTCCAATAGCAATTCCTAAAAAGAAACTAATCGAGAGACTGCTTCCCAGAATGGTTGTACTGACTAAATTAAGTCCCTGGATTACTAACGCCAATGGTATAATCAGCAAAATGCTTGCCCAGCGTCCTTTTGAGAAATAACCAATTAATACAGCGGCAAGGGTAAAGATAAGACCAGAATTTTCTTGAAAGAATTCTCCAAATTGGCTTAGAAAAACTGCAAATAAGAGTGCGACTGGAAGAGCAATAAAAGCACCGATAATTCCACCTGAAATCATTTTGCGAAGTGCAATGTGCGGTAATCCAATTCGCCGCATGAAGTTCGCATGGTCAAGCATTGGCGCTGCAGTTGTATCCCCTGGGACACCCATAAGCGCTGTCGGAATCGCATGGGTTAAATGCTTTGCCAGAATAGCTGACATAAAAAATGCAAACACAGCTTCTGGCGGTGCGCCTAGTAAAACGACAATTAATGTAGCTGGTACTAGAATTGCTGTTTCGTCCGAACCTGAAACAAGCCCGATTAATGTAAAGATAATCCCTGCCAATACTGCAAGGAGAATCGCAATGACTGTTACACTCATTTTTGCTTATCCTCCTCTTCTTTCATAAACATGTTGTAAATTCCCTGATTTTTCATTTCCTGAGCTGTCACAGGGTCGTCAAGAATCGATTGCCGCTCCTCTTCCATATCGAAATGAAGCTTTTGATAAACATCTTCCAATTCATTACTTGTACTTGGAACTTCATTTAAAGTACGCTTTGGTTTGAATAAAAATGTATTGATGATTAAAGCAATCAGACTTCCAGCAATCCCCAACAGAAGCGAGTAGGATTGTACCATTTCTGCTGGTGCAATCGCAGGAAAAATTTGTTTTCCTATAAAAAATCCTATTAAACTAAAGGAAACGCTTATCGTAATGGCAGTAATTAGATGCTTCCCATAAACCGTATCACCAATAACTTCAACGTAGGTAATCGGTTTTTCATTTTCTGTTTTTTCCTTCGTCATAAAAGTTATCCTCCTTCAAATTGGAACAATTAGGGTCTGTCCCTTCCATCCCACTTATGCTAAAATGATATTGATTCGTATATTAATATATTTTTAATGTTGCTTCCTCCTCTATCTTTCTACACAATTATTCAACATTGTTGAATATTGAGAAACTTTGTTGAATTATCTATTTTTAGAATTCCGACTAGACATTAAGATTATACCTAGATTAAATAGTAAAAAGCTACCCCTATATCCAAATAAAATAAATTATGAATATTATAAAACGAATATATTTCCGAAAAGAAAAAGCTCACACCTGATTGATGTGAACTTCATCGATGGACCGTAACTCTCTTTATCTCTCTCTATTTAATTCTCTTATTTTTTTATCACTTGGTAAAAGAAATGTGAGCAGTCCCAGTACTGGTAAAAATGATACTGCAATCATCGTAGGTCTTAATCCAATTCCATCAATGAGCGTTCCAAATAATACGGATCCAACTGCTCCCATTCCAAATGCTAAACCAACGATTAACCCTGACATCGTACCAATTTTCTCTGGTACAAGCTCTTGTGCATACACAACTGCAACGGAAAAACTGGATAGAATTAAAATTCCAATAACACCAACTAAAATTAAAGCCACAAATGGACCACAGTATGGCAGCAAAATCGTTAAAGGTGCTGGAGCAATTAATGACAGCATAATGATTACGCGCTTCCCAAATCGATCGGCAAGCGGACCGCCAATAAATGTTCCAATTGCCCCTGTGAATAAGAAAACGAAAATAAAGGATTGTGATTGTGCAATTGTAACCCCATACTCCTGAATGGCGTAGAAGGCGTAATAGTTTGAGATAGCACTATGGTACAGGGATCGTACAAATACGATTACCACCAGTAAAACAACCGCAAGCAAAATTGTCCTCGGGAGCTTTTGTTTTTCTTTAGATTTACTCTTCGTCTTTCTATTATTTCGCTTAAATATTTCAATTTGTGCCGCATACCATTTCGATATGTAAACTAGAAACATAGAAGCAATAAAAGCTACAGCTACAAACCAGATTGACCCAAATTGTCCCATCGGCACGAGTACAAGGGCAGTAATAACTGGAGCAAGTGCTTGTCCGCTGTTTCCGCCAACCTGATAGATTGATTGAGCCAGCCCACGCTTCGAACCAGCAGCAAGATAAACGACCCTTGATCCCTCTGGATGAAAAACGGCTGAACCTAAACCAATAAACACAACACTAATTAAGATTAATAGAAAGTTTGGTGCAAGTGCCAGTCCAAGCATCCCCAGCATACTGGCCAGTAAACCAATAGGCAGTGCATAAGGCATTGGGCGCCGGTCTGTGTACATTCCAACAACTGGCTGCATTACCGACGAAACCATATTTAATGTAAAAGTGATGAACCCCAGCTGTGTAAATGTTAATCCAAGTGACCTTTCTAAAATTGGAAACATTGCAGGGACAACTGCCTGCAAAGAATCATTTAATAGATGAGTCAGCCCCATTATAATGAGGATGGAGTACATTGTTTTATTTTGATCTAGTGTTTTACTTCTTGTCGCTGACTGTTTTGCCAATTTTCCTCGCTACTTTCTCTATTTTTTCATGCTATTTACACTATATTATACTAACATACAGAAATAACAATAAAAACAACTTCGCTTACTTAGATATTAAATCAACTAACTTACTTAAAAACCAATTCGCACGTCAATTTCATATCTGCGCGCATCAAACGTATGTACCCGCGCATGAAACGGGGTTGCCCGCGCGTGAAACGGGATTAGCCGCGCATGACCACCATGTATGCGCGGCTAATCCTGATTCATGCGCGGGTGCAGACATTTCATGCGCGGCAAACTCGTATTCATGCGCGGCTTTTTGTCGAACCCGCGCGCCCCCGCGCAATCTGCGCGTCTAATTGTATCCCAGCTCCTTCTTATTTTAAATATATGGGAATGAAGGTCTATCTAAAGACCCCATCCCTGTTTTCAAATTGATTTCAACAATAGTTTTTTCAAAAGTGGTGTGAAGTGTTCCGGCAGTTCTGCGATGGTTGGTACCACGATGCGTTCCTTGCCATATATATTTTGCATGATGCTATCTTCCCTTTCGCCAATTTCACCATCTGCCAGAAACATCCCGATTACATCTATCCCCTTCTTCCGTCCTTCTGACACAGCAAGATGGGTATCAATAATCCCATTCTGATCATAGCCTGCCGCTGCTGGCTCTCCGTCTGTAAAAACAAGGAGAAATTTATTTTTCTCGCGTCTTGCCTCTAAGTTTTTTAAAGCTACTCGAATACTGAAGCCATCGCGATTATCCTCTTCCGGCTCTAATTGCATGATTTTAGCTCCGTTATTTCGATAAAGTGAATCACTGTGATGATGAATCATATGAAAATAATTGGGCTTATAGCCTTTTCTTACCTCATTTGCATCCTCCCAAAATCCAATAATCGCATGAGGAATCTTTAACTGCCTCAGTACTTCGTGGAATAATACAATACCCTTTTTTGTTTCTTCCATTTTATTAACCATTGATGCTGAGCAATCCACAAGCAATGTAAATACAGCGTCTACTTCATCAGATTCCTGATGCTTTTTATAAAAGACACGCTGATTATTTTCAAGTACAAGCGGCAGTAATTTTTTTGATAATCGACCAACAAGCAAGTCCCGGCGCGGGCTATTTTTCTTATGCTCCATTGCCTTTTTTATCGTATTAGCAAGTTTACGCTGATAGCGCTCCATTTCTTCAACATATTTCTGGTAAAGCACTTCCTCTGCTGGTGCAGGCATTCTCGCCTCTTTTACTAGCTGAACTGCTTCAGTATTTTCTTCGCCGTATACACTTTCGCTACCTTGCTTTGCATCTCTGGCAGCCCGTTGATTCAATGCCTCAAGCTTTGAATAATCATTCTCCTTACTTTCCGCAGACGCCCCCTGGATGGATGCCATTGCCTGATCAGCATCCTCTGTTTCACGTGCACCGCCGCCAAGCATACTTGTTTTCGTTCCCTGCTCAAGCTCAAATTGCAAGAAGTTTTGTTTGCGGTCTTCATTTTTATTTTCCCGATGCCATGTGGAAAAGGTTTCATCAAAGTACTCACTTTCTTCTTTATTTACATCCTCTTTATCATTATTTACCAAATCATCTGTATGTGTAAGCTCATCAAATAGCGTATTTTTCGTATAATGCTCTATATGACCTATTGGAAAAATAAAATATTCATTCACAGCATCTTTTTGCTGCTCCAGCTCCATCGTGAACACAATTTGCTCACATATACCGGTAACTTGTTTCGTATCTTTCGCCTCGTAAATGGTATACAATAATGGTTTTAATTTTTCCAGTCGAGAAATCTGCTTTTCATTTGCCCCCAGAAAGTCTGGATCTGGATGCTCGGACTGGATCAATAAATAAATGAGACAAAACAATTCATCCAGCGGAAAACTGCGTGTCACATTTGCCGCCATTTGCTGGGTAAAATATTGATTCAAATACTGTTTTCGCTGGTTAAATATACGCTTTGTTCCAGGACGTTCCTTTTTTAAAATTTCTTCTAAACGAATATCCTCAAGCAGAGAAAATAGTTGACTTGCAAACTTCTCCAGCCTCGTTTCTTTTATCGTTTCTTTATACCTCTGCATAGCTGGGATGTCTGAATGATGTATCGTACCAATCGCCCGTAAAAAAACATCTGATTTCAGTCCTGCTTCCATTGTTTCTGGGTTCAGCTTTTCCCAAAATCTGCTTGCAGTAATTTTATTTTCAAGAATATCTATTGCTGATCCATAGCTATAAGAAAAATTAACCTGCGAGTTTTCTGTTAAAACGGTTGTTAAATCCTGTAATTGCATAAATATTTTTGTATTGACTTGGGAATCATGGAATCGATACATCCAGCATGCTCCTTTAGAATAAAGTTTCGGCTAATGTACTCACAAATTCACGTTCTCTTTCTTCTTCCAGCTTATCAGCAATCGAACGGAGAATCGCTCGTTTTGGCGGGATGATTGTACTCAAATCACATGCATCCAGTAGTGCTCGAATTGATGCTGCCTCTTCTGGTAATTTTCCTTGATAAACAGCTGTAATAAGGTCATTTGATAATTTAACAAATAAATTTATGATTGTTTCATCGGCTAATTGGGTTGAGTTTGAAATAAGTCGTTTTAGCTGCTCCCCTTTAATATAGGGAACTTCAATGACAATAAAACGATTTTTTAGAGCCTCATTGAGTGGGACTGTTCCAATATACCCTTCATTGATTGCCGCAATGACACCAAATCCATCCTTTGCTGTAACCATTTCATTTGTGAAGGGATTCGTAATCGTCCGGCGGTAATCCAGCACACCATTAATTAATGGCAATGTTTCAGGCTTGGCCATGTTGATTTCATCAATGTAAAGGAAACTCCCATCCTTCATCGCGTTTGTTACAGGACCAGGAATGAATTCAATAACCTGTTTGTCCTCTTTATAGGCAAGTGTTTTAAAACCGAGCAGACTTTCTGCATCCAAATCAATGGAGCAATTCACGCTGAACATTGGCTGCTGGAAGAGCTCTGATAACGTCTCAGCAAACCTTGTTTTCCCAGATCCTGTTGGTCCTTTTAGTAAAATATTTTTGCCCATGGTTAAGGCTATAATTGCATCTATAAGCAAATCCTTATGTGGCGGGACATAGCCGCCCGAGCGGATTAAATGCTGGAAACTGCCCGGATCACGCCGCTTACATTCATGTAATTGCTGCTTAATAATATCAGGCAGCTGATAAGCTATATGCATGTTTGAAAATCTCCTTTCAGTAGGACAATCAATGTCTGTTCCATCATTATATATTGACCGTAATTTAAACACAAAAGAGAAACAAGGATAGACCTTCCTAATCCTTCCTTACACTTTTCATGAAAATCGGTCTATTATATTTACAGATATTCCATTATAATAATAGATAATTAAATAAAGCGATATAATTTCGACTTGCTCTGCTAAATTCTTAGGAACTGTAGTATTGCAAGTTAAATGTTTCACAAAAAGAGGTGAGAATTTTGGACAAGAAAATGCAGCCCCATATCCAATTACCAAGTGATTTAGCCATTGATAAGGTTCTATTGCCAGGCGATCCTGCACGCGTCAATCGCGTAAAAAAATGGTTGGATTCCCCTGAGGAGCTAGGCTTTAACCGCGAATATAAAAGTGTTCTCGGCTTCTATAAAGGAAGTCGTGTACTTGTCATGTCTACAGGAATGGGTGGACCATCTACTGGAATTGCCGTAGAAGAACTGTCGAATATCGGTGTAAAGTATGCGATTCGAATTGGCAGCTGTGGAGCACTTCAAACAGAAATGCAGCTTGGTGATCTTCTTATCGCAACTGGTACTGTCCGTGATGAAGGAACAACAAAGGCTTATATCGAAGAGACCTATCCAGCTGTTCCGGATTTTCAGCTTTTATCTCATATAAAGCAAGCACTTGACAGCAAGCAATATCCCTGTCACTTCGGCCTGGCACGAAGCCATGATAGCTTTTATACAGATAAAGAAGCAGCAATTGATGCTTACTGGTCGAAAATAGGAGTTTTAGGTGCAGATATGGAAACAGCCAGTCTTTTTATCATCGGCAGATTACGCGGCGTCCAGACAGCTTCTATTTTAAATGTTGTTGTAGCAGCAGATAGTGATTTAGAAAGCGGAGTTAATGAATTTGTAAATGCTGGAGAGAAAGTAATGGAAGGTGAAAATCATCAAATTGAGGTGGCACTAGAAGCACTTGCTTCTATCACATAAAATCAATAAAAAGGAGAATGAAACATGAGTAAAAAAAGCATGTGGTCACTTAAGCTTTCAACCGCTGCTATCGTTTTGATTCCGGCAGCAATCGGGATTAACTATCTTGGAAAATTGTTTGCTGGACTATTGAAGCTGCCGTTATGGCTAGATTCGATTGGAACGGTATTAGCGAGTATGTTAGCTGGCCCCATTATCGGGGCAGCATCAGGAATCATTAATAATATTATTTACGGAATTACTGTTGATCCGATTTCTACTATCTATGCAATCACAAGCGGAGCCATTGGACTTATTGTTGGGATGATGGCTTACAAAGGCTGGATTGCCAATATCAAAAAGGCTGTTGTCATTGGACTTGCAGTTGGGTTTGCAGCAGCAATTATCTCTACACCGCTTAATATCGTTTTCTGGGAGGGTCAAACCGGACATGCGTGGGGCGATACGTTTTATGCATTCCTAATTGCCCACGACTTTCCAGTATGGTTAGCATCGTTTGGTGATAGTATAATCGTAGATGTTCCAGACAAAGTTGTTACCGTCATTATTAGCTTCCTGATTTTCAAGGGCTTACCAAAGACACTTACCAATGTCTATCGCAGCGACATTGAGATAGAAGAACTATAATAATGGGCAACCAGGGGTTTTTCCCCTGCCCCATTCCTTTTGAGGAGGTTGGTGGTCATAGCCAAGTCATTAACGTTGTATGTTGAAAGGGATTCGCTAATTCATAAGATGGATCCCTTAACTAAATTAATGTATGTCATAGTAAGTATTGCGATTACATATATTTTGCCTTATCATTCATTTGTTATCACAGTAACTGCTATTACAATAATGCTGTTAATTATCGGGAAGGTTTTCAGGAAGATATTTCCGATTATCATTCTCAGTCTTCTGCTTATCATTTCCATTATCATTATCCAAGGAGCATTTCATCAAAGCAATGAGACGGTGCTTTTTTCAATTGGAGTCATTTCTTTTTATAAAGAAGGCTTGTCCTATGCACTTTTATTAACATTGCGCATCATTAATATGCTTTGTTCATTCGGTGTGCTGATTTTAACAACAAAATCGGATGAGCTTGTTGAGCGTTTAATAAAAATTGGCATGTCACCTAAGATTGGCTATATTATTCTTTCTGTACTGCAGCTTATTCCGCAAATGCGTGCAACTGTAGGCAAAATCACGGATGCACAGCGTTCACGCGGGATGGAAACAGAGGGAAATCTGCTGGTGCGAACGAAGGCATTTATCCCGCTGATTGGTCCCGTTGTTTTAAATTCACTAAATGATACACGTGAACGAGCAATTGCCTTAGAAGTGCGTGGTTTTAATATGAAGCATAAAAAAACATTTCTCAATGAAACAAAGTTCTATCGCTATCAAGGTATTATTCAATTCATTCTAATTGCTGCTTTAACAGGGACAATTATTTGGAGGATTTTCATATGAAGATTGTTGAAGTTCAAGGGCTAAAATATAAATATCCTGACTCTGATAAATTAGTACTCAATGATATTTCATTCACTCTGGAAAAAGGTGAATTTATCGGGATTATTGGACGAAACACTGCAGGTAAATCTACCTTATGCTTTTCATTGGCAGGTCTTGTGCCACATTTTTTCAAAGGAGCTTATGGCGGTAAGGTTCTAATCGACGACATCGAGGTGAGGCACGCTGAGGTAGAGAATGTAATCACAAAGGTCGGACTCGTTTTTGAAAATCCTTTTTCCCAAATGACCGGCTCTAAATATACCGTTTATGAGGAAATTGCATTTGGCCTGGAAAATATGGGATTAGAGCGAACGGAAATGATAAAAAGGATTGAAAAAAGTCTTGCACTTCTTGATATTGCAGAAATTAAGAATCAATTTCCTTATGGACTGTCTGGCGGTCAAATGCAGCGTGTAGCGATTGCCAGTGTGATTGCAATGCGCCCAGATATTCTTATATTGGATGAACCAACTTCACAGCTCGATCCTCAAGGTTCTGAAGAAGTTTTTAAAGTTGTTGAAGAACTTGCAAAAGAAGGGATTACCATCATTATGGCAGAGCATAAAATGGAAAAAATAGCTGAATATGCAGATAAAGTTCTATTATTAGATGACGGGAAGCTAGTTGACTTCAATACACCAGAACATATTTTTTCCCGGGATGATTTAATAGAGTATGGAGTTGAAGCACCTGCAATCACGCGAATTGCAAAAAAGCTTGGAATAAAAAATCAAGATGGACTTTATCCTGTTCGCTATGATCAATTTCCTACAGATCGTTTGGTGGGTGATGGAAAATGAATGAAATTAACATTGAGAAACTACATTTTTCTTATACACCTGATATTGAGATATTGAAAGGCATTCATTTAAATTTAACAAAAGATACCACTGCAATTATCGGACAAAATGGGGCAGGAAAGTCTACTTTTGTAAAGCTGCTAAAAGGTCTTTTAAAACCCACAGCTGGCTCAATCCTTTATAATGGCAAAGATATTAGCGAAATGACAGCGGCTAAACTCGCAAAGGATATTGGCATGGTTTTTCAAAATCCAAATGACCAGATTTTTAAAAATAAAGTGATTGACGAGGTCATGTTTGGTCCACAGAATATTGGTCAAACAGAGGATGAAGCACGTGCAAATGCGATGACAGCTTTACGAAAAGTTGGACTTGAACATCAAGCTGAACAAAATCCATACGATTTAAGTTTGTCAGAACGTAAGATGATTGCCATTGCTTCTATTTTGGCAATGGATACAAAGGTGGTCATCTTTGACGAACCAACCATGGGACAAGATCACTTTGGTAAACAAAAGCTGAAAAATATAATTGCCGAGCTCAAAAAAGAAGGTAAATTGATTATTTGCATTCTTCATGATATGGACTTTGCAGCAGATGTATTTGAAAGAACGATTGTTTTTAATCAAGGAAGCATTGAACTTGACGGTCCAACCAAAGAAGTCTTTATGCATGCAGACATTCTAAAAAAAGCCTTCCTTGAACAGCCATCTATTATGAAAATTGCTAAGCACCTCGGAATAAATGAAAGCTATCTGACTGAAGAAGAGCTTGTGGAAAAACTAAGTGGAGCGATGAGGGACTGACAGGGCAGAAACTTAGGCTGGAAATGGAAAGTCATTACGATATGAGAGTGAAGGGTGCGCGGGTTCTGTGGAGTAGGCGCGCGTGAATAGTATTTAGCCGCTCGTGAATTAGTGACCATATATACTGATTTACGATGAATTTGGGCGCTAAGGAGGCGCATTAGTGACCATATATATTGATTTACGATGAATTTGGGCGCTAAGGAGGCATATTAGTGACCATATATACTGATTTACGATGAATTTGGGCGCTAAGGAGGCACATTATGCTAGATTGCCGCGCAACAACGGTGAATCGTAGTGACGCGCGAGGACCAGCGGTTGATGTGCCCGTTTTCAATAGATGCGCGGGTACAAATGGTGCAAAGCTGAAGGTAAATTCGCGCTAAGTTGAGAGTCCAATCATTGTGTGGGAAAACATCGAGAGAAACGCTCTCTCGATGTTTTACTTAAGAAATTATTTAACATGGAGCAATCCTACTTTTATTATTTTTTCCTCGTTTTGTTCCAACCAGTTTTTATGTTTAATTATTAACTTTCAATACTTCCGAATGGGATAAATCCGTTTGAGCCGTAGTTTCTAACGTAATGGATTGTGTTTTTAGCCCTTTTGCCATAACCGATACAGTTATGGGTCCTGGCTCTATACCTGCACGAATAACCGCTAGGACTCTACCGAAATAAGTTTGATGCTGATCCGCTACAAAGCCTTCCTCTGTATATGGATTTGCAGAGCCAAGCCCTTGTAATGTACCGTGCCCACTTACCTGAACCTGTACAGCTATGTCATTCGCTGGTACTACTTCTCCATTCTCATCCGCCAAGCTGATATGCAAAAAGCATAAATCCTGTCCATCAGCAATTAATGTTTCCTTCTCTGCTTTTACTAATAACGATACATCAGTTCCAGCAGTTCGCAGTACATCACGGCCTAATTCTTTACCACTTGCATCATAATTGATTGCAACCAATTCACCTGGTTGATATTTTGTTTTAAAATGTGCCACATATTCCTTCACAGTTTTTTTACCCAGAGAATTACCATTTAATAATAATTCCACACTTTGAGCGTTGGAATAAACAACAACACGTGCAGGGTAATCCTCATATCCATGCCATGACCAACTATGCACCGCATCTGATTTCCGCCACATGCTGCCTACTGCCTTTTCTTTACCATATTTTACTGGCTCCACCCCAATATAGGGTGATGAACCAATCGTCCCCCAAACGGCACGATTCAACCAAATTTCTGGACGAAAATGACCACAGATATCAATTACACCTGCACCAGATAATAAATACGGAAACTTCTTCAAGAGCAGTCCGCTTCCACTTCGGCTAGAATAAGCAACACTCCCTATGCCTGCCTCTCCCAGATAATCCCAGCCAGTCCACATAAAATCACCAATGACATGCTTGTTTTCCAATGTGGCACGCCAGTTTTCTGCAATATTTGGTGGCCTTGTTTCGCTGCCGAAAATGATACGTTCCGGATGTAGCTTCGGCTCATCACGATAGCGAATTGTTGCGTAATTATAACCACAAATATCTACATAGGAAAAATGTGCTGCTGTAGTGGTATCACATGCCTTCTTTTTGCTCTGCTTATCCATCAGCTTTCCCATGACATTAATCATGACATTGTAAAACTCACTACCCACTAATCCACCACTTTTTTTGGGCTTCTTTTTATGTTTCGGATTTTTTCCCTTACTATCTGTGGCATTAAATGCTCCAATTCCCTTTTTCGCCATGCTGCAAATCATTAGGTTCGTACCTATTGTAACAGGACGCGTACTGTCCAATTCATGGCAAATATCCACAAGCTCTTTCGTAATCTGGACACCTTTATCCTCCCATACTTCAGCAATCTCGTTACCGATTGAATACATAATGACACTTGGATGAAGTAAATCACGTTCTACTATGCTACGTAAGTCTTTTGCATACCATTCATCGAAATCCGCCGCATAGTCATGCTGTTGCTTATGCTCATACCACACATCACTAAATTCATCTATTACGTACATGCCATAGCGGTCTGCAGCCTCCAATAGAGATTTAGAACACGGATTGTGACTGGAGCGAATTGCATTAAAACCCGCTTCCTTTAAAAGACGAACCTTACGTGACTCTGCCTCAGTAAACGCGCATGCCCCCAGTAACCCATTATCGTGATGATTTTTTCATAGAAAATGTAGAGGAAAATTAATAATTGATAGATGAAGAGATGAATTTAGTTTTATAATTATAAAGTTGTTACTGATTGCAAAAAAATAAATATAGATTTGATAAGATTGAGTGTATTTTTTCGTTTACTTTGCCGTTGGAAGTCTACTGACTGCTAACAAGGAAAAAATACACTCTTTTAATTTCTAACTTATTTTCTGTTGTTCGGATTTTCATTACGTTTTTTTTCATATATTTTTATTGAAATGTATGAAATTATGGAAGCAATTAACATAGTAATTCCAATTACAAGAGTAAAATTTATTACAGAGAATATTGGATAATCATTACTATGATAATTGAGATAAGATACTATTGTTAACAATATAGCGATTATTACGTTCCCGATTAAATATCTTTTAAACGATTTTATCGAAGGCTTCATGATTTTCATCCTTTCCATTCAAACTGTTAGACTTCTTAAACACTACTATGATATCGTTTACTTATAAGATAGAAAACAAAATATAAGGGGGCTAATTGTGAAAAAGCAGATTATCGTGTCGTTGTTGTCCGTAATGCTTGTTTCTAGTACTTTGTTTGTTCCTATTTCTTTTGCTTCTTCTAATAATAATGGTGAGGGAAAACAAGAAGATATTCAACCTTTTGCTACAATTATTGATGTAGGTAAGCCGATTGCTGGTACTGGCTATATTTCAAATTATCAGCTTGGACAAATGCTAGATAAGAGAAAAAAAGCAGTAGGTTGGTTTTCTATTATCTCTGGATTGGCATCTTTTATTAAGCCTTTTGCTATACCTGGTGCTGTAAATTCCGTAGTGGCAACATTGAGTGGTATGAGCGACACTACACTTGATAAAGCATATAAAAATGGTCAAAATATCTCTATTATCTACTTCCACCATGATTTCATTTTCCTGATTAACATATAAATGCTCTTCACATGGCACGATGAACGGTACATAGCCATTTGGCCGATACACGACTTCTTTCCCATTGAGAAACACTTTTGCATTTCGATATACTCCATCAAATTCCAGAGATATAGACTTGTCCTGGTACCTTGGAGAAACCCGCCAAGTTTTTTTGTAATAATATTTCCCACCTGGATAAAACCCAGAGTTATGTGCATTCGGACAATCCGGATCCCGATTTTCATGAATCATTGCATCATGTGGTAAATTAATTTTTTGCTGTATTGTTTCCCCCTCCTTCCAAAATAACCAGTCCTGATTAAAATCCAGCTTTTCCACACTATCCCTCCTAAAATCGTTCGCATATTTTCCTATACTGCATCACAATAAAAAGCATATTTCTCTATTGTAAGCGCTTTATCCTATATCTTTATTATTGCTCATTAAAGCCGCTATTTTAATAACCAAATCCGATAATTAACCAGTTCCTATTGACAAAATACTACTAATTTAGAAATAGCGAATAAAATCCATCTTACGAACGTAACCAAAATCAAACTTTAGATAAGGGAAACAATCCCCCTTTTATAAGGGAGACAGGATGCTTTCAATTGTTTTCTATCATCAATACTAACGCTTCGTTCACCGCAGTGGAGAACTGTGAAATTCTGGGATGCGGCTATTGAACAGTACAGAGTGCATATGGCAGTAATCACGCATCACCAAATTTCTATCTTTTTTATCCCGAATTAACTGGTAGTAATCCCCCCATTTCAAGGATTCGAAGCAAAAAAAACAATTTCCTCTATTGCTTAGGAAATTGTTTTTGGTCAGCATTCATATTTATACGGTATTGCTTCGGTGTAACATGATATTTACTGGTAAATATTTGATAAAAAAAGTGAATATTACGATAGTTACCCAACCTTTTGAATGACATCAAAGACATCGTGGATAGCCAAAGCCAAACAGACCCAAATTTTAAATCAACCCGACTCTTTACCAGACTTACTGTTGAAGAGATAAGAAACCAGCTGATTCAAAAAGGCTACAGGGATGAAGATTTGCCGAGTAATCAAACGTTAAACACCAAAGTAAACCAGCTTGGCTACCAACTCAAGAAGGTAAAGAAAACGGAACCTTTAAAGAAAATAAAAGAAACGGATGACATCTTTGAGAACATAAAAAAAGTGAATGATGAATATCACGATAAAAATAACGTTGTGCGGCTGTCTATTGATACCAAAGACAGAGTGAAAATCGGTCCCTTTTCCAGGGGCGGACAAAGCAGAGCGAATATACAAGCAGCTGACCATGATTTTGGCAATGAATTTTTAACCCCATTCGGGATACTAGATGAAACCAATAGTCATCTTGAATTGGCATTTACGCAAACAAAGGTGACGGCGGACTTTATGGTTGATGCCATTGAAACATACTGGCTCAAACAAAACTTCCAAGACGCCATTGACACACTGATTATTAACGCTGACAATGGACCTGAAAATAATAGTCGCAGAACGCAATTCATGAAAAGGATCATCGAATTTGCGGCAAAATATGATGTAAAAGTCATACTAGCTTATTACCCACCTTACCATAGTAAATACAATCCGGTAGAACGAGCTTGGGGAGTGCTGGAGAAGCATTGGAATGGTGATATTCTTGATTCACAGGAAGCTGTTTTGGGGTTTGCCGAAAGCATGACTTGGAAGGGAGACAATCCTTGTGTAACACTGGTAGAAAAAGTCTATGAAACAGGTAAAAAAGTGGGAAAAAAGGTAATGGAAGAATACGAGAAAATGATAGATCGAGCAAAAGGCATTGAGAAATGGTCTGTCGAGATATATCCTCAAAAATGTAAAGGAGCGCTGGAAATGGGAATGAAAGTGTAAAAGTTATGCTTGGGGGTAAGGGGGAGCTATGCCCTTTTTGACAAAAAGCAAGCCTTTTTTGCCATTATTTGCTTCTTTAATGGTAAAAAGGACAACAAATATAGTGCTGAATTTTCACTGGAGTCTCCATTTTGTAAAAACTGACTTATTATTATTTTTAATGTACCTTAAAAAGAATAAAATCCACTCTCCCCAATTTGGGCTTTCTCCCACTACTCCATTTAACATATCATAATAGCGTGCTTTTTCTTTTTCCAATTCCTCACTAACAAAGAAAATAGGCTGACTGATCATTTTAGATTGCATTAAGTATAATACAATTAGTATGCGGCCAAGACGTCCATTACCTTCAGGCAATACCACATTGAGACCCTGCTAGAAATCTATAATTTATTTCTACTCGTTGCTTCCGTTCTTTGCCTATTCCCTCTGCTTGATACACATAAATGGAATCAATGAGTTCACAAAGCATAGAACGATTTAATTCAGTAACTTTCTCATACTTGCGGATAGTCTTCATAAATTTGTTGGTACTTGCTGTTTTCTTTTCTTCGGTATTTACCTTAGATTGCAATTCCTTATACCTTTGAGTTACCTTTTTTTGCTCCAATTCATAGGTCAAAGACATCTTGGAAAAGCGTTCATCTGTAATTTTTCCTAATGCATTTTGCTCAAAGAGTTTAATAATGATATGATCAATTTCTTCGATACGCTTTTCCAGCGTTACCAACTCTTGCTTGAATTGATGAATTTTCTTATTTCCACTCGTTTCGCTTAACTCACGCATTTCTTCCATGAACCGATCGCCTAGCTTTTCCATATTCTTTACATGCTTTTGAATATCATTCAGAATGATTTCAAACAAGGCGTCGTATGAAATAGAGTGAGTAGTACATAGGTTAGTGTTTCTTACATACGTTCGACAACGGAATCCAGCTTTTTTTCCTTTTGGATTAGAATATGCTAAGTTACGCCCACAATCTGGACATTTTACAAGACCTACAAAAATGTTTGGCTTACCCGTTTTATTAGGTTGCTTTTTTAAATGGATGAACTTTTCTACAATCTCAAAAGTTTCTTCATCAATAATAGCTTCGTGCGTGTTCTTAACAATAATCCAATCTTCTTTTGGGACTTTCACTAGCTTTTTATTTTTGAATGATTTTGTCTGAGTTTTATGAGAAACCATGTGACCCAGATACACTTGATTTTGCAAGATCATCTTCACATTTTTACCAACCCAATCCGTTGGAAACTTGAAGCCCTTACTTTGTTCCAATGTACCTTTTTTCTTTGCACGATAGGCTCTTGGAATTAATATTCCTTCTTCACAAAGCATTCTAGCAATTTGATGGGTGCTGTTTCCTTCCTTTGATAATTCAAAAACTCGTTTCACTGTAGGTGCTGCTTCTGGGTCAATGATCAGTTTCTGCTTGTCCTCTGGCTCTGTCAGATAGCCATAAGGTGCAAATGAGCCAGTAAAGCCACCATTTAGGGCAGTCGTTCGCTTGGAGCTACGAATTTTCTTGGAAGTATCACGAGCATAATATTCGTTCAGTACGGATTTGAAAGGCATGATTTCATTATCTTCTTGACCTGTATCGACCATATCATTAATAGCGATAAAACGTATATCTAGGTTGGAGAAAACTTCTTCCACATAATACATGAATAATGCATTATTCCGACCTAGACGTGACATATCCTTGACTAGAATCACATTTATTTTACCTGCTTCAATATCTTCAAACATTCGATTAAGTGCTGGTCTGTTAAATGTAGTTCCGCTGAATCCGTCATCGATATATTCATCATATACTTGAAATCCATGTTCTTTCGCATACCGTTTCAACATTTCTCTCTGATTAACGATACTGTTGCTTTCTTTATCATCCCCATCATCACGAGATAACCGACAGTATAAAGCTGTTTTCGTTTTTGTTTGCCGCTTCAGCATTTCTTTCTCCTCTCCACAGCAAACAAACCGCTTCACTCATATCGATTATACCATCATTGGTTAGGTACTTCAGCTATTCAATTTGCTGTTTCGTATTTGGTACAACCATCAATTCCCCCGCTCCATTTCTTTTTTTATCAGTCTCTTAATCAAGTATGATAACTCTGCTACCCCTAAAAACCTTGAAGTGACATAAAACGCTGTATTTCCAATAGATATCATGTTATTTTGTTCGTTTTTTTGATCTTGCACTGCGTCACCCCCGTTTGGCATAAGAAAAAACACCATCACTGGTGTTTTAGTTAAATCAATCATTCTATTATCTTACTCTTATTCGTTTTCGCTCATAGGTTTGATTTTCTAAATTAATATCCGCATAAATCAAGTCTAAATCATCAAGTTCTGTTTGCCCCGTCTGAATACAAGTCGTATGAAGAATCTGGTTTATCCATTTTCCTGTTGGTGTATCGGGACTTTCATGGATATGTCCATGTAAAGTTAATAGTGGTTGAGTTTCTTTTAAAAATTCATAAATATCTACAGAACCAATATCTAAATTTTGATAGAGTAATTGTCCCAGCTTTAATCCTGCTGGAGGCATATGCATGACATAAATGGTTTTCTTGCGATTCGATGGTGTCGGTAATCCTGCTAATATATCACACATATGCGGTAGATTAGTTCCCGAATACTCCAACCAATTATAAATTTTATCATAGCCAGTCTCTTTAGAGATTCCTGCAACTGGACTTAGTTGTCGCTGCGGTACATAATGTTTTTCCGTTACAACTCTATCCTTACAACCAAAAGGGTGGTCTAGGATATGATTCATACCAATAACCTCATAGCCATTTATATTTACCTTACGACCTGCAATATCATGTACATTATCAAACTCACTGCAAATATCTGAAAACAGTTCATCCAAAAATAATAAATCATCATTTCCTAACAGTGTAAGGTAATGAATATCCTGCTCTTGTAATCTTTTAAAGTAATCTCGTAAATATTCTTTGATAAAAATTGGCTGTTCTACATGTCTGTCACCCAGTTTAGGCAACATATCTCCACCATTTATAATCCATTTTATATCCTGATTAACAGCAAGTTCCAACACCTTTTCATACTTCTTTTTATCCCCATGTAAATCGGTGACATACAATAATTTCATTGGCATCCCACTCCTTTTGTTTTCATGCCATATATAACGGGTCATCTTGGATAAGTCCATTGTAGCATGCTATCTAGCAGTAATCAGCCTAGAATATTATTTTTACAAGTAATCGAACAGCTTTGGTTAAGCTCACGGGAATTTCACCCCTGCATGGTTCTCATGCAGCTGTACCCATTGCCTGTGGCGATGCTAACGCTCGGACTGTGGCTGTACAGGAGTATCATTATCACGATAGAGAAGTCATGGCAGTGACTTACCCAAAAGACACTTACGGATCACTGAAAAGAATCGCTCGTTTTCCATTATCTACAAAATCATGGCGTATCAGTCCGTTGGCTCACTCTCTATCGAAATGTATTCGATCACTTTTTATTCAGTTGTCAAAGAACATTGGCTTGTCGGCCTATCAAAACATACTAAAAACATTCCCTTTGTACTAAGTCCCTACACGAAAGGGCTGTTTGTTGCATATTTGATAAAAAACTTTAAAAAACTATTAGCATACATAAAACATAAACATATGACCCAGTCTGTGTGTGTAGGACGACGATACGTTTCTCATCTGGCAACGTATACATCGCTTAAGCAGCGTGTTTAGAAGTTATTCTCTTTAGGGGCTGTTGTAACCCCACCCTTGTATCATTTACCCAACGTAAAAAGGCGATTTTCTTCCTATGAATCGAGATTAGAAAAAGTCAGTTCTCGTACTTGTTTTTGTTGTTTTTTTGTACCTGTTGATTGCTTCATTTCTCAATACACGTTTGCAAAAGGCATTAAAAGCGAAGCCTACTTGCCACTGGGTACGAGCAGGTTCCATGCATTCAGCTCCCTTTGCAACTGCAAAGGCATGTAATAATTTCCCCTTTCATAATCCTCAACAAGATTTTTAATGAAATGCCAAAGATATCTAGGGGCTTTTTAAGAAAAATAAAAGTCCAACTGAATCTGAGTCAGTTGGACAATAAAAATAAGTAGGTATAGCGTAGATTTATTATTAAAATACCAACACTATTTTACTTGTTGATGTAGCTTTAGAATAAAGTTTGATCATTTTCCTCTACTGCCCTTAAACAATCGCACTCCTTTCAGGAACAATAATATCTGATATAAATTAGTATTTTTTAAACTAACTGATTTGTTTTTTTCGCAATATGTTTTGTGATTTTTTTGATATTTGGTCTTGAAAAACTTTTTATTAAACTTATCGCTATTGAATTTCCCGATAGTGTTCCTTACATAATTGTCGTGAACAATTAATTCTTTATATTCTTCGTTACTCAGTAAATTTTGAAACCATTGGTGCTTTTTCAATTGCTTAATATTTTTTCCTAGGCCTTCCTAATCAGTCTTGGAAATAAGAGGACAATGGCAAACAAATTTATTACTATAACTAACACCACTCCAATTAATATTTTAAAAATAATTATCTCTCTTTCAAATTTGTTTTAACACAACGTTAATGCAACAATCTATCACGATTCAGCAATATCAGACGCAAATCCTTATTCAAGAATTGCCAGTTTATTGAATTTAATACTGCAATTTCCGTTTGGGAAATATCTAATGAAAACAGTCTGATACTTCCCCGCCTTTTACCTTTTAGCATATTTTATCCTTTTTACGAATCCTCCACAAAGCGGTATCCAACTCCCCAGATTGTTTCAATAAATTTTGGTTTGGAAGGGTCTAGTTCAATTTTTTCCCTTATTTTTCGAATGTGGACAGTTACAGTCGTTAAATCCCCCAGTGAATCAAAGCCCCAAATACGTTCAAATAAATGCTCCTTACTAAACACCCTATTAGGGTTTGTTGCTAAAAAGACTAGCAAATCAAACTCCTTTGCAGTAAACGTCATCTCTTCACTATTTAATAAAACCCGCCGTGAGTCTAGATTGATGGATAATTCTTTCACTTGGATATCATTATTTGGTTCACTATTTCGATTAACTAAACGTTCATACCTAGATAAATGGGCCTTAACCCTCGCAACCAACTCATTCGGATTAAATGGCTTAACAATATAATCGTCTGCTCCTCGGTCAAATCCCCTTATTTTATCTATATCTTCTTTTTTCGCAGTCACCATTAAAATTGGTATATCCAATTTTTCTCGGAGTTGTTTACATAATTCAAAACCATCTATCCCCGGGAGCATTAAATCCAATAGAATCAGTTTATATGCGTTTGTTTCAGCCATTTTAAGCCCATCCTCACCAGTTGTGGCAATATCACTAGAAATGCCGTTAACTTCTAGGTAATCCCTTTCCAGCTCTGCAATACTTAATTCGTCCTCGATAATCAAAATTCTTTGCATTATAACACCTTCTTCAATGTAAAGTTTATACTGGTCCCCTCATCAGGTTTACTGTCAGCCCATATTTCCCCACCATGTTCATGGATAATTTTTTTTACAATTGATAAACCAAGTCCACTTCCACCAGTTCGCGAATTTCTTGATGAATCCGTTCGATAAAAGCTATTAAAAATAAACGGAAGATCTTCTTTGGAGATTCCCCTTCCATTATCTATAATCTTCACAACTACCTTATCTGATTCAGATTTTAAATAAACCTGAATTTGTTGACATTCTTTATCCATATATTTAAGACTGTTCTGAGTGATATTTGTTAGCACTCGTTTTATTTGTTCGCGGTCAGCCTTTACAATATAAGGTTCATCCTTGTTGGCAAAGAGCGTTGCATTTCCCTGTTCCTCTGCAATATTAAACCTTAATTCTTCAATATAATCATTTAAAAAAGGATAAAGATCAACTTCCTCAAACTTGAATGGAAAACGTTCCAAATCTAATTTCGAATATAAAAAAAGTTCATCAATTAATCCATCCATATCATTTGCTTTAGTATAGATTGTTTCAATATACCGATTCAACTTTTCTGGAGTATTTGCCACTCCATCTTGAATACCTTTCACGTAACCCTTTATTGATGTTAATGGCGTTTTCAAATCATGAGAAATACTGGCTATAAGTTCTTTACGATTTTGTTCATAACGTAATTGATCTGCCTTTGCCTTTTTTAAATCCAAGCGCATCTTTTCAAATGTATTGGAAAGATCACCAAGTTCATCCTTTTTATTCGATGCAACACTAAAATCCAAATCTCCTTCACTAATTTTCTTTGTCGCATTGAATAACCTTTTTATAGGGTTGATAATACTTTTTGTTACAAAATAGGTTAGAAGTCCATTTGTTAGGATTAAAATAATTAACAGACCAATAAAATGAAAACTGATAAACAAATTGAGTTCTTTACCTTCCGTGCTTGCTTCAAAAACAATAAATAATAAATAGCCAAGAAACGCGTCAAGGACAAGTATGAAAATAATAGGAATAATTATCATTCCTATATTTGATAAAAGCATTTTTTTCCAAATTGACATAGTTCCACCTACTTATTTAATCAACTGCTTGTATTTGAGTTTGTTATTAAATTTTTATGCCGGTATTATTATCTCTTATTATAACGGAAAAGAAAATAACTATAAAATTAGACTGTCGATTTATCGACAGCCCTTTGTCTTGTAGTATCTTTATGATCCTTTAAAAATTCAGTTCCTTATCATTTTTGTGTGTTTTTTCGCTTGCAATTTTATAACGATAGAATTTCAACCATCCAATAAATGCAAGTATAGCCGTAATAACTGATGTTGCTACCCTAACCCAATTTCCTAATAAAAATTCATGTGCTATCTGTTGTAAATAAGCTAAGGAATGGACAGTAGCCCCCTCTTCAAACAATATTTCATTCCTTGGCCAAGCATAAATTACGGAAAAAATAAAGTTTCCTAAAATAAATATTATAAGGCTGCCTAAAATCCAATATCGAATGGTTTTCATTCTCCATGTAAAAATTAAAGTAATAACCCCTGTCCCCATTACTGACATTCCTAATATAGGGAAATAACTCCCCGGATTTGTCACTTGCAAAAATTCTGAAGTAATTTCTAGAGAATGTGGGATATCGTGAAATACATTTGGGTACAAAAGTATATTTTCAATTGTAAATCCCCCTAGAAATATTATCTGTAACCATGCATAAATCAAAATAATTACGCCAGTAAAACTAAAAAGAGCCTTTTTCATAAATACCCTCCATCTTTCACTTTTATACAGCGAAATGCTAGTAAAGTTTTCATTCACAGTTAGCTTGTTAAAGATAACATTAAGGGAGCTAATTTTGATCTTTTTTCCTTTTCATAGTTGGTAATCCAAATAATTCTGAAACATACCCTATATTAAATAAATGAGGATTGGCCCTTGGAAAACAATTCCTGCCTTATTTCGCCTTAACCTTGAGTAGGACACTGGCAATTAACCCTGTTATTAAACCCCATATAGCATTTGTAACCAAAACACTAACAATCGCAAATGGATTGGTTAATGGTCCTTGCAAGTGCCCCGTAAGAATAGGTGATAAAATACCACTAATAATGATTGCCAAAATACCGTAACCAATACCTACAAAAAACAAGGTTAAAATCGGTTGTGAATCCTGTTTGATATAAACTGCCATTATCCAAACGATGGAAATGACTATTGTAGCAGTTATACTTGCAATTGGTTTACCGATAGCATCTGATATTCCCAAAATGCTCATAATTGGTCTTATAAGTGCAATGATTGATAGTACTGCAATAAATCCCCAATTGAAGTTTTTATACACACTACTGTTTGACATATTCATCTTCTCCCTTTCTTGTTTATTCGTGACATCTATTACAATAAACTTAATACCTTATAAAAACCTTAACCATTTATTAATTATTTCTTAAATGTCATTTATTATGTCCAAATACATGTAACCATTATAGAATTGAACAGAATATCCCCTTTCTAAGACGAATAAAAGGAATCCATTTTCAATCAAATGGATTCCTTTTACAATTTTTATTTTTATGTAAACTTTAATCATTTTCTAATTATATTGCTTAACAATCTGTCATGATAAATGAATACCGCTATTAACCAATCGCGCTCCGCTTATGGCATCTGGGAATGATACTACAAACGCTATACTCTAAACCTACATCAACTTTTATTTAACTTTTTTCCACCTTTTTTAATATTCCAAGGCCAATACCACACAAAATAGTGATTAAAATAACACTGGTTTTTGTTTCATTATTGCGCCCGATTGTTTAACATCTATGTGACTCCTAGTTCATTTTGTTTCCAGTTTATAATAGCGATAACAAATTGAATTATAAACAGTACAAATAATATTATTCCAATGGAAAATAAGGTTACAACTGCTGTAAATAACAGAAGACCCGAAGACATGATTTGACTCGGTGTATGTTTTTTAATCACTGAAGCAACACCTGTAACAACCCCAGCAATAATAAGAATCCAAAAAATCCAAGGAGATACAAAACCAACATTATCTGTCATGATGAATATGGTTATGATAATCAGAGAAAGAAGAAATATCCCACTTAAAAAGGAGAGAACCATGTGATTGGTTTTATTTTCTACCGTTCTTACAACTATAACGTTTGCCCATGTAGAAATACAAAGTAGCAGGATTGAACACAACAGAATAGTCCATAACAAGTTAACAAACCTCCTATTTCTCCTTACCTTTTACAACATAAGGAATCTAATCATGGGGCTAAACAATGCTAACTCATTATTATATACCCTAATTTTCGTGCTGCAATCTGGCCCGTTAGCAGAATATGTAATATTTTATTCCCTAAATGTTAGCTCAATCACACGAGACAAAATCATCTGTTTAAATTGTAACATTAAATCCATATAATTTGATTTTAAGGATCTAGTAGTAATACATCCTTAACGTCGCTCGTATTAAATACTAACTCAACTACCATTGAGCTCAGTCATTATCTTCTAAATCTTGATATCCCGTCTTTTTATGGACATTCCTTCAAACAAAAAAGATGTCAACTATTAGTACTAAAGTTGACATATTGCCCATGTACCCTAAACCCTTGCATCATCAGGTGTGAATGGGTTTTTGAACTGGTTTTTGTTGCATTTGTACCCCCCTGTTAGAAATGGGGGGTTAAGGCGTGGCTGTCGCCACGCAGGCTTAGCCCAGCACGTCGGCTTTCGCTTCGCACGCCGCCGCACTAGGCAGCCTTTACTGGGATAGTTTAGCAATTTCATTTAAAAAGTCATGTTCTTTCGGGACAAGTGGTGTATAAAATTCTGAAATGACATTATCTCCTTTATCAACATACCCTCGTCCTTTGATCTGTTTTAAGAAAAATTGTTTTTGTACGTCCGCCCCAAACATCATGCCATACCCGAGCTCACTCATACGACCTAAAGCAACCCGAAAATTAAACTGGTCTCGAATCCCATCTCCAAGATACTTTGCATCTGGTCGCTGACAGGCGAGGATAAGGAAAAATCCTGCTTGTCGTCCCAACATGACGATTTGTTTCAGTTTGGTTAACACCGCCGTATTTTCCTTAGAAGCAAGCATTTCCATAAATGCTACGTACTCGTCAAAAACTAAAAAGTGAGGAGATAGGCCTAAATAAGCATAGTTTTTTCCAGTTTTATAGTTAGGCATTTGTTTCATTTTTTCACTACGAGTCATCATATCAGTATAAAATTGGTCAATACATGCCATCATATCTTCCTTTTTATAATACACATTAGACATAACCGTAGCTAGATCAGCTAAATCTGCATTTTTCGGGTCTAGGATATACAATTTTGCGTTTGTTTTTAATAAAGCTTCTATCAGCGTTAGAATAAAATACGTTTTCCCACCGCCAGTTCCACCAGCAATTAACATATGCGGCAACTTATCGTACTCCCAATACATCGTATCCATTAGCTTTAAGCTGCCATTTTGTGCAACAACATCGTTTATCGAAATACGATTCGCAATCATATCATAGAACATGACATATTCCACATAGGAATCATGTAATTCTTTTGATACTAATTCACAGTACAGCCCACTTTCTAATTTGTTTTCTAAATTTAACAGGGCTTCTTGATATTTACCGAGTGTAATTTCCACTTGAATATGAAGTAATCCTTTTTCAAACCGATAATACATTTTAGGAAAATGACTGATTTTTTCCTTTGTTTTATTGGATGGAAAATCTTTAAAGAATCCTTCCTGTGTAACCTGTTTCGTTTCATACCAACCGTTTTCAAGAATCATTTTTGCGAGCTTTTGACGATGAATGACTTGCTTTATCTTGTCATACCGATATCGATAATAGATATATGCACATCCAACAGTTATAACTAGACTGATGAACAATGTCACGATTCATATGTGCTAATAAAGTGTGTTTGAAACATATCTAATTGCCATGTGGTAGAGAGTAAAAAGGATAGATGAAAAGGGATAAAGGAAACAAACCATACACCAGACAATCCAAAGAATATAAACTGAAAGACGAGGGAAGCATCTTTTTCTTTAATGCGTTTCCCTCGTCTTTGAAAAGCTTTCATTATTTTTCCTTACTCGATGCTGTTTTAAGAGATTGACTGTTTGGTGTAGCCGTTTTTCCCTTTAAAACCAAATCATCTGCCTTCACATACCAATCAACATCTGCGCCACGAAATGTTGCATTTGCGACCGTATCTGCGACGGGATTCATGAGTTCTACTTCAGCATTATAATCAAATTCTTTTAGAGGAACGGAAGCAGGAAGACTTACTTGAATCATGCGACCTTGTTCACGAGACTTTAAGTCATACGTGCGTTCCTTTACCTCGGTTGATACCGTACCATCTTCATTTTGAAGGAACACTTCCCGCCGTAATGCAGAGAATTTTAATAATCCAAATGTTTTTTCTTTATCAATAACAATTCCTTGCGCTAATCTCATCTCTTTTTCCTCCTTATGCTTTTACCATGTCATCTGCATGTAAAATATAATTTGTGAAACCACGTTCTCCAATTTTATATCCTTCTGCGGTGATTCTTGCATTGACTAGTTTTACTTTTTCCTCATGTTCAAAGAACTTTTCTCCTGCTTCTTGGGGGAGAATCACCTCAACATCATCTGCACGTTGAATATCGGAATACAGATTATAGCTTCGAGAAAGAGTGGTCATGCGTCCATTAATCCGTCGCTGTTCGACTTTGCCCTCTCCTGCATATTCTAAATTTCCAAATGTCTTTTCCATGTTGGGAATTACATATTTTAGTTCCATTGTTCATCATTTTCCTTTCTTTACTTTTTAATAGTCTAACTGTGTTAAACTTGTGAGCAGTAGGAGATCGTATAGTGTATTTCTCCATGTTACATACCTCCAATATGTTAAAATATATAAATTACTTAAGCCATTGTTGCGAAGATTATAAAATTTAAAAATGGGATATTGTATAAAAACAATATCCCATGGACTTCCAATACATATTAAATGTTATTTAGTTTTATGGTAATAGCTCTCACTATATTGATTTTTAAGGTCTTCAATATCTAGATGGTGCTCATTTAAAAGTTTTAATAATGTTTCATCGCTAATATCTTCTAGATCATATGAATGTAAACTACGAATAAAACTTTTTATGTTTTTTTTGAGTTTTCTTAGTTTACCTTTTCTTATAATTTTTACTTGATGTGTGAAATTTGCATAATAAGAAAGTTCTTTAGTTGGAATAATTAAAAATCGACTTATTTTTTCATTTTCCCCATATTCCTTCTCGAACCAGGCACAATGACTGTTCATTTGTCCAGCTTCTTGTTTATTAATTTCACCTCTTGTATCGGCAACCTCATTTTTACATTCAAACATAAAATAATGATTATTTACACCACACCAAAGATTATCTGGACCTTTACGAATATCCTTATCAGGCCGTTGGCTTATAAAGCCTAATAGTTCACCAATTTCTTGTAGAGCATCTTCAAATTTATTTGAATCAACGCCAAAGGATAAATTATCAAAATATTCATCTATTGCTAATAGTAGTTCTTCGTAATTCCTATATTTTGTAAGGAATAATTTAACTCTATTTAATCTAGTTTCATTTACATAAGACAACTTATTATAAGTTATTCCATTCTTAGGTTTTAATAGTTGATTGTTAGATTTAAAAGCTGATATCTGAACCCTATTTGACTTTAATTTATCAATTTTATAATAAAATCTAGCAAGTTGTTGTCTATACCAAGCTTTTTCAGTATCATCATCTTGTAATGAATCAATGAATTCTTGCATTTTTTCAGCTGCTTTATCATATTCTCCTTCAAGAAATAATTTTTCAATATCTCTCTCGGACAGTAATTTATCATATAATGAGGTTTCATTTTCATCATAAGATAGAGTGTTCATTTCCGAAACATAATATTCTTTCCATCCCTCATCCCTAGTTATGCTTTGATTGATTAAAGACATTACAATGTCTAATGGCTCATCATTATCTTCCTCTTCTAAATCTTCTTTCCCCATATTAGCTATTGAAAGCCCTATCTCTATTTGCTTTTGGGTTTGAGCAGAAAAAAATTTATTAGTGGATTTGCTTCTAATAAATCTAACAATATCCGAACCAGTTATAATAATAGCACAAAAGTCTTTTTCCCCTCGAACCCCTCGACCCAATCCTTGCTCTACTTTTTGTGCGATTTTTTTATTAATTATTTCACTTGAAGCTCTACACTGCTCTTCATATCGGTCTGATAAACTATCAAAAAAGGGCAGAGAATCAATTATTAAAACCCTACAGGATTCATCGGGTAAATCAATACCATCGTATCTATTATTAATAACTAATACTTTCCCGAATTCATTATTCTTTAATTTGTCTAGTTCCACGAAAATATTTTTTTGGTTAGAAACAGTTGCACCCAATTTTTGATAATGTTGAGCTCTTTTAGTGCTTGGGACTAAGGCAACTATACCTAATTTTGTGGGCTTTATTTTTGCAAATTTGGTTACAATTAAATCCCTGTCACACGCTTCGTTTATGAGGGAAGGTAAAATAAGCATCTTTTCGCCAGACCATTTTTGTTTACTATACATTAAAGGTTTTTTTACTGCGTCTACATCAAAATCAAGCCCTTTAATAAAAAACGAATCATCTTGGGTTGTTGCAGACATTAAAATACGCTTATTAGCATTAGCAAACGTTGGGAAACTATTGACGTTTGGAGAATAAGGTGAAATTTCAATTTTATCTCCTGTAATATAGCAATTGTAATTCTCAATAGAATCTTTTAAAAGAGGCCATGAGAATTTAATTTGATTATTATCATTGTTTTTTGATAAAATGGTTAATATTTCAGTCTTTTTATCGTACCAAGTCCAATAAGGGACAGTTAACAAAGTGTCGTAACTACCATTTTGAACATCTAAAAAACTTCCTTCACCTTGCTCTCTTAAATCCTCTTCAAATAATGATAATATAGTATTATATAACGATTCATTTTTTGTTTTTTCAATAGTAATAGAAAAAGCATCTTTTATGATGTCAATGCATGCATGTGAATCATCTAAAACAATAGTACCAACCTTTTGATATCTGTTTCCCATACCAAAAACTGATAATCCATTGAAAATTTTATGGGCATGGGTTATTAATATTTTGTCTCCCGATAAGTAATCATCTGGAATTTCACCATCATCACTAAATACACAATAATTTATCCCAAATTTTTCAGCCTCCTCGCATACTTGTTGAACTAAATATTTATTTGGACAAACATAAATACATGGTCCATCATTAGAATTCAATACAGACTGTAATATTAATAAACCAACCAATGTTTTACCTTCACCTGTATGCAATTTTACAATTAAATCTTTGTCACTTTTACGAGAATTAAACCACGTGTCTAAGATTTCTTTTTGAGCAGGTCTTAATGGACCAGTTACACTCTTCCGATCAATTGTTTCATAAATATCAATGGGATTCACTTTTTTTACTATTTGTTTCTTTTTTGATTACTGCCAGCGTTTTTTACCACCTCTGCCATCTTTTGTACCAGTGTTTG
>DAMDKS010000038.1:0-39550 GCA_032085455.1 Oceanobacillus sp.
TTGATAGGTTCGGGGTAGAAGCATGGTAACATGTGAAGCTGACGAATACTAATCGGTCGAGGACTTAACTAACTTCTTATAATTGTCGTGGTTTACTCTTATTTGGTTTTTAAGGTATAAAACAGAAATTGCATAAAGGAAGAAGGCGTTGGTGCCTACACTAAAATAGTGTAGGCACCACGTCTTTTTTTTATTTAAGCAGTGTGTTAAAGGCGCAAGTGAAGGGAAGTGCGGATTCAACAAAAAAGGTACGCGCGCATATATTACGAATATTTTGGTCATTAGTCGGGCTTCTTAGAGCCCGAACCTACTGAATTACGTATTGTTTGGTCGTTAATCAAGCCCCTTAGAGCCCAAATCCACTGAATTACGTATTGTTTGGTCGTTAATAAGGCCTCTTAGAGCCCGAACCCACTGAATTACGTATTGTTTGGACGCTAATCAAGCCTCTTAGAGCCCAAATCCACTGAATTACGTATTGTTTGGGCGCTAATAAGGCCTCTTAGAGCCCGAACCCACTGAATTACGTATTGTTTGGACGCTAATCAAGCCCCTTAGAGCCCAAATCCACTGAATTACGTATTATTTGGTCGTTAATCAAGCCCCTTAGAGCCCAAATCCACTGAATTACGTATTGTTTGGTCGTTAATAAGGCCTCTTAGAGCCCGAACCCACTGAATTACGTATTGTTTGGACGTTAATAAGACCTCTTGTTATTCGAAGCTTGATATTTATAGAGGCTGTTCAAAAAGTCCGGTAAAAATGACACTTCGAATTTCTTCGTTGGCTCGTTTTTCCGCTCGACTTCTGACCTGCGTTATAAGGATTAACGTGGTGACTTAAAATTAAATCACTACTTATTGATATAGCGCTAAACCCCATTTTCATATATAGCGGTGTCTGGTAAGACATGGTGGTTTGAACACGCTCTTATAGTACTTTCAGGACTATTAAATCTTTCTTAATTCCAAAATTATAAAGATTCAATTGGCTCGTTTTGAATATAAAAGGTGTATAATAAAGGTGGTATTAAAAATAAAAGGGGAGAGTGTAGGATGACAAAGGAAATAAACATGAACTTGGTAGATAACTTTTCAAAAAAAGTTAAGGAATTACCACAAAGTCAGGTAATCAAAGACGCAATTATGAAAAATGGGATTAAAGCATCAACAGAGAATAATGCATCAGTGGCAGCAATGAATCATGTATTTTCCGACGAAATTGATACAGGGAAAGTAACAAACCAGAAACAAAGTGGAAGGTGCTGGATGTTTGCTGCTTTGAATACGTTTAATCACAAGCTCAATCGCGAATTTAAATTAAAGGACTTTGAGTTGTCTCAAAATTATATAAACTTCTGGGATAAATTTGAAAAAGCAAATTATTTTTTGGAAAATATTATCGCTACTGCAGATGAACCTGCAGATGGCAGATTGCTTTCTTGGTTCTTGGACACACCACAGCAAGATGGCGGGCAATGGGATATGCTTGTTTCACTCATTGATAAATATGGTGTGGTGCCAAAACAAGTGATGCCAGAAACATTTCATAGCAGCAGTTCTAGAGATTTAAATAGTACTTTGAATTTAAAGTTACGTGAAGATGCGATGAAACTCCGAAAAATGGGTCAAGAAGGGAAGTCAGGTGAAGCACTTCAATCCATAAAAGAGGAAATGTTAGAAGAAATTTATACGATACTTGTTTATACACTTGGTGAACCGCCAAAAACATTTGATTTTGAATATAGAGATGAAGATCGTCTTTTCCATCGCGAACAAGGAATTACACCAATTGCATTTTATAATAAATACGTTGGTCTGGATTTGCATGATTATGTTAGCATCATTAATGCACCGACAGCCGATAAACCCTATGGTAAAACATACACGGTTCAATATCTAGGGAATGTTGTTGGAGGTACCCCTATTAAATACTTAAATGTAGATATGGGTACCTTGAAAGAGCTTGCTGTTCAGCAAATTAAAGATAATCACAGTGTCTGGTTTGGTTGTGATGTTTCTCAAGCGTCCAATCGGGAATCAGGTGTCATGGACACAGCAGTCTATGATTATGAGAAGGCATTTGGATTTTCTATTCACTTGTCAAAAGCAGATCGTCTCGATTATAAAGATGGCATGTTAACGCATGCGATGGTTTTAACAGGGGTAAACCTTGTGGATGGTAAACCAAATCGATGGAAAGTGGAAAACAGCTGGGGAGATAAAGTTGGTAATAAAGGTTATTTCGTAATGAGTGATGATTGGATGAATGAGTATACGTACCAAGTAGTGATTCATAAGAAATATTTGTCTGATGAATTAAAGCAAGCTTGGGATAAGGAACCAATTGTTCTTAAGCCTTGGGATCCAATGGGCTCACTTGCGGTAATGAAGTAATTCTCGAATTAACTGGCAGTAAGACCTCCACTTCAAGAATTTGAAGTGAAAATAAGAATGGTGAGTGAGGAATAACTGCCAGTAAATCCCCGATTGGTTCAACTAACGTTCTAGTAAGGAGTGAAAAGAAAACCCCTACTGAACGCAGTTTATAAATTTGAAAATTATCTGAGGTATGTTATATTATAGACAACATAACTAAATAGAAATGTTGATGGAGGAGTCTGTCACCAAGGGATTAGTATGTCCTTTTGGTAACAGGCTCTTTTTTTTCAAAAAAAGGGGGGAGTGGCTTTCTGAATATGCAACTTTTGAAAAAAATAGTTAATAAAACATTTTGATTTAAATTATTAAACAAAAGGTAAAGTGAAAATTTATACTTGTTTTGGAGGATGATGAAGTGACTATAGGTTTAATTATTATTTTACTGCTCGTGTTGTTATTACCATTCTTTGTTAAAGTAGTGGAACATAATTTAGAAGTTTTTTTATTCGTAATGGGTTTGTTAGCTGCTATTGTAGCTGGGGTGCTCGACGTTGAGTTATTAAAACATGCCTTAAAGGATCCAGTGAATATTACGCTGGCAGTGCTTATTGCTGGATTATTATTTAAGTGGTTAAAAGAACCAATCGAAAAAGGAATATTAAAAGTTAGCCAGTCCATGAATATTCGTTTATTTCTTGCTCTTGTAATTGTGATTTTAGGACTTTTATCCAGTGTGATTACTGCAATTATTGCGGCAATTGTTCTGGTGACAATTATCAGCATTGTTGATATTGACCGAAAGACACAAATCAAGGCGGTTATCCTGGCATGTTTTTCTATTGGATTAGGTGCAGTATTAACACCGCTTGGTGAACCTTTGTCAACGATTACGACGAATAAGCTAAATGAAGATTTCTTCTATTTATTTCATTTAATTGGAATAGAAGTTATTGTGGCTGTTGTTGTATTTGGATTCATAACCTTCTTCCTTCTCAAGCCAACACACAAGGAAGAGCGAAAAAAAGAAGAGAATGATGTGGAGAGTTATAAAGAAATTATTCTTCGTTCCGTAAATATTTATTTATTTGTCTTTGGTTTAACGTTGCTTGGAGCTGGTTATGAAACATTGGTCAATCGCTACTTGTTAGATTTAAGTCCGTCCATATTATATTGGGTTAATATGCTTTCGGCAGTTCTTGATAATGCTACTTTAGCAGCAGCCGAGATTAGCCCAGCTATGGGAACGGAAACGATTAAATTTTTATTGCTTGGTTTAATCATTAGTGGTGGAATGCTTATTCCTGGGAACATCCCTAATATTATTGCTGCAAATAAATTAGGAATTACTAGTAAGGAATGGGCCAAATATGGCGTTCCTATTGGATTAATTAGTATGGTTATCTTCTTTGTTTATTTATTAATGGCAGGTTAAGAAAACTGTTTAGCTTGGGGAGATCCGTCTTTCATTTTTTCCAAAAATAAGATCGGGAAAATACTCGTCGTTAATACGAATATTTTCCCGATTACTGCGCTAATAGCCTTGTTTTTGTACTGCTGGGAAGATAATTTCGGATTCGTTCTCTTATTTAGAAGACGAATCTGAATTTGTCGAATTACCTGGTACAAATTGCTGCATTAATTGGTCTACTCCTTGATTATTATTTCTGCTCATGGAGTAAAAAGTCGCAGCACCTACACCAATTGAAGCAATTAACGGTAGCCAAATTCCATTTTTCTTCATGAATTCATCTATCCCTTTCTGTCTAAGCTATCAGACAGTCATATTATAAACGGATAAGGTAACTTCATACGTGGAAGCAATTGGAATTCAAATGGCCTCATAAGCTGCATTCATTCCGGCAAGCCTGCCAGTAATTAGCGCAGATGTGATATTATATCCGCCAGTATAGCCGTGGATATCCAAAATTTCCCCACAGAAATAGAGACGATTCATGCATTTGGATTGCATCGTACTTGGCACGATTTCTTTTATTGAAACGCCACCACCAGTAACGAAAGCTTTCTCCATTGGAAGTGAGCCATTTATTTTAAATTGGAATTGTTTCATTGCTTTTGCAAGAGAACGAACGGTGTCTTTAGAAATATTGCTTCCCCTTGCTTCTTCATCTATTCCTAGCAGTTCAAATAGGTATTGAAGAAACCTTTCTGGAACAATTCCTTTTAAAATGTTTTTTATGGATTTTTTAGGATTTTCTATAAGTAAATCGAATAATTTCTTTATCAAGTCCTCCAAATTTTGGGCAGGAATCGCATCGATTTCTATTGTAACGTATTTTTCTTTCATTAATTCCTTTACTGCGAACTGTGAACAACGAAGCACTGCTGGTCCTGAAATGCCAAAATGGGTAAAAAGCATGTCCATTCGATGGGTAATAATCGGTTTGTTTCTTTTATTTAATACAGAAACAGAGGCATCACGTAAAGCTAATCCTTGTAATGTTTTATTTTTGATAAAGCTTTCATTAGAAGTTAAAGCAACTTCGGTCGGATATAGTTTTGTAATCGAATGACCGGCTTTTTTCGCCCACGGATATCCATCCCCCGTTGAACCAGTGTGTGGAACGGCTTTTCCACCTGCAGCAATGACAATAGATTTTGCTAAATGCTTTTTTTCATCCATGCGAATAACTGTGTGTTCTGTTTCACCATAATCAATTGCTTTTACAGGGGAATTCATTTGAATTTCTACATGCAGTTCACTGAGTTTGTTTAATAATGCATCAACGACTGATTTTGCTGAATTTGAAACGGGAAACATCCGTCCATGATCCTCTTCTTTTAAAGCAACTCCAAGGTTTTCGAAAAAATCAATAATATCATAATTATTAAAGATGGAAAAAGCACTGTATAAAAATTTCCCGTTTCCCGGTATGTGTTTGATTATCTCTTCTGCTGGCAGACGATTGGTTACATTGCATCTTCCTCCACCAGATATAGCGAGTTTTTTGCCAAGCTTTTTGCCTTTTTCAAGCAGAAGTGTTTTTGCCCCATGCTCTGCGGCGGAAATTGCTGCCATCAGTCCAGATGGCCCACCACCAATGACAATCACATCATATGTCATTTTTAGTCACTCCCTTCGTTAGTATATTACACGGATACGTATGAAGGCGCAAATCAAAATAGAATTGTAACAGTTTAAATATCGATAACCTGCTGATATGTGGTAAAATATAGTTTGGTATCTAAAAAAGAAATCAAGGTGAAAAAATGTCGAATATTGTTAGAGGCTCGATGCTGCTTACAATAGCAACGTTCCTGTCAAAGTTTTTAGGTCTGGTTTATTTAATCCCTTTTAATGCGCTTGTTGGTGCTGAAGGCGGGGCTTTATATAATTTTGCATATGTGCCTTATAATATCATGTTAAGTATATCAACGATTGGAATTCCGCTTGCGATGTCTAAAACGGTTTCCAAATATAATGCACTTGGCGATTACGAAACAGGAAGACGTACGTTTAAGTTTGGTACGATTTTAATGTTTATTACAGGATTTATCTCGTTCTTAGTTTTATTTTTTGGAGCCGAATACATTGCGCCTTGGATGATTACAAATAATAATCCTGCAAATCTGATCAAAATTGAAGATGTTGTTTTGGTTACTCAGGCAGTTAGCTTTGCTTTATTAATCATTCCAGCAATGAGTATTATGCGTGGATTTTTTCAAGGACATGAATCGATGGGACCTTCAGCAATTTCAACGGTTATCGAGCAAATTGTCCGCATTTTATTTGTTTTAGTATCCGTATTTATTGTTATTGTTGTACTAAATGGTACCATTGCAACTGCTGTTGGTTTTGCTACGTTTGGCGCTTTTGTTGGGGCAGTTGGCTCTTGGATTGTATTATTAATATATTGGAAAAAAAGAAAACCCCATCTTGATAAATATTTAGAAAATCAGCGGGTAACAAGCGATATATCGACAAAAAATATTTTTAAAGAAATGCTGAGTTACGCTGGCCCATTTATCATTGTTGGCTTGGCAACTTCACTATATCAGCTGGTCGATTTATTTACATTTGAGAGAGCGATGGTAGCTGCTGGCTTTGAGAAAATTTGGGAATTGGCATTGGGATCTATCAACACCTATGCACATAAAATAATCATTATTCCTGGGACAATTGCTACAGGCTTATCATTAGCAATTCTTCCCGCTTTAACACGAACATTTGCACAAAAAAATAAAGAAATGCTCCATGAGCAAATTAATCAGGCACTGCAAATTATTTTTATCTTAGTAATTCCCGCATCAGTCGGAATTTTGATGCTGGCTGATGTGGCCTATGGTTCTTTATATGGCATGGAAAACCTGGAAATAACCGGGAATTTATTAGCTTGGTATGCACCAGTAGGTTTATTCTTTGCCTTATTTACAGTAACAGCATCCATACTGCAAGGGATTAACCAGCAAAATTTTACTGTACTGAGCTTGTTAGCTGGTTTATTGCTAAAACTTCTTTTAAATATCCAGCTTATTCAATGGTTCGGAGCGAAGGGTTCAATTATCGGGACAGGAATTGCTGTCGTAACGGCTGTATGTATTAACCTTTGGAGAATTAAAAAATCAGTTGCTTTTTCTTATCGTAAAATTGGAAAGCTTACATTATTAATTGGGATATTATCAACAGTTATGGCACTAGTAATCTGGGCTGTGAAAGCTCTGCTTGGAATTTTTATCGCTTATGAAACATCACGTACAGGAGCAATTATTGTCCTTTTAGCAGGAGTAGGTGTTGGTGGTGGTTTATACTTATGGCTGGCATATACTTCTACTTTACTGCAACATGTATTTGGTGATGAAATCCCGGTCATCAATAAAATTTTACGCAAGTTCCGTCGCAGATAGAATGGGGGAATTACATGCGGTTGGATAAAATGCTTTCGAATATGGGAATAGGTACTCGTAAAGAGGTAAAGGCACTTCTGAAGAAAAAATTCGTTACTGTAGATGGTAAGATTGTAAAAGACGGAAGTAAGCATATTAGTGTGAATAAGGATCTCGTTAAAGTTGGAGATGATGTTGTTCACTATCAGGAATTTATTTATGTCATGCTGCATAAGCCAGCAGGATTTTTATCCGCAACCAGGGATAATCATGACCGAACAGTGATTGATTTGTTAAATAAAGATAAACTGCATTTTAACCCTTTTCCAGTAGGGAGATTAGATAAGGATACGGAAGGACTCCTTTTGCTTACAAATGATGGAGAGCTTGCACATCAATTATTGTCACCTGTCAAAAAGGTTGAGAAAACATATTTTGCTCGGATTAAGGGAAAGGTTACGGTAGAAGATATTGCGGATTTTAAAGCGGGTGTAGGAATCGCTGATGGCTATAAAACAAAGCCTGCCAAGCTGGAAATTCTGCATTCAGCAGCACAATCCGAGGTTGAATTGACAATATCAGAGGGAAAATTTCATCAAGTAAAGCAAATGTTTAGAGCAGTAGGGAAAGAGGTCATTTATTTAAAAAGACTTCGCATGGGAGAGATTATTCTAGATCCCGCACTGCAAATCGGTGAGTATCGTGAATTGACAGAAGCTGAGCTTGCTTATTGTGAACAGATTAAAGGCGTTAAATAACGAAATATGCCTTAACAGGGAGTAATGAAAATGGCGCATTATTTTATTGCAATTCCGTTACCAAAGGAGTTACAGCGTTTTTATCATCGCTGGCAAAAGGAATTGCAAACTGTGTTCGCTTATAAACGATGGATGCATCAGGAAGATTTTCATATAACGTTAAAGTTTTTAGGAGAAGCTGAAATAACTGCGATTGATGTACTAAAGGAGAAAATTAATCAGACTTTATTACCAAAATCATTTATAATAGAGTTAGGAACAATTGGGTTTTTCGGTGCAGAGCAGCATCCGCGCGTTCTTTGGGCAGAGGTTCATTTAACGGAAGCACTGCAGAAGCTTCAGCAGCATATAGAGCTTGCAGCGATAGAAGCTGGTTTTGCAAAGGAAAAGCGTGGGTATCGCCCCCATTTAACATTAGCGAAGAAATGGAAGAAGGATACTTTACTCACGAAAGAAGAATGGTCTAGACTGAAAAAACATTATGCTATACCTAAACAGTTCAATCTGCAGGAGATTGTTTTATATAAAATACATCCACAACAAGTTCCGAGCTATGAAAAGGCAGCTGTTTTTCCGTTAAACACTTTTTGAAGGGGTGGTGGCTACCATCGCACAACTGATTAAGTTACAGGATTATATTACTAGATATGAATGGGATACATACAGGTACCCAACACAGTATATTCGTTTAAAAAAGGAAAACTGGTCTGCTTTATATCAAGAGTGGCTTGGAGAGGAAGAAGTGAAGGAAGATTCCGTGCTGACAGAAGCATGTTATGATGACTTGCCTGAAAAAAATCGATCCGTTTTTAAAAGGCTAAAAAATAAATTCAAGAAACCAAAGGTAACTACTGAAATACTTCAAGAAGAGCAATTGGAAGAGAAAGCTACTCCTCTTCCAGAAACGGAACAGGAGTTAAAACAGTATTTTCTGGATAATCTATTAAACTTCCAAATGAAATGGGCGACTTCAACTGTAACACACAAATCCTTTGTTAATCAGAAATATAATCAGGATGCTTTGCTGAAATATTTGCTTCAGGGATTCCCTGATACTGACCTGGTTATGTACCTTCCTATCTTTACAATTAAAAAAGCCCCGATAGAAACGGACATCATTCTGATTACTCCTATAGAAATTGAGATCATTCATTTTATAGAGTATGAAGAAGATGCGATGATTATGGCAAGTGAGGAACGCACCTGGCATATTGAACATGCTGAGCAGCAACGGAAAATATTAAATCCAATCATTTCATTGAAACGCACAGAAAAATTAATCAAAAGTATCTTGACTGCAGAGAAAATAGCGTTTTCTATTAAAAAAACAGTCTTGTCACGAAGTAACCAAATTATCTTTGCTGCAGAACCATATCATACAAGGATTATTGGAAAATTAGAATATGATGATTGGTTCCAGGAAAAGCGCGGATTGACCTCTCCCTTGAAAAATACGCAAATTAAAACTGCAGAAGCGTTGCTTAAACATTGCCAAACAACCTCTGTAAGACGTCCTGAATGGGAAGAAGACACTGGATTACTAGTGATGGGGGATATGGAGGAAGAAAAGTAAATGTATGTTTTTATCGTTAATCCCAATGCTGGCAATGGGAAAGCAAATTATATTTTTGAGCAGCTGCAAAAGTCTGCAGTTTATGAGCAGTTAAATAGCAAGTATTATTATAGTGAGTATGAGGGGCATGCCGAAGAGATTGCTGCTTCTTTGGTATCGGAAAAAGGAATTACAAGAATTATCGTAATTGGTGGGGATGGTACAATCCATGAAGTAATGAACGGACTTGGGAGCACAGATATTCTAATCGGTTTTATCCCAGGCGGATCAGGAAATGATTTTGCCCGAGGAGTTGGAATTAAAGGTACTCCAGAAGAAATTTTACAAAAAATAATTAATGGGGAAAACATCGTAAATTATTGGCTGGGGAATTACAAATGTGATGATGAGAAAACACGTTACTTGGTGAATAGTATTGGATTTGGCTTTGATGCACAAGTAGCAGATGCTGCAAATCACTCCTCCTACAAGCGTTTTTTTAATCATTACAAAATTGGAACGGGAAACTATATCGTTGCAATTCTGCAGGTGCTGAAGAGCTTTAAACGAATGACCCTTGAGGTAACGGTCGATGGTGAAAGACGAATAATTGAAAATTGCTGGCTTATATCCGTTGGAAATCATCCCTATTATGGAGGTGGAATGAAAATGATGCCCAACGCTAAAATTCAGCCGGAAAAATTTTCGGTATTAATCGTCCATTCGATCTCAAAATTAAAAGTGCTTGCTTTATTTATGACAGTCTTTACTGGAAAGCATGAGCGCATTAAAGGGGTAGAGCTGTTTGAAGCAGAAAGTTTGCAGGTCCGTTCTAAATTGCCATTATATACACAGATAGATGGACAAACAGCAATCTGCCACAAAACTAAAATTACAAAGGAAGCGAAAACAGTACAAATTGTTTCTGTATAAATAGAGGAAATTTATTTTACATATTGTATTTTTATTGTAATCAATTTACAATGAAGTATTGAACGCTAAATTTGAAAGAAGAGGAATTATTCATGACGGATTGGCTTGAACAAGCTTTGGGTAAGGGCTGGACACTTACTCCTGCAGGTGGCCTTACTGGCGATGCGTATATAGCACAAAAAAATAATCGGAAATTGTTTTTAAAAAGAAATACATCACCTTTCCTTGCAGTTCTATCTGCTGTTGGTATTGTTCCAAAACTAATTTGGACAAGACGAATGGAAAATGGTGATGTTATTACTGCGCAGGAATGGCTCGAAGGCAGAGACTTAAGACCTGAGGATATGAGAAGCCAGCAGGTGACTGATTTATTGCATAAAATTCATCACTCGCCAGAACTATTGCATATGCTAATGCGTTTAGGCAAGAAACCAGTAACTTCTGATGAAAGATTGCAATCAGTCACATTGAAATTAAAAGAATTAAATTTGCTTCAGAAATATGATGAAGTAAAAACGGCACTGGAGTTTTTAGTAAAGCTCTTACCTGTCACACGCGATCAAAAGCTTGTTGTATGTCATTGCGATTTAAATCATAATAATCTGCTCATGGCAAAAACAGGTGAAATATTTTTAGTTGATTGGGATAATGCGACAATTGCTGATCCGGCATCTGACTTTGGTTTGTTGTTAAAATGGTATATTCCACGTGATCAATGGGCTAGTTGGCTTCAAAAGTATAGAATTGAAAATAAAAATTATCTTTATGAACGAATGCATTGGTATCTATTACTTGATGCACTTGATTATATTGGCTGGCATCATGCAAGAAGCGAGAGATTTAAAGTGCAAGAAAGACTCGTCCAGTTAAAAGAATTAAATCAATTTATGGAAGAATTTATGATATAAAGCAAGGAGAGTAAAAAAATGCGTCAACGATATAAACCTTGGGCGGATGATTTTCTTAAGGATCATCAGGATTTAATTATACCAAATCCCAAAGAGCAACGAGGAAATTGGCAGAAGTTATTTTTTAAAAAACAGCCTATCCACTTAGAAATTGGAACTGGGAAAGGGCAATTCATTATTGGTATGGCAAAGCAGCATCCTGATATTAATTTCATTGGAATGGAAGTTGCTAAAAGTATTGTGGTAACTGCGGGGGAGAAGGCATTAGATGCCGAGCTTGATAATGTGCTGCTTATTCATGCGGATGCGAATCATTTGCTCGAATATTTTGCATCGGATGAAATCTCGACAATCTATTTAAATTTCTCAGATCCTTGGCCCAAAAATCGTCATGAGAAACGCAGACTAACCTTCTCATCGTTTTTAAAACAGTATGAAGAGGTTCTTCTGCCTGGGGGAGAAGTTGTCCTTAAAACTGATAATCGCGGCTTTTTTGAGTATTCTTTATGCAGCTTTTCTGCATACGGTATGCTTTTAGAGGAAGTTAATTTAGACTTACATGCAATAAAAGCTCCACTCAATATTATGACGGAGTATGAAGAAAAGTTTTCCGCTAAAGGACAGCCGATTTATCGCTGCAAAACAATTTTTAGAAACAAATAGGACTGGTGTGAGCTCGCGGACAACACCAGTTCTATTCATTTTTGCATAGGAAATTATAAAGTGAAACTTCATTTAGTGGCACCGATTCGTCCCTCATCGTGTTTCCTTTATCCCAAAAAGAAAAAAGGGGAAATTCGATTAAGACTGTCTCATGTCCCATGAGGCGCGGGGCGCAGCCGCTTTTGTGCTATTCTTTATCCTCTTTCTTTGGGTGCATTTCCTCACTGAATTCTGTTTGCAGCCGCATGTTTGGAAAAGGAATAACAATGCCCCGTTTTTTCGGCAGCACTTTTTCTTTCATATAGGCATGAAACAATGCCTCACACATGGAGAAGAAATATGCGGCTCCAGCAGCAATGAGAACGATTGTTGCTGTCTGTTCAATGAATAACGCAGAAAGCATCCAAACGGAAAGAAAAGCTAAGCCAAAATCAATTATGGTTGTGACAATATTGCCAAATGACGGAAGCACTATGAGATCTCCAACAACATATGTAACTCCTGTTACGATTAAAGAAATAAGGAGTATTTGTTGGAAGGTAGCGGCTTCGAATATTGTTAGTAACGACAAAAGAATAACAATTGTAAAGGTCCATTTTATCCCAATTGCTTTTACATGATCCATCGTTTATCCCTCACTTTTTTTATTATCTAAGAATAGTATTTATAGAAAGCGCTGATTTTATACTAAATTACTGTGAACTTTAAGATTTTACTGTCTATACAAAAAGAAATAGATTAGAAAAATACTTGACTTAACGGGAAGAATTTTGTCATAATAAGTTTAGTGGAATAATTAGTTGCCTTTAAGTCGGTCCTGTGAGGCTGGCAAGGTGATGCGGTAGAGATTGTATAAAAGAATATGCAATCTTGGGAGTAATGAATGAAGCATACTCTGGATTTAACTGCACCTTGCTGAAAATAAAGGCCAGGTTTTTTTATTGCAAAAAATACCTGAATCACTACAAAAATATATTTTAAGCGAGGAGAGAGAAAGTGAAGCAGCGCGAAATTCAAGTGGATGAAAGACTGCCATTACTGCAAAGTTTACCTTTAAGTTTACAGCATTTATTTGCCATGTTCGGTTCTACGGTACTTGTCCCGATTTTATTTGGAGTTGACCCAGCAACCATACTATTAATGAATGGCTTTGGAACAATCTTATATATTTTCATTACAAAAGGGAAAATTCCAGCATATCTCGGTTCGAGTTTTGCATTTATTTCCCCAGTTACACTCGTATTGACTCAGGGAGGTGGCTACGGAGCGGCACTAGGCGGATTCTTTGTTGTTGGTCTCGTCTTAACGATAGTCGGAGTAATTGTAAAATATGCGGGTACGTCTTGGATTGACGTAATTTTTCCTCCTGCAGCAATGGGAGCGATTGTAGCAGTTATTGGCCTTGAGCTTGTGCCAACAGCAGCTGATATGGCAGGATTAGTCGCAGTACAGGATGCTCCAAGAGATACAACAGCAATTATTGTGTCTTTACTGACGCTTGGAGCAACAATCATTTATTGGGTAACCTTACGCGGCTTTTTAAAAATCATTCCGATTTTATTAGGAATTGTGACTGGATATATTATTGCTATGATTTATGGTATTGTTGACTTTACAAGTGTCCAGGAAGCTTCATGGATTCAGAAGCCTACATATTACAAAATTGAATTTAACTGGTCTGATATTTTGATTATTCTTCCAGCAGCTCTTGTTTTAGTGCCAGAGCATATCGGACATTTAGTTGTAACTAGTAATATTGTGAAAAAAGATTTAATAAAAGATCCGGGACTTGATCGATCATTACTCGGTAACGGGATTTCAACGATGATTTCAAGCTTTTTTGGCTCAACCCCGAATACAACTTATGGAGAAAATATTGGCGTATTAGCGATAACAAGAGTTTATTCAACATGGATCATTGGTGGCGCAGCAGTGTTTGCTATTATTCTATCTTTTTGTGGTAAACTGGCTGCCTTGATTTCATCAATTCCAACACCAGTTATGGGAGGAATTTCTCTGCTTCTGTTTGGAATTATTGCCGTAAGCGGGTTGCGTATGCTAGTTGAGCAGCAGGTGGATTATAATCATTCGCAGAACCTGATTCTAACCTGTGTTGTCTTAGGAATTGGAATTAGTGGAGCAAGCATTGAAATTGGCTCTGTTGCTTTATCAGGAATGGGACTTGCAACAATTGTAGCAATTATTGTTAGCCTCTTTTTCAAACTGCTCGATATTCTTAAACTATCGAATGAATAGAACTAATAGACCATCTCACCGAGAAGCAGCTAAGGTGAGGTGGTTTTGTTTTGCTTTTTAACCCCCCGATAAATGCTAAGTCAATAAACAAAACGAAAGTGCAGTAATTAATGTATTCAAACATGCAATTCACTGCAGGGATGAATTATGATATAATGAATGAAATCCTTGCAGTATATTTCACTTTTTTAGAATTTTTGCTAGTATAATAATATACTATAATTATTAATCAAGTCATAAGTAAAGGGGAATAAAAATGACAGTAAAAACATCTGATGAGATTATTGAAGTAACAGAGCGTTATGGGGTAAGAAATTATAATCCTTTGCCAATTGTTATTGCGGAAGCTGAAGGCGTGTGGGTAAAAGATCCTGAAGGCAATGAATATATGGATATGCTGAGTGCATATTCTGCGTTAAACCAGGGACATCGCCATCCGCAAATTATTCAGGCGCTAAAAGATCAGTCGGAAAAGGTGACATTAACTTCTCGCGCTTTCCATAATGAAATACTCGGAAAGTGGACGGAACGTGTTGCTAAATTGACTGGAAAAGATAAAGTTCTGCCGATGAATACTGGGGTGGAAGCAGTAGAAACTGCAATTAAGGCTGCTCGCCGCTGGGCTTATGAAAATAAGAGAGTTGAGAATAACAAAGCAGAGATTATTGCGGCTAAAGGAAACTTTCATGGTCGTTCCATCAACGCCATTTCCTTATCAGATGACCCACTGGCAACAAATAATTACGGTCCGTTTGTGCCAGGGATTATTAAAGTGGAATTTGGCGATGCGGAAGCAATTCGAGAAGCAATTACGCCAAATACTGCTGGTGTCATTGTAGAGCCAATCCAAGGAGAAGCTGGTATTATTATTCCTTCTGATGGTTACTTACAAGCAGTTCGCAAAATTTGTGACGAAAATAATGTTCTATTTATTGCGGATGAGGTGCAAACTGGTTTTGCACGTACTGGAAAGATGTTTGCTTGTGAATGGGAAGCTGTTGAGCCGGATATTTATGTTATGGGTAAAGCGCTGGGCGGCGGTGTGATGCCAGTATCAGCAATTGCTGCGAATAAAGAAATAATGGATGTTTTTACACCTGGTTCACATGGATCTACTTTCGGTGGAAATCCACTTGCATGTGCGGTTTCAATTGCTGCCATTGATGTTATTGAAGATGAAGATTTGGTCAATAAATCGCTTGAGCTTGGTGCGTATTTTGCTGATGCATTAAGAAAGATTAATAATCCGGATTTAAAAGCAGTTCGTGCCCGCGGTTTATTTATTGGGGTGGAATTTAATCATCCTGTTCGAGAATTTTGTGAGCAATTAAAAGAAGAGGGTATTCTTTGTAAAGAAACACATGATCATACCATCCGCTTTGCACCACCACTAGTAATTACAAAAGACAATCTTGATTGGGCATTGGAAAGAATTTATAAAGTATTAAACAAATAATTTAAATAAGGTTATTGAAAATCACTTTCGAACGATTCGGAGGTGATTTTCTCTTTTATTTAATAACCTAACTATAAAATTTCGTCTTAGCACTCCCGTGTTAACCGTCAACCAAATAGCAACTTGATCTCTAATCAAAAGAAACAGCGGATAACTTAGCAGCTTTAATCTTTGCCAAGCTTGTTATGAAGCTACTGTGATATAAGGTGTTTTGACGTAAGAGAGTTGAGTAAATAAATAGCAATGTCACATCAAAAATTATTTCACATAAAGTATACTACATAACGAAAACTTTCAAAGAAGCAGCAGATGAATCCTGCTTTAGGTAAATAAAATAAGAAAAAAGTGGCCGAATTCTTGTTATTTCAAATTGAATTTGTTATAGTAATAAAAACAATTAAATATTTCTTATTTTATATTAGTTAAAGTAAGGTAGAGGTTGCAAAGGCCATCAGTACTTATAGGGAGGATGTATGAGATCCGATAATCTATAAGGAAAGGGGTATTTGCCGAAGCGGAAGGACACTCATTCATTCCTCCTGCTGGGTCTGTATCGAATAGGTACAGGGCTGTCATATAGGTAACTATATGGGGAGCTATCACGAAGAACACATTCGATGAGCAATAGCTACCCAAAAGCTATTGCTTTTATTTTTGTTTTTAGTTAAAGAAAAATTGAAAGGGAAGTGAATAGGATGGATTTTGGTAAATTACTTACAGCAATGGTCACCCCGTTTGATGAAGCAGGTGAAATTGATTTTTCTGCAGCATCCAATCTTATCGAACATTTAATTGATACGGGAACAGACGGTTTAGTAGTTGCCGGTACTACAGGAGAGTCACCGACGCTTACAGACAAAGAAAAGATCGGCTTATTTGATTTTGTGGTAAAGCAAGTTAATGGACGAATTCCAGTTCTTGCTGGAACCGGATCAAATAATACGAGAGCATCAATCGAATTAACGAAAGCTGCTGAGGCAACAGGTGTCGATGGTATTATGCTTGTTTCACCATATTATAATAAGCCGTCACAAGAAGGATTGTATGCACATTTTAGTGCAATTGCTGCAAATACATCTTTACCCATTATGCTATATAATATTCCAGGAAGAACATCCGTAAATATTACTCCTGAAACAATTATTCGTCTATCACAAATTGCGAATATTGTTTCTGTAAAAGAAGCAAGTGGAGATTTAGATGCTGCGGCTAAAATTATTCAAAACACAGCAGATGATTTTAGTGTTTATAGCGGAGATGATGGCATGACCATTCCATTATTAGCAATTGGTGCTACTGGGGTAGTTTCTGTTGTTGCGCATATTATTGGAAATGAAATGAAGGAAATGATTCAGAGCTTTTTAAATGGAAGTCATACGAGAGCAGCCCAAATCCATCGTGAGATTTTACCAGTTATAAAAGCATTATTTAGTGCACCAAGTCCAGCGCCAGTTAAGAGTGCATTGAATTTACATGGAGTATCAGCAGGTGGTGTTCGTCTGCCATTAGTAGATTTAACGAATGAAGAAAAAGAATCATTGAAAAAAGCTTTAGGAAACTATCAAATCACGAATTAACGTATTTTAATAGAAAAAAGTTTGTAAAATAACTGACATAAGAAAACCACGTTCATTCTCGTTATGACGTGGTTTTTTCCTATTTATTCCTCTTGTTGAAATCTAATTGTAACATTAGAATAATCTCTTTGTTAATTTACAATGTTATACTCGAAATCGAGGCTTATTCTATTATATGCAAGTGAATTGTTTTTATGACAGAAAGATACAGAAAGAAGCGGAGGGGAAAAGTTGAGAAAGAAGATAACTATTATCACCTTAGTGGCTTCACTTATTTTTATTAATGGAGTTTCCACTCAGGAAATCTTTGCTGAGAAAGCGAGTGATCTTGAAGGAATTAAGTCAGAGAGAAAAGAAATTCAAGATAATATGTCTGTTCAAGAACAAAAAATGAATGAATTGTACTCAGAAATGCAGCAACTTGAAAAAGAAGTTTCACGCCTGAATCAGGAAATATCCGATAAGCAGTCACAAGTGGATAAAGTTTCTAGTCAAATTGACCAGACCATAGACAACATAGAAGAATTACAAGTAGAAATAGGGAAGCTTGAGAGAAGTGTTGATAAGCGGTTTGAAATTTTAAAAACACGTGCTGCTTCATACCAAAAAACAGGTGGGGCTGTTAGTTACATTGAAGTGCTGTTCGGCTCACAAAGTTTTGGAGATTTTATTAGCAGATTAACAGCAGTAAATCAAATTGTGGATTCAGATGCAGCATTAATGGACGAGCTTGAACAAGATATGAGAAAAGTAGAAGAACATAAACTTACTACAATTGAAAAACTCGATGAATTAAATGAGATGCACGAAGAGCAAGAAGCACAATTAGCAGCAATTGAAGAAGAGAAGCTTTTGCAGGAGGATGCTAAAAAGGCATTAAGCAGTAAGCAGGAGGAATTAGTTGCTTACATGGAAAAGCTGCAATCGAAGGATGCAGAGCTTGAAAATATGGAAGATCAGGTTAAGGCTGAAATTGCAGCAGCTGCCAAACGTGCTAAGGAAGAAGAAGAACGTCGCATTGCTGAAGCTCGAGCTAAAGAAGAGGCAGCTAAAAAAGAATCTGAACTTGTACATGTTTCTAAGAAAGAAGAGAAGAAGGGTTCTGCTCCAAGTAATAAAACACCCAATACTGAAAAGCCTAAAGAAGAGAAAGCAAATAAAAAATCATTCACAGTTACATCAACAGCATACACAGCAAATTGTAAAGGCTGTTCAGGGAAAACAACTACTGGAATTGATTTAAAAAAGAATCCGGATGCAAAGGTGATTGCAGTTGATCCAAAAGTGATTCCTTTGGGATCTCTTGTTTTCGTCGAAGGCTATGGTTATGCAATTGCTGGTGACACAGGAGGGGCAATCAAAGGAAATAAAATTGACGTATTTTTTTCTAGCAAAAGCAAAGCTTTAAACTGGGGATTTCGAACAGTTAAAGTTACAATTCAATAAGCAAAAAGAGAGCCAGTACCTCTTCGGGGACTGGCTCTCTTTCTACTTATACTAATTTCTGACCACAATTTGAGCAGAAGTTTGCACCATTTGTCTTTGTACCGCAATTTGGACAGAAGTTAGGAACATCATTACCTGAACTTTCCTGTGAGCCTTGAGCTGGCTGATTTTGGCTGCTTTGTTGTGTCTGTTGCTGCTGATTCTGCTGATTTTGATTTACTTGCTGATTTGAGTTGTTCATGTTTTTCATCATTTCATTCGCAACATTCATTCCCATCATCATACCTGCCATATCAGAAGCTGTACCACCACTTTTCATTTTCCCGGAAGTCATCCCATCTGTCATTTCAATTTGCTGATATTTGCCAACATCTCCTACCATTCCATGAGAAGCAGATTTTGTAATCATATCTTGAACTTCTTTCGGATAGTTGAAACTCATAATATTAAATCCAGTAATCGACATGCCAAGTTCATAGATTTCCATATCTAAATCTTCTTTAATTCCTTTTGCTATTTCAAAAGAATTTTCTTGGAGGTTAAACATATCCTTTCCTTCTTTTGAAATCCACTTCATAAGGAGCTGGTCAAGCACAGAAGTAATACGAATTTTAACATCTTCTACAAGATATTTATTTTTAACCCCGGCAACATTATCAATCAATCGAATATAATCCTTCACTCTAAAATTTACTGTACCATTTGCACGAATTGGCATGCCTCCCGGAAGAGCAGGTGAAGGAGACGGGATATTAATCGCATTTTTCGTACCCCATTTTACTGTGAATTCCTTTGTATTAACAAAAAGCACTTCTACACGCAAGCCACTATTAAAGCCAAATTTAAAGCCTTTTAGTGTAGAAAGAAACGGAATAATTTCTGATTCAATATTATACTCGCCATCATCTTCGAAAATCCCTTCAACCTTTCCGTTATTCAGGAAGATGGCATCCTGACCAGGACGAATCATTAAGCGGCTACCCTTTTTAATCTCTCTATTCGTCCATTTATAAAAAATCATATCCTCTCGAAATTCTTCCCATTCTACGACATCTGCAAATTGATTTCTGAAAAAAGCCATACTGTCAGTCCTCTCTGTTTGTATTTAATGTTGTTTTATTAGAACTTGCCTCGACTGCCACTATAGGAGCGGCCCCCACCGGTAACTCCGCCTCCGCCACCACCAGATTTTCCGCCTCCATTATTTGAAGGCTTCTTCCTTTTTGTAACTGTTTTACGAATAAATCTGTCATGCTGACGAAGTACTCTAGTATTTTTTTGATCCATATAAGTGCTGTTTGTTACGGTAACGCGGCCACCAGAGCTATAGGCCATAAAAAATACAATGATAGCTGCTAAACCTGCAGCAACAGCAATTTGGAAATATAAATTAAAAAATATAGAATTGGGATTAACGCCAGGTGTAACTCCAAGATAGCTGTCAGCTAACTCGAAAAAATGTAAATAGGCATTATAATAATTTTCATTTGAAAGGTCAGGAGTAATTTCATTTCTTATATCATCGATTCGGTCATCATCTATATATTTTTCGCCAAGTCCGAATCCACTTAAAATAATGTCTCTGCTCCCCATATCCATTGTTAGAATAACCATATTTTCTTCGGGACGATTGAATTCATCTGCCAGTTTATCAGCAAATTCCTCCATATAGATTCGAATATCTTTCCCATCTGCATCAAGCGTTGTAACGATAATAAAGTCAGTTTCCCATTCATTATAATACGCTGCCGCTTTTTCCTCTAGATCAGCTGCTTCTTCATCTGTTAATAGATTGGCATCATCATAGATTCGCTGCACATCAGCAAAAATTGTAGATACACCAAGGAATAAAAAGAAAATTATAAATAAGATACTATGTCTAAGTAATTGCTTCATTAGAATAAACCACCTCCTGTAAGAAAGAAGGTCACGGTTTGCATAATTAAGAATGAACCAGCTGCAATTCCTCCGAACCATGCTGAGATTTTACCAAAGCTTAATGGCGGCTTCCCTACTACTTTACCAGTTTGGCCGTTCATTGCAAAAATATGCTCTGACTTATCGTAGTCATAATATACCATCCACACAGGGAGAAGGGCGTATAAGCTCTTGGTGTTTTTCGTTCTTATATCTTTATTTTTATAGGTGACAGAATTATAACCCATAATTGTCGAACGAATATATTGATCGAGCGGTTTGCTCATCTTTTCTTTTACCCGTGGAAGGAGTTCTTTATCGTCATAATTATATTTTTCCGCAATGTAGCCTGCAAGATAGGGTGTTTTAAAGTCTTTGAAGTCTCTATAATTAAATGGTTCCAGTTTATCCATTAATTCATCATTCATTTTCTCCGATGCATCGACGGGAACTCTTTGAAAGTCAACTCTAATATCGCGGAAAACATCATAGTATTTTGTTTCTGTGTAAATATAGTTTCCTCTTGAATAAGTGCGTACCTTGGTCGCAGTTGCATTTACTTTAGCTTCATTTTTTAAGTCATAGAGCCAGAAGGGTACATAAATCCCAGTAATCTTTTTAATGCGATCTGCTGACATAAAGCCTTTTGGTGTCAGTAATCCTTTTTTGCACCATTTTCGAAATGCCTTTTCCGCTTCCTGTTTATTAATGGTGAAAGGAATGACAAGGGAAGGAGCCAAAATACCTGATACACGGTCTCCGAGCACGACTGCTGCCCCGCAGAAACTGCAGGTTGTAGCAGTTGTTTCTGCTTCTGTTACAATAACTGCTCCACAGTTATTACAATGATACTCATTAGCTTCGTTTTCATCAAAAATCGTTTCTTTAAATTCATCTGAGAAATTGTCGATATTATCTTGTCTTCCGCAATTACCACAGGAAAGTGTGCCTGTTTGACTATCAAAGGCCATGTCACTCCCACAGTTTGGACATTTATATTGTATAACCATAAGTAAAAATACCTCCAGTAGTCACCTAATTATTTTTCTGATTGTTGATTTTCCTCCAATGCAGCGATTTCTTCATCAATAGATAGTGCCTTATCATTTACGTTACTTCTAAGCTCAGCGAGTGCATTTGCCTCATCTAATTTATAATTTAACTCTGCTTCATAGTCATCAAATAGCGCATGAGTAGAAGCGACTGTACTTTTATTTAACGTGGATTGATTCTTGAGTGCGGCATTTTTTTCTTTTAATGCAGCACTTCTTTTTTCTAACTGAGCCACGTCTAAAGCTAACTTTTCTTCGAGTAGCTTCATTTGTTTTGCTTCAATTGCAAGGTTATTATATGTGATAGTCAGCTTTTGTCTTTTATTCTCTAATTCTTGCTTTTGCTCAAGAAAGCTTTGGGCTTTCAAGTCTTCAGCGTTTTCTTTTGCCTTTTCACTGAAGCGCTCCATTTTACGGATTTCTGCTGCACATTCATCAAGTTCACGTTTTGCTCGTCTCTCGTCTGCTTTTCTTGCATTTGATTCGGACTGTAATGTACGCAAATCCAGTTTAATATCTCTTAGGGTAGAATGGATTGCTTTTTCAGGGTTCTTCGAGCGATCAATCATATGATTGATATTTGCTTTCATCAAAAAAGTAAATCTTGATAGAATTCCCATCTGTATCCTCCTATAAAAATAATATGTTATTTTAAATTTTATCTTATATTATACTACTGTACAAATGGGATAAAGGTTTCATTTTTTTGATGGAGTGATGTTTTTAAAATGTAATTGTTTTGTAATGGCTTTTTAAGATTAATCATACCATATTTCGGTTATAGGCTATTAGTAAGCTATAAAAGAAAGGAATGAGAAATAATGAAGAAAAGCTTGAAACTATCTGCAGCGATTTTATTATTATCGGGATTCCTCGTAGCTTGTGCAGGTGAAGGTGATGAGGAAAATCCAGAGGACCCTTTAAGCCCTGACGTACCAAATGAACAAATGCCAGAAGATGGTACAGATACGGATGATTCAGGATTATAAGATTAATTAATATCTAGTATTCGGTGAAATGGCTTATTGTAAAAAGAAAAATGACCATTACGGACAGTTTGATCTCATTACTATTTCCTTTTTTTTAAAAGAGGGAGAAAGGATCAAACTGTCCGTTTTGTGTGTAAATGACAGGGAAGGGGTAAATGCATATAAAATTCAAAGCAAGAGTCATTGACATTTCAAGAATATTTATTATATACTTTACTCAACAATGTTGAACAGAATGAAACAGGATTGAATACACTAATTATCATCCACTTTTATTCTTATTTATTTGTAAGCGTTTGCCTATAAATTTATTCTGTTTCCAAAATGGGAGGAGGGGTTAAAGTGAGAAATTTACCAAAAGAGGTTATTATTAAAGAGGTAGGTCCCCGTGATGGTTTACAAAATGAGAAGGAATGGATTTCAACGGAAAATAAAATTGCCTGGATTAATATGCTGTCAAATACAGGTGTAAAAGAAATTGAGTATTCTTCCTTTGTAAGTCCGAAAATGATACCAGCACTTTCAGATGCAAGAGAAGTAGGGAGGAAAATCCAAAGAAATCCAGATGTTTCCTATTCTGCACTTGTTCCAAATATGAAGGGCTTGGAGTATGCGCTAGAGGCTGGAATTGATGGTGCATCCGTATTTATGTCTGCAAGTGAAACACATAATCGGAAAAATATCAATAAATCGGTTGAGCAAACCTATCCAATATTGGGAGAAGTAATTAAAGAAGCAAAGGCTGCTGGAAAGCGTGTAACTGGCTATGTGTCTACCGTTTTTGATTGTCCTTATGAGGGAAGAATTCAGCCCGAAGAGGTACTCAAGGTATGTGAACGTTTAATTGACGCAGGGGCAGATGATCTATCCTTGGGTGATACGATAGGGTCGGCAGTTCCAAGTCAAGTGGAGCAATTGCTTGAAATCATGTTGAAGCATTTTCCAAAAGAAAAAATTATTCTTCATTTCCATGATACAAGAGGAATGGCAATTGCGAATATCATGACAGCACTTCATCATGGAATGACACGTTTTGATAGTACCGCTGGTGGTCTTGGCGGCTGTCCATATGCGCCAGGTGCGGCGGGTAATGTGGATACAAATGATGTATTATATTTATTGCATGGCGTTGGAATTCATACAGGAATTAACGAGAGAAAAATGCAGGATGCCGGTCTATATATCCAAAGTAAGCTTGGAAAGAAACTGCCAAGTCGTTCATTGGCCTATATCTCGAATGCGTAAGCTGGAATATATCATGCCATTATTTTAAGTGATATGCAAGGTACATGCGTTTCACTTGAAGTAATGGTTTTTTTGGATTTATCCCGAATGAACTGGCAGTAAGATCCCCACCGAATAAAGTTTCACTTTATTAAAAGCTGTTCTTGACTAGAATACGTTGCTAACTTATGATTAAATGCATACATATGATAATTTGGAAGGGAATGAACTTCTATAGATCTGCAAAGTATTGGTAAGAAGATAAAACAAAGTCGTTTAAGAAAAAAAAGAACACAGCAACAGGTGGCAGACGAGTGCCAAATATCGAAAAGTATGCTTTCTAAAATAGAAAATGGACAAACAGCCTCTGCTGTTGCAACATTGTCAAAAATAAGTGAAGCACTGGATGTGCCTTTATCATGGCTATTAGATGAGAAGACAGAAGAAGATCTTGTACTTCAGAAGAAAGCGGATCGCAAGTCTCGTCTAGGAGATGAAAATGATAATTTGGGATACTCCTATGAACTTCTGGCGAATCGTTCCTATTACAGCGGTATTGAACCAACGATTGTTCATGTTACTCCAAAGGATAGCAATCGCCGCAAGGAAGGCTATACACATTCACAGGATGAGTTTATTTTTATTTTAGAAGGATCGATCATTCTTTTCTATGACGGGAAGGAATATGTAATGGATAAGGGAGACAGTGCTTATTTTCAAGGGCACAAACCACATTTGTTTGTTCCAGTTGATAATGAAGAAGCACGTGTGCTGACTTTATTTATTGATCGTAATTAGTGGGAAAAAGAAGGCCATCAGCAGCTGCTGAGGACCTTCTTTTTTAAAATATTAATCAATCTGCTCGTTATTCTCTTGTTTTAAACTGGCAGGCTGTGGTGTCGCAGCAGTGTTGTTCGTCGTTTGCTTGCCAGAAATGTTTTCAAGCAAATCTTTTACATCAATTCCTGATGTTTCTTTTAATGATTCTTGAAGTGTCGCCATTAAATTTGTTGCGTAGTTTGATACTTTATTTGCTCCGCCATTACTATCACTGCTTCCTGTATCAACAACAGTAATTTTATCAATATTACCAAGTGGAGCAGCAACTTCCTTGGCGTATTCAGGAAGCATTTTCATTACCATATCAAGCACCGCCGCTTGTCCAAACTGTTCAAAGGCTTGAGCAATTTTTTCTTTGGCTTCTGCCTCGGCAATCCCTTTTAAACGAATAATTTCTGCTTCAGATTCCCCTTGTGCTTTTAAGGAATCAGCTTTCGCAAGCCCATCTACACGCACTTGCTCTGCCTCAGCCTGTGCCTGAGCTTCAATGCGGTATTTATTTGCATCTGCGTCCGCAAATTGTTTTGCCTTTTCAGCAATTGCTGCTTGTTCTACTGCATAACGATCCGCATCGGCTTTCTTTTTAACCTCGGAATCATATTGTTTTTCGCGACGCTGAATTTCTTTTTCTTCTAGCTCGATTTGTTTTTGCCTTTCGATAATGCGAATTTGCATTTCTTGTTCAGTAACCTGTTGTTTCGCACGAGCTGTTTCATAATCATAGGCTTGGTCCGCTCGAGCTTTTGCGATATCTTGCTCTCTTCGATATTCAGCAGTTTTCAATTGATTTTCTTTTTCTGCTTCTGCAATTTCCGTAGAGCGTTCAAGCTCAGATTTTTGTGCATCCTTCGCTGCTTCAGCACGTTTAATACGTGTTTCTTTGTCCGCTTCAGCAGTTGCAATGTCTGCATCGCGTTTTACTTGTGCAATACGTGGTTTACCTAATGATTCCAGATAGCCATTTTTGTCACGAACTTCTTTAATGGTGAATGAAACAATAATAAGTCCCATTTTTGCGAGATCCTGAGAGGCAACTCGTTGTACTTCCTGAGAGAATTTATCTCTATTTTTATAAATTTCTTCTACGGTCATCGATCCAAGAATTGAACGCAGATGTCCTTCTAAAACTTCCCTTGCTTCATTTTCACGATCATCCCGCGATTTCCCAAGAAACTGTTCAGCAGCTGTGGCGATTTCATCGATGGAACCGCCTATTTTAATGATTGCTGTTCCATCAGCCATTACGGGCACACCTTGTTCTGTATAGACTTCAGGTGTAGAGACTTCTAGTTTGCTAGATAAGAGACTTAATGGACTTGCTTGCTGGAATACTGGCAGTACAAAGGTACCTCCGCCACGGATAATTTTAATCTTATTACCTGATTCATCCGTATGGACATTTTTCCCGCCAAGATAGCTCCCAGTTACAATTAATGCCTCATCGGGTCCAGCAGTACGGTATTTCGTAGTGAAAATTGCAATAAATGCAAGGATTAAAAAGATGACAATACCTACTACAATCCATACAGATAAGCTAATCGCTTCTAACATCTTGTTTCCCCCTTTATTAAATTGATGTTTATTTATTAATATACTCTTTATAATGAGCAGATTAATTGGAGTAAGTATCTAATTCTTCTTCATATGGTATGACATACAGTACACCATTTTTTACTTCGATAACAAGAACCTGTTGTCCTTCATTGATTGTCTCATTATCGTAGCTGGCTGCTGGCTTTGAGATGGTGCCGCTTTTACTTTTAATAATCATTTCACCAAAGCCATCCATTGGAATGGAAATAATGATTTTGCCTACGCGTCCTTTTAAGGAATCTTCGGTATAGCTTAATGATTCTTCTGCTGAGGCCATGGGAATAAACACAAATATATTAAGGACTGCATCAAGTATAAATGCAATTGTAATTGAAATTGCAGCAATCAGCATTGTTGAAAGTGATGTTGTAATTTCCAAAATATATGCCGAAGCAGAGAAGAAGGTTATAAATGCTAAAATAAGTGCCGGGTTTAGGAAAGGACTTATTTCGCCAATTCCGTCTAGGAAATCTCCCAAAAATAAATAGAGGATGGTGAGGATGCCAGCGAGTATGAGCATAAATAAATATATATTTTCCAAGGTTGCTCCAAATAATTCCATAAGCATGCTCCTTTCTTAACAGCCATTTTGTGCTTGCTTAGTATGTATACGAATAAGATGACTGAATGGTTTCATCATTTTACTGAATACAAATAACTTTTTAAGTATCAGGTTCTGTAAAACTGCGATAACTTTAAAATGCATATATATATTAACCATATTCGATTTATGAATGATAATCAACCTTATTTTTGCAGTGGTTATGGACAGCGACATTTGTAGAAGCTTCTCCTCAGGAAATAAGCTATCGAATTGAAATTGCAAAGAAAAATCATGGGATGGAAGAGGAACGAATTCAATTAAGCAATCAAGTGATTCAGAATCAATCTTTTAGAAAGCAAATGAAAAATAATCTATAGACAATTAAAAATGCTTTTCGAACTGTGTTTGATTTTTACAGTTCGAAAAGCATTTGTTATTGCCATAGACTCCAAGGAAACGCATTTGGCGGTGATGATTGAACACGTATTTCTTCTTTTTTGGTAGGATGTTCGAAAGCTAGCGTTTCGGACCAAAGGGCAATTTGCTGACCTGGTTTATTGACAGCAGCCCCATATTTTTGGTCGCCATATAAGGGAAGCCCGCGGGAAGCAAATTGTACTCGGATTTGATGTGGCCTTCCAGTTTGAAGTGTAATTGCCAGCAAACTTAAATCATCCTTCGAGCCAAGCACTTCATATTCGAGAACAGCCTTTTTAGCATCTTTATGTTCTGCTTTCACCGTCCGGACCATATTTCTCTGTTTATCTTTTACTAAAAAATCCTCTAATCGTGCAGCATTTTTATCTGGCTTGCCCCGCACTACAGCAAGATACTTCTTTTCCATTTTTCTTCTGCGGATCGTATCGGATAAACGGGATGCAGCCTTTGACGTTTTCGCAAAAACCATCACACCGCCAACGGGACGATCTAAGCGATGAATAAGTCCAAGATATACATTTCCCGGTTTATGATAGCGCTGTTTAATATCTTCTTTGACCATGTTTAATACATCTAAGTCTTTTGTCTGATCTTCTTGCACAGGGATGTTTACAGGCTTATCAATGAAAATTAAATGATTATCCTCATATAAAATCGACAGCTTCATTTTATTACTCCTTTTTAAAGCGATTATTTTTCATATACATAACGTTCTTTTCCTATCAGGAGACCGAAAACATAAAGGATGATGACAATAAGCAAGATAGCAATAATCGGGAAATTCCAGTTTCCAAATAAGTCAAAGAGGAAACCGACAAATATTGGACCAATCGCTGCAAGAACATAGCCGACTGACTGTGCCATTCCGGATAGATCCGCTGCATCTTTTGAAGTGCGCGCACGCATGCCGAGCAGGGTAAGCGCCAGCGAAAAGAATCCTGATAGCGGGAATGCGATAAATATTGAACTTATGATGATAATAATGAAATTACTGCCCAATAGTAATCCAAAATAGCCCAAGAAAAAGGATAGTGCTAAGACAGTAATAATGCTTCTTTGTGATTTTAACTTTTCAGCAAGTACGGGAACAATAAAACTTGCAGGCAGTCCAATAAATTGAGTAAAGGAAAGCATCCAGCCTGACGTTTCCATCGATAATCCTTTTGCATACATTATTTCAGGAAGCCAAGAAATAGTGACATAGAATAAAAAGGATTGCAGCCCCATAAACACTGCAATTTGCCAAGCTAATGGTGAACGCCAAATTTTCTTACTGGATGAATCGGCATATTTTATTTGCTCACTATCTGTCTTTTTTTGTATGTTTTGAGCTTTGACTCGTAAATATACCCAAACAATCATTGCAAGAATAACAGGTATTGTCCATATTAATAGGGAAATTTTCCAGCCGTTATTTCCAAAGCTTTCTGCAATTGGGATACTGATTCCAGAAGCCATAGAAGCTATAATCCCCATGGTAGTTGTATATATACTTGTCATCAGTCCTACTTTAAGCGGAAATCGCTCTTTAATTAATCCAGGCAGCAAGACATTAAGAATCGCAATTCCAAGTCCTGCAATAAAAGTTCCACTAAATAATAGAAAAGCGATGGAAACAGGACGAATACTGACTCCGATAAGCAAGAGGAATAAACCAATTATCAATGCACTTTCATATGAATAGCGATTTCCTAATCTTGCAGCAAACGGTGACATAATCGCAAAGGCAATAAGAGGCAAGCTTGTTAATAATCCCGCGCTTCCGTTTGTTAATGCAACATCATCTCTAATATTTCCGATGAGTGGTCCTACGGAAGTAATTGCTGGTCTTAAATTAAAAGAAATGGCAATAATTCCAGTAATTAAGAATACTTGGTACAACTTATTGGTTTGTGCTGCTTTGTTTTGTTCTGTTATGATAACCACTCCTTTATTCATTTCTTATATGATAATCCACTGCATTTGGTTTTAAACGCAATTCATTTTCCTATTCATATTTTATTTATGGGAGTTATTAAAAGTAACCATCGCCTTTGACAAAAACTGTTATCCATTTGCAATATTAGAATCATAGCATAAAACGTCCGAAAAAAACAATAGCAGCTAAACACTAACAAGAATACTTAAGATATTACATAGTTTTTACTATTTTAGATTATATATCAAGCTATTTTGTTAAAAACATCTTATACTGGAATTAGTATATTTAAACAGAATCGGGGTTAGGGGAATGAAAACAGAAAAAGAGAAAATGCTTGCTGGAGAATTATATCGTCCTGATGATAAGCAATTAACGGAAGAACGCTTGCAAGCCAGAAGACTGACCAGGCTCTATAATGAAACGAAGGAAACGGAATTAGAAGAACGATACTGTCTTCTCAACCAGTTATTAGGGGAGGTCGGTCAGGAGCTCACAATTGAACCAAACTTTCATTGCGATTATGGTTCTAATATCTATTTAGGAGAGGATTTCTTCGCTAATTTTGGCTGTGTGTTCCTAGATGTATGTGAGATTCATATTGGAAATAACTGCATGCTTGGACCTGGTGTTCAGCTTTACACTGCAACACATCCTCTTGAAGCAGCAATACGCAATAGCGGGGTAGAATTTGCCAGGCCCATTAGAATTGGCAATCATGTTTGGATAGGGGGCAGTGCAGTTATTAATCCTGGTGTAACAATCGGTGATAACGCGATTATAGCTTCTGGAGCAGTTGTAACAAAAGATGTGCCAGCCGGAGCAATTGTTGGCGGTAACCCAGCAAAAGTAATTAAATATGTATGAGTACATAGTTTAAAAAGAAGAGCTGATATGGTAGTATGGAAAAAGTGTGTTCACTAATTAAAAGCACTTTATGCTAGTATTTTGGCAAAATGAAAGCATTTTTAGCAGATACATAGCAGTTTATTTTGCCAGTTTGAAACCTTTTTATATTTGAATCGTATAGTTTAGTACATTAAGGAGAGGAGAAAGATAATGAAGAAATTATCATTATTAATTATTCCTTTGTTTATGGTATTTCTGGCTGCTTGTGGTGACAGCCAGGAGGCACAGGATGTATACCAGAAAGCAATGGAAGCTGGGGAAAAGCTGGAAAGCGCTGAAATGGACATGAAAGTCAGTCAAACAATGGAGGGCGACCCTGAAATGGGGGAAATGGTAATGGATATGGATATGCAAGCTTCTATAGTAATGGATCCATTGGCAATGCATCAAACAGGAACAATGAATATGGATGTTGGTGGCATGCCGCTAGATACGGAGATTGAAACGTATTTGACAGATGAAGCAATGTATATGTTCGAATCAATGAGCCAAACATGGATAAAGATGGATGCTTCCATGACGCCTGCAGAGCTTACAAACATGGAGCAAGACCCAACCGAACAATTAGCAATGCTGGAATCATTTATGGATGATGTGGATTTTTCCGAAGAAGATGGGATGTATGTATTTAAATTTGCAGGTGAAGGTGACAAAATAAAAGAATTTACCCAGCAATATGTTGAAGAGTATATGGGAACAGAAACCTTTGCAGAGGCCGGAGTGGAAATGAATGAAGTTTTAGACAGTATGACAATTCATTCAATTGATTATGAAATTCTTATTGATAAAAAAACATATGATACCAAGTCAGTTACGACAAATCTTGATCTGGAAGTTGCTGTGGAAGAAGAAGATACCATGCGCATAAAGCAGGAAATGATGATGGAGTATACAGGAATTAACTCAGTAGATTCCATTGAAGTTCCTCAAGAAGTAATTGATGCGGCACAAGATATGTAAGTGATGATTTACAAAGATGAATTAGCACACCTTAAGCAGTTATGCATATACAAATCATAAAGAAGTATTTATAAGAAGCATTAACAATTGAGAGAGTAAATATGAATCATTGAAAACGGCATGATGAGAGAAATTCATCGTGTCGTTTTTTGTTGAACTTTGTGATAAATGGGGGAGACCTGTTATAATGTGTAATATATATATTAAAAATGAATGCGCATACATTTATGCTCGTAATGCGCATGGTTACTTTTTGGGGGAGGAATGAGAATGGGCAATTTAAAATGGGGTACTCCAGAACAGCTGCGCGGTTTGCTGAATGAAATCGTCAGCTGGAAGAGTATTACACTTTCTGAGGGAGAAAAACAGTTTCCGATGAAATTACATGCAATGCTGCAGGATATTGAATATTTTCAAGTGCATCCGGAGCAGCTTGCTCTACATGACACAACTTTAAGAAGAAAATTATTAACGGCATTATATAAACATCCTGAAGCAACAGAGACAATCGTTCTTATTAGCCATTTTGATACGGTTAATACAGAAGAATATGGGTATCTTGAACCTTTAGCAACACTGCCGGAGCAGCTTACGAAGCTTCTTCATGAACATGAAGAAGAATTGCCTGCTGAGGTTTGGAAGGATTTGCAGTCAAATGAGTATTTGTTCGGCAGAGGAACAATGGACATGAAGATGGGGTTAGTTACACATATTTCTTTATTAGAGAAGGCAATTGCTGAAAAGTGGAAGTTAAATTTAATACTGCTCACTGTACCAGATGAGGAAGTTAATTCTGCAGGCATGCGGGATGCAGTTCCGATTTTATTGCAATTAAAAGAAGAATATCGGCTTGATTTTAAGTTGTTTTTAAACAGTGAACCAGTATTTCGTCAGGGTCCGCTTGATACGACACGGTATTTATATACAGGAACCATAGGGAAAATTCTTGCTGCCGCCTTATTTTACGGAAAGGAAACCCATGCTGGGGAACCGTTAAGTGGTATGACATCACCATATATTTCTTCTTTTATGACACAAGAAATGGAATGGAATGAGCTTTTTAGAGAAACAGTATTTGGAGAAAGTACGCCACTGCCTGTATCCTTACAGCAAACGGATCTTCGTCTGAATTATTCGACGCAAACGCCTTATCGCTCTTCCGCTTTATATAATATATTTGTAATGAAACGCACGGCTTCTGAAGTTTTTGATTTATTTGAACAAGTTGCTATGCATGCTGCTGAAAAATGTAATCAACAGTATCGGCAAATTTGCAACAAAGAAGAGGTTGAACCGATTGGCAAGGTAAGCGTCATTCGCTATAAAGAATTAGAAACCTATGCAACAAAGAAGCTTGGTCATGATTTTGTTGAAGAAGTGAAAGCAGATATTCAATTTAATGATGAGTGGGATGAACGCGAAAAGTCGTTGCGGATTACTGATAAACTCATGATTCAATGTCAGGAACTAGCTCCTGCCATTATTATTTTATTTGCACCTCCTTATTATCCTGCTGCAAATTCTACTGGAAATGCGCTAGTGGAATATTGTACAGATTATGTTATGAAACGCGCCAAGTCAGAGTTTGAATTGCCAATGGAAAGAGCACATTTCTTTAATGGAATTTGTGATTTAAGTTATGTGAATTACGATGGTGGTTCCGCAGGCTGGTCTGCCTTTGAAGAAAATACACCTGTCTGGGGAGATAGTTATCGGATACCTTTTGAAGAAATGCAGGAGCTGGATGCTCCAGTAATTAATATTGGGCCCTTTGGTCATGATGCACATAAACGAACAGAACGCGTCCATATAAAAAGTGCTTTTGAAGAAATCCCGACATTGCTTGAAGATTTATTACAAGATTTAATGAACAAATGGAATAAATAATGCTGCAAGAAAGCTAAAAGCAGGAAAATACATGAAGTATGTATTTTCCTGCTTTTATCCCGAATTAACTGGCAGTATGGCCCCTACTTCAAGATCGGGTGAAAACGAGAATGGTGAGTGGGGGACAACGGCCAGTATATCCCCAATTGGTCCAACTTACGTTAAGCGGGAGATGAAAAGGAAACTCCCACTGAACGCAGTTTCTTTATTGCAGAGAATAATATAATTCTGCTATTTTACTGCTTTCAACCGGTCGGCTGAAAAAATAACCTTGCCCCTCATGACATTCCTGCTGCTGCAAATATTTAAATTGCTCAATACTTTCAATACCTTCTGCAATGATTCGAAATTGCAGATTTTTTCCCATGCTAATAATGGTGTTTACAATAATTTCCCCGTCTCGGTCAAGGTCATCGATAAAAGACTTATCAATTTTCAAGGTATCGATTGGCAATCGCTTTAGATAACTTAGCGAAGAATACCCTGTCCCAAAATCATCTATAGATACTTTTACGCCGAGTTCTTGTAAACCATGCAGCTTATTTGCCGAATCTTTAATATCAAGTAATGTACTTTCTGTAATTTCTATCTCTAAGTAGGAGGCATCAAGCTGTGTTTCATTTAATATTTCATATAAATCGGTTATAAAACCAGGATATTTGAATTGTACGGGTGAGACGTTTACAGTTATTCGCTGGAGAAGCAAATCTTGCTCCTGCCATTGCTTCATTTGCTTGCATACAGTTTTTAAAACCCACTTACCAACGGCAATAATTGCTCCTGTTTCTTCAAGAATTGGGATGAATTCTACTGGTGATACATTCTCGAGCTCTTGATTATTCCATCGCAAAAGAGATTCAACACCAACAATTTTATTTGTCTTCAAATTAATTAATGGCTGATATACCAGTGAAAATTCATTTCTTTCCAGTGCGTTTCTTACTTCCAGCTCGATTAAATAGTTTCTTTCTATTTCAATGGTCTGATTTGTTGTATTTTGGTGGCATTGATTCCCGCCTTGCCGTTTTGCGTGATACATTGCAATATCTGCTTTTTTAATTAAATCTTCAATCAGCATTAAAAAGTCAGTTTTTTCTGGTTGAGAATTTCCCCAGCTGATACCGATGCTAGCTGTCATTAAAAGCTGTAAATCATCTATTTGAATCGGTTTTCGGATTGCTTTAAAAATTTTATCAATCAGCTCTTGAACTTCTGCTTTTGATTTATTTTCCATTAGTATAATAAACGCTTCGCCACTAAATCTAAAAATAAGTTCATTGTTTACCAGACATTTTTTAAGGCGTTCAGAAATGGTGATTAATACATGATCTCCAATACTATGACCAAAATTATCATTTATGATTTTATATCGGTCAATATCAATAAAAAGTACTGTAAGCACTGTATCTTTACTTTGTGGATATTCTTCTGCCCACTTTTTCATTTTATTTCGGTTAGGCAGATTCGTAAGCGGGTCAGCATAGGCTTTTGCTTCCATTGCTTGCTCATATTCTTTTCTTTTTGTTATATCCTGTTGAAAAATGATATATTGCTCGCTGCTCGTTTCTTCTGGAAGAGGGATTATAGTAGTCTCGGCCCAATAAACCGTTCCATCTTTCTTTTGTTTTTCTATATCTTTCCGCCATAGCTTGTCCACCTGATTCGGCATGATGGTATCCGTTGGGATTTGAAATGGCTGATTGATTATTTCTTCTCGCGTGTACTGGGAAACTTCACAATACTTATCATTTATTTGTTTGATTATGCCTTGATGATCAATAACTGCAATCATTAAAAATTGATATAATGTATCTGCAATGTTTTGCTTAATTCTTTCTTCTAATTCTATTTCAGAAATATGGTTCATATGACTTTCCTCACTCTTCAACTGACTTTCTAGTATAATTATACTATACACGAGATAGGTAGTCTTTGACAGTTTATTTCGCAATTTAAAAGCATTTACCATAGAAAAAAGTAAATGCTTTTGTTCCAATACTTATTTTTGTATTTCTGGTTCCGGGTAGCTGTAGCCTTTTACATCGACTTCGACCTTTTTAATTATCTGGTCTTCAATTGGCTTATCCTGAGCAGCGCGTTCAGCTTCAGCAATTTGATCCACGGTGTCCATTCCATCAATGACTTTACCAAATGCAGCATAATCTCCATCAAGATGGGGAGACTTTTCTGTCATAATGAAAAATTGCGAGCCTGCTGAGTCAGGTGCTTGAGATCTTGCCATCGAAAGGACACCACGGTCATGCTCAAGTGTGTTTTCAAATCCATTTGAGCTGAACTCCCCTTTAATGGAGTAATCAGGTCCACCCGTTCCGTCACCGTTCGGATCGCCGCCTTGGATCATAAAGTCTGGAATAACGCGATGGAAGATTAATCCGTCATAAAAACCATCTTCAATTAAAGAAATAAAATTTGCAACTGTGTTTGGTGCAGTTTCCGGATATAGTTCAACGGTGATTGGCTCCCCTTCCTCCATTGTAATGGTCACAATTGGATTTTCTTCCACATCATTAGGATAGTCTGCCGCTTCTTTGTTTTCGCCTTTATCCTGCGTTTCTTTTGAAGCTGAATCAGCATCCCCACCACACCCTGCTAAGAAAACGACAATCAGCAGGGAAATGAGTGATATTGATAACTTTTTCATTCTGTTTCAGTCCTTTCTAATTTCCTGTTCAATGTTGATATTATAGCATGTTATTTATCCCGAATTAACTGGCAGTAAGACCCACTTTAATAAGAATTCGAGGTGAAAATGAGAATTGTAAGTGGGAGATGACTGCCAGTAACTCCCCGATTGGTTCAACTAACGTTCAGTAGGGGAAAAGAAAACTTCCACTGAACGCAGTTTATTGAAGTGAAGTTTTGAAGTGATGATACGGATTTGGTTGAAAGTCATGTATAACTGTTGTGGAAAGCAGCAAAAATAGGTTATGGTAAATGAAGCTCAACTAGATAAAAGCAGAAAATTCAAAAGGAGTTATTCAGATGAATGAACATCGTCAATTTCAGCCATTGGAAAAAGATTTTTATAATAAATCAACGATAAAACTGGCTAAAGCTTTGCTTGGCAATATTCTTGTCAATGAAACAGCTGATGGAGTTATGGCAGGAATGATTGTAGAAACAGAGGCTTATTTAGGCACGGTCGACCGGGCTGCACATAGCTATGGGAACAGGCGCACTAAACGTACAGAAATTATGTACCATCAGGCAGGACTCGTATATACCTATCAAATGCATACCCATTGCCTGCTTAATATCGTGAGCGGGGAAATAAATCAGCCGGAAGCAATTTTGATTCGTGCCATTGAACCATATATGGGCGTAGATTTAATGCTTGAAAGGCGTCCTGTACCAAAGCTTGGAAATTTGACAAGCGGGCCAGGGAAATTGACAAAAGCTATGGGAATTACCATGGCTGATTATGGTCATTCCATTTTTGAACCTCCACTTTATATTGCGGAGGGGATGGAGGTTAAACAGATCAAAGAAGGTCCAAGAATAGGAATATCCAATACAGGGGAGGCACGTGACTATCCGTACCGTTTTTGGATTGAAGATAATCCGTTTGTTTCACGTTAAGATAAAAAGCGTCTTTATCACTACGGCGGAATAGAGTAATAAGGACGCTTAATGAAAGAGAGTTATTTCTGTTAATTAGTAATGTCTTCTGCAGGGCCGAATATTTCAAAATGGATGTCAGCATCGGCAACATTTAATTCCTTCAAGCTCTGATATGCACAGCGCATAAACCCTTTCGGTCCACAAAAATAAAAAGCGGCATTCGTTGTTGGCAGGGTTTCGCTAAGCCATTCTGCATGAATATATCCCTTTTTATCATATATATCGTTTACTTCAGGTTCACTGTATAAGGTGTAGCTTGTTACATTTTTATTTGCTGCAGTAATTTCCTTCACGTGATTTTTCATTGCGTGCAGGCTTCCAGATCCAGCGGCATGAATGAAAATCACTTCACGTTCTGGCTGTTCTTGAATAACTGTCTCCAGCATACTCATCATTGGTGTAATCCCGACACCACCACTCATCAAAACTAAGGGGCGTGTATCCTTTAAATCCAGCACAAACTCTCCTCCAGGTGCACTAATTGGCAAGATATCACCTTCATTAATTTTTTCATGTAAGAAGGTAGATACAACACCTGCTGGATTATCGCCTTTAGCATCTTCTCGTTTTACACTAATACGATATTCTCCTTTGCCCGGTGCACAGGATAAACTGTATTGACGCAGATGATCATGGGTTTCTTTTTCAATTTCAGCCTTTACTGTAATGTACTGTCCTGGTTGATAAGCAGGGAAGGACTCTTCATCTGCAGGCTCTAAATAAAAGGATGTAATAACATCACTTTCAACAATTTTTTTAGTTACTTTAAAGTCACGAAAATCGAGCCACCCGCCTGTCATATTTTTCGTTTCTTCGTACATTTTATTTTCCACAGATATAAACACATCAGCAATAACGCCATATGCTTTCTCCCAGGCATTCATAATATCGTCAGTTGCTGCATCCCCCAGTACATCTTTCATACCCATCAATAAATGCTTTCCAACAATTGGGTAATGCTCAGGTTTAATATTTAAGCTTGTATGTTTATGGGCAATCGAGTTTACATGCGGTAAAATAGCTTCTAAATTTTCAATATGAGCTGCCGCGGCATAAACTGTGTCAGCCAGTGCTTTGGGTTGGTCACCTTTGCGCTGGTTTGTTTGATTAAAGATATTTTTTAATTCTGGATGATTTTCAAACATGAATTGATAAAAGCGTTGTGTTATTTTCTCACCGTGTTCTTTTAATACTGGAACAGTAGACTTAATGATTTCGATTGTGTCCTTGTCTAAACCTGTTGCTGTTGCTGCCATAAATATAAGCACTCCTTTAATGAATTTAAACATGTATTTAGAATACATGTTTATTGTATACTTTCTATTAACACGATGACAACAGGGAAAAAGCGATTTATGTTACAATAATGTGAAGACATTAACAAGGAGAAAGATAAATGAATTTAAAAAAATATACAGACTATGCACTCCGAGTCCTGCTTTTTACAGGAATGAAATCAGATGAAGAACTTGCTAGTATTAAAGAAATATCAGAGGTATTTAATATATCTCAGCATCATTTAGGGAAAATTGTATTTGAATTAAATAAGATGGGTTTAATTGAAACGATTAGAGGCAGAAATGGCGGAATTCGACTTGCAAAACCAGCAGAAGAAATTAATGTCGGTCTACTTGTACGAGAGCTAGAAAATGATTTTATTCTGCTGGAATGCTTTGATAAGGGCGTGAACCATTGTGTAATCTCTCCAGGCTGTACGCTAAAACATGTTTTAAATAAGGCATTACACGCATTTTTTAAAGTGCTTGAGGAGTACACGATTAAGGACTTAATAGAAAATGAGGAAGAGCTTAAGGCATTGATGGGGATTCGATTGAAAAAATAGGTGTTTGATAAGTCAAAATAGTTATATTATAATTAGGGAAATGAGAGGGGCGGGATTAAACTGGGAATTAATAGCTTTTAAATTAGTAAAACGATAAACAATTAAGGCAGGTAGGGAAAAAATGAAAAGATTAGTTATGATATTAATATTAGGATTACTGCCACTAGGATTAGGTGCCTGCAGCGAAAATAATGCGGACACAAATACGATTTCAGCTGGTGAATTAACAGAGAGGGAAAACATGATACTTGCAACGACTTCGGATAAATCATTTGTATTTGATTTCAATATAGACAGTGAATATGATGAAGTTACTGTATGGATTGAAAAATATGAATCAGGTAATCTGACAGATGAAGAGTTAGGGCATTTGACAACACAGGTCGAACAAAATGGATCAATTATTTTTACTCTTTCAAAAAGCGAAAATGAAAAAAGTAATATCTTTCATATTGGGGTTGGCACGGATGGAAGCACAGCTTCAATAAATGGTTCAGATACAAATTTAAATGACTTAGAGAATATGGATAGTGTATGGGGGAATATTCCGGAAAAAGCTGCTTTAGAAAATGGAGAAATAATATTAGCAAGTGTTTGTTATTCTAATGACGATAATGGTATGCATTCACTTACAACAGCATTCTATGAAGATGCTGAGAATCATATGAATGAACTTGAAGAATATGATGCTGTCTATTTACTTAAAGCAGAATTTATCAAATAAGTATGCTTATATTTCTGATTAACTATTTGGGCATTTTGAAGATAATTAAAGTATATAAAGGATTTTAAGGAAGAAGACAATTTGGTTATCGTGGATAACACATAGATTTTCAAACTATACTCTAATAAACACCTCTACCAAAAGCACGAGAGAAACGTTCTCACGTTCAAAAATCATTGGAAATGCGAAAAGAAGCACGAGAGAAACGTTCTCACGTTCAAAAATCATTGGAAATGCGAAAAAAAGCACGAGAGAAACGTTCTCACGTTCAAAAATCATTGGAAATGTGAAAAAAGCA
>DAMDKS010000039.1:0-39417 GCA_032085455.1 Oceanobacillus sp.
GTTGAAGAAGGAAATAAACAGAAATTATAGATTTTTATAATTTTTTGGCAACGGAAAGAATTTGAAAATAAAAGAAATAATCGTTGTTGAAGGTAAGGATGATACTGCAAAAATTCTTCAAGCAATGAATGCAGATACAATTGAAACAAATGGTTCAGCAATTAATGACGAGATATTAAAGCGTATTAAACATGCTAAAGAAAAACGAGGAGTAATCATCTTTACGGATCCTGATTATCCAGGTCAGCGGATTCGTCATATTGTTAATCAGGCTGTTCCGGGCTGTAAGCATGCCTTTTTGACACAGGATGAAGCACGTGCGAAAAATCCGCATCATAATAGTCTCGGTATTGAGCATGCTAGCCCTGGAACAATCCGCGAGGCTTTAAGGAAGGTATATGAACTGACTGAAAACCAAAAAGGGGAAATTACAAAAGTAGATTTAGTGAATCACCGTCTAATCGGAGCAGCAGAAGCAAGTGAACGTCGGCGTCTGCTTGGTGAATATTTAAAAATAGGGCATACGAACGGCAAACAGCTGCTCAAACGATTAAATCAATTCCAAATTACCAAACAGGAATTCGAAGCTGCGCTCGAAGCAATCGAGCAGGAGGATGCATAATGGCAACGAAATATATCGCAACGCCTTCTAAGACAAAGGAAATCTTAAATAAATATAAATTTGCTTTTAAAAAGAGTCTTGGGCAAAATTTTTTAATTGACGTAAACATATTGGAAAATATTATTCACCATGCCAATATAGATAAAACTGCTGGCGCAATTGAAATCGGGCCAGGGATTGGTGCATTGACAGAGCAATTAGCGATTCATGCAGATAGGGTAGCAGCATTTGAAATTGATCAGCGTTTATTACCGATTTTAGAGGACACGCTTGGTGCTTACTCAAATGTTGAAATCATACAACAGGATATTTTAAAGGCGGATGTTAAAGAAATTATTAAGAATCACTTTAAAGCGGATCAAGCTATTCATGTAGTAGCTAATTTACCATATTATATTACCACACCAATTTTAATGAAGCTGCTTCGTGATCGATTACCTATTGACAGTATTACCGTTATGATTCAAAAAGAAGTTGCGGGACGAATGGCAGCAAAGCCGAATAGTAAAAGCTATGGTTCATTAACGATTGCTGTACAGTATTATACGCATGCAAAAGTAGTAATGACAGTTCCGAAGACAGTGTTCAATCCGCAGCCGAATGTTGACTCAAGTATTTTACAGCTTAAATTGAGAGAAGAGCCAGCCGTACAAGTTAACGATGAGGATTTCTTTTTTGGGATTGTGAAAGCAAGCTTTGCGCAAAGAAGGAAGACATTGCGGAATAATTTAGCGAATTATTTTGCAGATGCGTTTGATAAAGCGGCAATTGATGCTGTTTTACAGAGAATAGGCATTGATGGCTCTCGTCGTGGAGAATCACTTGATATAGAAGAATTCGCAGTACTTGCAAATGCTTTTTATCAGGAAAAAAATTAAGATAAGTCACCAGAGCTAGCATCATTGCGGAAAACGTGAGATGCTAGCTTTTTAATGGCATTTCCTTTTAAAAATTTATGTTAAAATAGCGAATATACAGATAAACTGGGGAGGGAAGAGGATGGAAGTACCTAAGCATATTATTTCAGCGGCAGCAATTGTTATAAATGATAACAATGAATTATTATTAATTAAGGGTCCAAGGCGAGGTTGGGAAATGCCTGGCGGTCAAGTAGAAGAAGGAGAATCACTCAAAGCGGCAGCGATTAGAGAGACAAAGGAAGAGTCTGGGATTGATATTGAGATTATGAAGTTTTGTGGAATCTTTCAAAATGTAACTGCAAGTATCTGCAATACGCTGTTTTTAGCAAAGCCGATTGGCGGTATACCTACAACAAGTCCGGAAAGCTTGGAAGTCGGCTTTTTTCCAATTGAAGAGGCGCTGGAAATGGTTACTTTGGAAAACTTTAGACAGCGAATTGCATATTGTCTGGATGCTGCGTTTCATCCCTTTTTAGTGGAGTTTGCAGCTGATAAAATGCAAGTGCCTGTGAATAAGGAGAATTAAAATCATGGATTGTGTTTTTTGTCATACGTGTCTGGAACCAAATCAGCATATTGTTTTGGAAAATGCGTATTGTATATTTCTGCAGCTCGAACATTCGAAAGCGACCGGACAAAGTCTTGAAGGTGCAGGTGTGATTGTGCCGAAAATGCACAGGGAAACCGTGTTTGATTTAACAAGAGAAGAATGGTGCGCAACGTATGAATTGTTGCAAGAGGTTAAAGAATATTTAGATAAGAAGCATCAGCCAGCTGGTTATAATCTTGGCTGGAATTGTGGCGAGGTTGGCGGGCAACATATCTTTCATGCGCACTTCCATGTATTACCTCGCTATGAAGATGAACCGCTTGCTGGAAAAGGGATTCGTTATATGTTTAAAGAAATATACCATAATCAAAGGTGATACAATGCAATTTGAAAAAATAAATTTGAAGAAGAACCGGGAAACAGTCATTAAGTTTAGAAAAGATTCATTTCAAGTCAGCTTTGGGAATATGGCTGGTTTTGATGATGAGGCAGTTTATTTAAACTGGCTGGCTGAAAAAATGTCGATTTTTCCTGATGGATTTATGGCTGTGAAAGATGCTGGTAAGATAATTGGTCAGCTTGAATTAACCATTCGTGAATATGAAGGTAAGAAAATTGGCTATGTTCATCTATATTATCTCATTCCAAATGAACGGGGGAATGGCAAGGGAAGAATGCTTCATCAATATGCAGCAGAATTCTTTGAGAAAAATGGAGTTCGTGAGTATCATTTGAGAGTAGCTCCTAAAAATCACGCAGCAATCAAATTTTATAAAAAAATTGGCATGGAGGAAATAGGACCTGAATTAGATGGAAAGGTAATCCGTATGAAGGGTGAATTGTAAAAATGTCCAATAACAGGAGAAAAAGATGAAATTTATTAAAATTGCATTAGGATTCAGCTTTATAGTCTATATATTTGCTTTAGCGGTCATTTTATTCCTCGGCACAAGAGGGATAGGTTCAGATATCTCCCTTTTAGAATATATCAAGCACTCATCAAATATTGTCCCATTCAGCACGATTGTTATGTATATACAGGCAATAAATGATGGCACAATGAATATTGACATTCCCATTCGCAATCTGCTTGGCAATTTTGTCTTATTCCTGCCGATGGGGATTTATTTGCCGTTTTTCATTAAAAAACTAAATAAAATCGGAAGTTTTATTCTTTCAATGACAATGATTTTATTTATTGTCGAAATAATCCAGTTGTTAACAAGAAGGGGAAGCTTTGATGTTGATGATTTTATTTTGAACTTGCTTGGAGCGCTTTGCGGATTTGTCATTTGGAAATTGGATAAGGTTTTGAAGAGATTAATGAATATGGAAGAGGAGTGATTATGCCGGTTATTTAGAAAAAGTAATTGTTAGAAACAATCTATTCACAACTTAAATTTACTCTACATACGCTATACAAGTTATGCAGTTATGCTATGGGGTGGGGCTATGGTTGTGAAGATTGGAGACATCGTGACACGTAAATCGTATGATCATGATTTGCTTTTTCGTGTGCATGATATTAATAAAAGTAATGTCCAGCTGTATGGGATCGAAATGCGGTTACAGGCTGATGCGCCAATCAGTGATTTAGAGAAAGTTACAGAGCCAGATTTAGAAGTGAGACAAAGAGATGCGAAGGATAAAGAAGAATTTTCTTTTCGTTTATTTCGTCAGGATTATCAGCTGATGCGCGAGAAAAAAACTTATCAGATAACACAGGGTTACAGGCATGATATAGATCAATTTCAGCTGCCGGCAAAGGTGCTTCATATTGATGGGGATCCAATTTATTTAAGAAAATGTATTATGCTTTATCAGCGCGTCGGTTTACAAGTGCATGGGGTTCATTTGCTCGAGAAGGATATGCCTCAGGAAATAGCGTCTTTAATCGAAAGAATCCAGCCTGATATTATTGTAATAACCGGGCACGATGCTTATTCGAAGAACAAGGGGGAAAAAAAGGACTTACGGGCATATCGCAATTCTAAGTATTTTGTAGAGACAGTTCGTGAGGCCCGGAGGATTAATCCCCACTTAGATCAGCTTGTCATTTTTGCAGGAGCATGCCAATCCCATTTTGAATCATTAATTCGCGCTGGAGCAAATTTTGCCAGCTCCCCGCTTCGTATTAATATTCATGCATTAGATCCCGTTTATATTGCAGCTAAACTTGCCTATACACCGTTTATGGAAAGTGTAAATGTGTGGGAAGCTCTCCGTAATACCTTAACAGGAGAAAAGGGGATGGGTGGAGTAGAAACACGCGGTTTATTGCGAACGGGAATGCCTTATATCGAAGAAAAAGAATATGATGAGGAATCAGAATCGGATTCTGATGAAGATATTGTTGCCTTTTAAATTGTGAATAGCAATTAACAATTAAACATATAATAAACAGGTATTCGTTATTTTCGGATGCCTGTTTTTATTTGGAAAGTAAATTGAATTATCTTTAATTTCCTAATGAGTACATAAAAAGTTAACATTTGCTAATAATAAGGATAGGAATTAAATATTATTGTTGACAGGCAAATTAAATAGCTGTTATAATATTTACCTTTATTTGACTGTTGAACAAGCTTGTGATATAATTATCATTAGTGAGGTGGAGTCTATTGGCTAAAACATTGAACGAAATTAAGCAAGGTCTTGACTGTCGTATTGGGAAACGCTTGAAATTGAAAGCGAATGGCGGCAGAAGAAAAACAATTGTAAGATCCGGGATACTCGCAGAAACCTATCCTTCGGTGTTCATAGTTGAATTAGATCAAGACGAAAATGCATTCGAACGTGTTTCATACAGCTATGCAGACGTTCTTACAGAGACCGTGGAATTAAAGTTTTTAGAAGATAGAGGTAAAGTAATATTAGTGAAGCAGTAGACATTGTCTATTGCTTTTATTTTTATCCAAGGATTTTTTAGTTGTGTATAATTATACCAGATTAGTGACGTCCGCGAACCGCTAAAGTATACAAATCTTTTGGTGAACGATCTTTAGTGCAGTCCCAAGTCTCACACTTCTCCACTGCGATAAAGAAAACTTGCCGAACAAAGTGAGGCTGAGCGTAGCACTTATACCCTTGTGGTGAACGCATTCATTCGTGTTTATTTTTATCCCGAATTAACTGAATGAAGTTTCACTTTATCCCCGTTTCCGCCATTGCACTTTCTTTTTTTACCATTGTTACTGTTATTTACTTCGTGTTACTTTTCCTTTTCAGGCTAAACTAAGTTTGTCGTAAGTATCATGACAAAAAGGAGCTGTTTTTTCATGGGAAGACGAAAAGGAATGATGTCAGACCAACTGAAGGAAGAAATTGCTAAGGAGTTAGGATTTTACGACACAGTAAAGCGTGAGGGCTGGGGCGGAATTAAAGCCAGAGATGCTGGGAACATGGTGAAAAGAGCAATCGAAAAGGCGGAAGAAAGTGTCGGAAAAGGCAAATCCTAAGGGATTTGCTTTTTCTTTTTTCAAACGTCTGTCCTCCAATACTTTTGCGATTATATATCAGTCGCCACTCTTTTTAGATTATGATACAATTTGAATAACTTTTGCTCGAAGGTCTGGTTAAAATGATGATTAGGAGGCTCCGCCCCCTATCCTCTGAATTACATATGATGAGGCAGGTGAGAAGTTTTGGCAATCATAGAAAAGGCACCAGCAAAAATCAATTTATCACTTGATGTATTGCGAAAAAGAAAAAATGATAAATATCATGATGTGGAAATGATCATGACTACAATTGATTTAGCAGACCGTTTAGAGCTCACCTCTCTTGAAGAGGATAAGATTGAGATTTCACTTGAAAGCCGCTATGTACCAAATGACGAGCGAAATTTGGCATATAAGGCAGCAAGTGTGTTTAAGAATATATTTAATATAAAAAAAGGCGTCCATATTAAGATTGATAAAAGTATCCCTGTTTCGGCTGGTTTAGGTGGAGGAAGTACGGATGCAGCCGCTGTTATTCGCGGTCTAAATCGTTTATGGGAGCTTGACCTGGGGCTGGAAGAGTTAGGAAGCATTGCGGCTCAATGTGGTTCTGATACCTCGTTTAGCCTTTACGGTAATACTGCAATCGCAAAAGGATATGGTGAAATTATTGAAAAGCTTCCGCCGCCACCACCGTGCTGGGTGGTGCTGGCAAAACCAAATATCGGTGTTTCAAGCCGAACAATTTTTGAAAGGGTGAAGGTGGAGGAATTAAGCTGCCATCCCAACAATAAAGCATTGATTGAAGCGTTAAATAATCAGAATTTCCAAGGTATTTGTCTGCATATAGGCAATTCATTAGAACAAATCACTTGTAAGCTCCATCCTGAAATTATGCAAATTAAGAATACAATGAAGCAACTTGGTTCTCCTGGTGTTTTAATGAGCGGCACTGGGCCTACTGTATATGCCCTAGTACAACAACAGCAAAAGGCGAAACAGATTTATAATGGAATGCGCGGATTCTGCAGTGAAGTGTATTTAGTTCGGCTATTAGGTTAAATGTTGGAAAAACACGTATGAAAATGGTATATTGAGATAAAATATCCGGTTTTTGAGGTGCAGAAATGAAAAGAAGTAACCGACTAGTCATATTAACAAACTATTTTCTGGAAAATCCGCGACAACATATACAGTTATCTTATTTTGTTGATTTATGCAGTACAACAAAGTCGTCTATCAGTGAAGATTTAGACATTATTCATGCGGTTTTCGAAGGTCAGGGTCTGGGCTATTTGCATCGGACTACTGGCGCAGGTGGCGGCGTTTCCTATATTCCTCACCATACAAAGGAGCATCGTGATCAATTTACCCGTGAACTATGTGAAAAATTAGCTGATCCAGAGCGCATATTGCCTGGTGGTTATTTATATATGAGCGATTTATTAGGTGATCCGAAAATAGTTCGTGGAATAGGTCGAGTCTTTGCTTCTAAATTTGCAGATTTGGAGATTGATACGGTTGTTACAGTTGCCACCAAAGGAATTCCTTTAGCTTATGCTGTTGCTTCCTTCTTAGGGGTACCCGTTGTCATTGCAAGAAGGGATCCAAAGGTAACCGAGGGTTCCTCTGTAAGTATTAATTATGTATCTGGCTCTTCCCGGAAAATCCAGACAATGGTTCTTCCTAAGCGCAGTTTAAAAGAAGGATCGAATGTATGTATTATTGATGATTTTATGAAAGCTGGCGGAACAATTACTGGAATTACAAATTTATTAACAGAGTTTCATGCGGAGGTAAGGGCAATTGGTGTTTTTGCAGAAGCAGACGATGATGATGAAGAAAGAAAAGTAGAGAATTACACTTCCTTAGTTAAAGTTTCGAATGTAGATTTAAATAAAAAGGTTATTGAAATTGTATCTGGAAACTTAAATTAATATTATTTTGATGGAAAGTCATCCCCCTTCATTGAACGGCTTGTTCAATAAAGGGGGATTTATTTGATATAAGCTATCGCCAGTCATTTTTAAATAATGGTAATTTTTATTTTATAAATATTTAATTTTTTTAATAAAAAAGCAGGGATTTTAAAATCCTTGTTGAATTACTAATACATAGAGTTCAAATTCAATGAGTTCAATTAGAAAAAGGTGGTGAAGCATCGTGGAAGTTACTGACGTAAGATTGCGCCGCGTAAATACAGAGGGCAGAATGCGAGCAATAGCATCTATTACCCTGGATGATGAGTTTGTTGTTCATGATATCCGTGTAATTGATGGTAATAATGGATTGTTTGTAGCTATGCCATCCAAACGAACTCCAGACGGCGAATTTAGAGATATTGCACATCCAATTAATTCGGGGACACGGAATAAAATTCAGGATGCAGTGTTGGAATCATATCGTTTATCAGGGGAAAGTGAAGTAGAATATGAGGAAGCTGGAGCTTCTTAATACTATTTTCTAACAAGGGGGGACTAATCTAAAACAGGTTAGCCTCTTTTTTTGCCTGATTTATACCCTTTTTTTAAGATAAGAACTTCTCATGCAGCGAATCAAGCCACACCGTATATATCCCCAACAATCTTGAAATCCTTGAACATTTGCGTTATATTTTATAATGGGTAAATAGAAATGATGGAGGTTTCCATATGACGAAACGTAATGCTGTAATACTTGCTGCAGGACAAGGAACGAGAATGAAGTCAAAGCTTTATAAGGTGCTGCACCCTGTTGTTGGCAAACCAATGGTACAGCATGTCATTCATAATTTAGATGCAGTGAATCTGGATAAATTAATTACGATTGTCAGCTCTGGTGCAGAAAAGGTAAAAGAAGAGGCTGGAAATAAAAGCCAATTCGTAACCCAGAAAGAACAATTGGGGACCGGGCATGCCGTACTGCAAGCTGAAGCACTGTTAAAGGATGCGGAAGGGACGACAATTGTAGCATGTGGTGATACACCATTAATTACTGGAGAAACCTTCGTAAAACTATTTGAGCATCATGAACAATCGGGAGCAAGCGCAACTATTTTAACAGCGAACACTCCTGACCCTGCTGGCTATGGGAGGGTAATTCGTAATGCAAAAAATGAAGTAGAGCGAATTGTTGAGCATAAAGATGCAACAGCGGAAGAGCGTTTAGTAAATGAAATTAATACGGGAACATACTGCTTTAACAATCAGGATCTCTTTCCAGCACTTCAAAAGATAACGAATGATAATGCACAAGGTGAGTATTATCTGCCCGATGTTATTGAAGTATTGCGCAATGAAGCGAAGAAAGTCAGTGCTTTTATAACAAATGACTTTGAAGAAACGCTGGGAATTAATGATCGTGCCGCGTTAGCACAAGCGGAGAAAATGATGAAAAAACGCATTAATGAGCAGCATATGTTTAATGGTGTAACGATTATTGATCCAGACCATACTTATATTGGTCCTGACGCAGTTATTGAACAGGATGTCACAATCTATCCTGGAACAATAATTAAAGGAGAAACAATAATTAAAACAGATGCCGTTATTGGGCCAAATAGTGAACTTGTTGATTGTCATATCGGTGAAGGAACTGCAGTAAAGCAAAGTGTTATCCATAATAGTACAGTAGGTGCCCGAGTGAAAATTGGACCATTCGCACATATTCGTCCAGAATCAGTAATTGGAAACAATGCGAAATTAGGAAACTTTGTAGAAGTGAAAAAAACAACACTTGGAGAGAATAGCAAGGTCTCTCATTTAAGCTATGTTGGCGATGCTAAAGTGGGAAGCAATGTCAATGTCGGCTGTGGTACAATAACAGTGAACTATGATGGGCAAAAGAAGTATGTAACAACAATTGAGGATGATGCATTTATTGGCTGCAATTCGAATTTAATTGCCCCCGTAACAATCGGTCAAGGTTCTTATGTTGCGGCGGGGTCGACAATTAATAAAGATGTGCCAACAAAAGCTTTATCTATTGCAAGAGCTAGACAGACGAATAAAGAAGACTATGCAGAACGAATATTAAATCGAAAAAAAGACTAACGGAGGGTTAATTCATGGCATCTAATTATGCAGATGGATCGTTAAAAGTGTTTACACTAAATTCAAACCGCGAGCTTGCAGAGGATATTGCGAAGCATATTGGGATTGAATTGGGGAAATGTACCGTATCGAGATTTAGTGATGGGGAAGTACAAATTAATATTGAGGAAAGCATTCGTGGCAGTGATGTTTATGTTGTTCAATCAACATGCGTACCAGTTAATGATCATGTTATGGAATTATTAATTATGATTGATGCATTGAAGCGTGCATCTGCGAAATCCATCAATATTGTGATGCCATATTATGGTTATGCAAGACAGGATAGAAAGGCTCGTTCACGTGAGCCAATTGCTGCGAAACTGATTGCTGATTTATTGGAAACAGCTGGTGCAACGCGAGTGATTACCCTTGATTTGCATGCACCACAAATTCAGGGCTTCTTTGATATCCCGATTGACCATCTGCAAGGAGTTCCTATTTTATCTGATTATTTCGAGGAAAAGGACCTGCAGGATATTATCGTTGTTTCGCCTGACCATGGTGGCGTAACGAGAGCGCGCAAATTAGCGGATCGTTTGAAGACCCCTATCGGTATTATTGACAAACGGAGACCGCGTCCAAATGTGGCAGAGGTTATGAATATCATTGGTAATGTGGAAGGGAAAACAGCCATTTTAATCGATGATATCATTGATACAGGCGGCACCATTACTTTGGCAGCAGACGCATTAATTGAAAATGGTGCTACAGAAGTGTATGCTTGTTGTACGCATCCTGTTTTATCCGGTCCAGCTATTGAGCGTATTAATCAATCTAAAATAAAAGAATTAGTAATTACGAATTCAATTCCGCTCCCGGAGGAGAAGAAGATAGATAAAATTACATCTTTATCTGTTGCTCCATTAATTGGTGAAGCAATTGTTCGTGTACATGAATTGCAATCTGTAAGTATTTTATTTGATTAAGATACACAAAGGGTAAAATATAATATTATCAGTTTTCCATTACAAAAGCTTTAAAGCGACTTGTTTTACTCTTGGTTATTTTCTTATGTTTTTGTCCTGAATTCCTATAAGAAATTAAGAAATAATGATGAAAGTTAGCGTTAGACTTAGCGAGACAATCAAAATTAAGATTAATTTGGAGGATGATGAACATGGCAGTAATGTTAAAAGCAACAAAGAGAGAAAATCTCACAGGCTCACAAATAAAGGAGCTTAGAAGCAGTGGACAAGTTCCAGCAGTTGTTTATGGTAAAGATAAAGAAACAAAAAGTGTTGCAGTAGAAAATATTACATTATTAAAAACAGTTCGTGATGAAGGCAGAAACGCAATTATTACCCTTGATATCGAAGGGGGCTCATCTGTAGATGTCATGCTTCAGGACTATCAGGTAGATCCAATTAAAGATGCTTTAGTTCATGTTGATTTCTATATTGTAGATATGTCTGAAGAAAGAGAAGTCTCTGTACCAGTGCATATCACAGGAGATGCGGCTGGAGCTAAAGATGGAGGTATCTTGCAGCAGCCACTTTATGAAGTGCTTATAACAGTTAAGCCTGCAGATATTCCTGATCAAATTACAGTTGATGTTACGGAGCTTTTAATTGGCGATGTCATTACTATTGCTGACTTGCCTAAATCAAGTAAATATGAATTTGTTGATGAAGCGGATACGGTAATTGTTTCCATTGTGCCTCCAGCAGCAGAAGAGCCAGAAACAGCTACAGAAGATGAGTCAGCTGAGCCGGAGCTGGTTGGAAAGAAAGATGAAGAAGGCGCTGAGTAATGTTTGCGGTACTTTCATTTCAAGTATAAATAGGTAAAGATTAAGCAAAACCCTCCTCATACGCAGAATGATGTTACTTGCCTAGAGGGGGGCTTGTTTCATAATCCCTTGGTAATGAATTTTCTAAAAAATATGATATAAGGAAGAAGTAGCATGAAATGTATTGTTGGATTAGGCAATCCTGGGAAAAAGTATGCTCAAACTAGACACAATATTGGTTTTATAGTCGTTAACGAACTGCTTAAGCGCAATGATTGGAAATTAAACAAGAATAAATGCAATGGCGACTATGCAATGGAATTTTTCGAAGGAGAAAAGGTAATCCTGCTGCAGCCACAGACATTTATGAACCTGTCTGGTCAATCTGTGCGCCCTCTAATGGATTATTACCATATTGAATTAGAAGATATGCTTGTGATATATGATGATCTTGATTTGCCTGTTGGAAAGGTTCGTTTACGTGCCAAAGGTGGACATGGCGGGCATAACGGCATGCGCTCTTTAATTGAACATCTGGGGACAAAGGATTTTAATCGGGTTCGCTTTGGAGTAGGCAGACCCACAACCCCTATACCAGTGGTTGATTATGTTTTAGGTACATTTGCAAAAGTGGAGCAGCAAACAGTAATAGAAAGTATTGAAAAAGCTGCCGTTGCATGTGAGGAATGGATGAAAGGGATGCCATTCTCTGAAGTGATGAATAAATTTAATAATTAATCCAACAGGTTAGTGAATAAACCAAACTAAATCGGATAAACTTAATATAATCCTATAAAGTTTATCTGAGGAGGTATTATTCATGACACTTGTCTATCAATGCAGACATTGCAGTCAGTTGATTGGAAGACTTGAGGGGGAAATGATCAAGCCTTCTTTATTAGGTTTTGATCAATTAACAAAAAGGGAAAAAAGAGAAATGATGAAATATAACTCAAATGGTGAGTGGACAATTTTTGCAATATGTGATTGCTGTGAGGATACATTTATGCATCACCCACATTATCATGAACTCGATTATTTCATACAATAAAGTAATCATTTTAATGAATGTCCAAAAAGTTCAAAAAAAGATATTTCAGAACTATTTTACTTTTAATCTTCTTTTTGAACTGCAGTTTTAGCTTTGGTGAAAAACCAAAGCATTTTTGCGCTTAATTTTAGAAGTATGTAAGAGGGGTATAACATGAAAGCAATAAATACATTTTTACAATCAAAAGAAGATGTCCAATCAATTATTAGCGGGTTAGCTGACGGAATGAAGGAACAGCTTGTCGCGGGGCTTGCAGGCTCTGCAAGGAGCATGCTTGTTTCTGTTATGAACGAGTCCACGCATCGGCCAGTCCTGTTAGTTACCCATCAATTGATTCAGGCACAGCAGCTATACGATGATTTACTGGATCTGGCTGGGGAGGAGCAGGTCCATCTGTATCCAGTGAACGAACTGATTGCATCAGAAATTGCAACCTCAAGTCCAGAGCTTAGAAGCCAGCGGATTGAGGCTTTAACTGCATGGTCTGAGAGGAAATCAGGCATACTTATTGCACCGATTGCCGCTTTGAAGCGTATGTTGCCACAGCCGCATTATTGGGCGAAATATCAGCTTAAGTTTACAGAGGGCGAAGAGATTGATGTGGAGAATTATCAGGCTGCTTTAATCGAGATGGGCTATGAACATGCATCGATGGTAACTAGACCGGGAGAGTTTAGTCAGCGTGGTGGAATAATTGATATCTATCCTTTAATAGAAAAACATCCAGTCCGAATTGAATTATTTGATGTGGAAATTGATTCAATTCGTTATTTTGATGCAGATACCCAGCGTTCATTAGACCGTGTTGATAAAATTATAGTGGGTCCCGCCACAGAGCTGCTGTTAACTCAGGAAGATATTCTTTCTGCTGCAGAGCGGGTGGAGAAAGCTCTGGCAGAAAGCTTAAAAAATAAAACATCGAAAGAAGCTAAGGAAGCACTTCTCGAAACCATAGAATATGATATTAGCCGCTTGAAGGATATGGAAAGGTTTCAGGAGATGTATAAATACATTGGATTTTTATATGAAAATCCTGCGAGTTTACTAGATTATCTTTCCAATGATGGGTTAATTGTTTTGGATGAAATGAGTCGTGTCCAAGAAACCGCAGTAAACCTGGATACAGAGGAAGCGGAGTGGTATAGCAATTTGCTTGAAGCAAATAAAATGGTGAAAGGCAGCCATTTTTCTTTTGATTGGAATACCATTTTGGATAAAATGACACAGCAACGAATTTATATGTCTGTATTTTTGCGCCATATACCGAATACACAGCCTGAAAATATCATTAACCTTTCTTCCCGCGCCATGCAGGAGTTCCATGGTCAGATGCATCTTTTTAAGAATGAACTGCAGCGCTGGGAAAAAGGTGATTTTTCCGTACTAATACTTGCGGAAAATGAGGAGCGGGCAGATAAAGTGCATTCTATTTTAGCAGACTATCAGATTGAAGCTGCTGTCGCTAAAAAGCTTGAGCTTCCTGTTGCTAAACCGACAGTTATTATTGGCAATTTAACGAATGGTATTGAACTGCCAATGCATAAACTTGTTATTATTACGGAAAATGAGCTTTTCAAGAAGCAAACAAAGCGGAAGCGAAAGCCTCAAAAGATATCAAATGCGGAGCGAATTAAGAGTTATCAGGAATTAAGTGTTGGTGATTATGTTGTTCATGCAAATCACGGTGTTGGGAGATACTTAGGTATTGAAACACTTGAAATGAATGGGATGCATAATGACTATATGCTGATCAGATATTCAGGTGATGATAAGCTATTTGTGCCAATTGATCAGATTGATCTCGTACAGAAATTTGTTGGGTCTGAAGGGAAGGAACCGAAGCTTTATAAGCTTGGCGGATCCGAATGGGCAAAGGTAAAACGTCGTGTGCAATCTTCTGTGGAAGATATTGCTGATGAATTAATTAAGCTTTATGCAGAACGCGAGGCACAGAAAGGCTATGCTTTTTCTGCTGATTCTGAAATGCAGCGCGAATTTGAGGCTTCATTCCCTTATCAGGAGACAGATGACCAACTTCGCTGTATTGCAGAAATTAAGGAAGATATGGAGAGAGAACGTCCAATGGACCGTCTATTATGCGGTGATGTAGGTTATGGTAAAACAGAAGTAGCAATTCGTGCTGCCTTTAAAGCAATTGCGGATGGTAAACAGGTTGCCTTTTTAGTGCCAACGACGATATTGGCACAGCAGCATTATGAAACAATTCGCGAACGTTTTCAGGATCATGCAATTAATATAGGTTTACTAAGCAGGTTCCGTACGCGTAAACAGCAAACGGAAACGATTAATGGATTGAGAAAAGGGACAATTGATATTGTTATCGGAACACATCGTTTATTATCAAAGGATGTGCGCTATCAAGATTTAGGCTTGCTTATTGTTGATGAGGAGCAGCGCTTTGGAGTAAAACATAAAGAGAAGATTAAACAGTTAAAAACAAATGTAGATGTACTGACACTAACTGCAACGCCTATTCCAAGAACATTGCATATGTCCATGCTTGGTGTACGAGATCTTTCCGTTATCGAAACACCACCTGAAAATCGTTTTCCAATTCAAACTTATGTGATGGAATACAACCCAATTCTTGTGAGGGAAGCAATTGAAAGAGAAATGGCAAGAGGCGGACAAGTGTTTTTCCTTTATAATCGTGTGGATAATATTGATAAAGTTGCTCGAGATCTTGGAATGCTTGTTGATGGCGCCCGCATTGGGATTGCTCATGGCCGAATGAATGAATCAGAGCTGGAAAACGTCATGATTGGCTTTTTAGAAGGTGAGTTTGATGTATTAGTCAGTACAACGATTATTGAAACTGGTGTCGATATTCCAAATGTGAATACGTTAATTGTAAATGATGCCGATCGAATGGGGCTCAGTCAGCTGTATCAGCTTCGTGGTCGTGTTGGCCGTTCCAATCGTGTAGCATATGCCTATTTCACTTATAAACAAGAGAAGATACTTAGTGAGGTTGCAGAGAAAAGATTACAAGCAATTAAGGAGTTTACAGAGCTGGGTTCCGGCTTTAAAATTGCCATGCGTGATTTATCCATTCGCGGTGCTGGTAATTTACTTGGATCACAGCAGCATGGATTTATCGATAGTGTTGGTTATGATCTTTACTCAAAAATGCTTAAGGACGCAATTGATGCACGGAAGGACGGTAAGGAACTCGAGGATATTACACCATTTGAGCCAGAGATATCCTTGAAAATTGATGCGTATATTCCTGAAGATTATATTGTCGATGAGAAGCAAAAGATTGATATCTATAAGATGTTCCAAACGGCTGAATCAGATGCTGATATTATTGAACTGCAGGATGAGCTTATTGACCGCTTTGGTGATTACCCTGAAGAAGTAGCGAATTTATTCATTGTTTCTAAATTGAGACTGCAGGGCCGCAGAGAAAAAGTAGCATCAATTACGGAGAAACCAAAAAAACTTGAACTTTTAATTGATGATAACCGCAGTAAAGGAATAGATGGTTCTAAGCTGTTTGAAGAAGCGAATACTTTTGGCCGTAATATCCAGCTGGGAACAGAAAATACGAAGCTAAAAATAGTTATTACATGGAATAATGAAACGAAGCATCAACGCTTTGATATGGCGGAAGAATTCATGAGGAAATTAGCAAATGTGAACCGCATTGCATAATTTTAAAACAGGAATGTATATTTCTCCCAAGTTGTCTCATACTAAAACTACACTGGTGATAATTACCTGAAATGAATTTGAATAAAAGTGTGTGTTTAATACAGGAGGTTGAAACCGCCTTTTGAACACCCTTCAAATTGTTTGAAAGTGAGGCAATAGTGATGAAGGCAACAGGGATTGTACGAAGGATTGATGATTTAGGAAGAGTTGTTATACCTAAAGAAATTAGAAGAACGTTACGTATTCGAGAAGGAGATCCACTTGAGATTTTCGTTGATCGAGATGGCGAGGTTATTTTGAAAAAGTATTCACCGATTAGTGAGCTTGGTCATTTTGCACAAGAATACGCAGAGTCTTTATTTGATTCACTAAAAACACCAGTGCTTATTTGCGACCGGGATGATGTGATTGCGGTTGCTGGTGAATCAAAGAAGGATTATTTGAATAAAATGATTGGTGCTGATGTGACGAAAGCAATTGAAAGTCGTTCCCAGCTGTTAAAAGCAGAGAAGGAAACAATTGAAATTCTGCAAGGGAAAGAAACAGAGCTGGACTCGTACTGCCTCCAACCGATTATTGCTAATGGAGACCCAATTGGCTGTATACTGCTTTTCTCACAGGAAGGGCATAGACTCACTGAAATAGAGCAAAAGGTCAGCGAAACAGCGGCAGTTTTTCTGGGTAAGCAAATGGAATAGTGATATAAAGTGAAACTGCGTTCAACAGGGAAAGAAACCTGCATTGAACGCAGTTTTCACTTTTTATCAGAGAGAATAGGTGAAGTTTAAGTTCTCCACCTTACATGGCAGCATCAAAGCCCCTTTTGTCCCGTGAGGCGCAGCTTGTACGTTGCTAACCAGGCGCTTCCGCTTTTTTAGTTTAATGGGGAAATGATAAAGTTTGTGAACGAGGTATAATTAATTATACTGGAACAGCCACGTCCAGCTCCAGCGCCCAACGACTATCAAACTTCACAATCCTCCACTACGATAAGTCAACATCGGTTCGTCCCTCACCGTGTTTCCTTTATCTCATTGCGGATTGCTCCAGTTTGTACGCGCTAACCGTGCGCTTCCGCTTTTGAATGTATGTTATAATGTATAAAAATTGTTTGTTTATGAAGGTTGTTGGTGATGTTGGGGAATGGGTCGAGTAGTTTGGTTAAGGGGGCTTTTCTATTAACCTTGGCAGGCTTAATTAGTAAAGTGCTGAGTGCGGGTTATCGGATTCCATTGCAAAACTTGACTGGTGATATGGGCTTTTATATTTATCAGCAGGTTTATCCGCTGCTTGGGATGGCACTTGTACTTGCTTTATATGGTTTTCCGTCTGCTATATCAAAAATTACGGCTGAACAGAAGGCTAGTGGTAAAAATCTTTCATTAAGAAATTTTTATATGCCTGTTATTATTATTTTATTTGTCATTATGGGAGTGATTTCCGGTCTCTTATATATCAGTGCAGAATCGTTAGCTGGCTGGGTTGGAGATGCTGGACTCGCAAAGTCCTATAAGCTGGCTGCTGGCAGTCTGCTTGTTATTCCTTTTACCGCACTCCTTCGTGGCGTTTTTCAAGGGAATTTTCTAATGAAGCCTACTGCATACTCACAAGTTGGAGAACAGCTTGCTCGTGTGTTTCTAATTATTCTTATTGCGATTTCTGTAAGCGACTCAGAGGGCAGCCTCTATCAAATTGGTGAGGGGGCAGCTATTGCCAGTCTGATTGGAAGTCTCACTGCTTTGGTTATACTGCTTTTGTTTACCCGAAAAAAGAAAGCTTTAAGCGTAACAACAGATTGCTTTATTCCATGGACATATTATATTCGGACGATTTTTTTGCTTGGTTTGGTTGCTGCACTTAATCATATGGTTTTATTATTGCTGCAGTTTGCGGATGCTTTTACCTTAATTCCTGCATTAACGGAATATGGATTGGCAAAAGCGGACGCAATGGAAGCAAAAGGTGTACTTGATCGCGGTCAGCCACTTATTCAGCTTGGAACGGTATTAGGCTCTTCTTTTGCCCTTGCCATGATTCCTTCTATCTCGAGAAAGCAATTGAAGGAAAAACAGGATGTATTTTATCAGAATATCCGCAGCAGCCTGGCAATAGGATTTTACCTTGCCGCTGGAGCAACAGTGGGGTTAATCGCAATTATGCCTGAAGCAAATCTCTTATTATTTCAGGATGATAAAGGTACACTGGATTTGCAGATTCTTGTACTGGCAATTTTGCTAAGCTCAGTCTCTATAACCGCTTCAACTATTTTGCAGGGCATGGGTTATATTAAACGAACTGCATTATTTATATTTATTACGCTTTTATTAAAATGGGCTTTGAATCAGGTGCTCGTGCCTCATCTTGGAATAACAGGGGGAGCATTGGCTACGGTGCTTAGCTTATTGGGTTTATTTTTATTGGTTATGCTGGAGTTAAAACGCAAGCTGCCAAACCTGGGCTTAATAAGACAAATTAAATGGCGGACACTTTTCCTTGCGACTACGGGAATGTTAGCTTTTATTTTTCTTATTAATCGATTTATCCCAGTAACTGAAACGCGTACTGGGGCACTTATTTATGTATTATTTGTTGTTGTTACTGGTGCTTGTGTTTATTTAATCATTTTATTTCGCGGAAGGGCTTTTACTGCAAAGGAGATAAGCATGCTGCCGTTTTCAAAGCTATGGATGCGTATGTATAAGGAGAGAAAGTAGTATGAGTAAGATTGAGGTAGTTGGTCTTGGAGCAGGAGATATCAATCAGCTTCCACTTGGAATTTACCGTAAATTGATTGCTGCAAAAAAGCTGGTTTATACACGAACATTGGATCATCCCGTAATGGAAACATTGCAAAAAGAAGGGGTAGTATTTTCTTCTTTTGATGAGCAATACGAGGCGGAAGATACATTTTCCGCTATTTATGAAAATATTGCGGAATTTTTATTAGAAAAGGCGAGACAGGAGGATATCATCTATACGGTTCCTGGACATCCGATGCTAGCGGAGAAAACCGTTCAGCTGTTATTCGAGCAGAATGAAGTGGTGGTAGAAATACTTGGAGGGCAAAGTTATTTAGATGCTTTGTTTGCTTCGTTAAGGATTGATCCGATCGATGGTTTTCAATTTGTTGATGGGACGAGCTTTGAGCGTCGTCAACTAAATTACGAACAGCATTTGGTATTTTGTCAGGTCTATGATCGTTTCATTGCTTCCGAAATAAAACTGGAGTTGCTTGAGGATCTGCCATATGATTATGAAGTAACGCTTGTTGAAGCAGCAGGAACGAAAGATGAAAAACTTATCCGGCTGCCGCTTGAGGAGCTCGATCACTCGGTGGAGGTTAGCAATTTAACGAGTCTGTATGTGCCTCCCGTGCCGCATAGCCAGTTAAATCATAAGTTTTCACGAATTGTTGACGTAATGCGGATATTACGCTCTCCCGACGGCTGTCCTTGGGATCGAGCACAAACGCATGAGTCATTAAGAGAGCATACGATTGAAGAGGTTTACGAATTAATCGATGCCATTGATAATGAAGATGATGATAATATTATCGAAGAGCTCGGCGATTTATTAATGCATGTCGTCCTTCACAGTCAAATTGGTGAGGATGCAGGCTATTTCACGATTGATGATGTGATTCGTTCGATAACAGATAAAATGATCTATCGTCACCCTCATGTTTTTGGGAATGCAGACGCTGATTCTGTTGAGGAAGTAGTCAGCAATTGGGAGGAATTAAAGCGTAAGGAAAAAGGCAAAGAAAGGGACGCCATTTTAGATGGAATTCCTAAACACTTGCCTGCACTGGCAAAGGCTTATAAGCTTCAAAAGAAAGCTGCTAAAGTTGGCTTTGATTGGACAGAGCCAGCAGATATTTGGGGAAAGCTTGAAGAGGAAATCGCAGAGGTTAAAGAAGCAATTGCCAGTGAAAAGAAAGCTGCAATAGAAGATGAATTTGGTGATGTATTATTTGTAGTTGCTAATCTGATCCGTTTTTATAAATTAAACCCAGAAGTGGCTTTAAACGGAGCGAATCATAAGTTTACTTCACGTTTTACCTTTATTGAGGAAGCATTAAAGAAATCAGGGAAAAGCTTTGCAGAAAGCACATTGGAAGAAATGGATGTTTATTGGGAACAGGCAAAGGAAAAGGAAAAGGAGGAAAAAGCATGAGATTGGATAAATTTTTAAAAGTGTCCCGGCTAATCAAACGCCGGACATTAGCGAAGGAAGTAGCAGACCAGGGTAGAATTACAGTGAATGACAATCCTGCAAAAGCATCGACAGTAGTCGTTCCAGGAGATACGATGACGATTCAATTTGGACAAAAGTGCGTAACAATTAAAGTAAACGATACACGTGAAACAATCAAAAAAGACGAAGCAGAAACACTTTATACTGTATTAAAAGAGGAAAGAGTCTAAAAGTCCATGCCGCATCAGGACAGTTGCTTTGAAGTAGTAAATTCCTGACAAACAGTATGAAAAGAAGTTCTATACTTGTCCCTTCTCTCATAAAATTAGATTGAGAAGGAGGATTTTTCTATGAATGAATATAGTAATTTTTCAAGTAACAAACAGGTAGAATTGGAACATCATGTAAAATTAAATAATCGTAAAACGCTTGAGATAAGTGGTGTAAAAGAAGTTGACAGTTTTGATAATGAAGAATTTCTTCTAGAAACAGTACAGGGATATATGATTATTCGTGGACAAAATCTGCAATTGAAAAATCTTGATGTCAGCTCTGGAAATGTGACAATTAAAGGCAGAATATATGAGCTATCCTATATTGATGAAGCACAAGGGGAGAAAGCTAAAGGATTCTTTAGCAAGTTATTCCGATGACGCTTTCCGTTCAATTTATTACCATTGCTGTGATGGTTTTAAGTGGAATTTATTTGGGTCTGATATATGATACATTCCGGCGTCTTGCAATTTACTGGGAAAGAAAAAAGTTTATAAGCTACTTGCTGGAAATTAGTTTTTGGATGCTTCAGGCATGTATTATCTTTTATGTGTTATTTCGGGCAAATGCTGGAGAAATAAGAGTTTATATATTTTTGGCAGGGTTACTCGGTTTTTCAGCATATCAAGCTTTAATAAAGACTATTTATTTACGTATACTGGAGAAGGTAATTAATATTTGCCGGAAGATTTTTCGTTTTTTCGAAAGATTATTTTCTATTTTCCTTTTTACCCCTGTAAAATGGCTTGTTCAATTATGTGTAACAATCGTACTGTTCCTGCTGCAAGCAGTCATTAAAACGAGTTTATTCATATTAAAAATCGTTTTTTTCCCCGTGATTTTACTTGGAAGATTGCTATATCCATTGATTCCAGAAAATATTTTAAAATTTTTCCACAAATTTGTGGGCATTTATAGTACAATAAAAGATATATCGCAAAAATGGTTGAAGTATATGACGTTTAGAAGGAGGTAACGTAATTGTCCGCAAAGAAAAAGACAGTAACGAAATTAGATTCGAATTATATACAACAGTATGATGCCTACATAGTTAGACAGAAGAGAAAAAAACAGCGTTTAATTCGTCGTCTTGTACTATTTGCAATTGTGACAGCGTTGGTAATCGGTGGTATGGCTGTATATCACATAAATCAGCGAATATTACATGCCGAGAAAACGGAGCAATACAAACAACTGGAGCAGGAATTAGCTGATTTGGAAAAGGAAGAAGGCAGGATGAAGGAAGAAATTGAGTTGTTGAATGATGAGGATTATGTTCTGGATATCGCGAGGACGAATTATTTCCTCACGAAAAAGGGAGAATTAATTTTTAAACTCCCTGATGAAGACCCGTCTTATTGACACATTTCGTAAACATCCATATACTATAAATAGAGAAGTATATCTAATCTTTTAAGGAGGAGCATTTTTTTTATGTCAATCGAAGTAGGCAGCAAGCTGCAAGGGAAGGTAACAGGAATCACTAATTTTGGGGCATTTGTTGAGCTCGAGAAAGGGAAAACAGGGTTAGTCCATATTAGTGAAGTTGCTGATAACTATGTCAAAGACATTAATGAGCACTTAAGCGTTGGAGATACGGTTGAAGTCAAAGTCATTAATGTTGAGAAAGATGGTAAAATTGGTCTTTCTATTAAAAAAGCAAAAGAAAAACCAGTTCGCCAAAAAAATCCGAGAGAACGTACTGAGAATTTTGAAGCGAAAATGAACCGTTTTCTTAAAGACTCAGAGGATCGTCTAGCATCACTTAAAAAGCATACTGAGTCTAAACGTGGAGGTCGAGGTGCTAAACGCGGCTAATTGTTTGCTGTCTAATTAATCATAATGCTCTAATCATAGAAAATAGCAGCGTGCCAATCTGATATGATAGGTGTTCTGCTATTTGTTTTTTTCGGTAAAATTTGTGTGTAAAAAACTATTGACACAAAGCCGTTCCTGTTGTAATATATATTTCGTTGACTGTTTTGGCGGCGTAGCTCAGCTGGCGAGAGCGTACGGTTCATACCCGTGAGGTCGTGGGTTCGATCCCCTCCGCCGCTATATACCAAAAATGATAGAAACGTATCGTTTGAATAGACGATACGGAACCCTGAAAATCCCGTTAGCAACATTAAACCTGCTAACGGGATTTTTTATATTACAGGAAATTGTAAAATTTATAGGCTGTATAACTAATTTTCCTGGAATAGCCATGTCCGGCTGCTGGTATTCATTATAGCTATTTATCACTATGTGCAATCTATTTATTTTCCTTTTCCCGAAAAAACAAACCTCTCTCAGCAAATCTTTCGGAATCAGCAGTAATTCGTCAAACAATCTTATAAATTTTCAATGCCAATTTCATAAAAAAATGAATAGAATCCACTACTGGCATAATCTTCAGGCAAAAGAGCATACAAGCGTTCTTGTTGAATTCTGTTTCCTTTATAGAATACCGTCGAACGATTTATTGGACAACCTCCGAATTCTGACAACAAAAAAAACCACAATATGGTTTACTAGTCAGAAAAGAATGGAGTGATGTGCATGCTAGAGTCCATAGAGTCATCGGGATATGTAGTAAGGAGAAAGAAATCCTTTAAGGAGAGAGGTGATATATGGAAGGTGAGGACCAGACAATTATTTATCGATCGCGGTTTGCTTTTCGTATTACTCGGCTTCTTGTTGGGAAGAGCAGTCATTCTTTCTGCAGTTTCACCCTTTGCTTTTGCCTTCCTTGCTAGTATTTGGCTGATTCAGCGCAAAAAACTAGCACTTTCCATGCTTGCGGTTTTAGCTGGGGCATGGAGTTACTCACTGCACCATGCAATTTTCATTGGTCTTGCAGCTCTTGTGTTTTTAGTATTTTCAGCTTTTGCTAAATATATTCAAAAAGAAAAGCTCGTCCTGCCATTTGTTGTAGCGTTTGCTACAATTCTGCCGAGAGTTTTTCTGTATTCAATAAATGGAACTATTTCTTCATATGAATGGTTATTAATTGTTGTGGAAAGTGTGCTAGGTGCTGTACTTGTACTTATCTTTATGCAGAGCATCCCATTAATATCACCTAAAAGGTATAAACCAGTACTAAGAAATGAAGAAGTTGTTTGTATGATTATCTTAATTGCTTCGATTTTGACGGGTACTATTGGCTGGGAAATATATGGGGCATCTGTCGAACAGGTTTTTTCCCGTTACTTTGTTCTTGTATTTGCCTTTGTTGGGGGTCCGGCTATTGGTTCGACTGTTGGTGTTGTTGCAGGTTTAATTTTATCTCTTGCAAGCGTTGCCAATTTATATCAAATGAGTCTTCTTGCTTTTTCTGGACTGCTCGGTGGCTTGTTAAAGGAAGGGAATAAAGTTGGCGTCGGTGCAGGGCTTTTAGTTGGTACCTTTCTTATTACGATTTATGGTGACAGTATAACATTAGCTGGTTCATTAACAGAATCTCTTATAGCAATATTTCTTTTCATCCTTACCCCTGCAAGCTGGTTTTCCAATATATCTCGTTATATCCCCGGAACAGAGGAGCATACGAAGGAGCAGCAGCAGTATTTACAAAAAGTGCGGGATGTTACAGCAAAAAGAGTAAAACAGTTTTCCAGTGTGTTTGATGCATTAGCAAAAAGTTTCACTGTAAAGGAGTATGACACGGCAGATTCCATGGAAGAAAGGAGGGATACGGACCAATTTTTAAGTCAGGTAACGGAAAGAACCTGTCAATCTTGCTTTATGAAAGACCGTTGCTGGCAGAAGGAGTTTGATAAAACCTATTCACTTATGGAGGAGATAAAAGAAGATTTAGCAGAAGGAAACCCGCCGAATCGCAGAGTGATGCGAGCATTTGAAAATCACTGTGTCAAGTCGAAACCGGTTGTCGAAGTGATCAAGGAAGAGATGACCTACTTTACAGCAAATCGCCGGCTGCGTCGTCAAGTGCAAGAAAGTAAACGTCTCGTAGCAGATCAATTATTTGGTGTATCTGAGGTCATGGATGACTTTGCAAATGAAATTCTAAAAGAACAGGAGCATCATGAAATCCAAGAGAAACAGATTATGGAGGCATTAAATAGTCTGGGAATTGAATTGGAAAAACTAGATATCTATCAGCTGGATAAAGGGAATGTAGATATTGAAATGACACTGTCAATCTATGATTACCATGGAGAGGGCGAGAAACTTATTGCTCCCATATTGTCTGATATTTTAGGGGAAATGATTATTGTAAAGGAGGAGGAGATTTCACCGTTTCCCAATGGGTATAGCTTTTTAGCCTTTGGCTCGGCGAAGGAATTTACCGTAGAGACAGGAGCAGCAAATGCAGCAAAAGGTGGCGGCTTTATTTCAGGTGACAGCTACCGCACAATGGAGCTCGGGGAAGGTAAATATGCAATGGCAATCAGTGACGGGATGGGGAATGGAAAAAGAGCAAGAGAGGAAAGTGAGGAGACATTAAGATTGCTTCAGCAGATTCTCCAAATTGGTATTCCGGAAAAGGTTGCAATTAAGTCAATCAATTCCATTCTTGCTTTAAGAACGACAGATGAAATGTTTGCTACATTGGATTTAGCAGTAATTGATTTGAATCATGCGATGGTGAAATTTTTGAAAGTGAGTGCCGCCCCCAGCTTTGTTAAAAGGGGGAATGAAGTGATCAAAATTGAAGCTGGTAATCTTCCAATGGGAATTATTGAGGATGTGGATGTCGACATTGTCAGTGACCAGCTTATTTCGGGAGATATTCTCGTTATAATTAGTGACGGAATTTTTGAGGGTCCAAGGCATGTAGAAAATACGGAGCTTTGGGTAAAACGGAAGCTGAAGGAAATGACAACAGAGAATCCACAGGAGATTGCGGATTTATTGCTGGAGGAAGTGATACGGACAAAGTCAGGGGAAATTGATGATGATATGACTGTCCTTGTTGCAAAAGTGAATAAGAATCAGCCGAAATGGGCATCTATCCCGATTTATCAAAATAAGGCACTCGGTTAGGGTATATCTCCACCCGATTCTGGCGAAACTATGATTACTAGGAACGGGAGGCAGATATCGTGAAAAAAGGTATTTTAAAGCAAATTTTATTGCTGACGGATGGATGTTCCAATCAGGGAGAAGACCCAGCTGCTGTGGCAGCATTAGCTTTTCAGCAGGGAATAACGGTAAATGTAATCGGTATCCTCGACCAGGATGAAAGTGAGGAAAGTCATGGATTGCAGGAAATAGAGGATATCGCGCTATCAGGAGGAGGTGTCAGTCAAATCGTGTACAGTGATGCCTTGTCACAGACGGTACAAACGGTAACGAAGCAGGCAATGAATCAAACACTGCAGGGTTACGTGAATAAGGAGCTTGAGCATATTCTTGGTAAAAATCAAACATTAGAGGATATTGAGCCTGAAAAACGCGGGGAAATTATTGAGGTTGTTGAAGAGTTAGGTGAAACTGCAGATTTAGAAGTACTTATCCTTCTTGATACAAGTGCAAGTATGCATCATAAGCTGCAAATGGTCAAAGAATCATTAATTGATCTTTCCATTAGCTTAAATGCACGGATTGGGAAAAATAAATTTGCAATTTACAGTTTTCCTGGTAAAAGAAAAGATATTCAGAAAGTACTAGATTGGACACCGAAAATGGATTCAATTTCTGCAGTTTTTCCAAAGATTACAAGTGGGGGCATTACACCAACAGGACCGGCAATTCTTGAAGCAATGTATCAGTTTGGAAAGAAAAGTTTGTTAAGGAGTTTCCGTCATGGCAATGAATCGGATTTTGAAGAAACAGGATACTAATAAACTTCATCCAGGAACATTAATAAGTGGAAAATTTAAAGGAAATACGTATACGATTAAACGGAAGCTTGGCGAAGGAGCAATAGGAGCCGTTTACTTATGTGAAAGAAATCAAAAATATTATGCTTTGAAAATAAGTGAAAAGCAAACCTCGATAACGCTGGAGGTAAATGTACTGAAAGCTTTAGAGCAGGTCCAGGGGAGGAGCCTTGGGCCTGCTCTATTCGATGTAGATGACTGGATAGTCCCCCAAGGAGGCAAGTACTCCTTTTACGTGATGGAATTTGTAAAAGGGAAAAGCGTTGCAGCATTCATTCAGCAGCATGGAACAGCATGGATTGCACCTCTTATGATGCAGCTTATTGAAAGGCTGGAAGCATTACATGAGGCAGGCTGGATATTCGGTGACTTAAAAGCAGATAATTTAATTGTTTCGACTTCTCCGCCACATATTCGCTGGATTGATGTTGGCGGGATTACACAGATTGGAAGAGCGATTAAAGAATACACGGAGTTCTATGATCGCGGCTTTTGGGGTATGGGGACAAGAAAGGCAGAGCCAAGCTATGACTTATTTGCACTGGCAATGGTTTTTCTGCAAATCTATTATCCAAAGCAATTTACACGACCAGAACATGATAAAGGAAAATATCTTTTAAAGAAAGTTGATCAAATTAAGGAATTAAAACCCTTTGCGGGCATTTTGAAAAAGGCGATTGTTGGTAAATATCATACAGCCTCGGAAATGAAACAGGAGTTAAATCAGCTTCTCCTCCAGTCGCCAAAACGGCAGGACAGAAAAGTGGTAAAGCGGAAAGACCATACATGGCTGGAAACAGCGTGGATTTCGTTATTAAGTTTATTTTATCTGCTTTTTTCATTCTTCATTCATTAGCTATTTCCGCTTCTATGTTAAAATAAAAAGAGTATATAGAAGATGTTCATACAATTATATGTTTTGGATGGAGAGGGAAAAATGGAAAAAGCAGTATTTTCGTTTATTAAAAAACATCAACTATTACACAAAGGTTCTAAGGTGCTTGCCGGTGTTTCTGGAGGACCTGATTCTATAGCACTATTGCATCTTTTAAAAGAACTTCGTAAAACATGGGATATAGAGCTTATTGCTCTTTCTATTGATCATAGCCTGCGTGGAGAGGACTCTGTGGCAGACATAGAATATGTGCAAGCTAAATGTGCAGAATGGGAAATTGACTTTCATGGAGTAACTTTGGATGTACCTGGCTATGAAAAAGCACATCACCTTAGCACAGAAGTTGCTGCGCGCGAGCTGCGCTATCAATTCTTTGCTGAGAAGATGACAGAGCTTGAAGCAGACTATCTTGCGCTGGGTCATCATGGAGATGATCAGGTAGAGACATTGCTGATGAAGCTTGTTCGTTCTGCATCTTCCACCGCCTTTTTAGGAATTCCTGTAAGACGCAGGCTGGCAAATGGAGAAATTATTCGTCCACTGCTTGCGGTAACAAAGAAAGAAATTGAAGCATATTGCATAAAACACGCACTTTATCCAAGGATTGATGCAACAAACTTTGAAACCGTACATACTCGTAATTATTATCGCAAGCACGTACTGCCACTATTAAAGGAAAAAAACGGGAGTATACATATTACAGCGCAGCGTTTGAGTGAAACTTTACAGGAGGATGAAGGCTATTTACAAAAAGAGGCTCGAAAAGTACTCGAAAAAACGGTAATTTTTGATCATGAAAAACACATTGCAATTTTAGAAATTAATTTATTCAAAAAGCATGACCAATCTTTACAAAGGCGTGCCTATCATCTAATATTGAACTATCTATATGATGAAGCACTGCCAAAGCAATTGTCTTACGTTCATGAATCGCAATTTTTAACGCTTTTAGGGCATACGGAAGGTAATGTGCAAATTGACTTTCCAAATGCATTGAAATTGAAGAAAGCCTATGACAAGCTGACACTTTACTTCGATCGTCCGTATCCACAGCTGGCATCCTTTCATAAAACACTATTCGTACCAGGGAGCATTCAATTACCAGATTTGTCGATTGTTACTGCAGATCTTGTAGAATGTAAACCTTATGACACACCTTTATCCTTCTGCATAGCGAAAAGCGAGGCAGCATTGCCACTTCATATTCGGACACGAAAACCTGGTGATCGCATGAGCTGGAAAGGGTTAAATGGTACAAAAAAAATAAAAGATATCTTTATTGATGCAAAAATACCAGTTGAAGAGAGAAAGCATTGGCCCATCCTGATAGATAATAAAGGAAAGATTCTGTGGCTGATTGGATTGAAAAAAGAGATGTCGCAAGAGGTAAGCAATCAGCAGTTTATTTATATACAATATGAAAAAGGTAATTTGTAGGAGGTTAACATGTTAAAGGATAGTGTGCATAAAGATATCAAGCATATTTTAATTACAGAGGAAGAAATTGAAGCGAAATGTAAAGAACTTGGTGGGCAGCTTTCCAAAGAATATGATGGTAAATTCCCTTTAGCAATTGGTGTGCTGAAAGGTGCCATGCCATTTATGTCTGATATTCTTCGTCATATGGATATCCATGTGGAAATGGATTTTATGGATGTTTCCAGTTATGGCACCGGGACAAAGTCAAGCGGAGAAGTCAAAATTGTAAAAGACCTGGATACCAAAGTAGAAGGTCGGGATCTGCTTATCATTGAAGATATTATTGATAGCGGATTAACACTAAGCTATTTGGTTGACCTATTCAAATATCGTAAAGCAAATTCTATTAAAATTGTCACCCTGTTGAATAAGCCATCTGGTCGAACTGCTCCCATTACAGCAGATCTTGTTGGATTTGAAGTACCAAATGAGTTTGTAGTGGGCTACGGATTGGATTATGCACAAAGGTACCGTAATTTACCGTATATTGGTGTATTAAAGGAAGCGATTTATACGAATGATAACGAATAAGACTTTCGTTTTTCAGTGTAAAAAGAGTAATTTAAACAATAATGGTACATGATCAAAAAAGAATGACATAGTAAATGGAAATTCTAAGCTAAATTAGTTGTATATTAACTTTTTCATATGGTACCATGTAATATAGTTTTTCCCAGTATGGGAGGAGGTTGGCAATGAGTCAGATATTTCGTAATGTGTTCTTCTGGGTTCTGATATTTTTCGTAATTATAGGTGTATGGGGCGTACTTAATGGACCAGGAGAAGAAAGTGAACAATATGATGTAGAGCAATTTATAAGTGCTTTAAATAATGGTGAGATTAAAGAGATGACACTTCAGCCAGCAAATGGGATTGTCCGTTTCAGTGGTGAGCTTGCAGATGATAAAACATTTGTTGCACAAGTGCCTGATAATACAGAAGTGATTGCTGATATTACGACGCTTGCAAGGGAGCAAAGTGTATTAAACGTAGAAGAGGAAGAACGTCCAAGTGCTTGGGTCACCTTCTTAACTACATTAGTACCATTCTTATTAATCGCATTATTCTTCTTATTTATTCTTAGCCAGGCACAAGGTGGAGGCGGCGGTGGCCGTGTCATGAACTTTGGTAAGAGCAAGGCGAAAATGTATAGCGAGGATAAACAAAAAGTCCGCTTTAAAGATGTAGCTGGAGCGGATGAAGAGAAGCAAGAGCTTGTGGAAGTAGTTGACTTCCTAAAAGACCCGCGTAAATTCTCTGCTGTGGGTGCAAGGATTCCTAAAGGTGTTCTATTAGTAGGACCACCAGGAACTGGTAAAACCTTACTAGCGCGTGCAGTCGCAGGAGAAGCTGGTACTCCATTCTTCTCAATCAGCGGTTCGGATTTCGTGGAGATGTTCGTTGGGGTTGGAGCTTCCCGTGTAAGAGATTTATTTGAAAATGCAAAGAAAAATGCACCATGTATTATTTTTATTGATGAAATTGATGCTGTTGGACGTCAGCGCGGGGCTGGTCTTGGCGGCGGTCATGATGAACGTGAACAAACATTGAACCAATTACTTGTTGAAATGGATGGATTCGGTGCAAACGAAGGAATTATTATTATTGCGGCAACAAACCGTGCAGATATTCTTGACCCAGCACTGCTTCGTCCAGGACGTTTTGACAGACAGATTATGGTGGATCGTCCGGATGTTAAAGGACGCGAAGCTGTACTTAAGGTACATTCAAGAAACAAACCTTTAGATAAAACCGTTGATTTAAAAACAATTGCGCAACGCACACCAGGATTTTCTGGAGCTGATTTAGAAAACTTGCTAAATGAAGCGGCGCTTGTTGCTGCAAGAGCAGAGCGTAAGTATATTACAGCGAATGATGTGGACGAAGCAACCGATCGCGTGATTGCAGGTGTTGCGAAGAAAAGCCGTGTTATTTCTGAAAAGGAAAGAAATATTGTTGCCCACCATGAGAGTGGACACACTGTTATCGGAATGGTTCTATCAGATGCGGATATTGTGCATAAGGTTACCATTGTGCCTCGTGGTCAAGCCGGCGGTTATGCAGTTATGCTTCCTAAAGAAGATCGTTATTTTATGACCAAACCAGAGCTGTTTGATAAAATTACGGGCTTATTAGGCGGACGCGTAGCAGAGGAAATTATGTTTGGTGAAGTAAGTACTGGTGCACATAATGACTTCCAGCGTGCGACAAGTATTGTTCATAAGATGATTACAGAGTATGGTATGAGTGATACAATTGGTCCGCTTCAATTTTCAAGCGGTGACAGCGGCAATGTATTCCTTGGCCGTGATTTGCAAAATAGCCAAACATACAGTGAGAAGATTGCATATGAAATTGATAAGGAAATGCAGAACTTCATTAATTACTGTTACGAACGTGCGAAGGAAATTCTTACTGAACATAAAGAGAAGCTGGAACTAATCGCACAGACACTTCTTGAAGTAGAAACATTAGATGCAAGACAAATCAATTCGCTTTTCCATGATGGAGTACTTCCAGAACCTCTAGTGGATGATTCTATTGGTGATGATGCTGACCTAAAGGTGAACATTCAGTCACATGAGGGAGAATTGCAGGAAAAAGAAGAAGAAGAAGATGATGATGTCGGAAAATCTTTTGAAGAGGTCAAAGAAGAAGTAGAACGCAAGAAATATATTGAAGATCCTATAATGGACAGCGATGATACATCAGCACCACTTAAGGATGAGAATGATGATTCAGAAGATAAACGTCAATAAATAGGCTAAAACTATACAAAAGCAGTCCTTTCACAGGGCTGCTTTTGCCATTTCTGAATAAAGGGTCTAAGTTACGATGCATTTTGGACAGGTAATTTTATTTTTTCATAGGAAATTATAAAATTTATCCTGAATTAACTGGCAGTAAGACCCTCACTGGATGAAGTTTCAGTTTATGAGCTGTGTATAATTGCGGAACAGCGACGTCCGTGAGGCGCTAAAAGCCAAGCAAGCTTCCGCTTTGTGTTCTTATTTGGTAGGACTCTTGAGTTATGTTATATTTAAACGAGAAAAACTAGGAAGGTTTGATTCGATGCTATTTGTTCTGGATGTGGGAAATACAAATACAGTTTTAGGTGTTTTTGACAAAAATCAGTTATTGTATGAGTGGAGAATTAAAACAGACCGTTACAAGACAGAGGATGAATTTGGTATGCTCATTCACTCGCTTTTTGATTATAAAGGGATTGCATTTTCAGATATAGAAGGTGTAGTGATTTCTTCTGTAGTCCCGCCAATTATGTCTTCATTAGATAATATGAGTCGTAACTATTTTAATTTAGAACCCTTTATTGTTGGGAAACATGAAATTACAGATTATATAAAGATAAGCTATCCAAATCCGAAAGAAATAGGTGCTGACCGAATTGTTAATGCTGTAAGTGCAATTGAAGCATATGGTGCTCCTGTCATCATTATTGATTTCGGTACAGCAACAACTTTTTGCTATGTGGACGAAAACAGCATGTATCAAGGCGGACTGATTGCACCTGGAATTAATATATCAATGGAAGCGTTATATAACAAAGCATCAAAGCTCCAAAAAATTGAATTGAAAGCCCCCAAAAAAGTAATTGGCAGTTCGACAGTAGAAGCCATGCAGGCTGGCGCATTTTATGGTTTCGTTTCTCAGGTAGATGGTACAATTGACAGAATCAAAGCAGAAGTTGGTCAGAACCCAAGGGTAATTGCAACTGGCGGATTGGCTGATCTAATTGCCAAGGATTCACGAACGATTAATAAGGTTGATAGTCATTTAACGCTTAAAGGTTTAAATATTATTTATCATAAGATAAAGGACATACAATGAGGTGTAAATATGAAGGATTATCTTATAAAAGCAACGGCCTTTAATGGCAGAGTCCGTGCGTATGCAGTATCTTCAACAAATACAGTTGAGGAAGCAAGAAGAAGACAAGATACTTGGGCTACTGCATCTGCTGCATTAGGACGAACCATTACAATTACAGTGATGATGGGAGCAATGCTCAAAGGTGAAAATTCCAACACAATTAAAGTAGATGGTGGAGGGCCTATTGGGGCGATTGTTGCTGATGCAAATGCAAGGGGTCAAGTGCGTGGTTATGTAACGAATCCTCATGTGGATTTTGACCTAAATGAAAAAGGAAAATTGGATGTTGCTAAAGTGGTTGGCACAACTGGTAGCTTGAGTGTAGTAAAGGATTTGGGATTAAAGGATTATTTTACTGGTGAGGTGCCAATTGTTTCTGGGGAGCTTGGCGAAGATTTCACATATTACTTTGCAACATCAGAGCAAGTGCCTTCAGCTGTTGGAGCTGGTGTACTTGTTAACCCTGATCATACCATTTTAGCTGCAGGCGGCTTTATCGTTCAAGTGATGCCTGGAGCAGATGAAGAGGTTATTGAAAGGTTGGAGGAACAAATTCAAGCCTTTCCTGCTATATCAAAGTTGATTGAAGAGGGGTGTACGCCAGAGGATATGCTGAAAAGGTTATTTGGTGATGAAGAATTTACCATTCATGAGTCGATGCCAATTGAATTTCGTTGTAAATGTTCCAAAGAAAGAATTGCCAATGCGCTTGTAAGTTTAGGAAATGATGAAATTCAAGAAATGATTGATGAGGACAAAGGAGCCGAGGCAACCTGCCATTTCTGTAATGAGCGCTATGCATTTACTGTTGGAGAATTAGAAGAATTGAAACGATAGAAAAGGGAGAACGCACTTTATGTCCAAAAAATTGTTAATGGGGATTATTGCTGTATTACTGATTACGAATGTTGCAACATTAATCCTTAAAGACTCCAGGGAACAAATAGTATTAAAGGAAGAGGATGGGGAAGAAAAGAGAATTTCCAATAAAGAGTCCGTAGCCTCCATTGCAGGAGAAAAAATTATTTATGCTGATTGGATGAAAGAACTCCGTAATGCCTATGGAGAAAAACAATTAAAAACAATGATTGATCGTGAAGTTGTAGAACAGTTAGCAGAAGAGAAGCATATCGAAATAAGTGAGAAGATCATTGAAAGAGAGCTAGCCTATTTGATTGCGATGCAGGGATCAATGACAGAAGCTGAATATGTTGCTGCTGAAGAAAAATGGCGGGATGAGATTATTTATCGCTATCAACTGGAGTTTTTATTAACAGAAGATATATCTGTATCCGAGAAGGAAATTGAAGATTACTATGATATCTATAAAAATCAATATAATATGTCTGCCGCAATGCAAATTTCTCATATCGTTGTAAAAAATATGGAGACCGCAGAAAAAGTATATGAGGAGCTGGAAGCTGGTGCTTCTTTTGAGCTTTTAGCACAGGAGTATTCTTTGGATGAAGAAACAATTAAAGATGGCGGATATATGGGATTCATCAATATGAACAGCCAATTTTTTCCAAAGGGTTATAAGAAAGTAGCGAATGGAATGGAGCAGCATACGTATAGTGAACCATTTGCTGCGGATAATGGCGTTGCGATTATTTATTTACACCAAGCAGTTCCAGCCATTGAATTCGAATATGAAGAAATTAAAGACTATGTAAAAAGTGAACTCGCACTTTCAAAGGAAAAGATGACATTAGATGCTGCGCCGCTTTGGAAAAAGCGTGAGGTTGATTGGATTTTTTCTAAGTAGGTAAGGTATATCATCGACGCATCTTTTATAATGCATGCAAATCTTTTGCAATCTTTAGGGTTATCATTGACAAAGATGGAGATTAGGCATACATTATATTTAATAAATCATATCTAAATACTATGAATTAGGAGTGGTGAAATGAGAGTCGCAAATGATATTACTCGTTTAATCGGTGAGACACCTATTGTTAAGCTAAATAATATTGTCGATGAAAATAGCGCAGATGTTTACGTAAAGCTTGAATTTATGAACCCCGGAAGCTCTGTTAAAGACAGAATTGGTCTTGCAATGGTGGAAGCAGCAGAAAAAGCGGGTGAGCTAAAAGCTGGAGATACAATTATTGAGCCAACAAGTGGCAACACTGGGATTGGTCTTGCAATGGTAGCTGCTGCTAAAGGCTATAAAGCAGTGCTTGTTATGCCTGATACAATGAGTCAGGAACGCCGTAATCTTTTACGTGCCTATGGAGCGGAATTGGTACTTACTCCAGGAGCAGATGGAATGAAGGGTGCAATTAAAAAGGCAGAGGAATTAAAAGCAGCACATGGTTATTTTATGCCACAGCAATTTGATAATAAAGCAAACCCGGAAATTCATGAAGCAACAACAGGAAAAGAAATTGTCAGTCAAATGAAGGATGGTCTTGATGCTTTTGTTTCTGGGGTTGGCACAGGCGGTACAATCACAGGTGCCGGCAGAGCATTAAAAGAACATTTTACAGGTATTAAACTTTATGCTGTTGAACCAAAGGACTCAGCGGTTCTATCTGGTGAATCACCTGCCCCACATAAGATTCAAGGCATTGGTGCTGGATTTGTCCCAACTGTACTGGATACGAATATTTATGACGGTATCGTGCAAATAGAAAATGAAGAAGCATTCGAAGTTTCTCGTAAAATGGCAACGACAAATGGCATTCTTGGAGGAATTTCTTCAGGTGCTGCTGTAGCTGCAGCTGTTAAGGTTGCGAAAGAATTAGGTAAGGGTAAGAAGGTATTGGCTATCTTGCCTGATAATGGGGAAAGATATCTTTCAACATCACTTTACAAATTTGATGAAGAATAAGTTTTATTGCATATAAAGGGCGCGCAGCTTCTGCTTCAAAAAATAAGGAGACACTTTTAATTCTAAGTGGGAGAATAGGCATCCAGTAATGGTCCGATTTCAGTGGGAGATGAAAAGAAACCCCGCTGAAAGCAATTTCACTTTATAAATACAGGGGGTTAGCAGAATGACACTGCTAATCCTCTTTTTTCCTGTCTTATGTTACGATTAGAAGGGAAAGATAGAATGAAGGGGAGTACGATTTCGATGATCATTAGAACAACGGCTAAAGATTTGAATTTAACTCAGCGAACGCATATAATGGGTATTTTAAATGTAACGCCAGATTCCTTTTCAGATGGTGGCAGTTATACAACAATAGATAAAGCTGTTAGACAAGCAGTGCAGATGGCGGGGGATGGCGCAGATATTATTGATGTTGGCGGGGAATCGACTAGACCAGGACATGTACCTATATCTGGAGAAGAAGAGATTTCTCGTATTGTGCCAGTAATTAAAGCGATTAAAGAGAAAATCAATATTCTAATCTCTGTTGATACGTTTAAATCTGGGACAGCAGAAGCAGCAATTGAAGCAGGTGCAGACATGATTAATGACATTTGGGGTGCGAAAAAAGACCCTGAGATTGCAGAGATAGCTGCAAAACGTCACGTGCCAATTATTTTAATGCATAATCGAAACAATGAGGATTATGAGGATCTTATTGAAGATATGATTAAAGACTTGGAAGAGAGTATTAAAATTGCTCATGACGCAGGTGTTCCAGATGAGGATATTATTCTCGATCCAGGTATCGGATTTGCGAAGTCGCGTAAAGATGATCTTGAAGTGATGCGGCATTTAGAAAAGCTGACTACACTGAAATATCCGCTGCTTTTAGCTGCCTCTAGAAAACGCATGATTGGCAGTGTGCTTGGTACTCCTCCAGCGGAAAGGGACTTGGGAACAGGAGCAACAACTTGTTTGGGCATTGCGAAGGGAGTACACATCGTTCGCGTTCATGATGTGAAATTAAATGCTGAGCTAGCAAAAATGACGGATGCGATGCTTGGAAAAGGAGAATACCATGGATAAAATTACATTAAATCGGCTCAGCTTCTATGGCTATCACGGATTGTTTCCAGAAGAAAGGAAGCTTGGTCAGCGCTTTCTAGTTGATGCCGAGCTTTTCACTGATTTAAGAAAGGCTGGAAGGTCGGATGATATGCATGATTCCATTCATTATGGTGAGGTGTATGCACTCATTCAGGAGATAGTCGAGGGAGAGGCAAAGAATCTAATCGAGGCAGTTGCCGAGACAATTGCTGCTCACCTTTTACAAAGCTTTGACCAGCTCAATGCCTGTCGTATCTGTGTGACAAAGCCTAATCCGCCAATTCCAGGAAATTATGAATCTGTTGCAGTAGAAATTTATAGGGAGAAGAACAATGAATAAAGTATATCTTGCACTTGGTACGAATATTGAACCGAGAGACGTCCACTTAAGTGAAGCGTTAAATTTGCTTGAAGCGGATGAAGCGATTGTAATAGAAAAGCGCTCTTCCATTTATGAGACAGCTCCTGTCGGATATTTAGATCAAGCAGATTTTTTGAATATGGTAATTGAAATTCAAACATTGCTTGATCCTATTATCCTGTTGGATCGCTGTCAGGAGATTGAGCATAAGTTGGGAAGAAAACGGGAAATCCGTTTTGGTCCACGCACAATAGACCTTGACATTTTGTTATATAATCAAGAAAATATAAAAGAAGAACGGTTAGTGATTCCGCATCCGCGCATGCATGAGAGGGCTTTTGTACTTGTGCCTCTTGCGGAAATTGCTGCAGATGCATTTCTGCCAAATACTGAGAAAACGGTGAAGGATTTCTTAATTGAACTCCCATCTAAAGAGGTTGAGACGGTGATTAGATGGACGAACAATCTCGAAGCTTAGTGACTTCATTTATAGAGAAAGTAAACGACCTTTTCTTACTTGAAAAAGAAAGCGTGTATGCTGTAAACAGGGAGTCTGCCAGTGTTTGCCGGCAGGCTTTTCTGTGTTATTGTAGAGTATAGGAGAAAATAAATCTGGTTATATAGATGAACTGTATATTTGAACCAAGCTACATATATTATGACAGGAGTGATTTTAGTGTCAGAGGAAATGACAGAACAAATGCAGGTGCGCCGCGATAAGTTACAGGATCTTTATGATAAAGGGCAAAATCCATTTGGAGGGAGATTTGAAAGGACCCACCTTACAAATGAAATTGCTGAAAAATATGCGGATGCAACAAAAGAAGAGTTAGTAGAAGAAAATATGCAAGCAACAGTTGCAGGACGTATTATGACAAAACGCGTAAAAGGAAAAGCAGGATTTACCCATATTCAAGATATGAGTGGGCAAATTCAAATTTACGTACGTAAAGATGCTATTGGCGATGAGTCATATGAAACTTTTAAATCTTTGGACTTAGGAGACATCATTGGTGTACAAGGAACCGTCTTTCGTACAAATACGGGAGAGTTATCGGTTAAGGCAAGTGAAGTACAATTAATGACAAAGTCACTCCGTCCTTTACCTGAAAAGTATCACGGACTAAAAGACGTTGAACAGCGTTATCGTCAGCGTTATTTAGATTTAATTATGAACTTGGATAGCAGAGATACATTTATTAAACGCAGTAAAATTATTCAAACCATGCGCGAGTACTTAAATAAAGAAGGTTTTTTAGAAGTAGAAACACCAACAATGCATAGTATTCCAGGTGGAGCTGCGGCACGACCATTTGTGACGCATCATAACGCATTGGATATTGATTTATATATGCGAATTGCAATTGAACTGCATTTGAAGCGTTTAGTGGTTGGCGGAATGGAAAGAGTATATGAAATTGGCCGGGTTTTCCGTAATGAAGGGGTGTCTACACGCCATAACCCGGAATTTACGATGATTGAACTGTATGAAGCATATGCAGATTACAAGGATATTATGGCACTTACAGAAAACCTCATTGCTTACATTGCAGAAAAGGTGCTTGGCACAACTTCTATTACTTATGGTGAACATGAGTTAAATCTGAAACCGGAGTGGAAAAGACTTCATATGGCGGATGCGGTAAAAGAAGCAACAGGAGTAGACTTTTGGCAGCAGCTGACTGATAAGGAAGCACGCAACCTGGCAAAAGAACATGGGGTAGAAATTACGGAATCGATGACTTTTGGTCATGTGCTTAATGAATTCTTTGAGCAAAAAGTTGAAGATACTTTAATTCAGCCTACATTTATTTATGGCCATCCTGTAGAGGTTTCACCGTTAGCGAAAACAAATAAAGAGGATGGACGTTTTACAGATCGATTTGAATTATTTATTGTGGGACGCGAGCATGCGAATGCTTTCAGCGAGTTAAATGATCCTATTGAACAGCGCAAGCGTTTTGAAGCGCAGGCAGCTGAAAGAGAAGCAGGTAACGATGAAGCACATTTAATGGATGAAGATTTCCTTGAAGCGCTGGATTATGGACTTCCTCCAACTGGTGGTTTAGGAATAGGTATTGACCGTTTGGTTATGTTATTGACAGATGCACCATCTATTCGCGATGTATTACTTTTCCCACAAATGCGTGATAAATAAGTTAGTAAGTCTTCCAGCTTACAAGATTGTTGTTTAAGCTGGAAGACTTTATTTTTAAAAGGTGTTGTTAAATCAAGGTTTTTAGATGTGTAAAAAAATCCCATTAATATAATATAAAATTATACTTGCTTAAAAAACAGAAACATGGTAAATTTATATTCGTTGCGCTAAACAAGCACAGCGCTGACGCTAGAAAATAATTTGTTATCTTTCTTAAAAAAGTGTTGACAATCATTTCTCAGCGTGGTATATTTGAAAAGTCGCATTAATCAGTGGGCGACAAGCGATTTGCTCTTTGAAAACTGAACAAAACAACCAGTATGTCAAGCGGAATCACGTAA
>DAMDKS010000040.1:0-37126 GCA_032085455.1 Oceanobacillus sp.
TCGCGCTTCTTCATGATTTTTGAACGTGAGAGCGCATCTCTCGTGCGTTTTTCGCGCTTTTCATTGATTTTTGAACGTGAGAGCGCATCTCTCGTGCGTTTTTCGCGCTTCTTCATGATTTTTGAACGTGAGAGCGCATCTCTCGTGCGTTTTTCGCGCTTTTCATTGATTTTTGAACGTGAGAGCGCATCTCTCGTGCGTTTTTCGCGCTTCTTCATGATTTTTGAACGTGAGAGCGCATCTCTCGTGCGTTTTTCGCACTTTTCATTGATTTTTGAACGTGAGAGCGCATCTCTCGTGCGTTTTTCGCGCTTTTCATTGATTTTTGAACGTGAGAGCGACCATCTTGTGCATTTTTCATGATCTTTGTCCGTGACAGTGCTTCTCTCGGACTATTTTTAACGAGTTATATGCCAGCCTTTTCACATTCTTGGCTTAATTCCTTCTACAAATTTCTCGGCAGCTCTTGATAAAGGCACTGATTTTAAATTTACAATCCCAATTTGCCGGCTGGGAATATCCTCCTCTAAAAGCACTTCATACACTATGCCTCTTTCCAGATATTCTCTGGAAAACTCCCTTACCACGCAGGAAATACCTAAATTTCCTTTTGCAAAGTCCAAAATTAAGTCATAGGAGCCAAGCTCAAATACAGGAGAAATGGAATATCCTTTCTTTTTTAAAAAACGGTCTACATAAGATCTTGATATTGTATTTTCTTCAAAAAATATGAGGGGCAATTCCATTAAGTGGTCAAAACTGATTCGTTCTCTGGAAATCCTTTTATATTTTTCACCGCACACAAATATATCGTGAATTTCCATGCATGGCCTGACATGGAATTGCTCATCAGCAATTGGCAGATTGCAGACGCCAACATCTGCTTCTCCTGCTTTAATAAATTCCAGTATTTCTGGAGTTGTTCCATTCAATATTTTCAATTTGATACCGGGAAATCTTGCATGGAATTCCTCCAAATATGGTAAAAGAAAGTAGCGTGATATGGTATCCCCGACAGCAATTCGCAATTCGCCCTTTCTCAGGCCTTTGTAAGCTTGAATTTCCTCCTCCCCTGCATCCAGAATACCCAGTGCAGAGTGAACATGTTCGTTCAGCACTTTTCCCTCATTCGTTAAAACAACTCCTTTTGGTGTTCGATGAAACAATTTAACTTCTAATTCCTTCTCAAGCCGGGAAACCGCCTGACTGACAGCAGACTGGGTCATGTATAGCTCCTTAGCCGCTTTTGAAAAACTTTTATTTTTACTGACTATGTTAAAGACACGATATAAATCCAACCTCACATTCATATAAACACCTCTAATACCTGGTATTACTAATATTAATTTTACTTATAACACGGAATAAAGGTATAGTAAAGATAGAACTTCCAATAATTATTATTTAGGATATAAATTTCAAGCTTTCATTATAGAGGAGAGATTTCTTTGGAACGAGTAGTTGGAACAACAGTAAGAGGATTGCGTGCACCAATTATAAACGAAGGCGATAATCTAAAAGACATTGTAGTTGAAACCGTCACCCATGCCGCCGAGGTAGAAGGATTTGCGATTGAAGATCGTGATATTATTTCATTAACAGAATCCATTGTCGCCCGAGCACAAGGTAACTATGCGACAGTTGATGATATTGCTGCCGATGTGCAAACTAAATTCGGTAAGGATACAGTTGGTGTCATTTTTCCAATCCTAAGTCGTAATCGTTTTTCAACATGTTTACGCGGAATTGCTAAAGGGGTTAAAAAAATCGTCCTCATGCTTAGCTATCCTGCCGATGAAGTCGGTAACCATCTAGTAAGCATCGAGGAATTAGATGAAAAAGCAATCAATCCTTGGACAGATGTATTAACTGAAGCTGAATTTCGTGCGCACTTTGGGATTAAAAAGCACTCCTTTACTGGTGTAGACTACATCGAATATTATAAAAGTATTGTTGAAGCGGAAGGAATAGATTGTGAAATTATTTTTTCCAATAATGCAAAGTCCATTTTAGATTATACAAAAAGTGTCTTGACTTGCGATATTCATTCGCGTTTTCGTACAAAAAGAATATTAGCTGCGCATGGAGCGGAGAAAATTTATGGACTGGATAATATTCTTTGCGAATCCATAAATGGCAGTGGCTTTAATAAAGAGTTCGGACTGCTTGGTTCAAATAAAGCAACCGAGAATCGTGTAAAATTATTCCCAAACGATTGCCAACCCCTTGTTGATGAGATTCAAGCAAACATAAAAGCATTAACGGGAAAAATAGTAGAGGTAATGGTTTATGGAGATGGTGCGTTTAAGGATCCATCTGGAAAAATTTGGGAACTCGCTGACCCAGTAGTTTCTCCTGCTTTTACCCAGGGACTCGAGGGTACACCGAACGAGATAAAACTAAAATATTTGGCAGATAATAACTTCTCGCATCTCAAAGGCGAAGAGCTGAAACAAGCTGTTTCCGAATACATTGAGCATAAAGAGAAGAACCCAGTGGACGCAATGGCTACACAAGGCACAACACCACGTAAATTGACAGATTTAATTGGCTCCTTATCCGACTTAACATCGGGCAGTGGTGATAAAGGAACACCTTTTGTTTATATTCAGGGATATTTTGATAACTATATAAAATAATGATATTTTTATTTAAAACTGGATTATTTAAAGGATGGGACATAACTTAAAAAGGCAGAGGGGACAAGCGGATTCGATTAGAAAACCTGGTTGATGCGCGGGTAGGGCTGGCAGGCGCGAAATCTGAATTTGCATCGCGTGAAGTGGGATTACCCGCATGTTCAATCTCATTTGCCGCGCGCATGACCATATTCATGTATGCGTGGCTAAACAGCATGCACGCGCGATAAATCTTGTTTCATGCGTGGGTACCAGCGTTTCAAGCGCGGCTAACTCGCAATGTTGCGCGCCTTTTTGTCGAAGCCGCGCACCCACCAAGGCCTTAATCGCTTTTAAACTAATCAAGTGCTGATTCCCCGTCCTGTCACCCATTTGCTGCTGAAGACGCTGACGCTGATTCATCCGCCTTCACACAATCGATAGCAATGACAATAGCGATGATGATTGCTTCCATATCTTCATCTAATATTTCGACTTTGTAGCTGTCACCCCAAGTGAACCACGCTTTTTTCACCCGCCCAACAACCTCATTACATTTCACAATTTGAAATTCCATATCCCACCAATTGCCTTGTACTTCAATATCCGTACCCTCAATGGTATAACGTGATTTAAAGAAGGAAAACTCCTTTTTAATCGTCAGCACTTCTCTGCCATCCACTTCAACAAAGAATTTTGGCAAAAAGGCAAATGCCTTTTTCGTAATGAACGCAATTTCATCCCTCGTGGTGTTCATGATGGTAAATGTTTTAGGGATTCGCATAAAACTGCCTTCCACATAATAAACATCTTGCTCCTGTGCATCTTTTATCGTAAACTTTTCAGCCAGACTAAATACTTTTTGGTTGATATATAGTTCTTTCATCACGATTCACCTTTTCTATTTTTAGATTTTTCCACGGAATCACTACCTAATCATACGATTAAACTGTATACTTAGTTTCAATTTGTTTTATCCTAAAAAGAATACAAGCCGCGCGTGAATATTGGTTTCCCGCGCATAAACGAGGTTGATGCACACGAATTCAAGTTTGATACGTGCAGATTCAAACTCGATGCGCGACACGAGCTATTCGACGAGCGCAGGAGGTCCGGGGCTTGGGGGACGGCGCTCTTCATCGCGGATTGTCAGTCAAATGCTTGACTGACAATCCGCCATTATCGCAAGCAAAATATAGAAGACAGGATGGTGTTTCTCATGGTTGGAATGGGTTATCGAACGATTAAGACTGCTCTTGGCGCAGGGTTAGCTATCTGGATTACGGGCTTGCTCGATTTGGAATTTGCATCTTTTGCAGCAGTTATTGTTATTATGTGTATTGAAAAAACAAAGAAAAGAACATTACATACGATTAAGGAAAAATTCATTGCATCGATTTTATCGTTAGTACTTGGCATAGTATTTTTCGAACTCATCGGATATAATCCTATCGTCTTTGCTGTGTTCATCCTTCTATTTGTTCCAATCCTTGTACGAGTTCACATTCAAAATGGCTTTATTACGAGCATGGTTGTCTTGCTCCACATCTACACATTGGAAGAGGCTAGCCTTCAAATTATTTTGAACGAGCTCTATATTATTTTAATTGGGATGGGCATTGCTATCCTTGTTAATAGTATAATGCCAAGCTTTAAAGAGGATATTAAAAGGAATATATTCGAAATTGGTGAAAAATTTTCTGTCATTCTTTATGAATTTGCCGTCCATTTAAAAGATAGCAATCGAAAATGGGATGGTAAAGAAATTATTGAAGCAGAAGAATTAATTAATAAATCCAAGAGCATCGTGATTCAAGATGTAGAAAATCATTTATTCCGTTCCGAAAATAGAGAATATCACTATTTACAAATGCGGGGAGACCAGTTAGAAATTCTAAAAAAGATGGTTCCCATCATTGGAATTGTCTCTTCCTCCGAACCCGAATTACACGTGAAACAGCGGTCCATGCTTGCTGACTTAATTGAAAACATCAGTGAAAATGTTCATTCAGGAGCTACCATTCATATCGCACTAAAAAAGTTAGCAGCATATGAAGAATCAATCAGCGAAACAGAACTCCCTCAAACAAGAGAAGAATTTGAAATACGGGCAAATCTATTCTATTTAAATTTTGAAATAAAAAATTACCTAAACATTAAAAAGAAAGTCTTCGCGAACGAATAGTGGGACAGCAGAGAGAAATAGGCTCTGTTGTCCCACTTGTTTTACTTTTAAGTTTATGTTAAGATTTTAAAAAGTTTAAACTTCTTTTCAACTCATTTTAAAGGGGAGGCTTCTTTTGGAGGATATACAAACAATTAAAAATACAATTGAGAAGCATTTTAATATGCTATCAAAAAAGCAGCAAAAGGTTGCAAGCTTTGTGCTAAATAATCCAACCTTTGTCGGCACACATTCTGCAGCTGAGGTTGGGGAAAAAGCTGGAACGAGTGAAACGACCGTTATCCGTTTCTGTTACGAGCTTGGACTAACTGGCTTTGCTCAGCTGCAAAAGGAAATTACGCTATTTGTTTTTAATCAGACAACAGCTAGTACGCTCGGCAATTATTTTTCCTCCAAAAAAGAACTTTTCAATGACCAGCAACTGATTGAAAAGGCAATAGGGAAAGATATAACCAAAATTAACAGAATATCCGAACAAGTTGATAAACAGCAATTCTTTAAAACAGCCAAACAATTACATGAGGCAAAACATATTTATATTATCGGCGCTGGTGCATCACAGTTTGCCGCCGAATGGCTGCATTTTACAATGAATATTCTGCGGCCAAATGTATCACTCATTCAAACAGAAACACCCGAGCTCATTCGAACCATGCAGGAAATGAATCATGAATCAATGGTCATCGTAATATCCCTGCATCGCTATTTTAAAGAGCCGCTTCAAATAGCAGAAGCACTTCATAATAAAGGCATTTCCATTCTGGGAATTACGGATTCAAAATTAGCGCCAATTCATGCATATTGCTCACAAGCCTTTGTATTAGAGCAAACAGAAAGGTCAACGATTGATCTGATGCCGGCACTTATTTCTTTTCTCAATCTATTCGTAACGGGAATGATGACATTTGATCCCGAATATTATAACAAACAACGCGTAAATTTTGATGACTTTAACGATAGCTTTATCGCTGAAAAATGGAGTTGAAAAAATTGATAAAACAAAGTTTAGCAGAAAGATTACAAGCAACTTTTGCACATCTGCATGAAAATCCCGAAGTCAGCTGGAATGAGGTAAGTACAACTGCATACCTTAAAGAACTCCTAAAAGGAGAAGGCTTGCAGCCACATACCTTCGACAATATGACGGGATTATACGTTGACATTGGAAAAGGTACTCCCAAAGTCGGGTTTAGAACGGATATCGATGCACTCTGGCAAGAAGTCGATGGCAAGTTCCAAGCGAACCATTCTTGTGGACATGATGGGCATATGACAGTAGCTCTCGGAGTCATTCTTTTACTAAAAAAATTGGAACCAGAGCTTCCTGGAGCTGTCCGCATCCTTTTTCAGCCAGCTGAGGAAAAGGCGCAGGGTGCGAAAGCATTTATCGAACAAGGCGTTGTTGACCCGCTGCAATTTTTATATGGGGCACATGTGCGGCCCCTTGTAGAACTAAGGGACGGAACATTCGCCCCCGCCTTACATCACGGAGCTGCCAAACTATTTACAGGAGAAATCAAAGGATTAGAAGCCCACGGAGCACGGCCTGAACAGGGAAAAAACGCGATTGAAATCGCATCAGCAATCATTGAAGGAATAAAGCGGATTTGGATTAGTCCAACAGAATCAGCCTCCATCAAAATGACAAAGCTGCACGCGGGAGGTTCTTCGACAAACATTATCCCAGGAAATGCTACCTTCAGTATTGATGCCCGTGCCCAATCTAATGACACGATGGAGGTTTTAACAGAAGGATTGGAAAAGGTTATTGCAGCAGTTAGCACAATGTATGATGCCACCATTATGTATAAAGCAGATGCACATATTGCTGCCGCTCGAGTAGATAACACAGCAAAAGAGATTTTACAAGAGGCCATCATGGATGTTGCAGGGGAAGAAAATTGTGCCCCTGAAGTTATTACTCCTGGTGGGGAAGATTTTCATTTTTACTCCTTCTCCAAACCACAGTTGAAAACAACCATGCTGGGGATTGGCTGCGGCGTCACACCAGGACTGCATCATCCAAAAATGACATTTAATCAGGACCGATTACCAACGAGTGCTGAAATTATCACAAGAGCACTTGTTTTAACATTAAACCATTTAGAAGGTGAAACATCATGATTGAAACTCGTGAACTGCAAACGATGCGTGAAATGGAACAAGTTCAGGATTTAGAGAAAAAGGTTTGGGGAATGAATACCGTGGTGCCAACGCATCAAACACTGACAGCCATTAAAAATGGTGGTATTATTATTGGTGCTTTTGACGAAAACAGATTAATCGGCTTCAGCTATGGATTCTCTGGTTTTCAAAATGGAGAAAGCTATTTGTGCTCTCATATGCTTGGCATGGATGAAACATATCGTTCACAAGGCATTGGTGAAATACTAAAACAAAAGCAACGCGAAATTGCAATCAAAAAAGGCTATTCTATGATGAAATGGACGTTTGACCCTCTTGAAACACGGAATGCTTATCTCAATTTGTCCAAACTAAATGGTATTTGCAATACGTATATTGAAAACTGTTATGGAGAAATGGATGATGACATGAATAAAGGTCTTCCATCCGATCGTTTTGAAATCCATTGGTATTTAAAAAGTCCACATGTCATTGAAAAACATATGCCATCTATTCAAGAGCTAGTGCCACTTAATGCATTAACATGGAATGAGAAGGGACAACCTATTTTCATACAAGAGGCAGAAATTGAATTAGGCGAACCGGCCTATACCGTTGTTGTTCCTAAAGACTTTCAAAGTTTAAAAGCGATTAGTCAAGCACTGGCAATGGATTGGCGTTTGCAAACGCGGAAGCTCTTTCAAAAGCTGTTTCAAGCTGGCTATACTGCAATTCAATTAAAAAAACACGCTGCACATGCTGAATATATTTTTATACAAAATAATCAATTAGAACTCGGAGGAAAATAACAATGAACATTACAGATATTACCATTCGCCATTTGAAAATGACGATGAAGGACCCATTTACAACAAGCTTTGGTACATTTCAAGACAAGGAATTCTTACTGCTGGAAGCGAAAGATAAGGATGGTACCATTGGCTGGGGGGAATCTGTTGCATTCCATGCCCCCTGGTATAACGAAGAAACATTGAAAACAAACTGGCATATGCTTGAGGACTTTTTAATTCCGCTTATCTTAAATAAGGAGATACAGCACCCGGATGAAGTGAATGAAATTTTTGCCCCCATCCGCAAAAACAATATGGCAAAGTCAACGATTGAAGGGGCCGTATGGGATATTTATGCTCAACAGACAAATCAATCACTTGCACATGCGCTTGGCGGGAAGAAAGATAAAATTGAGGTCGGCATCAGTATTGGCATCCAAAACACGATTGAAGAGTTAGTGGATGTCGTCGATGGTTTTTTACAGGAAGGCTATAAACGGATTAAAGTGAAAATTAAGCCTGGCTGGGATGTTGACGTCATTCGTACTTTACGCGAGAAATTCCCTGATACGCCGATTATGGCTGATGCAAACTCTGCTTATCGTTTAGAAGACATCGAACATTTAAAACAGCTTGATGCATTTGATTTAACGATGATTGAACAGCCACTGGCTTCCGATGATATTATCGACCATGCACAGCTGCAAAAGGAATTAAAAACACCAATTTGCTTAGATGAAAGCATTCACTCTCTTGAAGATGCACGAAAAGCTGTAGAGCTAGGGAGTACAAAAATTATTAATATTAAAATCGGCCGTGTCGGCGGCTTGACAGAGGCAAAGAAAATTCATGATTATTGTGAAGCAAATGGTGTACCAGTTTGGTGTGGCGGGATGCTTGAATCCGGTATCGCCCGCACCCATAATATCGCTTTAACAACCCTATCAAACTTTATTTTACCGGGGGATACAGCTGGCTCTAGCCGCTATTGGGAAAAAGATATTATCCTCCCGGAAGTCGTTGCAGCAGATGGCTATATCAATGTTCCACAAACAGCAGGGATTGGTTATGAAATAGACCGTGCAGCGGTTGAAACTTTTACAGTAGCAAAGAAAGAATATAAATAAGAGGGGTTGACGATATGAAAAGAAGTTTTCAAATAGGCAGTGCCTTCGTTGGGCTGATTGTTGGCGCTGGATTTGCTTCAGGACAAGAAGTCATGCAATACTTTACAAGCTTTGGTATTTGGGGAACGGTTGGCGGAATTCTCGCCACCCTCCTCTTCATCTTTTTAGGATACACATTCGCCCAGCTGGGAACAGATTTACAAGCAACTTCACATAAAAGTGTCATTTACCATATTGGTGGACGCTATATCGGTCCAATTCTGGACATTTTAATTACTTTCTTTTTATTCGGTGTAGCAGTTGTGATGTTTGCTGGATCCGGGTCTACCTTTGAGCAAATGTTTGGTATTGATACGAAGATTGGCAGTATTATTATGGTTACACTCACTATCCTCACGTTATTATTAAATACGAAAAGAATTATCAGTATTATTGCAATAATTACACCATATTTAATTGCGATTATCTTTATCATTTTAATTTATTCTATTTTCACGATGGATTTATCCTTCGCTGAGGCTAATGCATTGGCAAAACAACAAGACACTGCGGCATCCAACTGGGTTCTTGGTGCCTTTCTCTATGTATCTTATAATCTGGCTGCCGGTGCTGCATTACTAATTGTAATGAGTGGCGGAGTGAAAGACCGCAAAGTGGCCGGAATGGGCGGCATTCTTGGTGGAATCATGCTGGGTGGTTTAATTATTTTAATTCATATCGGTATGTTCGTAAAAATAGATGTCGTTGCAGGAGCTGATATGCCAACACTGGCACTTGCAAATGAGGTTCATCCAGCTATTGGGATATTAATGGCTATTGCATTACTTGGTATGATATATAATACAGCAGTTGGGATGCTCTACTCCTTTACGGTGAGATTCATCGCACCTGATAGTAAAATATACAAACCAGCTGTTATTGTCATCGGATTGCTGGGATTTGGCGCAAGTCTTGTTGGATTCACTACACTCGTTGGAAATGTATACGCAACAATGGGATACCTGGGATTTGCATTAATTATCGCTGCCGTGATTGCATGGTTTAGAAAGGGAAAAACAGGAACCGCTGCTTAACTGCAAGTTTCTGAATAATAAAACACAAATGAAGGTTTCCCTTATCTTAAAATGGAGGTCTTACTGCCAGTTAATTCGGGAAAAATTAAATACTTGTCAAGCTTGTCTATGTCTCTGCATAAGCATAAGAATATAAGATGAAAACAATAGAGGTGTATGCTTATGCAGGAGAAAGTAATAATATGGATTTGTTATGCAGCAGGGTATGTGTTTATCACATCGGGGATTATGAAATTAGTCGTTCCTGACTTCAAAGGAATGTTCGCTGGTCTTGGATTACCATTTCCTGAAATCACATTATTTTTAGTAGCCATTCTTGAGGTATCATGCGGGGTGCTGATTGCTGGCAGAATGTATATGAAACAGGCAGTCCCTCCACTTATTGTCATTATGATTGGCGCTGTTCTGATTACAAAGATTCCAATGATATCAAATAAGGGACTGTTATCTTTCGCTTTTGAAGCAAGACTGGATATTGTAATGCTTGTTTTATTAATTCTTATTTGGAAATATGCTCGTAACAAAAATAGCTAGATGGAATCAATCTTTTGCATTGCTTTCATCTAGCTTTTCTTTTGCATACGGAAGATCTGCTATAAACCGAGGTCGATAAACTTTTTGCTAATCAGCACTATAGCTTGTTAATCTCTACCCAATGCACCCTTCGTTCACTCACTTCCAGCAGTTTGAATCCCAGATCCTGATAAATAAATGTCTCTCCCTCTGCTGGCAAATAACTATACTGACTAAGAATAAAACCAGCAACATTATCTGCCTCTTCTGGGATATTGGTTTGGAAAACATTGTTTAAACGATGTAAGGATAATCTTCCATCACAAATGATTTGTGTTTCTGTTTGCTTATGGATGAGTGCATCATCCTCATCTGTTTCATCTTCAATATCCTGTCCAATCATTGTTTCTATTAAATCCTCATGCGTAATTAACCCTTCCGTTCCACCATACTCATCCAAAACAATGGCAATATGTTTCTTCGCCTCTGTCATTTTCCTAAATACAGCCTCAATCGGGTTAAATTCATAGACAAATAAAGGATTCATGTCTGAATAATCCTGGATACCTTTCTTCGGATTTCTTGCCCATAATAAAATAAACTTGGAATGAAACACGCCAACAATATGATCAATATTCCCATCATAAATAGGATAGCGGGTATGGTGATGAGCCAGTAAAAAATCTGGTGCCTCCTCATAAGAAGTATCAATCGAGAGGCATTGCATTTCCACCCGGTGCGTTTTTAAGACATCAGACACATTTAAATTTTGGAAATCTAATACGGATTTCAGGCGGTACATTTCATCATTTTTAAAAGTTCCCTCCGTATGTGCAATATCAACCATTGCGCGCATTTCCTCCTTTGAAATAGTTATTGGACTTTCTTGTCCATTTCCCAAAAGTTTAACAATACTTTTTGTCAATAGATTCAGTAAAAATATAAAAGGTTTTAATATAATCAAAATGAACATCGTTGGATAATAGACAATATAAGCCATTCGTTCTGGAAAGGCTGCTGCAATTGACTTGGGCATAACTTCCGCAAAAATGATAATCAATATGGTTAACACAGCTGTAGTTATACCGATATTCCAGCCAAACTCAAGCGCCACAATCGTTACCATAGAAGGAAGTACAATATTGGGCACATTATTGGCTATTAATATCCCTGGAATAAATAAATCAGGGTTATTGACCAGCTTCAATAAGCGTGCTGCTTTTTTATCGTCATTAGCTGCTTTTAATTGTAATTTCATTTCATTGGTTGCCGTCAGTGCTGTTTCACTGCCCGAAAAATAACTGGAGGCAAAGAATAATAAAACGATGCTGATAATTAATATGGTCAAGCCTTTCACCTACTTGATTCCTATTGATTTTCCTTTTCCAATTATTGTTGTAAATAGTATTCCCTAACCTGAGTGAAAAAGAACATAATTTGAGATAAGAGAATGCTAAAACAAGTATTTTATATTGTGAAATAAATTACTATCACTCTTCCCCTTTGATCAAAAATGAAAAATTACTTTCAAAAAATATCTGTATTCTTAGCAAAGCTCATCCATTTTTATGTAATTTCATGAATCAGACTAAGATTGCTCATTATTTCACATTTACTTCATTTTATGATAAAATGAAGTGGTAGTCGTGATCGATCATTTTTTACATGGTGTACACATGTGATATTACATCGAGGACATGAGTAGTTTGCGAAAAACTTTTCGTTCTAAACAGCGAAGGAGAGGTTATATATGAAAGCAGTAGTAGTAAATCCAAAAGGCAAAGCAAATGTAGAAGTGATTGAAAATGAATTACGGACATTAAAATCCGGTGAAGCAATGGTCAATATAGAATATTGCGGAGTATGTCACACGGACCTTCACGTCGCTTCAGGGGATTTCGGCGATGTCGCAGGACGTATTCTTGGTCATGAAGGAATAGGAATTGTTTCTCAAGTTGCGGATGATGTGACGAGCTTAAAAGTTGGTGATAGAGTCAGTATTGCTTGGATGTTCCAAGCATGTGGCAGATGTGAGTATTGTGTAACAGGCAGAGAAACCTTTTGTCGCGAGGTTAAGAATGCTGGTTACACTGCTGATGGCGGAATGGCTGAACAATGTATTGTAACTGCGGATTATGCAGTAAAAGTACCAGAAGGGCTGGATCCAGCACAAGCAAGCAGTATCACTTGTGCGGGGGTTACCACTTATAAAGCGATTAAGGTTGCGGATGTTAAGGCTGGTCAATGGGTTGCAGTATACGGCTGCGGCGGCTTAGGAAACCTTGCTATTCAATATGCCAAACACGTATTCAATGCAAAAGTGATTGCAGTAGATATTAATGATGATAAATTAGCATTGGCTAAAGATATAGGTGCAGATATAACAATCAATCCTGCACAAGAGGATGCCGACAAGATGATACAAGACCAGGTTGGTGGCGCACATGCCGCAGTTGTAACTGCGGTTTCTAAAGCAGCATTTAATTCCGCCGTTGATGCAGTACGTGCATGTGGTAAAGTAGTTGCAGTTGGCCTACCATCGGAAACAATGGATTTAAGTATTCCAAGACTCGTACTGGATGGAATTGAAGTAATCGGCTCATTGGTTGGTACACGTAAAGATTTAGAGGAAGCCTTCCAATTTGGTGCAGAAGGTAAAGTAGTACCCGTTGTACAAACACGCTGTTTGCATGAAGTACAGGATATATTTGAAGAAATGGAACAAGGAAAAATTCAAGGTCGGATGGTAATTGACTTTAAACAGCATACATGCGATTGCTAATATAATCATACGCGGCAGGCAGGTTCAAGGGGCTATGAACCCCACCATGAACCTGCCGCTTTTTAAATAGGACTGTATGACATTATCTTATATTAACAACCAAATCCTCGCTCTTATCCTTTCTCACTTCCTCATTATATAAATGACATGCTACAAAATGGTTATCCTCTACTTCCTGCCATTCCGGTTTTTCCTTACCGCAAATATCCATGGCAAATGGACAGCGGGTGCGGAAAACGCAACCACTCGGCGGGTTAATTGGACTTGGCAATTCTCCCTGTAAAATAATTCGTTCGCGTGCTTCTTCAATATCAGGATCCGGAATGGGGATGGCAGATAAAAGCGCTTGTGTATATGGATGAAGCGGATTCTCATAAAGACTCTCACTTTCAGTCAGCTCTACCATATTTCCTAAGTACATGACACCAATTCGGTCAGAAATCTGCTTCACCATCGAAAGGTCATGTGCAATAAAAAGAAAAGTAATCCCCTTTTCTTCCTGCAATTGTTTTAATAGATTTACGACCTGGGCTTGGACAGAAACATCTAGAGCGGATATCGGTTCATCGGCAATGATGAAATCAGGATTTAATGCCAGTGCCCGCGCAATTCCAATCCGCTGGCGCTGCCCACCGCTAAACTCATGCGGATAACGATTGGCATGATCCCTGTTTAAGCCGACTTCCTCTAACAGCTGATAGACTCTTTCATTTTGATCTTTTTTCCGTTTATACAGTTTATGAACCTCCATCGGCTCTGAAATAATCTCACGCACCGTGGAACGCGGGTTTAACGATGCATAGGGATCTTGGAAAATCATTTGTATTTTTTGACGGAGTTTAAAAAGATCTTTTTCATTTAGCTCGTGGACATTTTGCCCGTCAAACAGAACATCCCCATCTGTCTTATTATACAACCCAATAATGGTTCGACCTATTGTTGACTTTCCACAGCCGGATTCACCAACCAGCCCGAAGGTTTCTCCTTTATTAACATGAAATGTTACCCCATTAACTGCTTGCAAAGCCTGCCCTTTACTAAGGGTAAAATATTTATGCAAGTTTTTAATATCCAATATTTTCTGATTAGACATCATTATCCAACTCCTGCTTACCAGTATCGTCGCGCAATACAAAGCTTACGCTCATATTTGGTTCCTGCTAAACGAACAATCTCAATTCCTTTGCCAGTCGAGGGGGCATGCAGCATCTTACCCTCTCCACGGTAAATTCCGACATGATGAATATTCCCCTTCCCTTCTTCATTCGCAAAAAACAGCAGATCACCTGGCAGCACTTCGTCAAGCGGAATTTCCTTTCCATGAGCAGCCTGATCTGATGCATCCCGTGCAATCTGATAACCATTGGCTTTGTGTACTGCATAAGCAAAACCAGAACAATCATAGCCAAAGGCGCTCATCCCGCCCCAAAGATATTCCAGACCGATGTATTGCTCCCCTTCCTTCACAAGGCTAGAGCCATCTCCCCATTCTCCACCACTATCCGTCCTAAAAACTTCAACTGCCGCTTTGGGCAGATACCCTTTACCTTGTGGTGTAACGACTTCTACCCTAGAAGCATCACTATTTTCTACAGGCAAACAGGTCATATAGCTTAGATGGATTAATTTTTCCCCAGCTTCATTCTCAAGCCAGGCACGCTTCTCTTTTATCGCTGCCATTTCGGGACGGAACCACTCATCATGCCTTACTTCCTTCAATTGATGCAATGGAATCCAACCTGGATAACCATTTTTATCCTTGCGGGATGGCTGGCTTGGGATAATAACCTTTGCCCAGCCTTCCTTCATTTCTGTAATCACTACTGCTTCCCCATATAAAACTTGCGTCTGTACCCGATTATCATCACATAATGCCAGTTTCTCATCCTGTGTTAGATTATTTAACCATTTTTCCATATCAGCGGCGGCACCTGTTGCCAGCTGGTCTATTTTTCTAGGAGACTCAGGATTTGTCCATACAGTAGCTACTTGAACGGCTGCTACGTGAAATACATCCTGAAGCTGTTGAAATGCATGTTTAAACATTTTTTTGCTCCTTTCTTTAGAGAAAATCCTTTTATGCTTTCGTTACTCCTGGCGTGATGGATAACGTCTTATCCTTCGTTCGCAGCGTTGCTTCTGCACCAAGCGGCACAGCAAAGTGTGGGGAGCAATGCCCGATTTTAAAGCCTTTTATTACTGGGCATGATAGGTCGCTTAAATAATGCTGGAAAACGTCAGCTAAACAGAGAGACGGCTTTCTTTTCGGTTCCGCTTTGGCAAAATCAGCTACAACAATTCCAGCAGCTAGATCAAGTTTCCCTGCAAGTCTTAACTGGTTCAGCATAGAATCAACGCGATAAGGCTCCTCATCTGTATCCTCCATCAGTAAAATTTTCCCTGTTGTATCTATTTCATATGCAGTTCCGAGTGTGCTGGTGAGTAATGTTAAATTTCCCCCTATAAGCTGTCCTGTCGCCTCCCCTTCAGTCAAAACCTCCAATGAAGAAATACTTTCGTCATATTGTAATGGTGTTGGCTTAAATAGCTGCTTAAAAGAAGTGCCAGATATCGAAGAAAAGTCCGCTTTACCCACATCAGAAGCAAGCATTGGACCATGAAAGGTAACGAGTCCTGTTTTTTGCCTAATTGCTGTGTGCAAGTATGTAATATCGCTATATCCCCAGATAATTTTTGGATTTTCAGCAATGAAATCATAGTCAATCGAGGAGGCAAGTCTCGCTGTGCCATACCCGCCACATGCGAAAATAATCGCCTTCACTTCCTCATCGGCTAGCATATCATGCAAGTCTGCTAGCCGTTCTTTGTCTGTACCAGCCAAATAACCATATTCTTCATTTATATTTTTCCCCAATTTTACACGGAGACCAAGATTGGTGAAAAAGGGAATCGCTTTTTCGAGGTGTTTTGTATCTGGAGGGCTTGCTGGTGCAATTACACCAATAGTATCCCCTATTTGTAAAGCCGTTGGACAAAGCATCTTTATCCCATCCTTTTATATAAGCAAATAATGAAAGGGAATCAGCTCATCATGCCGATGAGCCACTCCCAATTAAGCATCATGCAAAAGCTTTTTTCTGAACTTATTTCTTTTCTGCATACTTCAAATCAAAATACCCAACTGTATGGCGAAGGATTCCTTCTACCCCATCCGCTTCAAGCACGACTGAATTATAGTATCTTACTGGTAAAGCAATCATTTCTTCTGCCAATAGTTTTTCAGCTTCATATAAATTTTCCCAGCGCACTTCTTCATCTGTCTCCGATTTCCCTTTTGCAATGAATTCATCATAGTCTGCATTAGAGAATCCAGTTCGGTTCATATAGGAGTCCGTTATAAAACTCTCCAGGAAATTAACTGGGTCATTATAATCATTAATGAATGAACTGCGAGAGAATTGTAATTCTAATTCCTGCTGTGCTTCCGCGAATACATTCCATTCCTGGTTTTCAAGTTTAACGTTAATATCCAAGTTTTCTTTTAGCATACTTTGCATCGCTTCCGCTACAGCTTTATTCGTATCACTCGTATTATAACTTAACGTAATTTCCGGCAGTTCATCATAGCCTTCTTCAGCCATGCCCTCTTCAAGCAATTCTTGCGCTTTTTCCGGATCAAAGGCTGTAAGATCACCATTCACATCACGGAAATCCTCACCAGTTGGACTCGTATAACCTGGATTGATAAAGCTATATGCAGGCTCAACCCCATTTTTCACAACAAATTCAGCGATATCATCGCGATTAATTGCGTATGAAAATGCTTGACGGATTTTCTTGTTTTGGAAGGGCTCCATCTCCAAATTAAAACGGAAGAATTCTAACCCACCACTAGAGCCAATAAATACATCATCCCCATCGATTAATTGATCCGATAACTCTGGAGGAATCTCCGCTGTATCTAATTCTCCTGATTCAAACATTTGATACTGGGTATTCGTGTTATTTACCATTGCAAAATGAATATTCTCCAATTTTACAGCATCCGCATCCCAATAATGCTCATTTTTCACAAATAACATTTCTTCATCGTGATCCCATGATTCTAATTTGAAAGGTCCATTTCCCACAAATGTTTCTGCCTCTGCATGCCATTTCGGGTCTTCTTCGGCTACTTTATGGTTGATTGGGAAAAATGCCGGATTCGTTAACACATCAAGGAAGAATCCCGTTGGCTGTGCCAGCACTACTTCCAGCGTCTTTTCATCCACTGCAGTTACCTTGACATCATCAGCAGAGCCATCTCCACTATTAAATTCTTCTGCCCCCTCAATGAAGTAAGCCAAAAATGCAGCTGGTGAAGCCGTTTCAGGTTCCAGCATATACTTCCATGCATACGCAAAATCCTCCGCCACAACAGGATCCCCATTAGACCAGTTTGCATCTTCACGTAAATAGAATGTGTACGTTAATCCATCATCAGAGATATCCCAGTCCTCCGCTGCTCCTGGACCTGCAAGGTGTTCTTGGTCTAAACGTGTCAAGCCCTCCATTAAATTGTTTAACGGATCCCATGATACTTGATCAAATCCGATAGATGGATCCAGTGACGTTGGTTCCGTGCCATTATTTAATCGCAGTACACTTTCATCAAGCTCTGGTTCATCAGCTGTTTCTCCGTCTTCACCAGTCTGCCCCTGTTCTTGTTCCTCTAGGTCTTCACCGGCTTCTTCTGTAGCCGTACATGCCGCTAAGAGAAATACGGTCAGCACTGCCGTTAGTAAAAAAAGAAACTTCTTATTCATCCTTCTCCCCCTCATATTTTAATTGGTGACCATCGTGGCTATTAACTTCTTTGCCCGGGCATCCTGCAGCCAGCAATCGACTGAATGGGAATCACTTAGCGTTGTAGAACCCGGGTAAACTCTATTGCACACCTCCATCGCCAGCGGACATCTTGCTGTAAAAGGACATCCTCTTGGAGGTGAGAATAAATCTGGTGGCGTTCCATCAATTGGTTTTAGTTTTCCCTTCGCATCTAAGCGTGGGATAGATTGAAGCAAGCCCTTTGTATATGGATGCTGCGGATGATAAAAAATCTCCCGCTTTGTTCCTGTTTCAATAATTTTTCCAGCATACATAACTGCAATGCGATCAGCAATTTTAGCAACCACTCCTAAGTCATGCGTGATAAGGATAATCGACACACCTGTTACTTCTTGGATTTTTTCAAAAAGGTCTAAAATTTGTGCTTGAATGGTTACATCCAGTGCTGTGGTGGGTTCATCCGCAATTAAAAGCTCTGGTTCACAAATCAGTGCAATTGCAATCACGATACGTTGCCGCATTCCACCGCTGAATTGATGTGGATACTGTTTTAAACGTTCTTCTGGATTAGGTATTCCTACTAAATGCATCATTTCTAGCGCGCGCGCTTTTGCTTCCTTATCTGACACTCGCAAATGCTGTTTTATTCCCTCCATCAGCTGCGTCCCAATCGTTAATGTGGGATTTAATGCTGTCATCGGATCCTGGAAGATCATCGAAATGTTTACTCCACGAATCGTGCGCATCTTCTTTTCATTCATTTTTATGATATCTTGGCCTTTGAACAGGATTTCCCCATTTGTAATTCTTCCTGGAGGCGCAGGTATCAGTTTCATAACCGCATTAGACGTCACACTTTTCCCACACCCAGACTCACCTACAATTGCCAGCGTCTCTCCTTTTTTGAGATGGAAGTCTACACCTCTAACAGCTTGTACCGTGCCGCCATAGGTTGTGAAGGTGACATGCAGATCTTTTACATCGAGAATTTTTTCCATCGTTACCCCTACTTTCTTAATTTCGGATCCAAAGCATCCTGTAACCCATCGCCCAGCACATTAAAAGCAAACATGGTAAAGGAAATAAAGAATGCCGGGAAAAATAATGTCCACCAATTCCCAGAAAGAATGGCACCTAATGAATCATTGGCCATGACACCCCAGCTTGCATTTGGCGAGGATATTCCAAGTCCAATAAAGCTGAGAAATGCTTCAGCAAAAATAGCCGATGGTACTGTTAACGTCATTTGAACAATAATTGGTCCCATTGTATTGGGGAGGAGTCCTTTTTGTATAATCCGTGATGTTTTTGTTCCATAGGCTTTCGATGCAAGCACATATTCGTAATTCTTTATTTGCAGAACCTGGCCTCGCACAATTCTGGCCATGCCGACCCAGCCTGTGACCGCCAAGGCAAGAATAATTGTCATTAAGCTCGGACCCATCACAACAAGCAGCAGAATCACTACTAATAAATAGGGGATTCCATACAAAACTTCGATAATACGCATCATCACATTATCTGTCCGGCCGCCTTTATATCCAGAGATTCCTCCCCAAATAATTCCGATCGTAACATCAAGGAATGCTGCCATAAAGCCGACAAACAGGGAAATACGTGCACCTTCCCATGTCCGTGTAAAAATATCACGTCCTGCATTGTCCGTCCCAAACCAATGTTTTGCGGAAGGAGACTGATATTGCTCCGATAATACCCCTGCACTTGCATCATAGGGGGAAAGAATCGGTCCAAAAACTGCCATAAAAATTAATAATATGAGAAATATAAGACCTAACATCGCTAAGTAATTTTTCCTTAATCGCTGCCATGCATCCTTCCAATAGGATAAGGAGGGTCTTGCTACGGTTTCACTTTCTTCTATGTTCTTTTCACGCCAAACAAACCATTCATCAGGTACATTTTCTTCTGTGATATGCTGGGGATTTTGCTTCATTTCCATATTATTCCCCTTCCTTTTTCGTCACTTTGATTCTTGGGTCCAATATTCCATAAACAATATCAACCAAGAAAAGCATAATTATTAAAAAGGCACCATAAAATACGGTTGTTCCCATAATTACAGGAAAATCACGATGATTAATACTTTCCACAAAATATTTTCCCATTCCTGGTATCGCGAAAATTTGCTCAATGACAAAAGAACCTGTCATTATACTGGCCAGCAGTGTCCCCATAATTGTTATAACAGGCATAAGTGCGTTTCTAAGTGCATGTTTTACAATAATTTTCCATGGTGTTAAACCTTTTGCCCGTGCCATTTTAATATAGTCCTGTGTCAGAGTCTCTAGCATGGTTGACCTTGTAAGCCTGGCAATAATCGCCATTGGACCCGTTGCCAGCGCAAGAATTGGCAGCACCATATGCTTCGGACTTTTCCATGTTGCAACGGGGAAAATTTCCCAATTTACAGCTAACTGCTGAATTAATAATGTCGCTAAAATAAAGTTCGGTATTGAAATACCAAGGACTGCAATTCCCATTGCCAGATAGTCAATGAATCCATTATGCCGAAGTGCTGCTAAAATCCCCAAAGCAACCCCTGAAATAACTGCTACAAGAATCGTAAACAATCCAAGTTCAGCTGAAATCGGGAAGCCCTTTCCTAATAAATCATTAACCGTTTGATTAGGCTGTTTAATAGAAGGGCCAAAATCGAATGTAATCACTGACTTTAAATAAAGCAGATACTGAATATGCAGCGGTTTATCAAGATTGTAATGTTTTTCTAGATTTTCCCGAACAACCTCATTCGAGCTGCTGTCACTATTGAATGGTGAGCCTGGAACAGACACCATCAGCACAAAGGTTAACGTGATGATGATCCATAAGGTAATCAGCATGATTAAGAGCTTTTTTAAAATATATTTAAGCATTCGTCTAAAACTCCCTTCATCATAGAGGAGCATACCTCTGTTTGCGGGTTGAAAAAGAACCAGCCCTCCGATTTCTTACCTGAGATAGTTATAAATAGCTAAACCAATTTCACCAATAATTGCTGGTGATTCGAGATCATTTACTCCTTTTGAGAGAATGGAGGCAATAAAGGATCTTTTTCCTACATAAAAGATGCCAACATCATGCCGGATTTCAAAAATATTTCCCGTTTTATTTGCTAATTCCCAGTGCCTTAGCGCACCGATCACTGGCGCTTCTGATTCAGGAATTTGTGCAGGCAGTGCATTGCAGATTTGCTGTTTTTTAAGAATCGCAATCATCTCTCCACAGGCACGGGCTGAAACAACTTTTCCCAGTGCCATTTTCAAAAGCAAGTCCGTCATTTCATGTGCTGTAATCTTGTTTGTTTCTTTTTGATCAGCTCCTGCTGTCATCATCTTATGACAAAACTCACTTTTTTCTAAGCCAATATCCCGCATTGTTTCTTGAATCTGTTGAACGCCTATTAAATCAATCAGCATATTAGTTGCTGTATTATCACTTTGAATAATCATAAGTGTCACGAGATCATATATCGTAAACGCAGTGCCTGGAGTCATATGCTGAAGGACTCCACTGCCGCCAACAATATCTTCTTTTTTCAGCGTCAGGGTGCTATTCATTTCAATTTTCTTTCGCTGGCTAGCAGCAAATACAGCAACCATAATCGGGATTTTTATCACACTAGCTGCATAAAAGGGAAAATGCTCATTTACTCCCCAGGACGCTTTCGTGTCAATGTCAAATAATGCTATCCCCCACGTTCCTTCCGCAGCTTCTGTTATGCCAGTAATCTGCTCGGTGAGCTGTTTTAGCTTATCTTGCTCGTTCCTATGCATATTTCGCACCTGCTGCAAGTTCAACCATCACGAGAAAAGCCCGGTATGCCTCTAAAATATCTTTCGCATGATATTGAACAATCGTTGTGTCAGGGATAATTTCTGTCCCAGGCATCATATGCGCCAGTTCAGCTGCACCATAATTCGTAAACTCCACTTTAAGTATGGGGTTATCTGGAGGTGTGAGTGGCTTAACATGTTCCCTGCCTTCGATTGCTTGTTTCACTTTTTCCTGTAAAAGTTCCCCAGCCTTCTTTGGCGTTAGACTTTTTGCAGTTGTCCTCGATACAGCCTCTTTCACAATCGCGGTTGTCACATGGGGAATGAGCCCTTCCGCTTCTTTTGCCGCCTCATCATCGCCAGATACCAAAAGAACTGGAACACGATGAAAGCCAGCGACTAGTGCATTCATTCCTATTTCCCCTATCAACCTATCATTCACATAAATATGACGGATATAATGAATCATAGAATGAGACATCACACCCGGCATGCCCGCACGTGAATGGTAGCCAATAAACATTGCTCCTGCAAAACTGTTATCTATACCATGCACCATCGAGTATGTTTTGACACCACCCGAAATGAGCTCGGCATCTGGGTGAAGTTCGTCAATTAAAATATTATTCATTTTACTATGACTATCATTGACAAGGACATTGCCAGCCCCTGCTTGAAAGGCAGATTCTATGACGTTATTTGTTTCCTCCGTCATGATTTTTCGAGCGCGATCATAATTATGCATGGAAGCGCTAACAAACGTTTCATCTGGTAAACCAGTTATTCCTTCCATATCTACCGATAAATAGATTCTCATGACATATCTCCTTTGGGGACGAGGGCAATGCTTTACTTCAGGATTGAAAAAACACGTCCCATATATTTATTTGTTTATTAGATTATATGGCTGAATGCTTGTATACATGAATGGTTTGTATATATCGTGAGGTGTAGGGGTTTTGATTATTCATCATTTTTGTTTTTTGATTCGACTTACTTTTCTAATATATTCGTCTATTATGTTGTCCATATTTTACCCGTTAAACAGAATAATTGCAAGATAATTTATTTTTAATTTTTTGTGTTAGGGGGGGCTTGGGTGGCGGGAGCGGATGAGAGGGAGTGGTTGGATGCCCGCGTGGTGGCGAAAGAGCGGTGGTACAGAGGAAGGCGGCCCGCGCGCGTTCGACAAAAGTGCGCGCGTCAAAGCGGGATGACCGCGCATGAACAGGGATTGACCGCGCATGAAAGCCGGTTGGCCGCGCGTACTTGGGGTTGATGCGCGGGTTGAGCTGTTTCATGCGCGGGTTGAGACATTTGACGCGCGGGGTAGGTCGTTTCATGCGCGGGTACACTTGTTTCATGCGCGCAGATTCTGACTTGATGCGGTGGTGGCGGGAGCGGTGGAGAGAGGGAGGCGGCCCGCGCGCGTTCGACAAAAGTGCGCGCATCAAAGCGGGATGACCGCGCATGAACAGGGATTGACCGCGCATGAAAGCCGGTTGGCCGCGCGTACTTGGGGTTGATGCGCGGGTTGAGCTGTTTCATGCGCGGGTTGAGACATTTGACGCGCGGGGTAGGTCGTTTCATGCGCGGGTTGAGACATTTGACGCGCGGGGTAGGTCATTTGATGCGCGGGTACACTCGTTTCATGCGCGCAGATTCTGGCTTGATGCGCGGGTCGTCTGTTCATTCGATACACACAGTAGTACGAAATCAATGTACCAATGACCCCTCTCAAAAAAATTAGTTATTTTTACTTGAAACGTTTTTACTTTTACTGTTTTGGTTAGTTATTCCTAGACTCATTTAAAGAAATATATTTTAGATTAGCATTCCTAAATACTTTTCAAAGTTTATCCCCTCTACTTCAGGGATGTTTTCTTTAGTTGCATCATCGATTGCTTCTTTTAGGAATGCACTCGATTTTTGTATAGCTTGTTCCAGATAATCTCCGCGCACCATACTGCCTATCATAATGGAAGCAAATAAATCACCGGTGCCTGAATAGCTCTTGCCATTATACTCCATCTCATGATAAAAGGTTTTATTCCCATTCAAATACAGATTTCCAATGGCCTGCTTCTTTGAACCCGTTGCTGAAGGGTTTACACCGGTAATAATAACTGCTCCATCGGTGTCCTGCTTTAGATGGTTCCCTGCCTCTTCCAGCGCTTTTATATAATCCTCTTTATTTGAATAGCTATGTAATTTCTCATAGGATAACCCAGACAATAAACAGCATTCTGTCACATTTGGTGTAATTATATCTGCATATCTCACCAATTCTTTCATTTTATCCAATAGCTCGCCATTAAAAATAGAATATACTTCGCCATCATCCCCCATTACCGGGTCTACAAGAAGTTTGGTTTCTTTTGTATAAAATGTATCTAAAAAATGAAAGATATTTTTGATTTGCTCTCCACCAGTCACAAACCCCGTAAAAATTCCATCAAATCTTACTCCGAGCTTATTCCACTCCTCTGTGAAATGATTCATTTTTGGCGTGAAATCTTCGCAAAAATAACTTGGATACTCCGTTTGTGCGGATAGAAATGCTGTTGGCAAGGGGCAAGCTTGAATACCCATTACAGAAAGAACAGGTATTGCCGCAGTCAACGAGCATTTTCCAAAGGATGACAAGTCCTGTATCACAGCAACTTTTTTCATATGAACCTCCTTGATCGAACTGAAACTTTTTCTATTTTACCACTTGAAAATGTGCTTGTCATTAAAGGTAGTAGGCATTATTGACAGGAATTAACGAGACTTAGAACTTACATCCTCCCTTTCATCTGACCCTATCATTATTTCATAAATTGACTCTTAAAGGTATGTCAAACTTCTGTTAAAGTAATAAAAAATATAAAGTTAGGGAGATTTAAATGGAGAATTCAGCGTCTTACTTAAGTACACGTAAAAAAACACAGGATTTAATTATTACTTCCATGCTAATTGCTCTCATTTTTGTAGCTACTGCATTTTTAAACTTTAGACTACCAATTGCTGCAAATGGTGGATTAGTACATATGGGTACAGCTATGCTCTTTATTGCTTCTATTTTATTCGGACCCAAAAAAGGTGCCCTTGCTGGGGCAATTGGAATGGGGTTATTTGATATGATCGGGGGCTGGGTGCTGTGGACTCCTATCACAATTGCCGCACGTGGACTGCAAGGCTTTATCGTTGGTAAGATTGCTTGGTTTCATGGGCGAAAAGGAAATAGTATCGCTTTAAACCTTACCGCGACAATTGTTTCCATCCCATTTATGATTGCTGTTTACTATACCGGTGAATCAATTTTATACGGAAACTGGGTCACACCACTAGCCTCCATACCTGGAGACGTCGTTCAAAGTATTTTGGGCGTGCTTATCGCTATTCCAATTTGTGTGGCATTAAAAAAGGTTTCTTATTTTAAATAAAGACAAGGCTCTGGAAAAATTAATTATTGACCTTAAGGAGAATGGCATAATGGAAGACTTTTATACAGCATTAAATTATGTAAATAAAATGATTTACGAGACTATTGATTTAAATGTGGAATCGGTTCAAGAAGAAAAACAAAATTCTAAGTATGGTGCCGGTACATTTAAATTATCTTCTAAAACAGTTCGTTTTAGAGTTGCCAATATAACCCCCAACAAAGTAGGTCAATTTGTTGCAATAATGTAGCTCTGATTTGGTTGGTTCAGCTATTCAGTATTGCCAGATTAACCTGCGAAATTACGATCAAGGTGCTATTTTCGTTCATGATAACTTTATCGATTTATCCAACGCAGAAAACTCTGCACATTCTTTTTACTAATCTTCCCTCCTGTAAAATTAAGCTTCTCATTTTATCATAAAAAATTGTAGGTGTACAAATTTTTGTATATATTTGATGTTATAATTACTTCAATGCTAATTCTTGCCTACAAATATAATCTTTTAATATTCTATATCTAATACTGAAAAATATAAAAAAATGAATTATTTTCTAATCTAAAAAGTAAATAAGGACTTTAAAAAATTGTTGTATAGGCTATTCCGAAGTTTTCCGAAAAACTTTGATGTAATAGAGATGGTATAGTAAAATATATCTAGTAAATAAGTTTGATAGGAGGTGAAATAATGCGAATAAAATTAACTTTCACTATGGAAACAATACCCTTGGCAAAAGGTCTTGGAACATTGTCTGTTATTAAAGAGATGATTAAGGATGGGTCCTATGATTATTATGATTATCTCTTTAATAAATGTAAGAGTAAAATGAAACCCTTTGCATATTCAATCTTTATCTCAAATTTAAACATTACAAAAAATACAATTTCAGGAAATGAATTACACTTTACAATTTCAAGTCCAAGTTATGAATTTATCATGCATCTTATGAATGGAAGTAAGAAAGGTAAAACATATTTAATCGGGAACTCTGCTGTCACCCTTAAAAATAAAGCACTGTTGCCTAACCAATTAATAAAAAAGAAAAAAGTTATTTTAAAAACCCTTTCTCCTGTCTTAATTCAATCAAAAAACGGCAAACCTTTATTAGCAAGCGATGATAAATTTAATAAAGAATTTCAATACATTGCTCATTTAATTATCAAAGAAATTCATCAGCGAGAGCCAAAACAGCCCATCCAGGTTCTACAAACTATGATGAAAAAACAGGTCATCAAGGAAAATTTGCATCAAACACAAAGTAAGCCGCTTTACTTAACTGCAAACAAAGGACTCATTCAATTAAGTGGTCATCCAGAAGATCTTCAAGCACTTTATGATTTAGGTGTGAGCCTTAGAAGGTCATTGGGGCTTGGGCTTTTGGAACTTGTAGAGGAGGTGAAATAAAATGGAACAAATCGAAATATCGATGAATGACTGGAGCTTTAATCAAGGTCTAGTAGGTTATACACGAATTCTCGAATCTGCAGGTTTAGATGTTTCTTTTACGACAAATGGAATAATTGTAGAGAAGGAACATCTAGAAAAATTATCAGAAGCGTATTTTAATTTTTTCATTAATAAATATAGTGTAGCCAAACAAAATAAACGAATATTAACTGGTTGGCATACTAAATGGAAAAAAGGTGAAAAGAAATATAAAAAAGACCTGAATGCACGTTTAAAAGACATTGAAAAAAAAGTTAAAAGGTATTTTTCTAATACACCTGACGGAAGTGATTTACTAAATAAAATAGATCTTTACCGAACAGAAACAGCGTATTCGGAACAAATGGATGATTGGTTAAATGATATTATTTCAAGTCTGGAATCAAAAGAAATTAATGAGAAACTCACTGTGAATAGTTTTAAAGCACTGCATCTTACCCCATATTTTGGGCAACCAAGTTTTCTAAATGTCTCTAAAAATTCGCTTACTGTTCAAGAGCAAAAAGAGCTATTTAAAAAAGACTATATTACTCCTATTTTAGAAGAGTGGAAGTTTATAACATTACTGCAACAAGATAATTCAGAGGCTTGTAAAAAGTTATTGCAAGAAACGACACACAAATATTTAATAACCCTTAGAACCCCTCTTAAGAACAAAAGCATCAATGAAATGAAGAATTATATACATGAGGAAGTTCTAAAATGTAGTTTCACTGACTTTTCCTTAGGTTTATATTCACTTGAGGAAAGTACTTTTTCACCTCTTGCAGTCAGCATAGGTAATTCATTAAACAGCACATGGAATAGTGAGGGTAAGAACTTTTTTCCGATTTCGGCATTGGCAAAGCTTATTCTCTTCTGCTCTCCAGCTGGAGCAACTATAAACAATAGAAAGTCTGTATTCGTTCAATTAGACGGTCATTTCAAAGAGCTATACTTAATTAATGAACATTATCATGAAGAAACAGATCGTGATAAGACGTTTGATCAGATTATTTTCGATATAGTCAAAGAGCAAAAATTAAAAGCAGATTGGATGAACAGAAACTATCTAATTCTGGAATACGAATCAGATTATTCATCCAAGAAGACAGAGCTTGACTATATGATACTAACTCCAAATTTATTTAGATTGTTTAGCCAACACGATCATTTATTCAACAATATAAATTACACAAACAAAATTTCATTTATTAAGCTATTACTAAAGAATATTGATACAAAGCAATTAGTTTCTTATGAATTACGAGAGAAAGTTAAAAACAACTATTCTTCATTAGAAATAGTATATATGACTTTACTAAGGCATCTCAATCAATGCTATCTAAAGGAGGCAGGAAATACATTGGACGCAAAAAAGAAACAAAATTATGTATGGGTATTATATAAAAGTGCTCAATCCGTTAGAAATAAAATTGGTTTAAATAAAGCACAAGGAATAGCATATCGTTTACTTAATTCTGTACAATCAGAGAATAAAAACACCTTTATGGACACTGTTATGCGTGTGTATATTTCAAGTGATCTTGAAATGCCAGCATTATTATTAGAAGCATTACATGAAAATAGAATGGATTTTCCTACCGTTGCGAATGCATGGATCGCTGGATTAATTTCAAAACCAAATGATGAAGGAGTGGTAAAATATGAAGAATAAGGCAATTACATTTACAGTATTATTTAAAGCTAATTCACTTAATTATGGAGAAGGTACTGCAAATATTTCAGAATTAAAAAAATTCCACCGAGGCAATGGATCCGTATATTCTTTTGCTTCAAGACAAAGTATTCGTTACGATATTGTCCGTTTAGGCAACCAGTACTTCGGTTGGAATTTGGATGTAGTGGATAAAACACAAAAGGTTATACAATTTCGTGCAGATGCTACAATCAGGGATTCAGTTGAAATGGACTTATTTGGTTATATGAAGACAAAGGCAAAGTCTGGGGCTGATAAACGCTCAGCAGTCGTCCGACTAAGCCATGCAATTTCATTAGAGCCTTACAGAAGCGATTTAGAATTCTTAAACAATATGGGACTAGCAGCAAGAATTAATGAAGACGCAAATCTGGCAACCATCGAACAGCATATTAGCTATTATACTTACACCGTAACTATGGATTTAACAAGAGTAGGAATCGACCAGGAGATAGAGCTCTCACCAGAAGAAAAAATTAATCGGGTTACGCAATTTCTAGAAGTAACGAAACTTTTAAATAGAGAAATCAGAGGTAGACAGGAAAATTTAGCACCTTTATTTATTATAGGAGGAGCTTATCCAATCCCTAACCCTTTCTTCCAAGGAAGAGCAGCTTTAGATAATCAGGGTTTAAATAAAGTAAACATTGCATTGCTAAAAGACACCGTTGATTCTAATATATTCGATGTATCTTTAAAGGATTTTACCAAGATTGGTTATGTGAGTGGAGTATTTGATAATGAAAAAGATTTTTCATCTATTACTTCGGCTGGTAGCGTAAATGATTTTTATAACAGCCTTATAGACCAAGTGAAAGCATTCTTCGGTGATTCCAAATGAAAGCATTGAGAATTAAAGCATTTCAGGAAACGGTATGCTATAAGAAACCTTTTGCAAATAAGGTGACTGAAACATATCCACTTCCTCCTTACTCAACAGTAAAAGGAATGATTCATGCTGTACTTGAAGCAGATCAATTAATTCCATTTTCTCTTTCGATTCAAGGGGATTATGAAACCATGTTAGTTGATTACAGAAAAACCTATTTTGTAAAAAGGCATGCACTTGCTATGCCTATCATTTTAGATGGATTAGCTACAGAGCAACCAATTTACTCTAACAAAGTAATGACGTCAATGCCTCTATATACTCATATGCTGTTCAATGTAAAACTTGTATTTCATATTAAAGCAGACGATGAGATACTAGAAAACATCTATGATGCATTTTCAAACATCAATCATTTTATATCATTAGGAAGACATGAAGATTTGTTGCGTATTGATGAAGTAGATCTGGTAACTCTTGAAGAAACAGATAACTGTGACACGCCACATGCAATATACATTCCAAAAACGCATTTCGATGAAGAAGGATTGGGAATCCCTTATCTATTAAATTGGACATATAAAATTAAAAAGGGTATCCGAGAGTGGGAGAAAATTCCATCCATATATATTCCTCAGGGAAGAAATATCAATATATATCAGCTCAATCAGCCAATTTTAATTGACGATAAGAGATATCCAGTTTTTTGGAATAACTAACCCAACAGTCAATGCAGTACAAGCAGTACTGCATTGACTTAAAATACTTATATGGAGGTACTATTTATGATTATCGCAAAAACAAAGCCAGAAATAGAATCATTATTTGAACATACAAACGAATTATTAAGCAGGTATAAAGTATTAAAATCGGCATACCACCGAAATATTCCAAATGAAAAAGTCTGGGACTTACTCTATAAGGCAGCACTTTATCATGACTTAGGAAAAGTAAACAATGAATTTCAAGGTAGATTACATAAATTAATACAATCAGATACCAAGATTCCACCATCTAACTTTGGATACATTCCACATAACTATCTATCTCCTTTTTTTCTTCCATTAGATAAATGGCATTTTACAAAGGATGAAGAGAAAGCACTTATCCAAGCAATATCTTATCACCACGAACGAGCACAAATACCCGAACCGCTGTTATTAAAAAAGAATTTTGAAGAAGAATTGATTCCACACTATCCAAAAATATTAAAAGAAATGAAAGATTTAATCAAACTGCCAGATGCAGACCAAAAGACCTTTCCAGTTATGAACTCTTTCAACAGACGTATCACTGAAGTAAAAGATAAAGAACAAACCTACTATTTATATATTTTAGTAAAAGGATTGCTTCATCGCTTAGATCATGCTGCATCCGCCCATGTAGATATAGAAATTGACACGCAAATTGATATCGGGAAAAGAACGAATAACTATATAAATAAAAACTTTAACATTGATAATTACACTAAACATGCCCGACGTCCCCTTCAAGACTTTACTTATAAAAATCAGGATAAAAACCTAATTATCGTAGCACAAACAGGTATGGGAAAAACAGAAGCCTCCCTATTATGGGCGGGGAAAGACAAAACCTTTTTCACTTTACCCATCCGAGTGTCGTTAAATGCGTTGTTTAACAGAGTATACAATGATATGAATTATAAACATGTTGGACTTCTACATGGCAGCAGCGCATCACATTTGGATGATAACGGAATTGAGAACTGGGAGCAAATATACGACCAGTCGAAACATTTGGCAAATAAATTAATTTTCACTACAGTTGATCAAATTCTCAAGTTTCCTTTTAAATTTAAAGGTTATGAAAAATTCCTTGCTACAATGGCATATTCCAAAGTAATTATTGATGAAATTCAAGCATACAGTCCTTGGATTGTGGCCGTAATCTTGCGAGCAATCGAAATGATTCACAAAGCAGGAGGTAAATTCATGATTATGACAGCAACTATGCCACAAATTTATCTTGATGAACTTAAAAAACGAAATATTATTGATGAGAATTGTGCTCAAGAAGAATTTATTGATGAAACATATATACGCCATAAAATCAGCTTAGAAAAGAAAGCACTTCATACAGATATAGAGAAAATTAGTACACTTTCAAAGAAACATAAAGTACTCGTGATTGTAAATACAGTAAACAAAGCAATTGAACTCTACAATGAATTAAGTAATGAAAATACTTACCTTCTTCACTCTCGATTTATTCAACGTGATCGTTCCCTTCTGGAACAGAGGATTCAAGAGTTTGCAAAAAGTGAACAAAACGGAATATGGATTACAACACAACTCGTAGAAGCTTCAATAGATATTGATTTCGATTATCTATTTACCGAGCTATCACCCATTGATAGTTTATTGCAAAGGTTTGGTCGTTGTTATCGTAATAGAGAGTTAGAACACAGTAAACCAAACATTCATATTTATACTAAGGAATATTCTGGAGAAGATTCTGTTTATAATAAAGATATTTTGAAATTAACAGAACATTATCTGGAGGAATTTCATAATAAAGAAATAAATGAGAGAGTAAAAATTGCCCTTGTAAAAAAGATATATTCAAAAGAAGAGTTACAGGACACAGAGTTTTACATTGATTTTAAAGATGCTATCAAACGATTACAACGTCTGGATGACTATCAGTGCACAAATGAAGAAGCACAAAGAATATTACGTGGGGATAAATGCCAAAGCATTACAGTAATTCCACGAACTATTTATGACGAAATTTATGATCTATTTGAAAGTCTCGAGAGCGAGCAAGATTCTTTAGAAAGAATTAGACTTCGCAGAGAGATCGAAAAATATACTGTTTCTATTAGGCGCACGAAGGATATAGAACATTCCATCGATTCTATCGACTTTTATCAGATTGGTAAAGATGGCAGAAGATATCCTGTTTTATCTCACATAAAAGTTTTAGATACTCATTATAACTTCGATATAGAAGAACTTCATGGTATTGGACTGGACATAAATAATACAAATACTTTTTTATGAAAGAGAGGAATAAACATGCTGAATGGGGTGCATATTCAATATTATTTTGTCTGTAAAAGGAAACTATGGTTATTCTCAAAAAATATCCGACTAGAGGAAGGACATGAAAGAGTTCAAGCAGGAAAAATTCTACATGAAAAGTCTTATAAGAATGCTAAAAAAAAGGAGCTCTCTATAGATAATATTAAAATTGATGCAATTGATTCAGAGTATGTTAGAGAAGTAAAAGTTTCAAGTAAAATGACAGAAGCTGATAAATGGCAGTTATTATTCTATCTAAACGAGTTAAAGAAACGAGGATTAAATAAGAAAGGCTTAATCAGCTACACAAAAGAAAAGCGAACAGAAGAAGTTATCTTGTCAAAAAGTGAGGAGGAGAAACTAGAGGAAATTATTGAAGATATTTATAAAATACAAGATTTAGAATATCCACCTAAGGTTCTTAATGCATCATACTGTACCAAGTGTGCCTATTATGATTTTTGTTATTCAGATGAAGGAGATGGCTGAATTGAAAAAGGATTATTATATTTTTAATAATGGAAGAATGCGACGAAAAAATAATACATTTTACTTTATTGACGAGGAAGAAAATAAACGTTCACTTCCGGTGCAGCAAATGGAAAATATTCATGTTTTTGGTAGTGTTGATTTCAATACTCATTTCCTGCAATTACTTTCAAATCACAATGTTAAAGTCCACTTTTATAATTATTATGGTTTTTATTCCGGAACATACTACCCTAAATCAAAACAGGTATCCGGATGGACTGTTGTCAATCAAAGTAAGCATTATTTAAATCAAGTAAAAAGAGCATTCTTAGCAAAGGCATTTGTTAAGAGTGCAGCATTTCATATGATACGTAATTTAAGAAGTTACCAAAGGTATACAGAAGTTCAAACTGTGATTGAAAAAATTAAAAACAATCTTGCTCTAATTGATCATGCAAAACATATTCATGAAATCATGGGATTAGAAGGGATTATCAGGCAACAGTATTATAGTGCTTTCAATTACTTTTTACCTAAGGAATTTGCATTTGATGAAAGGACAAAGCAACCCCCCAGAGATCCACTTAATGCCTTAATATCATTTGGAAACAGTCTTTGTTATACTGCAGTTCTATCGGAGATTTATAAAACGCATTTGGATCCCACAGTTAGTTTCTTGCACGAACCATCTACTAAGAGGTTTTCTTTAAGTCTAGATATTGCTGAAATTTTCAAACCACTAATTGTGGACCCAGTTATTTTTGCACTACTTAATAGAAAGCAATTAAATATATCAGATTTTGAAAAATTGGAGGATATGGTACTACTAAATGACTCTGGAAAGAAGAAATTTTTAAAGGAATGGACAAATAAATTAGAAACTACCATTCGTCACCGCCAATTAAAACGAAATGTATCGTATAAATATTTTATTAGACTAGAGTGTTATAAATTGATTAAACACTGTATAGGAGATCAAGAATATAAACCATTAAAGGCCTGGTGGTAAAATGTACGTTATCATAACCTATGACGTAGATGTCAAACGTGTAGGAAAAGTGCATAAAAAACTAAAGGAATATCTTACTTGGTCACAGAATTCTGTATTTGAAGGGCGAATTACTAAAACGCTGCTAATGCAATGTCTCCATGAACTTGAAAATATCATAAATATTAAGGTTGATTCCTTATATGTTTATCAAGTAAGTAATCCAAAACATATCTCTAAAACTACGTTTGGAATTGAAAAATCTTTTGACGATATGTTTCTATAAGTAAAATTGCAGTGAACCTATTTACTATGAAGATTCTCTTAAATACTGGTATAATAGCATTATTAGCATTTTTTTATAGAGTGATTAAAATTGCATTGCCAGTTTACTGCAAAAGTGAATTTTATTCAGCCTAAAAAGCTTGATTTCAAAGGATTTACTTAACCTTTTTGGCGGGGTTTTATCTGAACGTAGTGGGATATAAAGGCCTTAATGATTTCATACAGGACAGTAGGATTTTTCGTTTTATCTGAACGTAGTGGGATATAAAGAACAAAATTCGATAATCGAATAAGTTTCATTATCAGTTTTATCTGAACGTAGTGGGATATAAAGATGTAAAATCTCCTGCTTAACTTGATAATCACATCGTTTTATCTGAACGTAGTGGGATATAAAGTAATCCCGCTTGCAGCCGGCTTGTAATCCCACGTCGTTTTATCTGAACGTAGTGGGATATAAAGACGAACTCGTACACTCAGTCCCAAGAGAACATTACGTTTTATCTGAACGTAGTGGGATATAAAGAAATATATAGAACGTTAGTTCCTGTTATGATATACGTTTTATCTGAACGTAGTGGGATATAAAGTCGTGATGATTCGCTAACCTATCCTGCGCTTTCTTTGTTTTATCTGAACGTAGTGGGATATAAAGTCGGAAGGCTTCTTCACAATTATAAAAGGTAAATTTGTTTTATCTGAACGTAGTGGGATATAAAGATTAAACGAGTTTGCCGAGTTAATGGACAGCGGTGCGGGTTTTATCTGAACGTAGTGGGATATAAAGATCCGTATTCTCCACCCAAGCGTTTCCTTGCTCAGAAGGTTTTATCTGAACGTAGTGGGATATAAAGTTTAAATAGCATGGGCAATGAGTGGACTAAAATTAGTTTTATCTGAACGTAGTGGGATATAAAGCATCTTTATCTAAGTTTATAAAATTCTCGTCCTTTTTGTTTTATCTGAACGTAGTGGGATATAAAGTTTTCCGTCAATTAGATGTATTAGTGAGTGATCCTTCAGTTTTATCTGAACGTAGTGGGATATAAAGAACTTTCACGAATGGAGACTCGCCATTGTGATTATAGTTTTATCTGAACGTAGTGGGATATAAAGCCTAATAACGCAAACACACGAAATATCCCATCTGCATGTTTTATCTGAACGTAGTGGGATATAAAGACCGTGACAATCTCCCTTAAATCTGTGGAGTAATCCGTTTTATCTGAACGTAGTGGGATATAAAGCTATTATAGCGATAATGACATCATAACGTTACGAAGGTTTTATCTGAACGTAGTGGGATATAAAGAAGGTAAACCGTTTGAGCGTTTTTTGAACCGTCCTCAGTTTTATCTGAACGTAGTGGGATATAAAGTTGTTTACCCTCCCGATTATCCAAGACATATCTAAGTGTTTTATCTGAACGTAGTGGGATATAAAGCGATTTCCAAGGCGGTTATGGAGAAGTGGTAGAAAGTTTTATCTGAACGTAGTGGGATATAAAGGATGAATTCGTGGAGATAAGAGATGAAATATCTGAAATGTTTTATCTGAACGTAGTGGGATATAAAGGAAACTTCATGTAACATGAAGTCCGGCGGCAAAAAAGGTTTTATCTGAACGTAGTGGGATATAAAGCTTAATAGCTTCGAATGATGAAGTAGCTGAAGCAAGTTTTATCTGAACGTAGTGGGATATAAAGGAAAAGCAGAAAGCGGACTACTAAAAAGGCGAATAGGTTTTATCTGAACGTAGTGGGATATAAAGTCACCCACGGTTGCCCGACTTGTTTCAGCAAGGTCAGCGTTTTATCTGAACGTAGTGGGATATAAAGATACACTCGTACGGCTTTAAATAAGCGTATAAACACACGTTTTATCTGAACGTAGTGGGATATAAAGCTTAGGAGTCGATTGAGGTTTCGTTGTTGTTCAAGGTTTTATCTGAACGTAGTGGGATATAAAGATTTTACGTAGATGACTACGTAGCCGACCAAATCGAAGTTTTATCTGAACGTAGTGGGATATAAAGAACGGAAGGAATGGGCGATCAAACAGGTAAGGCGAGTTTTATCTGAACGTAGTGGGATATAAAGTTGGATGGTACAGGCGGGGTTAAAAATAGCAATGTGTTTTATCTGAACGTAGTGGGATATAAAGTGTTTTCCAGTTCCTCTTCAAGAATCTCTTTCAACGTTTTATCTGAACGTAGTGGGATATAAAGTCGGAAAACTCACGGTTATCGAGCGCGCGGGGTCTACAAGTTTTATCTGAACGTAGTGGGATATAAAGGTTTTACGTAGATGACTACGTAGCCGACCAAATCGAAAGTTTTATCTGAACGTAGTGGGATATAAAGAACGAAATCACGAACGGAGTAGAAAACTACAACACCGTTTTATCTGAACGTAGTGGGATATAAAGCATCATCTGTCGTCATTTCTCCGCCAATCGTTTTAAGTTTTATCTGAACGTAGTGGGATATAAAGGTCTGATGTATTACAACATAATCACAGGGATTGCCACGTTTTATCTGAACGTAGTGGGATATAAAGAAGTACCATTAGGTTTTAAGACCCTCATGCACTCGTGTTTTATCTGAACGTAGTGGGATATAAAGACAGTTTATTAGACGGGCTTTCTAATTCGATTGAAGGTTTTATCTGAACGTAGTGGGATATAAAGAGAATTAGATAACAAATTAAACCAAGAAACCACTTGTTTTATCTGAACGTAGTGGGATATAAAGTTATTTATCATCCTTTGCACTAAATTCTTTTCTGAGTTTTATCTGAACGTAGTGGGATATAAAGACATGTATTTTGTCTTTAAACACTGGCAAGGATTTAGTTTTATCTGAACGTAGTGGGATATAAAGATTTTAACTCCGCCCGCATCGGAATCTGTTTCATACGGTTTTATCTGAACGTAGTGGGATATAAAGAACACATTGTTAAAATAAAGTTCAGTTGCTTTCATTGTTTTATCTGAACGTAGTGGGATATAAAGTTTTAATTTCCTCCTCAGCGTTAGTCGCTACCTTTGTTTTATCTGAACGTAGTGGGATATAAAGAAAAAATAGATGACTAGAAAACGTTGATGTATCAGCGTTTTATCTGAACGTAGTGGGATATAAAG
>DAMDKS010000041.1:0-37121 GCA_032085455.1 Oceanobacillus sp.
CTTAAATGAGCATTAATTAATTAAAATGGATTTCCACACTATTTTCCGATTACCCAAAACAATTTCCCATATATTCTATTAAAAATCCTTTATCCTCAGGAAATGTCAACTGTATTATCTTCAATTCATCGCTACTTTTCCAGGCAATATCATATATCAAGTGATCTGGATCTTGGATCTTCTCTTCTCCACCAGTGATTTCTACTAAGAAGTAGTGAACCTCAAGCGGTATATTGGATTCTATCGAGCTTTTCCTTTTTATTTCCTCCACTATTTTTACAACATATCCTGTTTCTTCTTCCACTTCTCGAATACAGCATGCTTCAAATGTTTCATTTCCCTCTCTCCTGCCAGACGGAACAGACCACGTCTTTTCCTCTTCGGGTTTCCCTTGTAACACCATTAATAATTGACCATTTTCATTTATACAAACAGCAGATGAACCAGTCCATTTATTCATATAATTGATACACCCCATTTTTATTGCTTCAATATTTTTTAGCCTTAATTATCCCGAATGAACTGGCAGTAAGACCCCCACTTATAGAATTCGAAGTGAAAACATGAATTGTAAGTGGGGGAGGAAAACACTCCACTGAATGAAGTTTCAATTTATAAAATGACATAGATAAAGTAACTTTTACTTTTTAATTACCCCCAATGCTCTCTTTGCCATCTCAACATATTCATCCATACCGGATATTAAAGCAAACTCAGCAATTTCAACTGGGTAAGCAGTACTCAATTCAATAATATGTTCTTTCATCCTATCCCAATAATATCCCCCAGCTTCTTTATATGCTTCGATTAGCGCATCAAGACCTTCCTCTCCAAAAACTTTATAATGACCTACAAAGTCAGTCGCGATATCAGCTACTTTTGCCTCTGTCCAATCAATCAGTCCGACTACATTCCCTAATTCATCAACAAGAATATGACCAGGGTGCAAATCTCCATGAATCAGTCCAGTTTCTTTCGGCCAAATTGCATCATCGGCGAGCCAAATCTGCCATCTATTCCATAGCGCTTCACTCACACCAAACTTTTCCTTCACTGCATCCATTCGCTCTTTCATTGTCTGTTTTACTTCCTCAGTTGTTTGAACAACAATTCCAGCTTGCGTTGCCTGGTTCTGTGAAATCTGGTGAAGTTCCGCTAACACCCTTCCAAGTGTTTGATAGAAAACAGCTGGTACATTCTTTTCATCAATTGCAAAAACATAGGCCTGGGCTTCTGGATCAATCGTTCCTGCTGGGACGCCGTGCAACCTTTTATATGCTATCAGTTCTTCTGTGTAAATCTCCCATACAGGTACTTCGAAATTGGCATGCTGATTAACAATATTCAGCGCACCTTTTTCCACTTTTGTTCTTGGAAATACATCCGCGCGTCTTGGAAGACGAAGCACCCACTCTCTTCCATCCGTATCTTCAGCAAATACAACCTGAAAATCTAAACCAGATTCATCATAAGCAAGAGTACTCTCTATCAATTTAAGACCATATTTTTCGGAAATTTTCATTACTTCTTTAATTGTTTTACTCATTTCCTTCACATCCCTAACTAAATTATTATTTTACAAATAGCGGCATAGGTACTTCCAATTAGTGCTGTTCTTAATGGAATTCAGCCTTAGATAAATAGCGCGTAATTTTAGTATTCATCTATTCTAACCTAATTTAATGAATTTTTAAACACATAACTTACTTTCCGATAATCCATTTTATTTTCATAGAACCGATGTGCATCTGAACGCTGTAATCCTGACGATAAAGCAACACTTTCATAATTATTTTCTTTTGCCCAAGCATGAATATGTGTAAGCAGCTTTTCTCCATAACCTTTTGAGCGTTTATTTTTATCCGTAACCAAATCACAAATCCAAATAAACCTGCCATAATATAGCGTTATCATCGGTTTAAACCCAGCCACTGCAACTATTTCTTCTCCTGCGATTAAAGCAAGCATTTTATATCCATCTTTCTCTCTTGCTTCTAATACTAGTTCTAAATATATCTCTTCATTAAGATGTGTCCTTAGTTGTTTCATAACTAAAAAAGCTTCCATAATTTCATGCTTTGATTGAAGCTCCTTAATGTCTAATGTTCCCACCTATATCACCCCTAATTATTAGAATACACTAATTTACTTTTTAGTTGCATAAAAATATAAACACTATAATTGACACATTACCCATGGGGGTATAATATGGAAATTGGAAAAACAAAACCAATGATGTTTATCAGACATCCACTTATACCCTGCGTAAAATCATTTTATATAAAAAGGAGTGCTGCTTATGGGAAAGAAAGTCGTCATTATTGGCGGAGTTGCTGGAGGCGCGTCTGTTGCTGCGAGAGTGAGAAGATTAGATGAAAATGCAGAAATCATCATGTTTGAAAAAGGACCACATGTATCTTTTTCAAATTGTTCCTTGCCTTATCATTTAAGCGGAATTGTCGAAGATAGTGAAAAGCTCGTATTAATGAATCCTGATACATTTAAAAACCGTTATAACATTGAAGCAAGAGTCAATCAAGAGGTAATAAAAATTAACCGTGATAGAAAAACAATCACTGTGAAAGGCGTAGCATTCGGGAAAAGCTATGAGGAAACGTATGATCAATTAGTGCTTTCTCCTGGCGCAAAGCCAATTCGACCGAACCTGGAGGGTATCAATCAATCTCATGTATTTACTGTCCGCAATGTAGCTGACATTGAACGTGTAAATCGCTATATCAAACAAAATCATGCAAAAGATATTGCCGTTGTTGGCGGAGGCTTCATTGGAGTGGAAGTCGCTGAAAACCTCAGATTAGCAGGTTACAATGTGTCCTTAGTAGAATTTGCGAACCAAGTGATGGCGCCCTTCGATTACGATATGGCGCAAATCCTTCATAAAGAAATGGCTGATCATGGAATCAAGCTGATTTTAGATGATGGATTAGCAAAAGTTACGGATGACTATATCGAAACGAACGGACATAAAAAAATAAAAGCGGATGCAGTTATTCTTGGTATTGGAGTGCAGCCTGAGACTCATCTAGCTAAAGATGCTGGTCTTGAAATTGGTGAGACAGGTGGAATTAAAGTCAATCCTAACTATCAGACAAGTGATAAAAATATTTATGCTGTTGGGGATGCGATTGAGGTATACCATCGACTGCTGCACAAGCCAACAAGATTAGCACTAGCGGGACCGGCTCAAAAGCAAGCAAGAGCTGCTGCTGATCACATGTATGGTATCCCAAGCAGAAATCAAGGAGTCATTGGTTCATCATCCATTCACCTCTTTGATATGAACGCTGCTTCGACTGGGCTAAATGCAAAAACTGCTGAGCAAGCAGGAATTCCTTATGATTTTGTTTATGTCATGCCTGGAGATAAAGTTGGTTTAATGCCGAATAGTAACCCGCTGCATTTTAAATTAGTCTATGAATACCCGACTGGCAGAATTTTGGGTGCACAAGCCATTGGTAAGGGAAATGTTGATAAACGGATTGATGTCATTGCAAGCATTATCATGATGAATGGTACATTGGAAGATGTAAAAGAGCTTGAATTAACCTATTCTCCTATGCTTGGAACAGCAAAAGATGTTGTTAATCATGCGGCATTAGTTGCTCTCAATCAATTAGAAGGACGATATCAAGAAGTAAAGGTTTCAGAGGTCCGTACATTAGTTGAGGAGGATGCTTTCATTATAGATACTCGCGAAAAAGGTGAATTTATTGCTGGTCATCTTAAAAATGCAATAAACATACCTTTAAGTGAATTTCGAGACAGGTTAGATGAAATTCCTAAGGAGCAGCCCGTATATATTCATTGCCGCTCCGGTCAACGAAGCTACAATATGGTAATGGCTTTAAATAATCTTGGTTATGAGAATGTATACAATATCGCCGGCTCCTATTTAGGCATCAATCTCTATGAATACTATAACGACTTAATTACTGGAAGAGAGAAGATTGTAACAGCATATAATTTTAAGTAGAATCACGGTGTACGGAATAAAATTATTCAAGCGAGGGAATCGTTATGAACGATACGGCAATCGTATATATATCGACCTACTGTCCAGTATGTGGCATGGTTAAAAGTTTTCTGGATACCTTTGAGATACCTTATAAGGAAGTAAATATAGATATGAACCCTATCGCAAGGCTCCAGCTCATCGCAAAAACAAGAAAGCTATCCGTGCCGCAAACGATTATAGATGGAAAGTGGATTTCCGGATTCAATCCGGAAAAAATGATGCAAGCTTTAAATAAAGCATAAAATACAAGCATTCGTTTATATATATAAGAATATATTGGCAGGAGGGAGACAAACCCTTACTGCCTTTTTACACAATCACACCAAAAAGCTTACCTTTCATCAAATTTTCATATTCAACAGATATCATGCAAATGAAGAGATGTGAAATGGAGGAAACATCGCATGGCAATTACAAGCAAATTAGCGGCCATTGGTATTATTGTGGCTAGTATAGTCGCTGGTTTTCTTTCCTTCTATATCATAAGTAACCTGCCAAAGGAAACGAAGAAAAAGCAAATAGAAGAACTGACTTCACAATTTATTAACTTTATTATTTTTATCTGGCTTGGAAAGATCATTGTAAATTTCTCCACCTTTATCCAGGATCCCTTAGCAGTACTTGCCTATCCGAGTGATTCAAATGCATTCTATCTAGCCGTACTATTTAGCGGAATCCTACTTGTTTATAAAACGAAACGCAAACAGCTAGATGGACAAACATTTATTCATGTTTTCTTGCATGTATTTCTCGTTGCATCCTTTAGCTTTGAATTTATCCAGCTCGTATGGAATAATAATCATCTTGCTTTAGGATACCTCATATTGCTTGCTATGCTGCTAGTCTTCCTTTTTGTTTTCAATGACAAGCTTACCGCTACTAAGCTGAGCGTGATACTATTCATCCTGTGGACATCTGGAGTCATCCTATTATCCTTTTTTCAACCGTTTGTAACCGTGTTTGGTTATAATGTATCACCAGTATTTGCAGGCATATTATTTATAATAAGTCTTTCTTATCTTTTATTAAAACAACGAAAGTGTGATGTGTAATGAGTGGAATCGAAGCGGATACGCTATTCATTGCAGGAGCATTTTTAGCAATTGGTGCGGGCGCATTATCATTTTTATCGCCGTGTGTACTTCCAATCTTTCCTGCTTACCTGTCCTATATTACTGGAATAAGTGTAAAAGAACTGCAAGGTAATCAAAATGTGCAAATTCGCCGCAAGCTATTAAGCCATTCCTTTTTCTTTTTAATGGCCGTATCACTTGTATTTATTAGCTTAGGAGCGAGTGCCTCCTTTTTAGGACAATGGATACAAAATCTCTTCATTGGCGACTCCGGGTTACTTATTCAGCGAATTGCTGGAGTGTTTATCATTGTAATGGGGTTATTTGTTGCTGGCTGGCTGCAAATCCCTGCTTTAATGAAGGAAAAGCGATTTCATTATACCAAAAAACGGGCAGGATATTTAGGCACTTTCTTTATTGGCCTTGGCTTTGCGGCTGGATGGACACCATGTATTGGTCCCATCTTCGCATCGATTCTTCTAATCGCTGCCAGTGATCCCAGTCGAGGGATATTATATACCATCATGTATGTCATCGGTTTTGCATTACCGTTTATCATTTTAACCTTTTTCATCGGATCCACAAGATGGATTGTCCGTCGTAGCCAAGTCATTATGAAAACAGGTGGAGCGCTCATGGTTATTATGGGACTTGTGCTTTTCTTCGGGCTTATGCCGGTTATTTCCGGCTTCTTACTTAATCTAGTACAAGATACTTGGTTATCCAAATTAGGATAGAAACACGGAGGTAAAAAATCAATGAAAAAAGGAATCATTATCATCATCATTTTAGGTATGCTTAGCTGGGCAGTCTATGATTTTGTCAGTTCAGATACAGATTCTGCTTCTAATCAGAGAAACACGAACCATGCTGCCACTGCGGATAATGAAACGGAAGAAGTGATCGGCTTGGAGATTGGCAATTATGCTCCTGATTTTGAGCTGCATACACTTGACGGGGAACAAATAAAGCTTTCAGACTTTCGCGGAAGCCGTGTGATGCTGAATTTCTGGGCAACCTGGTGTCCGCCATGCCGAGCAGAAATGCCTGACATGGAAAAGTTTCACCAAAATAAAGATGTGGTTATCCTCGCAGTTAATTTAACAGAAACGGAGTCTAACAGGCAAGATATAGAAGAATTTGCAAAGAAACATGGGCTAACCTTTCCAATCCTATTAGACGAACATATTGAAGTTGCTTCACTTTATATGATTCAGCCAATACCAACTTCCTATATGATTGACTCGAATGGGATTGTACAAAATAAAGCTTTCGGTGCATTGAATTATCAGTTAATGGTAAACGAATTTGAAAAAATGGAATAATCCTCTAGTATGGTAATAAAGAGGTGAATAGAGTGAAGCCCACAATTTTAGTTGTAGAAGATGATAAAATGATTCGCAATCTTATTCGTATTTATCTGGAAAAAGGTGGTTATGAAGTTATCGAGGCTAAGGATGGTGAAGAAGCAAAAGAAATCTTTTTATTAGAACAGCCATGCATGATTATTCTAGATTTAATGCTTCCTAAACTCAGTGGAGAAGCGTTCTGCAAATGGGCGAAGCAGCAACAAAATGAAGTATCCATTATTATCCTGTCAGCCAAGTCACGCACGAATGAGAGAATTAATGGATTGAGAATGGGTGCAGATGATTATTTGGTGAAGCCTTTTGATCCTGAGGAACTGGTCGCTCATGTAGAAGCAGTGTTGCGACGTACAGGGCAATTTTGCCAAAAGGTAATCTATAATGGACTCTGTATCATGCCTCGTAAAGGGAGGGCAACATTGTTTGACAAACAACTTCATTTAACAAAGATAGAATTTAATCTTTTATATCATTTTATGTTGAATCCAAACGTCGTAATCTCCAGAGAAAATCTAATTGCTGAGCTATACCCTTATGATGAAAAGGCTATTTTTGATCGTACCATCGATGCTCACATAAAAAAGCTGCGGAGTAAAATAGAAGAGAATCCAGCTTCACCTAAATGGATTTCAACAGTTAGAGGAATGGGGTACAAATTTAATGTGGAATAAACCCAGTAAATCAATCATACCGAAACAGCTCTTATTTCGTTTAACGTTTATGAATATCATTGTCATCGCAACTTTTATTGCGCTAAGCAGCTGGGCAATTTATAATACTGCCTGCATTCTGGCTGACGGATTAACAACAATGACACATATCAAACAAGCAAAATTTGAATCTACTCTTTTTCAATACCTGTTAATATTTAGCATTTCCACCATTTTAATTAGCAGTGTTATTCACTTTTATTTAACAAAAAGAGTAATCCACCCCTTACAAGAATTAATACAATCAACGAAAAGAATGAGAAATGGTTACTATCCGAAACCAATGAAAGTGAAATATGAGGATGAAATTGGTGAACTGATTATTCATTTCAATGACTTGGTTAAACAGCTGAAAGATAACGAACAGCACAGACAAAAGCTTATAGCAGACCTTTCCCATGAGTTTCGCACCCCGTTAACGAATTTAAATGGCTATCTCAAAGCTTTGAAAAGCGGCGTCATTCAACCTGATGAAGATTTATATCAATCGCTTTTTGAGGAAACCAGCCGACTTATCAAATTAGTAGAACAAATGGAGCTATTAAAAGAATGGAATGCTGTAACAGAACAGACCTTTTCCGAGAAAACACGAATTGATATGAAAATACTAGCTGAAGAATCCTTGAGAATGTTTCGCTGGTCTTTGAAGGAAGCTGAAATTAAAATGGACTTTCAGGTGGAATCGGGGGTCGTTCATGTTCAGAGTGAGGGAATTTCACAGGTATTAAATAATTTCATTGATAATGCAATACGCTACTACCAAGGAGCGGGAAACATTACTGTGGAAGGGAAAAAATTGCATTCTGAATATATGATTTCTGTTATTGGTCCTGGCGAGCCGATTCCAATGGAAGAGCATGACCGGATATTTCAAAGATTTTATCGATTGAATGAGTCAAGAACACAGGATAAAGGCGGAACAGGTCTGGGACTTGCCATTTCAAAGGAAATTATAGAACACCATAATGGCAGAATTGGAGCTGTGTCAGATGGTAATATACATACCTTTTGGTTCACATTGCCTCTAGTTTAAAAAGAATTCAGAAGGAGTACTAAAGAGAAAATGTTGGCCGACCCGGCAGTTAGCTTATCCTCCAGTTCGAGTGCAAGAAGCAGCTAAAATCACTTTACGGGGCAGCCAATTCAGAAATTGGGCACCTTAAAAGGGGTTTGTTAGGAGTTTGTTGACTCTCCTGCGTCTACGTGAAGCACCTGACCGGTGACATGTCTGGAATCATCTGAAGCCAAATAAACAAAAGTCGGTGCTACTTCAAACGGTTGCCCCATACGATCAAATAAATTCCCTCCATGCAAGGCATTTTCATCTGAGGAAAAGCTTGCTGGGATAAGTGGTGTCCAAATTCGCCCAGGAGCAACTGCATTGACCCGAATCTGACGTTTAGCAACACTTTTCGCTAAAGAACGTGTCCATCCAACGATTGCTCCCTTTGTAGCCGAATAATCAATTAATAACGGCTCACCCGCGTAAGCAACAACAGATGCTGTCCCAATAATGGAACTGCCTGCCTTTAAATGTGGCAGTGCCGCCCTTGTCGTGTAAAAATGAGAATAAACATTTACTTTGAAGGTTTCATCAAATTGTTCATCGGTAATCTCAGTTAGCTCATCTTGCTGAAATTGAATCCCAACATGATTACATAAAATATCCAAACCATTGAAAGTCTTAATGGTTTCAGAAACTATATGTTCGCATTGTTCTTTTTCACGAAGGTCCCCCGGTAATAATAAGCAGTGTTGACCAAGTTCTTCTACTCTTCTTTTTGTCCGCTCGGCATCTTCTTGTTCATTTAAATAAGCAATCGCAACATCGGCCCCTTCTTTCGCAAAAGCGATGGCTGCAGCTGCCCCCATTCCGCTGTCTCCACCCGTTATAAGCGCTATTTTCCCTTTTAGTTTTCCACTTCCTTTATAGTTCGGGTTTTCAATTATTGGTTTTGGCACCATTAATCCTTCAATTCCCGGCTGAAATAGCTGTCTTTGTTCGGGTTGTGTAAGAGGTACCTCCTGATACTGCGTAATTTTCCCGTATATCGGATAAACGGGATACGGGTCTTCTATTTTATTTTCTTCAAACCATCTTTGATACGCCCGAATTTGCTCTAATTCCTCCGCAGATATAGATCTTTCATGATCATTATTTTTATTTTTCATAACCATTCACTCCTTCTCTACATAGACTATGGTTAGGCTATAGCATATGTGAAGTATTTTTTTCACAATAAAAAGCACTTTAATTGATAAAGGGAGGGAATGACTTGAACATTGAATTTTACCCTCAAGTTACACGCTTATTGGAAAATAAGGTACGCGTATTGGAAATAAGCTATTTGAATGATAGCTGGGGCACCCCATCTATAGTGACAAGGCCACCCTACTATGCCGATCCTGTTTATGAGCCTTTCTATCAGAATATGTGATTTACCTGCTTATTAAGAGGAGAAGGTGTGCGGGGCCCACGCGGGGGAGAGAAGGGCGCGCGCGGATTCGACAAAAAGCCGCGCGTGATTGCGGATTTGCCGCGCATGAAACAGCCAAACCCGCGCATGAATGCTGGTTACCCGCGCATAGACGGTGGTCATGCGCGGGTAACCTCGTTTCATGCGCGGCTTTGGCAGTTTGGCGCGCGGGGACACTTGATTGATGCGCGGCTATTAGCATTTGACGCGCGGCGAAGTATGGTTGATGCGCGGGGGTTGTAACTTTATCGTGTGCAAGCGTTCAGAAGAAGACAGTTTGGGGTTCGGATTATCCGTTCAACAAAAAAAGGCGTAGTGCTTGTACTTTATCAATGTGACATCAACGCCTGTCTTTTTATTTATTTTGGGTTTTGCCCAAGCCCCCCTTTTCATTGATTTCTGAAATTTGCAATTAAAATAGAGAACATTGTGTTATTATTTGTTATAGAATAATAGACTTAGTTAGAAAGGATTTGGACTATGAAAAAGATTAATATTTTAAATGGCGGTTATGTGATTTTGCAAGACTATATGGGTTCTGATTTATCTGTAACGAATTCAGCAAGGGTATCCTACAATAAGAAAAAAGCTATTCTTGATGATAAAGATATCAGGCTGATTCATTTTCTTGCTCGAGAAGGTCACACTAGTCCATTTAGGCACACTTCCCTTCAATTTGAAGTTTATGTTCCTTTATATGTTGCGAGACAACACTGGAAGCATATAATTGGGTCTGGATTTCAGGATCCATTTGTTGCTTGGAATGAGTCTTCACGCCGTTATATAACTGAGGAACCGAAATTTTTTATTCCACATGCGAATGAATGGAGATCAAAACCTGAAAATTCTAAGCAGGGTTCTGGAGAGACATTGCGTGAATCGCAGGGGGATGTTTTTACAAAGAAGCTTGAAAAGCATATTGCTGAAGGGAATCGATTATATGAGGAAGCCATGGAAGAAGGTATTGCACCAGAGCAAGCTCGATTATTTCTTCCTGCATACTCCATGTTTGTGAGATATTATTGGACTGGCTCTCTTCAAGGTGTAGCCCACTTTTTAAAACTAAGACTTGCAGAGGATGCTCAATACGAAATTAGCGTGTTGGCTGAAGCAGTAGAAGGATTAACAAAAGATATCTTTCCAATCTCACTTGAAGCCCTTCTTAAGTACTCGTAGATAGCGTCTCTCTATTACTGCATTTTACAATATAATTTATAGTTTAAACTGCATACATAAATCAGAAAAACTGTTCATTACTAGCTTATAATCGTTAAATACGATTTAGGAAAGGGCTATGGATAATAAACAGCTCATCACTTTTAAAACAGCTGCGGGAACACTTAATTCAACGAAAACAGCCAGTATATTAAATTTTGCCCAGTCTAGTGTGACTGCACAAATTAAATCCCTGGAAAGAGAGCTTGAAACGTCTTTGTTTGAACGTTTAGGGAAACGTCTGTTTTTCGAGCCAACTAAAAAAATTTAAGCTATTTATGTTCACTTTTAGTTATACAAAAAAGATGGTTTCTTGTTTTAGTAACCATCTTTTTTAAAAAATTATTTTCAAGTTTTTGTTTTTGATTTACTACATGCCTTTTCAAGTCAGAACCACTATCTTCTATGTGGTTAATGATACTAAAAGAAATAATTCCAAAGATTATATCTCCCCCATATAATATAAAATAATCTTTCGACTGACCAATCATAACGATATTATTCACTATCCTTCACTGTGGTCGTTTTCAATACAGTATTTAGTAAATCATCCAGTGTTCCAACGCACTTCTTTACCTCAGGCAAATGATAAAATGTACTCGTTGTAGCATAATTATTAAATTCTTCATTTGGTGAGTAAAGAAATATTTGTTTATTACAGCCCAGTGCTATCCCCATTTCGATATGACTTCCTTTTCCCGCTGGTAAAAGGATGATTATAAAATCAGATTCTGTTATTGCGTCTTTTTCTTTCTGACCGATTGCTTTTAAATCATCCAGCGTTGAGGCTCTTGCATTTTTAGTCCAATCATACGTGAGAGTATAGCCTTTCTTTATCAACTTTTTACCTACATAACGTACACTTTCTATATTTTTAAAGCTTGATGCAATATAAAATTTCATTGTTTTCCTCCAAAAATCATCATTTCTTTATTTTGAAAAGTACTTTTCAAAACAAACGCACTGGTGAATTCGTTGATTATTCACTTTAAACTGTTCTATATCTTCCCCTGCATAATGGGCGAAAGCATTTACTACATGTAGTTCTGGTACATTACTTTGAATTCGATGATTTATTTCATTCCCTTCAAAATAAATATGATAATAGGAATCAACAATAGTAAAATTCATTTTTCTATACCAATCCTGAACCCAAAGATCGTCCCGTGTCCAAGCCTCGAAGCGATTTAATCCAATTGCCTTCGCTTTATTCTCTGCTGCCTCTAATAATTGCTTTCCTATTCCTTGCCGGGAAAAATCCGGATGTACCGCAATATGCCAAATCATTCCACCTAACCCTTCGCCTCTAGAGCAAACAGTTCGTTCTGCTTTTTCGTATTCAACATCAATAAGTCCGACAATTTGCCCCTCCACTTCAGCAACAAGCTCAATTGCAGGATGTTGATAATGTTCTTTTTTATTCCATACATTATCAAAGTAAGCTGTCTGCAAAAATGCAAGTGCTCGGCATCTTACCCAGCCAGCCTCATCATTCGCATTATAGTCTCTAATCATCACTTTTTCCCTCCTGATTTTTAAATATCATATATTGTAAAAATGGTTTCAGCCCCTCTCTTTTACTTTTGGAGCTTACCATGAATATCTTTCGTTTAGGAATATTTATATTTGGATTGTATGATATTTGAGTAAGCGAGCCTTCCCTTCTATACTTTTCAATAATACTTTCTAGCATAAAGCCTATGCCTTCCCCTTTTAGCATTAGTCGCAAGGCAATACCAATGTGATCAACCCGGTAACGCATCGCTTCATGTTTTCCTATTTCCTCTTCAAACCATTTGGAGAATGCTGTTCCCCAATTATAGTGAATAAAAGGAATATTTTTTAAATGGTCTGATTGAATACTTCCTATCTTCTCAGCCAGTTGTGTCAAACCTACCAAAAGTATCGTTTCTTCTCTGATCTCTTTTACATCAAAAAAAGTTGAACGTGGCGGATTGTACACAAATCCAACATCTATTAATCCATATTGAATTTTCTCAATAATATCTTTGGAATGTCCAGTAATTAACCGAATTGCTGTCAAGGGATTGGAAGACTGATAATCATAAATTTGATCAAAAGTTGGAGTATCCCAAAGTGAATTCATTCCACCTATGATTAAGCGATGGTGATATCTTGATTGAATTCTTGCAGTCTTTATTCCTTCATTCATTAATTCTAGGGCTTGTACAGCATAGGTTAAAAAAGCTTTGCCAGATTCAGTGATTTCTACATTTCGGGTTCTCCTAATAAAAAGCGTCTCACCGATCTCTTCCTCCAGTAGCTTGATTCTGGCTGTAATAGTTGATTGGACTACATTCATTTCCTCTGCAGTTCTTGTGAAGTTTTTACTGTTAGCAAGTGATACAAATGTTTTTAATTGCTCAAAATCCATATAATCCCCTTCGATTAATTTATTTTTATGATTAATACAATTAAAATGATTCATTTCTATAATTAGTCTAACTCTATTATTATCAATAATAGGGGGGATTCGATGACAAATCAAACGTATATTATCTTGTTTACGTGTGGGGAAATGATGATCTTACCATCATGGCAGCATCTATAGCAAACCTTTCGGATAAGTCGGGGAATATGGGACTATACTACGGGATTAGTAATTTGCCTGATGGGATTGGCAGACCAATTGGCAGTATATTCGGTGGGTGGCTGCTTTACCATTTGCATCCAGTAATGGTTTGGATTATTTTTTCTTTCCTTGCCCTTATCATCTTATGCTACTACCTGATATTTTTTAGAAGAATTGATTTGTTGGGAGAGTGAGCATAAGCCGTAATGATGTTGATTCCAGTTTATTGCAGCTGATAAGCGCATTAGATTATGTGCTATCAGTTGTAATGAAGAAGTTCTTTTTCTATACCTTTCTTTATTTTGATAAAGTAAAACTTCATTCAGTGGGGGGATTTACTGCCAGTTAATTCTTGATAAATCCCATCAAACTACTTCAAAAATGGATATGCTTTAATTGCGTTTTCATTCTATCAAGTCTTTTCCTTAGCTTACTTCTGTTATCTGGCAGCAGTTCAATGCCTGATTTAGCCGCTATCGTTTCTGCTGCACTTGCAATTGTCATATTATCTGTATCTATTTGATATCGAAATATCTCATTGGACAATGCCTGCATACATCTGTCTATCTGTTTGGCGCCCCAGGATTTTTTACCTTCTCCCCTGCTTCTTAATCTTTTTTCTAGTGTTTCCTTTGAAGCCCACAGTACAAAATGGTTAACTATAACTTCATCCTTTCTTAATTTAACAACGATTTCTGCAAAATACTGCGGATTAACCAATGTCATTGGAACGATAAGTATTCCATCATATGTATTATCTAGATACTTTAGAAGGTTATAATTTGTCTCTCGCCAAATCGTGTGATCCTGAAAGTCGTTCTTACAAATTTCTTTAGGTATGTTTTTCCTTATAAAAAAGCCAATGTTTTCTGGATCATAGACGAAGGAATTTGGAATCCTTTTATGTAATTCATATGCGGTTTGTGTTTTTCCCGAGCCAAAAGCTCCGTTAATCCAAATAATCAAATCTGTCACCCGCCTCTTCACTTACCTGCATTCTCTTTGCTTTAAAATTAAATTAAATATCCTGGCAGTTTAGATATTCTATTTCATACAATTATCTTAAACTATTCCTCAGTAAAATAACAGGCTCTGCGGGTTTTAATTGAAAAGAATTTAAGTAAGCACCTTCTCACCGCGATTATCAAAAGTCATCTTCCTCAATTAAGCAACTGGATACATTAAGCTATTCGCTGCTCCATGGTTTTCTATTAATCTATTAGTTTAATAGGAAACCATGGCAAACGCTAATTTGATTCATTAATATTACGAAGACCTACTTTCATTTCACTTGGCAATTCGAAAAAAGGCTGGATGTCCTGGACATATTCCATAATCCCTAGATACTCTCCATTTTCATCAAAAATCGCTTTGAAAGAAACATAGATATATTGATCCTTTTTCTTAAACCACATACTTTCAACATCGCGCTTTCTGGTTTTAAGGTCATGAACCAATGGCATTACTTTTCCGTGACTCTTTGAAGGATGACTATTAGCTACATCAGCACCAAGCATATCCTTTGTTCTGACAAACATCATCTCTTCGGGGGATTCTGACCTCTCATTAAAGTATTTAACAATATCATTTTTATCAATAAACGAAATTTCTAATGGCAGATTATTGAGAAGATGATTCGCTTCATGCGCTGTCAGATGCCCACCGCCAAAACATAGCTGCTGCGTGGATATGTTTTCCTCAAAGTTTTTAAATAGTTCAGCTACCCTTTCCGTTAAGCGTTTTACTTCATTCGAAAGACGTTCATTTTCCATGATTAATTCATCCATTGCTTTTGCATCTTTGAATGCTTTATTATCCATTTCAGTAATTCCTCCAAGCATCTTTTTTAAATACGATTGACTTTAGGAGTAAGGAAAAAGTTGCATTTGCACTTTTGAATAGCATCTACCCTCATTCAAACTAAGTGCAAGCTTCAAATTTCCTTACTCTTTTTGAGGTGATTAATTCAAGTATAATGTACTTCTAACTGAAACAACATAAATATGTGATATATTTCACAAAATAGTCATTAAAACTTTCAGCTTTTATTCTCGAATTAGGTCCTAAATTTAGAATAAATGGAAGGCAAACTATACACGTGAAATGAAGAATAAACCTTCTTAGAGAATTTTCTGCTCGTTCTTCATAACTATATGCAAAAACTTTGTGTTACTATTCAAACTGAAAGTCTTCATCCTAGAAGGCTGAAACCCCACCTTTCATGTATATTCATTAAATAAGTACTAGGGCATTCAGCTGGTTAATCAAAGATAATAATTTATAAATTAATATTGACTCTCACGTTACGGAATACTTTATAGTAATTAGTGAAGGGAGCGAAACAAGATGAAAGTGAAAGAAGTTGCTGATTTAGTGGGAATTAGTGTGCGCACACTACACCATTATGATGAAATGGAACTATTAATCCCGGAGAAGACCACTGAAGCTGGTTATCGTATATATTCTGAATCGAATCTCGAGACCTTGCAGCAAATTTTATTTTTTAAAGAACTTGGCTTCCCTTTAAAGAAGATCAAAGAAATGATCAATAGTCCATCATTTGATCGGCAGGAAGCGTTGGAAATGCAGCATAAAATGCTGCTGGAAGAAAAGTGCCGGATCAATAAAATGATCAGGACAATTGAGAAGACCATCCAGCATTCGAAAGGAGAAATACAAATGTCTAATCAGGAAAAATTTGAAGGCTTTGATTTTAGCCATAACCCATATGAACAAGAAGCAAGAGAAAAGTGGGGCGACCAAGCAGTCGATGAAGCAAATGAAAGGGCGAAAAATATGACTGCCTTCGATCAAGAAAGATTCAATGAAGTTTATCGTAACCTTGCCGCAATTCGCAATCTCCCGCCTGAATCCAAAGAGGCCCAGGCAGGAATTAATGAATGGTATCAACTTTTAAACAAAATCGGAAACTATTCCCTCGAAGCATTCAAGGGATTAGGTCAAATGTACGTAGACGATGAGCGCTTTACTAAGAACATTGACCAATTTGGTGAAGGCTTAGCCAAATTCATGCATGATGCAATGACCGTCTTTGCAGACAAAAATAAAGAATAATATTCATGAAGTGAAGGCTATGGTTTGTACCATAGCCTTTTAAAAAATAAATTTTGATATAAAAACAAACAAAAAATGCATATTCGATTCCCGATTCTTCAAGCTTAATTTATATCTCCCAAGTATAGTGCCAAATCCTTACCCGTATTATAATCAATGATATGCTGTCGCATTGTTTGAGGATAAAGCCTATAGCTTAACAACTCCGATAAAGGCAACCATTCTACACTAATTTGTCCTTCATCAGGGGCTATTCCATTTCCTATTTCTTTACTTTCTTGTTTAACCTTGCACTGAAACATATCTTCTATCTTGTGCACACCCGAATCAAATGAAAAATGCTCATGGTTTTTCCCAATATATTCACGGATACATATTAGATTACCTATTTCTACATCAACATTGACTTCTTCTATACACTCTCTCTTTAATGTTTGATGTAGGTTTTCTTCAAACTCTTGTCCGCCTCCAGGTAAAATATAGTAAAAGCCTTCTTTATCCTGCTTTTTAATTACCAGCAGTTTATCCTCCTGAATAATTGCTGACAGCTCTTTTAAGTCATCAATAATAACATTCTTACTCTTTTACAGCCTTAACAGTTGGTATCGTCATCTCTTTTTCTACTCATCGCTCAAACAGGATTCTATCAACTTTTTCATATGATTAACAAGTGCTGTCACCTCGGAATGCCGTTCTTCCCAATTGTCAACACATTCTCCTAAATAAGCTTTTCTGGCCAAATCAACTAAAATTGAATATTCTTTAGGTAACCGCAGTAAAGCCCATTTTGCAGCAACATCTTTTGGTGTAATTTCACCGGTAGACACTGTCTGCCACATGCGAGCCAGAGTTAAAATCACATTACGCTCATCACCTTTAATACCTTCAATCAATTCCGGTAAAGAATCCTTAATTGCTCTTCGAATATCTATCATTGGAACAGGGACAAGGATGTCCGAAGCATCTGGACCAAGTAGAGAAATGCTTTTCTTCCTCACTTGTGCTAAAACAATAGCCAAGTCAGGATCGTAAGTTGCTTCCTGGATTTGTCCTTTTTCAAACGCTTCCCTAAGCCACTCCCCATAGATAAATGCATTTCTTGGTGGATATTGCCAAGGCACAACGTCACTTTGATTAATAACGGTGACTTCAATTGGCCTCATTGAGTCTGTGTTTCCAATCTTTCCAGATATAAGCATAAGCCTGTCTGTTAGTTCTTTTCTATTTACTTCATTTAAGTTATGATTTACAACTACTAGAATATCTACATCACTATTAATGCGTAAGCCGCCATTTACTGCTGAACCAAATAGATATACGCCGACTATCGAATTTGGAAGCAACTCCTCCACGATCTTTAATACTTGCATTGCCTGCCTCGGTATTTTTTCCTTTTTCAAATTGCTCACCACCTCAAAAAATGGATAAAGGATAATAATTAATTGAACTTTATTGCCCTAGATTTAGATATCTTGTTCAACCTAAGTAAGAAACTATATTTTTCCTTCATTACTGTATACGGAAAGATGACTAATTTGATTGTAGTTTTTTATAAGAATTGTACCGCACAATCCCACCAATCTGACCACAATTCCAATTGAAATTGAATCGTTTGTAAAGAGGTCGTAAAAAAGCTCATATTAATCAAGAGAATCCCTAGAATCGTCAAGCCCCAGACAATGTCCAAAAGCTTAATGCGTTGGTTAGCAGGTAAGTGTTGCATCGTTCATCATCCTTTGTTAAACACGAGAGTAATGATGACTTGTAACGGACAATTTGATTATAAAACGCAATTCTAAATAATTTATAAAGCAATCACTTGAGAATGAACTTACATCGCTAAGATATCATGAGATTTCATTTTATCCAACTCTTGTTTCCTTTTTTATGAAGTGCTTTTTGGATGGTTTACACTAAGTTGGACAGATTCGTTAGGTCATTTACGCCTCGAAGGGTTTTCCAAATCGAACGAGAACGTGCCAAAGAAATTTCAATTCTTGAAGTACTTCCTCAGCAGTTCCGCGATTTTCCCACTTCTTAGGATGTTTGTAAAGGTCGATAACCGCTCGACCAATAGCCCGTGCATGGACAACTTGATTTTCAGAGATTCGTTGAGCTAAAGATAGCATAGATGACCCCCTAAAATTTGTGGGGACGTCATCTACTTTTAGAACAAAGCCTTTATGCCAATCTAATTCAATTGCATATTTTTTACATAATTTTTCTAGAATTACTCCGATATCTTCGTCTTTATAGGATGGATCTGCAACGAGTACTTCAGCATCATCTTGAAGTGATACAGTTCCGTGGATTTGTGCTTCAATATATTGATCAAGATTTCTACTTGGTTTTTCATAAATATATTTAACAGGTTTATTAAGATTAATACGCATATGTTCAATTAGTTCCGTTGGTCTCATGTCCTTTACACCTAAGATAGATTCCTTAGAAAATGCATCTTCCAAAATAGCACCCATAATCATTTGGAAAGCCCTATACGTCCCTTTTTCAAAGGGTTCTCGATGGGAGTCTAAATATGTAAATGTGGAGCGTTGAGCATTTTGAGGAGATAAAAGAAAATAACAAGAACCGAATCTCGGTGCTGGTCCATCTTGATATAACATTAATTGTAAAGCACCGTATTTTGGTCGTTCAGCACTCGTTGCTCGTTCAAATTGATATGCTCCTCCAAACATTTTATTTTCCCAGAGATCTCGATTTCCATCAGGATGTGGAGATACTTTTCCATTTGAGATGAACGTTTCAAATTGATTTCTATATACTCCCTGTTCATACAATGCCTCAGCAACACTTTTTAAAGATGAATCAAGACGGTCAGGATGAAAGTGAAGGGCAATGCGTGCGTTTGTTTTTAAATGATTGATTGCTATCTCATACAGATCGTTTTTAATATTGGACATTTTAAGCACATGGTCGATGGTAGCTTGTGCTTGATGTTGATGTTTTTTCGCATAATGGTTTATATAATTGAGAGCCAATTGCTGAGAACAGGTTAATGTAACCAATGATAATCCCTCATTTGTTATTTTTTTAAGTAACGCACCAATTATTTGAATTTTAAAAATAAAACAGCGAAAATTTTATACTATTTCTTAAAGAATTTGATTTTCCGACTTTTATTATATCATGAAATACACTAAAAAATGTTTTGTGCCTAATGTAGTCCCACACAAGATAGTTATGTATATTGCTACAAATATAATAATCGCTCTTTTGTATAGCTTCATTGAAATCACCTCAGCAATAAGTCTAAAATCCAGGAAGTTTAGCCATTCCTATCAACAATAGAAAACAAGGACAATCTGTGGAAACCCTCTTATTCCAATGCCGCAAATGAAATATATTGGCATTTACCTTTGCTTTATTTACAATATTCGCCCAGTTTACTTGTATCCCAGATAAAAGACCAATAGTTAAAAAATTTCCATTAGGGCGCACACAAAAAGCCAAGTCATTTCCAGATGAACCTCCAACAGAGTCGACAGCAGCATCCGCACCCATTCCATTAGTTAATTCCATAACCGTTCCATAAAGAAAAGCTTTCGACGTATCTATCACATAAGAGGCACCAAGATGAAGCAGATCATCTGTATATTTACTATTTCGAGTCACTGTAATCAATTGAAAGCCTAGGACCTTTGATAATTGAGCAAAAATATGCCCAATAGAAGAACCGCATGCATTTACTAGTAAAACATCATTCGGTCTTAATTTTAAAACTTCTGTACATACAACCCATGCTGTAATTGGATTTATATAGACTTGAGATGCTGTAAAATCATCAATAGAATCGGGAATAGGTATTGCTAGTTCCGCTGATGTTTTAACATATTCTTGCCAAGTACCTTCCCCTCGCAAAGGTAAAACACGTTTACCAATAAGACTTTGAGATACGAGAGAGCTGTATCTTCTACAACCCCAACTCCCTCATAACCAGGAATACTTGGTAAAGAAATCCGATGTGAATAAGAGCCTCTGATTGGCATTAAGTCAGAAGGATTGCTTGGACTAGCTAACATACGAACTAGAATTTCATTATCCCTTGGTGGTTGAATGCTTTTATATGCAATCCCTAATACATCCTGAGGATTGCCGAACTCATGAAATTCAATACACCTTGCATCCAGAGCATTAAACCTCCTTTTTACTTTTTGATTAATATTTTTTTCTAGGAATCAAAGAGCGAGTTTATTTTCTGTGCCTAAAAGCAATCTTTGTATATTTTTCAAATGCTTAAGAACAATTATAACCGCCATCAAACATGTAAATATATTAAAATATAAAGTATGCCCAAAAACAGGTATAAATGAAATAGCGGCAATAAGTATTGTAGCACACACTGTTCCTAAGGAAACATAACGTATGAAAGCTACTATTATTACAAAAAGACTAATGCATAAAAGTCCGATAACCCAGTCAGCCATAAACAGTATAGATACTGCTGTTAGCGCTCCCTTGCCGCCTCTAAATCTAAAATATACCGGCCAATTATGCCCGATAGTTGCTCCTGCACCTGCCGCCAAAAGGCTCACGCAATCTACGGCCTCTCCCGAAGAAAAGTAAACACCTAGATACAAACCTATTAAACAGGCAATTATTCCTTTTAATATATCTCCCGCAAGAACAAATACTGCAGCTGGTTTCCCAAGAACCCTCAGAGTATTGGTAAGCCCAGCACTCTTGCTCCCATGACTTCTTATGTCCTTACCGTATACTTTTCCTACAATCACCGCTGTATTTAGACTACCTAAAAGATAGCCCGAAACTAAAGCGGACAAAAGCTTTATAATATCAATCATCACTTTTCTCCCTTTGAATTATTATGCCAATCACCACAAACGAAGCCCAATTCATTTTTTGCTCCTCACAAAATTGTATTGAGAAAGAGCGTACATCCATTCATCTTCTCTTTAGTGATACGTCTTTTTAGGACTATTTCTACATAAAAAAAGACGAAATTGCTGTTTACACTTTTTATTAATTCCTTTATCCTTGAAGATACTATATAATCTGTCTTATTCAAAATATGTACTTATAGGGTGGTTTATTTAGCGTTCATATAATAAATTAGTTGTCATCATCTTAAAATTCAAGTCCATTTCTCCAATTCTCTTAAACATAATAATAATCTTTTCTTCATGATATCTTTATCTCCCATTTGCTACAGTGTCTTAGAATCCAACTCACCCTCATTTAATGTTTCATAATGCTCATAGGTTTCTAACAACACCCACAGGATGTATTCCTCTAGTAATCTTTTATGCAATGTTTTCTCGTTATTTATGTATCCTTCAATAAATCCATCTGCTATAATACTCATTATTTTAGAATATTTGTCATAGGAGTGCCTCTCGTATCTGGCTGTATTAGAATATGCAGGAAGAAGAAATTTGTAACAAAAAACAAAATAACCGGCATATTTCAAATCAAAATCTAACCTTGGAAATGGATCAATTAAAGCAGTTTTTTCTAGGTTAAATATTATATTTTCTGGCGTTACATCTTGATTGACTAATGATATCTTTTGTGGACTTTTACGTCTGTTATTAATTATGTGGGTTATCTTGTCTATAACTCTTCCACGATCAAATATTAAATCAGAAGCAGCCAATGCAGGTAATACGGTTAAATAAAAGTCATTATCATTTTGCCAAATGTGGTTAGTTTCCTGCTGAATACTTCCTTCAAGCTGCTTTCCATTCCATATAATATCTCCATATCCTTTTATACTTGGAGTTATTTTATGCATGTCCTTAAAGAAATCGCCTAATGTCTCTCCAATAGCAAATGCTTCTAAATGATTAAGAGATTGCAGCTTTTTGCTTTCCCCCATAAAACTTTCTACCGTAAATATTAATGATTCATCAAAATAATAATCAAAGAATCGGGGGCAAATTTTAAAAGAAGATTGGTTAGCCTGCTGATAATACACTTTTGAAGATTCGTATTCAGTGGTCAAATCAATCTCATTATACTTTTGTACTTGCCCATACGACACCTTTTTTCTTATTCTTATTACAAGGTCTTCTTCATCTCTCCTGTTCATCTTATAGACATTATGCCAAGCGCCTTCACCAATTTTAGTAATATGCTTTGCTTCCATATCCCCAATGTTCAGTTTAGAGATAGTGTTCTTAATTTCATCATTTATCACTACTAACTATCCCTTCTTTAAACTAATAATTTCTTGGTTGTGTTTTATTAATGATATGAATCCCATTTTGACCTTTCATACCAAAGCTTCTCCGTTAAATCGAAGAATAGCAGTTGTATCTATTGAATAGATTTCCCTAATCGCAGCAGTGATTTCTTTTTTTCTTTTCTCGGCCTCATCTTGTACAAGATGAAGCTCGATATCTTCAATATCATGTGGACCAATTCTCCAATGTCCGAGTACTGCACCCTTGAACTCACCATCAATTAAAAGATATTGCAGGACTTCCTTTCCACTGAACAGCTTTTTTAATTCATTCAAATATACCCTCACCAGAAAATCTGATTTATCAAGCATAAAAACTGATGGAATGATTGCTTTATCGTTCAAACCAGATCTTTCTTTCGCATGAATCCTTCTCCAAGACCACTGATTTCCATTTTAACAATCTCGTCACGCTCTATTAATAAATCTATGGCACTTTGAATCGTTTTAAGCTTTAGCTCTGACCAGCTTTTTATTTGATCTAAGGAAGCAAAAATAATTGCATCGAAGAATCGCAGCAGCATTTCGGAAATTGCATTCACCATGTTTTGCTGCAGTTCTATTTCCTGCCATTCCATTTTGAAATCAAACCAACCCGTATTCCAATCAGTATCAACTTGAGATTCATATACCAAAAACGCTTCCTGCAGCCTTTTCAGTGTGGCTGGAATAATGACAATCCTTGTCACTATTAACGCAGATTATTCAAAAAATCATTGGTACTGTTCTGATAGCCTTTTTAGTTTGTACTTTAGATATGCAATAGCCTCAGAAGGCTCCAATATAAAGGCTTCGGTTCCAAAATTCCATATGAGATCAACAAAAAATTTTAACTCTGATTTTGGAATCTCAGCTTTTAACCAGCCTGTACCATCTGCTCTTTCTTTCACTAACCGCTCCAAATCTATCTCTGATTTAGCACGCCGCACTCCTTCTCTTGAAAATTCTACAGAAAAAGTAATTGAATCTGCAACTTCTTTCTCCGACAATTTAATCCAGTCCTTGACAGATTGATAAGGCAGGTTCTGCACCTCAGCATCAGTTATAACAGCATTTTTTATTCGGTCAGTACGAAACAGACGAATTTCTTGACGCAGGAAACAATAGGCAGGGCAATACCAAAGTCCATTATAGCTATCCAATTGGTTGAATCGTCCTTTCCCTTTCGCCTTTTTGACTGTCATATAGGATTGAAAGTGCGGATTGATTAACAGCAGCATCTAATATTATTTCAAGATAATCTACTGTCTGCATACGGTTGGGATTCCAAAAAACAATACAATCCTTCATGGAATCAATACGTTCTTTTGCATCTGCGGGCAAATATTGATATTGTCCGATAGGATACTCCAAATTCCTCCGCCAGCTCTCTTGCCGTAAATTTACGCTTTGTATTCACAGTCATCATCAGTTCAATCAAACGTTGTGTTTTGGACATGATCATTCCCCCTATCCGCTATTAAAACTGATAAAAAGTCCATCCCCAATAAGTAATCTGAATTTGTATGCATAAGGTAACTCCAAACTATTGCGCTCCTAAAGTGTGGACTATTTCTTTTTTATGATAATATCTCTCAATTTTTGCTGATATCATGTTTTTTATAAGTCAAATCTCTCTGCTATTGTTTTAGCTGCTTCAAGTGCACTTAAATTTGTGTTGTCTATCCTTATATAGTTTTCCTTTTTTATTTCGCCTTTATATGAATTCAATCGATATTTTTCCATTGTCCTTTTTAGTTCCTTTTCAGACCATTCAATATTCCTTTTTGTCGGCTTGTGTTCAAGCCTGTGTGGACTTTTATTACGTTCCAGTCTCTTGCCGATATCAGCTTCCAGTTCCACAAAATATATATTTCCACCTTGGGATGCAAAAATTTCACATACCTTATCTACATAATCCCAATCTTCTTGTTGATCAAACGCCCACACATAAGTAAATATCAGGCCTTTTTGTTTACTTTTAGCCATTGTCTTAAATATTTCCATACGAAATTTATTCGTTAACTCCCACATCTCCGGACTAAATCCGAAAAGTGGTGCAAGCAATTCAATCGTCATATGATTATGAAACAGCTTCAATTCAGTTATTTTTTCTAACTCCTGCCCTACTGTCATTTTGCCAACAGCCTGCGGACCAAATAAGAGTACAATTTTCATAAGCCACCTCCGCTATGATAATAAGGACTAATAACAAAATTAGCCCTTATTCTTACTTTACTTCTATTTCTTTAAGCATCTCAGTGTCTTACCATTTATACGCAAGTGAGCGTCCATTTTTCATTCCCTCGTTTAATGAGATGATTTAGAAGTTTCCCCATTATTAATATTAATCGATTTGTTGAAAAAAGAGAAATAAATTTAAAATTTATTTAAAGTGGTTGTTTTTTATCCTTACGATTTCTCTTTATATAATATACAGCAATTGATAACAGATTCAAACAAGAAAAGACAAAGTCTGCTGAAAACCGTTAGAGCAAAAGCAACGGAAAAGGAAGATGGGATAAAACTCCAGTAAATAAGAAATAGCTGTGTGCTGAAGGCATGCTGCTAAGGTGAACCCGCGCGCATTCGACAAAAGTGCGCGCATCAAAGCTGTTTGCCCGCGCATGAACCAAGATTTGCCGCGCGTGAATGTGGGTTTGCCGCGCATACATGGTGGTCATGCGCGGGGAAGGTCGTTTCATGCGCGCATTTTCGCTATTCATGCGCGGGGAAACAGGTTTCTCGCTCGGGGGGGTTCGACAACATTCGTTTGTTCAACTTCACTGTACCCTTCAATTGCGTTTACTGCTTCTTCCTCAGTTGAAAAATCTTCTTCCTTCACGGGATTTGAATCTTGCTCCTCGGACTCTTCCTCAGAAGATTCATCGTTCATGTCCTCTTCATTTGAATCTTCCGTATCTCCAATAGATGCATCCTCTGAATCATCTATTTGATTTTCTGAATCAGCCTCCTCTGTGCTTGACTGATTAGATTGATTGGCATCCTCGCTTGATTCCCTCTGATTACTCTCTTGACAAGCAACTAACATTATCGTTAAAAGAATTACCAATAGTGAAGTAAATTTTTTTAACATTTTATTTTAACCTCCTGCAAATAAATCAATGGCTCTATCGTGCGTCATTTGTGTATCCCTAAAAATAACATCTTCCTTTTTAACGATTGTAGTTTTAATAAGCTACAATAAGGTTAGTATTATATTATTTATAGAATCTGTTTTTCCCTTTTTTAGCAGCTTGTAAAACGTTTCATAAATCCGTTCATCCTTTTCCAGCCGATTAATAGTAAAAATCGTTTTCTTTTTTACTTAGGGCTTTTTCCTTACAAGATTGTAAGAGATACGAAAGGAAAATCGATGGGAACAAGGAAGCATTCTGTTTATACTAAAAGTAATCAAAAATGGATTACAGGGGAGATTCTATATGAAATTAACTACGAAAGCATTTTTATTATATATGTTTGTACTAATCTTCATTATTGCAGGGTTTGGATATTTATATATGGCAACAATCTAGGGGGTATACTTGTGAGTCAAACAGCGAATCGCACACGCCATTCAAGAACGCAAAAACGCAAGAAACAAAAAAGTAAATTTAGACTAATGAAACGTTTGATCAAGCTTATTGGTATGATTTTTATCCTAAGTCTTCTAGGTTTTGCTGCAACCATTGTAACAGGGAAGCTATTAATTGATGATGATGAGATTAAAAACCTGCAAAACCCGGATGCCGCTAACAGTACACAGGAGTATGTAATCATTGACGATATGCCAGATTATGTTTGGAAAGCATTTATTGCCGTTGAAGACCGTCGCTTTATGTCCCATTTTGGGGTTGATCCAGCAGGCTTGTCCCGTGCCATGTGGGAAAATGTGAAAGCAAGGAAATTTGTGGAAGGTGGCAGTACCATCACCATGCAATTATCCCGCAACTTGTTTTTATCTCAGGATAAGACAGTTGGAAGAAAATTGAAAGAAATGATTATTGCTATAAATTTAGAGCTGGAGTATTCAAAAGAAGAATTACTTGAAATGTATGTAAACGACATTTACTTTGGACATGGAAACTTTGGAATTGAACAAGCAGCCAACTTTTATTTTGACAAAACTGTACGTTCTGACGATCCAAATAAAGAAACAGTTAACTTAAGTGAGGCCGCAACACTAGCTGGCTTGTTGAAAGGACCAGAGTACTATTCACCTATAAAACACCCAGAAAAAGCAAAACAGCGACAAGAAATTGTTTTACACCAAATGAACGAACTTGAGATGATTTCTGAGGATGAGATGAAAGCAGCTATGGGTGAAAACATGCCATAATACAGTGATTATATTTGAAAGTACAAAAGATGCATATGCTAATAAATATATGCATCTTTTGTTAACTTTTTTCAATTTATTTGTTGTAAAGTAAATTGAAAATCAAAGAAAATCCGTTTAACCAGACAACTCTATTCACTCAAAGAGCATCGGAGTTAAAGACTATATCCTAAATCCGAACTTGTTTTTCACGTATAATGGTTTCCCGTTTCACAAGCTCTAGTTGGTGACGCCATTTTAAACGCAAAAGGAAAAACATTACGATTCCCTTTTTAGTCTGTGGAACGAAACTTTGATAATTTATTTCCTCCCTTCCGCCGAATCCCTTTTTAAATTTATTTATATTTTGCTGTTCCTGATCATTTTCATCAATGGATAACCCAAGAAAATCATAAACCTGATACCCTTGCTCTTTGAAAAATAAAATATCCTGCCAATGTAAATAGCGATTGGCGCGGCCGATTTGCAATGGTGGGATATCCGTTTCTGTAAATCGGCCAGAACAAGAATACAACATCGTTGCCCTCACCTCATCAATAATATATAGATGACTGGCCATTTTTCGGCCATCTTCATGGTACACATAACTAATGACCAGACGATTACTGTTTTGCAGAGCCTTCACCTTCTCTTCTCGGCATAATTCAATCCCCTTTTCCGTTGCAAACGGATTGAAGAAAGCTGCAAATTCAATGATATCTTGTTTCGTCACTGTGGTGAGATGCTTGACAGTTAAATGATCTCTCCCAGCCTTGTTAATCTGATAGCGCGTCGTTCGATTCATCTCTTTTCTTAACTGTTCCTCCGATTTATCGAGGTCAATGCACAACGTCTTGACCCTTTTATGAAGTGTCCGCTTACGATTTGCTTCAAGATAATCAGGTTGTTGAAAATAAGCATGCACATCTGCTTGTGGCAAATTCGTTTCTTCCGGAGAAACTCCATATATATCATTAATTGTAAAAATATATTTTTTCCACTGAATAATCATGCCATCACTCCATTTTCTTTGACTTTCAGACTATTATTTACGACTTCAGACGCTAGTTCTCCCATTGTTACACTATGAAAATGATATTTTTCATTTAGATAATGATAGTGTTTCAGAATCTGAGTTAAAAATGACAAATTTGCTTCAAGGCGAACACCAAAATTATGGGGATGCCACCATAAATGATAAACCTCCCCTTGTTTAGCCGCATAGGTCATTTCCATTAAAATTCTCTGCAAACGTCTTCCCTCAAGCCAGCTAAGTGTTGGCGATACTGGTTTTAATTGCCGGCTTCCCTGTATATTGATAGGTAATCCTTCATTTGGCACGGGAATAGCGTACGTTTGATAACCAAATAGGTTCACATACATGTCGAGCAATCGCAGCCCTCTTTTCAGCAAATGGTTGCGATCATTTTTTCTAATCTGGTAAACCCACCCTTTTTCATTCCCACGGTAAGCTAAAAATCCCAGGTCACGACAGGCAGATAAATACGCCTTATTCACTTGATTACGCGGAAAAACAATCGCTTGCAATTTCTCGTCCTTTGCTAGAATAACGTTCGTAAACGTTTTAGCATCTGCTACAAATGTATCGAGTGACTGCCCTTTTTCCAAACAATAGTAATGTGAGAAAGTATGGGAACCAATTTCCTGTCCCGGAGTCCCGCGAATGGCACGAATTAGCTCAGGGGCAAAATATAAATCATAGTCAGCCCTTTGGATTTGCTCGCTGTCTGCATGATAGTATGATGATCGTTTTTCATGGGTATAATTTGGTTTTTTTTCTGGCAGGTTTGCTTTGAATTGCTCCATCGTTTCAAAGGCAAGCATACCAACAACAGCCCAAGTTGCTCTTATATCATACTGTTTAAATAACTTTAAAATTTCTGGTACTGCCTCATGGGCCCCATAGATATTTTTAGCATAATCAGCCTTACTAAAAACATCGTGAACGCCCCAGAATAATTCAAAATCAAGTGAAATAATAAATTTTCCCCTCTGTTTTTCAACCGAAGTAATCTGTTTCTCAGACATCGGGCTCTCCTCGGTCATTCACTTGCTTATAATCTTTTTTTAAATTTTGGTACATGTCATATAAACCGTCGATGATTGTGTAAACCGGCTGCCAGTCAAGTTGAAGTAATGCCTGTTTATTATCTAAATAACTATGGATAATGTCTCCCTTTTTCCTTGGCATCCTATTCGTGACAACGGTCATGCCTGTAACCTCCATAATATGTCTAATTAAATCATTGATGGACACGCTTTTATTTGTCCCTAAATTCATGATTGATGACTCATTTAATGTCATGGATTTGACACAAGCCGCGGCAACATCTTTGACATGAATAAAATCTCTTGTCTGTGTCCCATCACCGTAAATGGTCAATGATTCTCCAGAAAATAATCTATCGAAAAATATCGCGATAACACCTGCTTCTCCATGTGTATTTTGTCTTGGTCCATAGACATTTCCATAACGAAAAATACTATATTTTAATTGACGCAGTGTACTGAACAACCGAATATATTCTTCAGCAAAGGCTTTAGACATTCCATAAAAAGAAGCTGGCTCAATCCTGTGTTCTTCAGAAATTGGCAGATACTCTGGCATCCCATATACCGCCGCACTGGACGCAAAAATAAACCGTTTAACTTGAAATTTAACTGCGCATTGCAAGACATTAATCGTTCCTAAAATATTCATCCGAGCATCTTCTGCAGGAGCTGTCATCGATTTGGCTACCGAGATTTGTGCTGCCTGGTGGAATACAAAATCGGGTTTTTCAATTTCAAAAACATCTTCAAGCTCCTGGTCAAACATATCTAATTCATAAAAAGTGACAACAGGTGGAAGCCAGTGTTTTCTCCCATTTGATAAATTATCAATAACAACTACATCAACTTTTTGAGACAATAGTTGGTCAACAATATGTGATCCGATAAAGCCTGCTCCGCCGATAACAAAAGCTTTCATGTTAGCTGCCCCCTTTAGCCGCACGTGCAATATCGCTATAAAAAGATTCAGTCTGATGATACATATCAGAAAAAATAAACTGCGACATAAACTTTTGTCGAGATGCTTTTCCAAGTTGCTTCCTTAAAACATCACTCGCCATCATTTCATTTAATGCCTCAATCAATCCATCTTCATCTCCTTTTGGAACAAGCAAACCATTCCTTCTATGATCAATTAATTCACATGTACCTCCAACATCTGATGCAATAATTGGCAGCCCTTCACGCATCGCTTCAATAATGCTGAGTGGAAGACCCTCCGATTTGCTGATTAGCATAAATATATCGGTCTCCCTTAGTTTTGCAGTCACATCCCGATTCTCTCCTGCAAATGTAATCTGATCTGCTAAGCCAATTGCCTTTGCAAAATGATTCACACTTTCAAACAGTGGACCGTCACCAACCAGGGTTAAATGCCATCCTTTTGTCTTTACGCGTTGTAAAGCTTTTAGCAATAAGCAATGGTCTTTGGGTTCTGCAAAACGTGCGACCATCAATAACCTGACAATCGATGTAGGCACATCATTCGTCACTTTATCCAGAGCAATATCGTAAATGCCATTATGAATCCTTTGTATCTTATCCATTGGAACGATTTGTTTTTCTATCGCCTGCTTATAATCAAAATCGGACACAGTAATCACACCATTCGTAAACTTTCCCACCCATTTTTCCATCAGGATGAAAAGCTTCTTTTTTTTTCGGGACGGTTCTCCAGCAAATGACCAGCTATGGGCTGTAAAAACGGTTGGGATATTTAAACTTTTACCTGCCAGCCTGCCTATCATGCCTGCCTTTGAGGAGTGAAGTGCCACGATGTCAGGATCTATTTCCTTCATGATCTCTCTCACTTCAAAGAAAGCCAGTACGTCAAAATAAGGTTTAATCGGAACCACAACATACTTCAATGGCTTATAAGTAATCCTATATTCCTTTAACTCCTCTGATAACTCTCCTGTACCCGCCCCTAGGACTACAACTTCATGGCCATCCTTCACAAGGGCTTTAGAAAGCTCACATACATGCATCTGCGCTCCACCCAAAACATCCATTCGTGTAATAAACTGGATAATTTTCACACGCTCACCCCACATGTTTTCATACTTTTTTACTCTTGATACTTGGTTTAATATCCATCCAAGGTAATGCAAGAAGAAACCAAAAATGTCGCCAATGCATCGTATCGATAAACAAACTATTTAAAAAAATACCCAATAAACTTGCCGTAATGATAATGAAGTATCCGCTACTTGCTATTGAAGAATATTTACTCATATAAAAGCTGCGAACAAGTGTCATCAGACAGAAAAGGCAAAAGAAAAGACATCCAAATACCCCATTCTCCGATATCATTCGGATAAATAAATTATGTGTTGAATGATTTAAAAAATGTTCCGATTGCCCGGGTCCAAACCCAAGTGGATATGCTAACATGAATTCCAGTGAATCTTCTTGTTTTTGAAAACGTGTTTGATCATAGTGCTGTATCCCGAGACGTTCATAAAATAAATCACCAATACTCGTTTGCATAATTACATAAATAAGCACAGGAACGAACACCATGGTCAAAATAACAAGTGTTTTCATTCGTCTAGTCGATGCGTCATTCATAAGTAAAAAGTAAATTCCCGCTGCTAAAATAAATTGGCCCCAGGCAGCCCGAGAGAAGCTGAGTAAGATACCGAGTGTTAATATAATGAAAATAACAACCCATACGACTATTTGACCCGTCCTCTGTCCTTTTCTGCCTATCTTCCACAAGGCATATAATACAGGGGGTACAAGAAATGGTCCAAAAACATTTGGATCCTTAAACAGTCCTTTGACTCTCCCCTCCCAAAGAAATAAATCGAGAATCGAACCTTGCAGCACGTAAGCAATAATCCCAGGAATGACCACGAGTAACGCGGCAATGGTATAAGCATAAAAAGCATAGGGCAACAAAACAATGCCATAAAAACTTGCTATCCCAATAATTCCTGTAAAAGTGATCATACAGTACAGCGTAATCAGTAAATAATAACTCGCCTGCTCCATATCCTGAACAAAAAATAGTGATATTAAATTCGTTTCCACAAATAAAAGTAAGCAAAGGACAGGCCAAAAATGATGCGAAACATATCTGGCATACTGACAAACAATGGCGATTCCGATGAGCATAACAAGCAATAGATCATATGGTGCAGGTTCAATCAAAACTACGGAACTAAGAGCAGTTATTATCGCAAAAATCATTAAAAAACCTTTATGATTATTTATCGTTCTATCCATAATGAACTCTCCCAGCTAATTGAATTTCCCTTTGTCTGCGAGCGAGGACTACCCAAGAAAAAAAGCCGAGAATGAGAAAACCAAACATGCCAGCCACACTTAAACAAAGGACAATTTGCCAGGGTTCTTCCAAAAACAGATTGCAGACCAACATGCCGAGCAATAATAAAATAAGTCGTATGAACTCACATAGCACTTCAATATACTGTTCCTCAAGCAGGATAAAGGTAGCACTGATGGGTCCTGCGATAAGCTGGCCAAGAAATAATACACTCATGCACTGAACAAACACCCCCGCATCTCCCCAGCTTTCACCGAATACAAATGGAAAGACAAATGGTGAAAAAAGGACAATTGGAATATAAATAAATAGTGAAATCAGTCCCATTTGCTTCACCGTCCCCCAAAACAGTGCTGAAAACCCTGAAAACGATGCATGAATGATTTTTGCTGACTTAGCCATATAAACTTGTTTAACCGAATAACCAAGCAATGCATCAGGGAGAGCCAGGATACGATTCGCGAGCAAATACCAGCCGGCCGCTTTCACCCCGAGTGCGTAAGCAATAAACAACATTGGAAGATGGGACGTCAACCCACTCAGCAAAGAAGACCAGCTCGATACGAGCGGAAAACGACGGTACCTTTTGGCGAGTTTCCACATTTTCCTTCTTGACAGGAAGGCTTTTTTCTTTTTGACTTCCTTCCAAGAAGATAAGGCCATGCCACCTCCTCCTATAAGTCGTCCCGCCACTTCTCCCGCTATTAATCCGAAAGAAGAGGTCGTAATAAAGCCTAGACCCGTTTGTGAAAAAATTTGTGAGACATTCATGCGCACTTTTCCTTTTGTAATTTGCGCATAATTTTCTTGGCGCAACAACCAGAGCTGATAGACTTGAAACAGTCCAAAACCTAAAATGCTTAGAGGAAGAAAATCAATCATTTTATTCATGCCTTCTATATTGAATAAAGAAAGAAGAGGCTCTTTGAATACTGCCAAAATAATGAAAGATAGCAGGACATTCATCAAAAGAATGAAAAAAGATAAGGCTAATAAATTAACAGCATCCTTCTCCTTCTCCGGCAAGGGAATTGCTGTCTCATAGTGCAGCGATGTAACAATTGCAACGGTAAGCATCACTGAACTATAAACCGACAGAACTCCGAAATCCTCTGGCGTGTACAACCTTGTTAGCAATGGTGTTAAGGCAACGATAATGACTTGCGATAAAGCCGTTCCTGACACAAGGACGGTCACACTATGAATAAAATCATTTCTTATTAACTTGTGATACAGCGTAGTGAATAGCCTCATCATTGCCCACCTGACTTTCATCTCTTAATAGCTGACAGCTTTCTTCTTTTCTTTTTTGTTATTTAACACCGCTCCAAGGATGGTTGCATGGACTGTTTTTAATTGCCCGATCGCTTGTTGAGCATGTGCCACTTTTGTTTTTCCGGCACTACTAATAAAAACACATCCATCAACCTTGGCTGCAAGCACGGCTGGATCGGAGAATACCAAGGGTGGACTATCAATGATGATGATGTCAAATGACTTTTCCAGTTCAGAAAGCAATTTATCCATTCGTAACGATGCAATTAATTCAGTAGGATTCGGTGGCAGTGGTCCACTATTAATCATAGATAAGTTCGGTATTGACGTCTCGATAACCATATCCTCCATCTTAATCGAACCACTAAGGTAATTCGTCAGCCCTATATTCAAGCTATCGTCCTCCGCACTTTCCCAGGATGATTTACGTAAATCAGCATCGATCCAAACTGTTTTCTTATCATCAAGCGCCATGGCAATGGCTAAATTTTCAGCTGAAACTGTTTTTCCTTCACTTTTATCAGTACTTGTCACAAGAATGGAACTCAACTTTTTAGTAGCACGTTGAAACTGAATATTTGTGCGCAATGTTCGAAACGCTTCCAAATCCGGTTTATTTTTATTCGATCGAGAAATAAAATCAAAATAGTCTTTTTTCCTCTCATACTGTATTCCTTTCTTTTGTGAGAACATGCCAACAGCCCCAAGTAAAGGGACACCCAAATATCTCTCTACATCCTTTCTCGTGTGAATCCTTGTATTGAAATAAGCTGAAAGAGCAATATATATTAACACCAATCCCCCACCAGCAAAAAATGAAATAATCGTATATAAAATAGGTACTGGCTGAACAGGAATAAGAAAATTCTCTGCCTTTGCTTCTGTCAGCCTGCGAATATTATCTAGCTGCATAAGATCAGAAATTTCTTGCTGAGCGATATCAGCATATACATTTGCTATTTCACTCGCTATCTCTGGATCACTCCCTTCCACATAAAGTGAGATAATTTGCGTATCTGGACTTGTTTCAACTGAAAACTTTTTCTCAAGTTCTTCCATACTATAGATATAATCCAGTTGTTCCAACACAAGTTCTCTTATTCTAGAACTATTAATGATGAATTGATAGGTTTCAATTAAGCGCAAATTCATCTCGACATCTGTTGTCGCTAGCTGATCTTGATTCGTTGTTGTCTGATTAACCAATAAATCAGTTTGAACACGATAAACAGGTGTCAAGACATAGAAACTGACGGCAAAACCAATCATGGCACAAAGGATCGGAATAATAAGTAACAACTTCCATCGTTTCATCACAATAGAGATGACATCTTTGAATTGCAACGAACTTCCCATACACACAATCCTCTCTGTTCACATCTTCTTCTGATTGCCTCTTAATAGTTATCATCTGCCCTAAGGACTTTCAGAACGGTGGACGCAATAATTTGAACGTCCATCCGAAAGCAACAATGTTCAACATAATATCGGTCATATTCAATTTTTTGACCATGATTTAAATGGGACCGTCCATTTACTTGTGCATAACCCGTCATGCCTGGTTTAACTAATAATCTTTCAAGCTGTTTTTGATTGTAATAACGGGCGATATCAGGCACTTCTGGTCTTGGGCCTATTAAACTCATATTTCCATTGATGACATTCACTAGCTGAGGCAGCTCATCCAAACTATATTTTCTTAGTAATTTCCCCAGGTATGATAGACCCGTTGGGTGACAGGACTTGAATACAAAATCATTTGGCACACCATTCAGCCATTCGCCTCTGTTCAGTCGTTGTTTGCTTACTTCATCTGTTCTCTTAGCTGGCATCGTTCTGAATTTATAGATGGTAAACGTTTGTCCATATCTTCCAACCCGAACTTGCTGGAAAAGAATAGGTAATCCATCATCAAAATAGAGAAGCAAACAAATCAGCAAAAGAAATGGAGATAATACGATGAGCAATAAACCGCTGATTATCACATCCAGAAACCGTTTTAAAGTGAAGTAAGCTGGCGCCTTCTGAACTTCGATTTCAGTCATGACACTCTTTTGTTTGATTTAAATCCCCTCATTTATATTTTATTTTTATCCCGAATTAACTGTTAGTAAATCCCCACTTCAAGAATTTGAGGTGAAAAAAAAGAATTATAAGTACCACTTAATGAATTTTCACTTTATAGGATAGCGCTTTTATCCCGTCTCTGAATTGCAGTCAAACTGTAACTTTTGAATTTTTTAATATTTTAGACAAGTATAATACATTCTTTTATGTTAAAATAAAGTTAATTCATCATGAACCAACCTCCTATCTCCGCATTTTTCATTCACCCTGGACCCTTGACTTGATAAGTTTTTCTTCTTTCGTATTTGATTATAAAATCTGAAGTATAAATCGAGTTAAAGTAATCTTAAAGTTATTTTAAAATTTCCAAATAATCCACCTTATATTTGAACTACTTAAAAAAGGAGTGATAAAATGCTTAAACCATCGCCCAAAAGTAACAGTTCAAAAACTTGGCAAGAACAATTCGTAAAATTATATGGAAGAAAAACGGAGCGCCAACAACTTTATGACGGCTACAGCAAAATCGTGCAGAACCAGCGAGGGATTCTCCTTATTCATGGCCCTTCAGGTATTGGAAAAACAGCCTTATCAGACAATTTATACCGAAGACATTGCCAAGATGCGGGATTTTTCATCAAAGGAAAATGGTCGACAGCCCGTACTCCTTATGAACCTCTTCTTAGCGCATTTGGTGATTTAGTACGGCAAATCCCTGCTGATAACACTGAAGAAATCGAACAATGGCAAATAAAAATGAACACATTGCGTCCCTACAGTGATCTACTGACCCATCTTATCCCAGAACTGAAAAGGTGGATTCAGCCCCAAGCTCACTCATCTGAGCAGACGGCTGAAGAAATTAAAATGAGGTTTAGACAAGCGATTCAAGTCTTGCTAAGTGTATTCGCCACGGCTAATCATCCCCTTTATTTATTTTTGGATGATTTGCACTTGATGGACGAGGAAACAGCTGATTTATTTAATTATCTCCTCGGTCGTCAAAGAATGAACGATGTCATGATTATTGGAACTTATCGGGATGAAGAGATTGGTCCAAGTCATCCTTTGACTCATCTAATTGAGAACGTACAGCTGCAAAATGTCGATGTCATTCGTGTGACTGTCAATCCTTTAATCCCTTATCATCTTAAGGAATGGATTGAAGATTTGTTTACAATGAGCGATAGGGACCTCTATTTTTTATGTAAAACAACCTACCGAATTACACAGGGGAATCCACTTTTTATTTCACAGGTCATTCAAGAATGTTACGATGAAAAAATAATTTACTATCTCAAGTTTCGGAGTTAAAAAATGCACTTAACCCCTTGATTTAATTAAGCTTTGA
>DAMDKS010000042.1:0-36102 GCA_032085455.1 Oceanobacillus sp.
AGATTTGAAAGGTAACTGATAACCGTATCTTTATTACGTTTTCGTAAAATATTAATTACAGACTTGTTTTCAACGTCTGTGATAACACAACGATAGTTTTTGAGTAAATGGACTTCATCAATACCAAGCCATTTAGGAGTTCTAAAATCTGTTTTAGCTTCAAGCTCATCTACATAATCATTAAAGATGTTTCGTACAGTTTTTTCGTCAACGCCTATATCGTCTGCAACACAAGTGAATGTCTTTTCAAGACTGGTTTCTTGAATCCAATTTATCATTCTATTAGTAACGGAACGATTAACATCCATATCTGGTAAATCTTCAAAAAATGTTTCATTACATTCACGGCATTTATAACGCTGTCGTTTTATAATTAACCCTACACGCTTGGCGTGCATCGGTAGATCAAAGAATAGTTGTTCCTTTTTTCCATGTTTGTATAGGTTAGGAATTGCCCCACATTTAGGACAATGTGATGGAGATGGAGTAGCAGACTCTGCTAGGAATCTATAATCATATTCACTCTCTTTCATATCAAGAATCTTTAAGTTTGGTAGGTTAATTATATTTGTTAGCACACTTTTACTCTCCTTTCAGGATACTTCATTTTCATTATAGAAGAAAATTCAAAAAGAGCTGTCTAAACAGCCCTTGGATTTCGTAAATATCATATCTTTGGTCGAACCAGATGTAAGGGAATTAAAAATTTAAAAATGGATACCATTCATTTTTATTTGTATTATTTGGTATTGGTTCTATTTAATACTTGACAAATAACTAGCTGCTACTTTGTTTAGAAAATAAGTATAACCCACTTGCCATTGCTCAAGCATATTTCTATGAAAGTCGTCAACGATGAAAAACTCTGTTTGATTTAGAAAGTCTTGCGGTGTTGATGGATGATCTTTATTTTCTAAAAAGGATAAATGTTCTTTTACACGATCCAAAACTTTTGAATTATTTGGAGAGAAACTCTCTTGTAAGAACCGAATCATATCTTCATTAAATGACTGTGCTTCCATGGCAGAGTCATTCATTGATTCTACATCAATTGTTTTATTCGACAAGTCAAAATCATATTCTTTTTTCAAATGTTCATTTTGGTCTTTTAAGGCTTCTTGCCATTCTTCTTCAGTTTCAAAACCTTTAAACATGGTTTCCATATCTATATCGACTCCTTCTTTGGCATTTTTAATAGAGGAATTAATCGTCCTGATTAGTCCTTTAAAACGTTCAATTTTTTGTTCTAGTAAATATTTTTGCTGAATCAACGTATTTTCCCTGTTGATTTCGCCATCTAATAATTGTTTAATTTCCTTGAGAGGAAAATCCAATTCTTTGTAAAAAAGTATTTGCTGTAATCGTTCTAAATCTTTTTTTCCATATAGGCGATAGCCGGCTTCTGTCGTTTGCTCTGGAATCAAAAGACCTATTTTGTGATAATGGTGTAATGTCTTTACTGTTGAATGACCTAGTTTTGCAACTTCATGAACCGTATACATCTTTTCTCCTCCTTTCAATGCTCTTTATACTAAAGTATCCCCTAAGGTAAGGGTCAACACATTTATTTTACTTTTTTCTTTGAACATCATACGTGAATTTACAAAAGAAAACTGCCATAACGACACATAAAATAATCAGTAAATAGTAGCTGATTGCGGGCGAATGATTGAAAGTGGATTGTGATGCTCTAACTACCCAGTCAACTGGATTTATTTTTGATAGGATACTTATCCACTTTGGCAATAAATTGGTCGGCATAAAGGCAGAAGACAAGAAAATCAATGGAAAAGAGAAAAACTGCATGACTGTAATCATTGTTGAGTGCTTTTTAGTCAGAACGGCAATTCCAATTGAAATAGTTCCGATTAGACAAGAAAATAATGCTGGTGTAACAAGAAAAAGAATTGGTGAAACGATTCCCATTGGAAGTCTAAATCCCATAAAATAGCCAATAATCACTAGCAAAGTGGATTGGATCAATTGAAAAGTGAAAATGTAGACTAAGTCACCAATGATGAAAATCAGGTTATTCTTCGGGGCAATTAAGTATCGGTTAAATATTCCTTCTTTCATGTCATCTAAAGTACTCATTCCTAGATATATTCCGCCAAATAGAGCATTCATGATCAAAATTCCCGGTAAAATATACGATACATAATTGGATTCTTCAAACCCACTAACGGAAGATATGCTTGAAAATATCGTGCCAAACAGCACTAGGAAAATCAATGGCTGGAACATTGAAATGATAATTGCTATTGGATTTTTAATTAGCGGTGTTAGCCTCTTTTTTGCTAATAACAAAGCGAGTGTCAAATTATTCATAGTTCTCCCCCTTTCTCATTAAAGTTTGCTAAATAAACGTCATTTAACGTTGCTTGTTTCAATTCACTAAATTCAATTTCGACATTACTTTGAATTAAGTATCTCAATAATTCAGATAAAATTTGTTTTCCATGACTCGTCATAATTGTTAATGCTGTTGGTTCTATTTGATGACGGACGACCTCTTTTAGGTCAGAAATATATTCTTCGATTTTATAAATGCTTGCCAAATCTAATTTGCGATAGTGGATTTCAATTTGATCAGCCGCAAGTTTATTGATCAGTTCTTTTGGCGTCCCAATATCAAGTATCTTTCCATTGTTGATTAATGCAATTTTAGTTGCTAGATGATTAAGTTCTTCTAAATAGTGTGTTGTTACAAAAATGGTCGTTCCTTCATCTTGAGAAATTTTTGTAACGATTTGCCACAGGGTAGTTCTCGATTCTGGGTCTAATCCAGCTGTAGGTTCATCTAATATAAGAATCTCAGGTTTATGAAGCAAACTTATCGCAATATCCAATTTTCTTTTCATTCCACCTGAATAGGTACCAACCAAATCATTAGACGCCTGAAACAAATCAAATTCTTTTAACAGGTGTTCTCCTCGTTCCATTAATTTTGTAGTACTCATGCCATACATTTTTCCGGCAATCAATAGGTTTTCCCAAGCTGTTCCTGTCGAAAATACAGTTGTTTGTTGGAAAGTGACGCCAACTTTTTTTCGAACCTTGTTCACCTCGGAAACAACATCTAAATTCGAAATTTCGACAGTACCATCATTTGGCAAGGTCAAAGTAGCTAATATACTCGTCAAAGTAGATTTCCCTGCACCATTTGGGCCAATTAGTCCAAAGATAGAGCCTTTTTTCACTTTAAGAGACACATTATTTAAGGCTACCTTTTTGCCAAATGATTTGCTAATATCTTTTACAGTAAGTTCATACATGTTTTTCCCTCCCCATTTCTTACAAAAGGAACTATAAGCTATCCTCTTAGGGGAGGGTCAACCATCAAGTATTCTTTTATAAAAGTCGAATTGGAATGAATTTAACGAACCTGGAGAAATGAAACTGAATTTCATATATTATCTTCATTAATACTGGTCTCGCCCAGCGTAAAAACGCCCAAGTGAAAACTTGGACGTAGTTCTTTAAATTTGCAAATAGTTTAATACAATTATGATCCGATAGTAAAAGATTTCATAACGAAAACTACAATGAGAGTTAATCAGTTTTATGGATACAGAAAAAATAAATGATATTACATGCAATTTATAATTTTACACATAATTATCCGATTTAGTGTTATGTGAACATTAAACTTTTAAAACAGATTTTCTACACGATAATCCGGATACCCATAATTTTGAAGTGTTTTTGAAGTAGTTGTTTTTCCGCTCCCGGAGTTTCCTCTTATAATAATCAGCTTAGATTCCATATTCTTCTCCTGCTTCCGGCTATAAACTGACTCTCCCTCCATGATAGCAATAATACGTTTTAGCTTTAAGATTTTTAATTTTATTCAAAGATTGATTTGCATTTGAAATATCCAGACAAAAGTGTGGATTCGCCACAACTAAGTCATTATTTTCCTTCACAGCCGCATCACCAGTAATAACACTTTTTAAGTTTGGAAAATAGAGTGAAATATGTCCTGAAGTATGTCCCGGCGTTGCTATTATTTCACACTGGTTATTTAAAATCATATCACTATCTTTTACTTTTTCATCAATAGATACATGCTTCAAATTCTCTAATTGTTCTACAAACCACTTGCCAAATTGTTTTTCTTCCTCTGGCATATTTGCCAGCATTTCTTTCGCTTGAACAAGCCGTTCTGACTCCATTTCACCACTAATATATTCTGATTCTATGTCACTCGCAATGATATTAATCCAAGGATACATTTCTTTAAAATCAAATAAGGAGCCGATATGATCGTCATCATAATGGGTAATAATGATATTCTCTATATTCTTCATCTCATATCCATTTTTTAAAATTTCCTTTTCAATTAATGGCAGGAAATCTGGATACCCTGTATCCACTAAGGTTAGTTCGCTATTTAATATAATTAAACTGGGATAAATATAATTTTTTTGTCCATTAAATTCAAATTCAATTGGTAATTCTATTATCTTCATTTTCTCACTTCTCTCGTATGATATCTTTTCAAAATGAATACTCGTCAACAACCTAATTTATAGTCTATCCAACCCTAAATGTCCTGGTGTTAAATCTTTTGCTGCTGGAACGCCTCGCATTGTTTTACTAAACCGCCAAACAATACCTACTATTAACATCACTATACCTCCGATTAGAATAACCATTGCACTGGTTACGACAGCACCTATTGCTCCACCAAGCAAAGCCCCGATCGGTGCAATCCCGGCTGATATCCCAAAAACAGCTGCCATGACACGACCAACATATGGTCCGGGATAGAAGATTGGATGATTACTTGCGAAGTAACGTTGATAATGCCCGCTGGCAACCAGGCAAAATAATGATGGCGACTATAAAAATTAATACAAAAGACTCATCAAAAGTCCATGCATCCGGATGGTTAGACTGCTCTGGCTCAGAAAACAAGGCAGCCCAGATGACACTGAAGAGAAAACAGGCCAGGATTGACAGACGACATATTCATACAGTTTCACTCTTTCGTTGCAGGAATAGACTTTGTATAAAACCTAACCCCGGTTGCAATTACACTTAATGAAGCAGCAACTACCACCATGATTAAGATAGTTCTTAAGGCGCCGAGAATAACAGACAATGTAACAGCCTCTGTTACGATAGGCATAAATGAATCTGTCATGGCAAATATACTGAACGCAATGTTCCCTCCTCTCGCATGACATGAAAGAAGTAATTTTCTAATCCTTCCGCAGGCTGATTCTTACATTTTGCATGTGTATAATCGATAAATTATTCATTTTGGCTATAATTTTCTAGATACAATTCTTTAAGCAGATTCGCAGTTTCATCAATCACTTTGTCACTTACGATATCTGCCCTAATGGCTTCCATCATTTCTTGGACAAACTTTAATCGTCTATATACCTTCTCTTGATTGGCTTTGAAGGTAACTGGGTCACATCAAATATTAATTAAAAGAAAGAAAACCTCTGCCGCCTCATCAGGATAATCAGTTGTAATCGACCCATCTTCTATTCCTTTTTTATAATGTTGGCAAATGCAGGTGCACTGCTGTCGACTGAATTTTTCATTATCGATACAATAAAATCCGGGCTCTTTATTTGTGTACGGAATACTTCATCCATCGCATGTGCTTGTTGATCTGTTATTTTTTTCTAAGATAGCTGTTAATTCCTCTTTGGCAGATTGAGCCTTAATCGTTTCCTGCCATTAATTTAACTGAACTTCTACATTATTTGCTTTATTTTCTCTAACAATATCAATGATTTCCTCTTTGGACTTAAAATGGTGATAAATACCACCTTTAGATATACCAAGTGTATTAGCAATATCTTGCATATTTGTTTTTTCAAAGCCCTTTTCCCTATACAATTGAACAGCAGTTGCAATAATATTTCCCTTTGTTAGTTTTGCATTATATTTTCTACTCACGAGCATTCACTCCTCCATTAAAAACCAACCAGTCGGTTTTTCAAATGATAACGGAAACACAAACCAGTGTCAAGGAAATGTTAACACTAATTTCTGCGAATAAGCTTGTCTATGATAGTACTAGTTTCATCATCCTATCAAAAACGAAAAGCAATGGGGCCATGGTCTGTTGATAAAAACACGATCCCATGGCCTCCTTTATATTTAGATTTTCATATCTCTTCCCTGTCACAAGCAGTTTAGTAGCATTTTTCATAACAAGACATCCAGTTTACTATATATTGCACCCTCAATCTAGACGCTTCAATCATGTACTGCTTTATTTTCTATATATGGAAACTCTTCCATTTCACAATAGTGCATAATAGCTTGATGAATAAATTCACTCAGTGTTTCGTCTCCAAATTGATTAATATAGTTTTTAAATCCATCATTGTCCTTATAGGTGTATGCAATACATTGCAAAATTTCTTTATCAGCAATCATAAACTGTTCTATATAACCTTTCCATTTATGAACCGTTTGCTGTACTTTTTCAGAAGCAGGTGATTCTTTTGAAAGTTGGGAAAATTGCTTGAAGATACCCTGCATATTTTGTTCAAAAGCTTCAAATATAGCAGCTTTTTTCTCTTTCGGAATATGTTCGAGATTTTCTTCATATTCTTTATATTTTGCTGTATCACCGTACACGTATTTTGCTTCCATTTGGTATTGTTCTTTTAGCGGTAACACATTACTTTCTTGAAAAATATCTAAATAAGAACTATCTTTTCCTGAAATAAAATCTTTTACATTGTTTAACGTTCGTTCAAGATTTTGCTTTTTTCTTTGCAGCGTTTCGTAATGTCCAGCCAAAACAGTCTTTTGCTCTTGTTTTGACATCTGCAAGATCGTAGCTATTTCCTTCAAAGGTAAATCTAATTCTTTTAGCAACAAAATCATCCGCAACTTTTCCAAATCCTCTTGATCATACAGTCGATAGCCTTTATTTGAATAACTCTCTGGATTTAATAAATTTATTTCATCATAATAATGCAGGGTTCTTTTCGTGACTCCTGTTGTGGTAATCATATCTTTAACGGTGTAGTATGGTTTCTTCATCCCAATATTCTTTCACCTCGCTTAGTATCTCATTGGCTGGGAGTGTTGTTGCTTCCACAATCGACTTGCCTGTTTTTTGCAGATAATATTTTACTAAATAATACCCGCATACATATCCAGCACTATATGGTACTCCTCCTACAACCGGTAACCCTTGTAATCTTGCAACTTCATCGCCATAAAGATACGCCATAATTTGCTGCAATCCTGTTATTTCTAAATGCTCTCGTAATATCGGTTTAATGATGTTATTCAAAGTATCGGCATCTTTTTTGCTGACCCAAGGTCCTATTAAATCTTCCCCATACAAAGCAGTCGCAAAATTTTCCGCCAGTCCTTCACTGACAATCAATTCCCCAAGATTAATGTTATCATTCCATTCAATAAATTGATAACGGACATTATGATTACATTCATGAGCTAAAGCAGGCTGTAATCGATTTAGTGTGTACTCATTTGGAATTAAACTTAAAAAAATATAACCAGGAATCCCTCCTTCTCCACTGTATCCGTCACTCAACTGTAAGATTTCAGCATCAGGACTTCCTAATAGTATCGTAACCAAATACTCAGTCACAGGCAAGTGGATTCCATGCTGGGTAAATTGGTTTAAACAGTGTTCCATTGCCTGCTTTAACTCATTCCACAATTTATCAGAGGAAATCCATTTTAGTTTTGGTTCTATGTCAGATGTTATCATTTCCGGTGATAGATGAGCCATATTATTTATTGTCATCACATCAAATCCATTCTCCTCTTTCGCTTGAAATGGAATCTGCTGCTTTTCCCATTTTCCCATGTATGGCCTTAACATCTCCTGTCGATATAATTCTTTTTTTTCATCTGGTGAACAAGCAATAATCTGCTTATAAATCTTATCTGACCGTAGCATATTGATATTCATTTTCTCACACCTTTTCCTATTTTGTTTTTACCTTACAGTATCACGTAACGTGACGGTCAAGATAAAAACATAAAAATTCATGAAAAGGCAGAACAAATCATTATTCATCGAAATATAGATAATCTTTTGAAAAAATGGATAAAATTCTAAAGACCTCTATACTTCTTTCTATTTCTTCTTCTGATATAAATATATGGACAATGATGCAAAAACTGCTGCAATGCCACCAGAAACAAGTAATACCAAACTAATCTGTGTAAGCGTCACTACATCATACATCGAATCACGTATGGCACACCACGATCGAGAGTGAAAAACTGAATCAAGTAATTTATCAACAAGGGACGCAAATCTGAGAGGATAGCGTCCCTTGTTGATTTATCACCGTGAACTTTCTTCTGTCAGCTTTCCGTATCAATTAGAAATGTAACACCAAATTTGTCTGTTAAACTTCCATAAGCAGTACTAAATGAAGTTTCTTGGAATGGCATCTTCACGTTTCCTTCTTTTTCTAAATCCTCAAAAAATCCCCTTGACGTTTCGGCATCTTTGGCTAAAATACAAATTGTGACCTGATTGCCTGGTTCAACCGGCAAAACACTTGGACTATCCGAGATCATTAATTCTGAATCGCCAATCTTTAATTTTGCATGTGCCACTAAATCTTTAAGGTCTTCGGAAGGAAGATCAGGAACCTCCTCATAGGTTATGGTGGTAATAATTTGAGCATTTAATGCCTGTTCATAAAACTGAATCGCTTCCTTCGCATTTCCATCCATCATTAAATAGGGCGTAAGTTTTACGGTCATTATTTTCTCCTCCTTAAGTGTTTCTTCCACCCTATCATGGACAAGCCTCTATCATTTCTTCTCAATTGCTGTTTTAAAAGATTCTCTTGCTAAAGAATTTGTTAAGCTAAGAAATCTTCAAAGATTATATGATATTCCTTTTTTGAACAGAAAAAAACACCGATATTCTTGCGCTGGGATAAGGTTTTCGTTGATTGTGGCTCTCCTCCAATAAACAATTCCCCCTCGTCAATATCATGGAGACCCGCGATTATTCGTAACAACGTCGTTTAACAAGCTCCATTTTTTCTTACAAGGGCTGTCAATTTACCAGGGTGGACATGGACCGTGACATTCTTTAAGACCTCATGCTCGACCTTTTTGTTTATAAAACGTTTCTTCACATTTACTGCATCAATCATTTACATACCTCCATTTTTCCTTTTTGTATCTACTAACAGGAATAAATATATAACTACATACCTTGCTTCTAACAAAACCAAACTGTCCAGTCGGTTTAATTTTATTTAAAAAATATATATCTTTGGAAATACAAACGGGGTGCTAAATTCAAGTATCCCACCAGCTGGTTTCCATATCGATTAACCAATGGCTCCGTAACATAAGAGCCCGCTCCATTGCTGCCAAGGCTCCACTAACCAGAAGTGTACTATTTAGCCAATTGGGAAGAACCAATGGCGACTCGAAAGTTCCAATAAGATCAGCAATAAAAGAAATCTGAGAGATGGTCGTGGCAAGCTGCGGAAGACCTAAGAGTAATGAAATCAGTAAAATGACAATGGCTATCTTACCAATAACGGCACTTACTCCTGGAAAACGTGCATCGAATCTCATCCGCAAGCCTTCTGTCGATAAGGGATCGGGGGCTAGCGGATGTTCTGCACCTTTGTCAGTAACATAGTGCATCCGTTTTAGTCCGTATGTGCTTGTCGCTACTTCAATGGCACCACCGGGGACTAGAAAAACTGCCGGGAGCTCTGACGTAGCCCAATGCTTTCCGTCCCGGTATAGTTCCGTAGTAGATTCCTCACTGAAATAATTGACGTTTACAGCATATGTGTGTACTATACCGTCGTCTTCACGCAATTTGGCGTAAAATAGTGAACGTGAGAATAAGTGCTTTAAGTGATAAGGTTTCAGTGAATGCCCATCCCCACGTTGTACTTTATGAACGACCTTCTGACGACGCCAGCGACGAAATTGACGAAACATAAACGTCCCCCTTTTCTTTGTTTTTGTTTATTCATCGTTTAGCAGACCATCAAAAAATAACTCAATGGACAAATCAAAAAGTTTATAAAACGTTTCCGAATCATACTTATTATAAACTACTGTCATTCCACCAATAACGGAATTAAATACAATAGCTAAGTCCTGAGCTGACGAATGCTTAATCACATGTTCCCTAATTCCCCAAGCAAAAAGATTTTCATAATACCTTAATGGAGCGTCAAGAATTTGCTGTATCTCATCCGAAAGATCTCTATCTAAATCTGGATTACTCATAAAAAACTCTTGCGATACCTGTAAAATTGGATTATTAAAATGATCCAGGTAATGATAAGCAATACCGACGATGAATTCTCTAAAGGTGGAATAATTTTGTTTTTTGGCTTGCCACTCTTTTTCCCACTCAACGGTGTCATATTCTAGAACGGATACAAATAAATTCTCTTTGCTGTTAAAATGATAATAAATACTGCCTTTACTAATGCCGGCATGCTGAACAATTTCCGAAAATGACGTCGCATTATATCCCTTTTGGATAAATAGTTCTCTTGCTTTCTCAATAATAAGTGTCTTTTTTTGTTCGCTCTTATTTGACATAGGATACCCCCTAAAAACTGTCCAACCGGTTTAATTATAAGAAAATTATAGTTTGCAGTCAACATCTTTTTCAATCAAACTCTTGGGCTTCTCTTACAATGAACTTCTTAAACATATCTGGAAAAGACATTAAAAACCCCCTATCCACTTCTGAACAGGAGGTAAAAAGAACGCTATAGGATTACGATACGCTGATTTAAAATAACCTCTGCCTTTGCTTTCATATAAATATTTAAAATGTATTCCTTATATTAAAAGCTTGAACGTCAGACAAAACGAACAATTCATTTGCCGGTTCCTTTTATTATCATATCATTAATTATTCCGGATATCAGTCCGTTCCTATACTCATCCCTTTTAATACAACAGCGGTAATAAACGCTGTTACACAAATAATGGAAACAGATACAACAATCGATGTGCCTATACTCATTTTAAAACCTCCCTTCAATTAACTATCGTTACATTCGTTAGATCAGCCTTTGCTCCCTTTAAAAAATTGTAAGTTAATTTATCCATTTTAGCCCCGTCAAAATCCACCTTTTTCAAAATACATCCTCTAAATTGAACATTATTCATGATCGTATGGCGAAAAGAAGCCTTTTTCAATGAAGATGCTGAAAAGATGGTTTGATGAAATGTTTCCCCTTCAAAATCCATCCCTGATAAATTACATCCTTTAAATTGCGTTTGATTATAGGTTACATTTTTTAAAGTGGCCCCAGTAAAGTTCGCATTCTTGAATAAAGCTCCAGTAAAATTAACATCTTCAAAAATACAATTTACCAGGTTACTATTTTTGAACGTGCTATTTGTTAAATCAGAATGACTAAAATCCGAACCATTTAAATCGCTGGCATTGAATTTACCATCATGAATGGCCACTGAACGAAAATCCAAACCATGTAGTGTTTGTCTAGAATAATCGATACTTACAGCCTGTTCCAATTCGCTGTGTTGCAGATTAATGGAGTTTACCAGTTCAGAAATTTCACCTATAGAATCAATGGTTAGTTCGTACGCCTCCTCATCACTGTGTCCTTTTCGTTTAAAATCTTGAAATTTTTCTTTTAAATTTTGTGTCAGTTCTTCTTCCAATTCCTGTGCAGATTTCATATTGTCGTAAGGTGCAAAAATACTATGAACATGTGCTTTCAATTGTTCAATCATCAATTACTCTCCTATCTTATAACAGGCGTTCAAGGATCTTTTTAGCCTGTTCCCAATTTGCTTTATTTTGTTTATACATATCTTCACCAATTGGTGTTATCGTATAATATTTTCTGCGGCCGCCTTGTGTCGCGTCACCCCAATAAGAACGGATACTTCCGTCTTTTTCAAGCCTTTTCAGACTGGAATACATCGTTGCTTCCTTTAATTCATACTGTTCACCTGAATTCGCTAGGATTAATTTGCTAATTTCATAACCATATTTATCTCCACCGAGCAGGAGTTTTAAGATCATTGTATCGGCATGTCCGCGAAGCAGGTCAGAGGATAATTTAGATTGCACTATACCCTCACCTCCTTCTGTATATTATCTTATAAGTTACTATGACTGTCAAGGTAATATACAAAAAAATATAGACTACTACCTTGTTTCTTAGCGATGTATTCAAGGTATTATTCTAATGCTTTGCTTCGTTTCCATCCAGAAAAAACATAAAATATCATAACAAACAAGAACATCATTGCTAATGGAAATCCGTAATTAGCTAATGAATAAATAGCATTCAACGTTTGTGTAAACCAATACGTCGGGATGATCATTGCTATTTTTTCTAATATGCTTGGAAATAGTTCAATCGGTACAAATAGTCCTCCTAATATGGAACTTAGTATAATCACAACTGTCGAAGCAATGACAAAGGTGAAAGAGCTGCTAAATAATTCGCTGATCAACAACATAAAACCAACGGATAAAACAGAGAAAATCATGAGCACAAGTGCAATTAATACTGGAGATGCTAGCCCCTCTGGATAAAACACCTGATAAGCTATAACAAACAACAGGTTTTGAATAAAAAGAATAATTGAAAATCCAGCAAGCTGTTCCAACATATAGCGCCATGGTGTTACCGATGTAGATGTGATCCGGGCAGACATACCTGATTCTCTATCTTCCGCCAGCCTGCTTGTAAATAAAAAGGCTGCATACAAAATAATCATTCCATAAAGCACTAAACCTGTCCCCGGTGATGTGTGTTTAGCAGTACCAGCTGCATGAACAGGGATAGATGCTGTTTGTGTACTCCATATGTCCAGGCTCCCCTTCAACCCGTTAGCATCTTGTTCCAAAGCAAGTAATTTCAACGATTTCAACGTATTATCGACATACTGACTTGCTGGGGTCCTCTGCTGTGCTTCTGCAAAACCATAGCTCTCTACCAATTGATTTGCTCCACTTAGCAGCTGCTCCTGGAATCCATTTGGAATCACCAATGCCCAATCATTGGATTGAGATGCTAGTTGATTATTAACTTCACTACGAACCATTTCTTGAATGTTATAAACCTCTTTAAGTCTGGTGACAAAAGCTTCGGATGCTGGTGAATGGTCCATATCCGCTACTGCAATTCGAATGGAATTTAGTACTGTATCTTCCTCTGTATCGCTAAAAGGAATATCAATTACCAAGCAAATGATTGGCATAATAAATATAGCCAGAATAACTAACGGTTTTCTTAAAGAGCGCTTTAATGATGTTGAAAAAATAGTCATAGCACACGCCTCCTTGCTAATAGAACGGTACAAACCATCAAAATAATTGTTAATATAGCCAATATTCCCATACACTGAATAATCATTGCCGTATCCCCGCCATAAATACTACTGAATATAGCTGTTTGCGCCAATGATTGAGGTGTTCCGTAAGTTGTCAGAAACTGCCCAATAGAACCACCGATTAAAGATGGATGAAACGTACCTGCGAGAAATGGAAGTCCCATTGCACATAGAAAGAATACACCATTTGCTGCGTTTTCATCTCTAAGCCCCAGTACAAGTGTACTTGCCAATAAATGACCAAAAGTCGTCATTACAATTAATGTTCCAAGTATAATCCACCAATTGCTTCCCCATTCTACACCGTACACCCACTTGGTAAATAAGAGCACGATAACCGTTTGAATAAAGCCAATGGCAATATTCGAGATGATATTTCCAGCTAAGGTAACAGAGATGGGTACTGGTGTACTTTTTAATCGCCACCCCATTGGTTTAAGAAAGTCTTCACTAAGACGTACCAGCGTAAGAATGCCTGTAAAAACTAACGTCATTACAATCATTGTGACAGCAAAATAATCCATCGCTCCCGGAACGCTTCCTTCTGCTGTAAATGAGCTGGCTTTAATGAAGTCTGGTTCCGTATTTATGGTATCCATCAGATTATCTAAGGGAACTCCTTCCTGTAATCGTATAGCAACTGCTGCCTGTGTGTCTTGCCATCCTTCGAGGATGCCCATCAACATTTGTGCTGCATCTTCATTACCTTCTTTATCCATATACATTGTGATCCCATTCTGTACATCGTCAGAAGAACTGTTTTTGTCTATATAAAGAACGGCATCCACATACATATCATTTAAATCCTGTCTTGCGGTATCCAGGTTATTTTCCGAAGTGACGTCAATAAATTCACCTAGCTCATCACTCTCTAAAAATTGCGTCAATTCTTCCGCCTCAGAACCGTTACTCTCATTGACGATAGCCAATTTAACAGGATCGACTGTCGTCTCTGTACTGAATTGCTGATTAAAAATACTGCCCAGAATAACGATAAGCACTAACGGCATGCTAACTTGCATAATTAATGGAGTAATGGTACGAATATGGCGCTTAACAGAGGTGACAAATACAGTCCAAAACGTATTCATATTCATTCCTCCCCATCTCTAAGCGACTTCCCGGTGAGTGTTAGAAAGACGTCTTCCAGATTGGGTTGTTTTTTGTATGCCGCTGTAATTTCTGCAGATTTCGAATAATCGATGATAGCTGCTAGTTTCGTTGTATCTGGTTCGATTATCATTTCAATCTTTCCATTTAACGAATGACATGTTTTTACACCTGGTAAATCTAATAACCCTTTTATCAACTCAGGTGATTCATGTTCTACTTCCAAATAAACTTGCTCTTCCTGCGTGAGCGACCCCATTAGTGTTTGGGAACTGCCCTCTGTAATTACTTTTCCATTATCCATAATAATGATTCTGTCGCATAACGTCTGTACCTCCTCCATGTAATGCGATGTATAGATAATTGTCATTCCTCTTCGTGTAAGCTCTTGAACAGATTCCAATATATGATTGCGGGATTGCGGATCAATTCCAACAGTAGGTTCATCCATAATAAGCAATTCTGGTTCATGTATAATAGCACACCCAATGTTTAGTCTTCGTTTCATACCTCCAGAAAATGTTTTAGGTCGTAATTTTTGTCGGTCTGTTAAACCGATAAATGCAAGTGTTTCATCAATTCGCTTTATAAGGTTATCACCTTTTAACCCATACATCTTTCCAAAAAAATGGAGATTTTCTCTTACTGATAAATCTTCGAAAATAACAATTTCTTGGGGAACCATCCCCATACGTTGTTTTATCTTTTGATTTCTTCCTTTGATTTGCTTGCCAAATAAACGAATTTCTCCGTCATCAATTGGAGTTAAATTCATAATGGAACGGATTGTTGTTGTCTTTCCCGCACCATTCGGGCCAAGCAAACCAATCACTTCCCCTTTCTGAATCGTTAAATCAATATGATCCAATACAAGCCTATTTTTAAAACCTTTGGTGACATTGCTTAATTCAACTAACAAATGACATTCTCCTTTCTTTACAAACATATTAGTATTGCAACTGAAATACATCATAAATCATTTTACTATGACTGTCAATGTAGTTTATTTAAAAAGGTATTAAAGCCTAATTACTTTCATGGGTATTAACTGGGCGTTTAACATATAAATAAGAAGGGGGTTTACGAAGGCAGCCTCCGAGTAGGCAGGAGTTGAGAGGTATGATAATACTTAACTGATAAGCTTATCATTTATCTATCATAGATTGGGACATAAAAACTCCTATCCAGCTTCGAAATGAAAGGAATCTATGTAGCAGGAGATTGGGCTGGACACGAAGAATTATTAGCGGATGCGGCTGTTGCTAGTGAAAAACGTGTAGCCGAAGAAATACTAAAATCAAATAGAATAATTTTAGGAAAGGAAGGTTAATTGTTTTGGAAACTGAACAAACAGTTATATCAAGCATATAAATCCTTATTAATTTCGATTGCCTATCAAATGACAAGAAGTGTATCGGACGCAGAAGACCTTGTACATGAGACATTCCTAACATATAATCAAGTTAGCCGTGATAAATTTATTGAAAATAAAAGGAGCTGTCGCAAAATGCATCGTTTGCATTTGATGACAGCTCCTTTTTCTATGTTGGATTGCTTATTTTAAAGTTGATTATTCTTATTCCTGGTACAAACAGGTAAAATAATCGATTTTTGACGTACTTAAATAAGTCACCTTTTTTTAGGCCGTCTTTCATGATTAAAGTTTTGTTTTTACCGTACTGAACGTAATCAATATATAGTCTTCCATTTCGATTCTTATAAAATCTCTATAAACTATCAAGAACCGGTTATCATTCGCAAGAGAATATCAACTTCCATTTTATAATGATCTTCATCTTCTTGTGTAGCCAGCAGCATGAGACCAGAAATAACGGATAAATAACAATAAACCAGTTCTTTTGGATCGCCGGTTGCTATATCACCTACTTGTTGCCCTTCTTCAAACAACGGATATAATTGATCAACATATGTTTTCATGGAATGATGTTTAATAAGTTGTTTAGCACTTTCAGGAACACCATCTGACGTACGTGCCTGATGAATTAACATGAAATAAGCCGAGTCCCCTTCACTAAGTTTAAGTTCTGTCAGTGTTCGTATTTTTTCAATGGGGGATCCTGAAAATTGATATGCATACACCATTGTTGCATGTGATTGTTCCATTGCCCACTCAACAAGTGTAGTGAAAAGTTCGTCTTTCGATTTAAAATAGTGGTACAGAAGACCAGGGCTGATACCAGCTGTATTAGCGATCATACTCATTTTTGTTCCAACGACACCCCGCCGTGAAAAGACCTTTACTGCAGCATCTAATATCTGTTCTCTGCGCTCACTGCGAATCTGGTCTTGTTTTTCTTTGTTAGATGATCCCATTCATTATCAAACCCTTATTTTAAATTTCATTTTACTATAAATTGTTCAAATTACTATAAATTGTTCAAATTACGATGTCCGGATTTCCTTATCAATGGACAGTAATCAATGTATTTTATAAAAATTGGCAATCTCTTCAAAAGCCATTTTAGGCTCCCAATAGCCACTTTCATATGGCTTTTCAGAATCAGATGGATAAACCTTTATAATACTATAACCAGCCATATCTAAATCATATCGTGTGTCGGTAGAGTAGGGATGATAAGGTTGAATAAAATCATATACAAATGCACCGTAAATATTTCCTGATTTGTATATTTTGAGTAGCTCAATAACATGATTCGCTTGTACTCTCTCGTTTCTTTTAAAATTGCCTTTAATTTTGGGGACAGGAGTACTCCAACCTATAATATCATGACCTTGGGGGCACTTTTTATTCGCACCTTCATAGGTGGCACATCCAAATTCAGAAATAACGATCGGTTTACTCAGTCGATGAAACTTTCTTAGCGTTTTAACATATTTCGATTCATTATAGGCAAGCTTGTAAAAATTCAAACCGATCATATCGAATTCCTTCCAGTCAACCTGCTCCCAGAGTGCTGCTGCATAACTAATCTTGCCTTTAAAACTTGGTCTAACAGCTTTACAGGCTTTTCTAAGGTAGTCGTTCAATTTCTTGTTATACCAGGGGAGCAACCACCACATAGTATGTAGCTTCGAAGCTCTTTCCTCATGATTCCGGCCAGGCATAATGCCAGAGGAAAAGATTGAAAGTTCACAGCCCAAGCTTAGATCGATTTTCTTATATTTTTTTCGCAATCGTTCAGCTGCCAGTGCAACTTCCGATAAATGTGCCAACGTTTCTTCTTGACTTCCCTCGATTAGCCGGGGTTGAAGCCATACGTGAAGACCATTTTCTAATGCAGTCGTTGCACATTGAATCAGTCTGTCGATGTCAGTACCATAAATCTGGATAGAAGTGCAATGCAATTGATCACTTATCACCCGGATTTCTTGCTCCATCAAAGGTTTTCGCCATTCACGCGTTAAAGAATCCGGACTGAAGTTTGTTCCCACATCATAATTTATCCCTTTCTGAATAAGCGCTTGTTGATTTTCCATTTACATCACCTGCCTCTTAAATACAAATTAGTTGATTGAATGATTCATTCAATCAAAATTAACGCATTCTTCAGTAGTCGCATTATTAAAATATTTTTTGACTCAATTGGCCATAAAATAATCTAGCATCTAACTTAATAAAACTTATTGTAGCTTTTAAAATAAAGTTTGATCAAAAATACCTCACAAACCCGTATATTAACGTAGATAGAAAAAATCCATTTGGAAAAAAGATTGTGCAAATGACCTATATAAATAATAAATGCCTGTTTTGGTTTCAAAACAGGCTAAATATTTTTTAGAAATTTAGTGGCTCAACACCAAAATCAAGGGTTGATATTAATGGGCAAATATGGTAGTGAGCCCAAATAAATGAAAAACATCTGCCTACCTGTTATTCTTTAAGTTATCAGACCAAAAAAAACGAGGTTAGACAGATGCCCTTTCAGTATATCAATGAACTTTTAAATTTACCAGAAGTAAACATAATCAACATAGAAATAGAAGAAAATCACGCTACCATTGAACTGACACCAGTGAATCGCGTCCAAGATTGTCCATGTTGCCATTCTACTTCAGTAATTCGTAATGGCGTTCCTTATAAACGGGATGTTCATCACCTTGCAGCTTTTGATAAATCCGTTTATTTGAGAATCCCTGCTATTAATTTAGCCTGCAAAGCTTGTGGTGCAACCTATACATGGGAGTATAGCTTTGTTGAACCGAAGAAAAAGTATACAAAAGCCTATGCTGCTTATCTTGCTCGTCAAACCTATGGAGCGACGGTTGCGCATACATCGAGGGAGCAACAGGTTCCTTATTCAACAATGGAACGCATTTTTAAGTGCGATCTTCATGTGAAAAGTCGGATATACAAGAACAAGTCTATCAAGAGGCATTAGAAAGAGATGGTTTGGTCTTAGGAATAGATGACTTTGCGATTCGTAAAGATCATACATACAATACAGGACTTCATGATTTACGAGGCGGGTATTTTCTTGATATCATTCCTGGCCGTACTGGAGAAGAATTACAAGCTTATGCTGAAAAACATACGGTATTTAAGGTATTAAATCCGGTTGCTATCGTGATGGATTTAGCCAGAGCATATCATTCTTTTTGTAAAGAATGATTGGCAAATCTAATCCATAACTAAGCCAGTTCTGTGAAGTAAGCCATTGCTCTCTTTGCATATCATTTATACTTTCCTCTATTTCTAATTCCTTTGGAGTTGTAATAACAAACTCTTCTTCAAAGAATGGAATATATTCAATACCAGAAGCATGAAACTTCTTTGATGTGATTATCACATCTACTACATCTTCTTTCAATAACTCTAAAAGCTGATCAGCGGTATCGAAGTAAAACACTGTGGACATATTCAGTTCTTGGAGTTTCGGCAGAATCATTTCATGAAAAGCTTCCATCGCAGAGCCAATTCGAATCACTGACTGCACAGGTGAAGAAATACTTTTCAAATGCAATGTTGCTGTTTCTAAAGACTCTACAAGTGGAGCTAACTGTGAATATAAAGCTTTCCCTCTTTCTGTAGGTATCATTTTTCTTGATTTTCTCAAAAACAAAGGTTCTCCAACCTCCGCTTCTAAAGAAGCTAAATGTTGGCTCATAGCAGGTTGGGTCATAATTCGTGTTCTTGCTGCTTCTGAAACTGAATTAAATTTATAAATATAAATAAAACTTCTATACCATTCAAAATCAATCATAGATGAAATCACCCTCCAATTTTTATTAGTCTTATCTCTAGTGTTTTTAATTATTTTCTGGGTGTTTCTCTTTATAAAATAATAAGGACCACTAAATATAAAATAATATTTTGGGATAACAAAATTAATTTGGTTATCCTCTTCTTAAAAAACGTGATTAATCCATTCTGAAAATGATAGTCCTTCTCAATAACAAGTAAACTACGTTCATAATCTTAACTACTGGTATTAATCATCTCATTCATTTCAGGCTTTTAATTTTTTAGTGTTATATTGAAGATTAGTGATTGCTTTTATCTAAATTTTTCACTGTGACACACACTTTTCAGATATGTAAGCCAGATTTCTTAGTCATGCTGAAACAGCCAAAGAAGTCATCGGATTTTTAGAAACGTTCTTTTTTTCTTACCCTACCGCAACAGATCAAGAACGTGCCTATTATGTAAAGAACAATGCTTTTACAAGATATTATGACAAAGCGTAAATAAATAAAATATTAAGATAGTTTTTATAACCCAATTTAAATATTTATGCCATAATCAATAATATATTCAATGAGCAAGTAAGTTTTATTTCTCAATCCAATCATGTATAATTTTGCTGTTTGTGAATTTTAATAAATTGAAGGAGAACGGAAGTTATACATGGATAATATAAGTGATGAACTGTTAGTCGAAGCCTATAACAAAGCAAAAGAATTATGTCTAAATAAAGATTTTATTAAGCTATTAGAAATGGAACTTATGAAACGCTCCATTCCCATTCCTAAATAAATATTCTCTTATTGGATATTCATTCATCCAACTAGATAACTCAAACTGAAAACAGTGATTTTCAAAAAACACCACTAACTTTAATTGAAAGCTCTCTTCGTAGCTAAAAAATCTTTACTACTAAGAGAGCATATGGTTTATTTTCACTTATTTAAAGTTATTATTAACAATACCTTTTAGAGTGTTTTTGCTGTATTATCTTAGCTAGATTTTGTGCATCATCACCTACACGCTCATTCTCATCAAGGATAACGAAAGGAATATTTTTCTGTTTTAACAAAAATCCCATAGCTAAACCAGCTTGCCCGCCACCAATTATTATGACATCTTATGTTATAGAATTTCTCATTTCTTTATCCTCAATAATCGTAAACTGTTTAATGTCACAAGTAACGTGGCTCCCATATCTGCAAAGCAAATATTGCTATCCATAATTTTAACCAACCAGGTACAAGCAACAATAATCCAACAGCTTTAATCTCCAAAGAGAAGGTAAAATTTTGCTTAATAATCATCAATGCTTTTCGACTTAATTGAAAGGTATAAGGCAACTTATTTAAATCATCAGACTTAAGAGCGATATCTGCTGTTTCTAGTGCTGTATCGGTTCCTGCACCCATTGCAACTCCAACTGTAGAAGCTGCAAGTGCTGGAGCGTCATTGATACCATCGCCAACCATTGCTACATTGTGGTGTTTCCCCCGAAGCTCTTTTATGAAAGTCAATTTACCTTCTGGCATTAAATCAGCTTCAACATCTGCACCCCGATTTGTTGTCCAATAGCAGTTGCAGTTCGTTGATTATCACCAGTTAGCATGACAGTTTCAATTCCTAAATGGTTTAATTGGCTAATCACATCTTGGGATGGCTCTCTTATTTCATCTGCCACAGCTATGAATGCAAGGATTTCTGTTTGCGTCCCTAACACCATGACTGTTTTTCCTGCTGTCTGTAAATCTGTAATCTTTTCTTTCTGGTTACTTCTTATTTGATTATGCAGTTCTTTAAAAGCCTCGGGCTTCCTACAAAATACATTTCTTGATTTATTTTTGCTTTTACACCTTTTCCTGTAATGGACTGAAATTCCTCCATAAATACATCATTGAAATGTAATCCTATTGTGAGGATAAACACGATTCAATGGAAAAATTATGTACGGATAGTATGAAGAATTTGAATGTATGTTTTTAGCAAAAATTGAGTTATTAATTATTATCTAAGTGATACGTATCTTTTAACCCTGCTGCAAAGAAGGGACCGTTTGTTGTCATTGTTGATAATATTTGAGCCATTTCTTGAGGCGATTCTTTCCTTCCTCCGCTTAACCATTGTTGAAGCACTCCTAAATGAGCCGATACAATATAAGAAACAAGGTATTGTTCTGGAACAAGTATATTTTCTTCTTTAATAAGTCCATGAGAATGATTAAATAGTGTTTTCCATATAAAATCTTTTAGCTTTGTTTGGAAAGTGATATCTCCTTTGGGACTTAAAACTGCGGTTATAAACGCATTATTCTCATTTATATTTTCAAAGATGGCTGTAAAGAGAGTTAACGGTGCCGTAACTTTAGATTGGGTATTTAGTTCATCTTCCACATACGGAAAACTTCGCTTAGCAAATTCCGATATTTCCTGCATGAATTCCTGTTGACATTTTTCCATTAAATCATATTTGTCCTTATAATGGGCATAAAAAGTGCCTCTATTAATATTAGCTTTTGTCGTTAAATCTTTAACTGTTATTGCTTCAAAACCTTTTTCTTCAATAAGTTCAATTAATGCCTGTTGTATAAGCTCTCTTGTACGGGCAACTCTAGGATCGATGAATTTATTCTTCATGTTTTCTCCTCCATTTTTCAAAAGTATTCTGAACACATTTATAAAATGCGTTGTGTAGCCAACACATTCACTACTTTTATCTATTGTAAAGAATAATGGAAACTTTATACTTAAGGTAAAGAACACCTTGTTGTTCTTTTATTCTAAATTAATTAAAGGAGGAAAGCAATACAATGAATAGAAAGCTAATCATTTTGCCTGTTTTGTCATTTCTTATTGTTTTTATTTTTTCATTAACGCTATTTCCAACAGTTCAGCCTGAGCCCAAAAATTTACCAATTGCAATCGTAAATGATGATCAAGGTGCTGAATTACCTGATGAATCTCAATTGGATTTAGGAGATGTAATTGTTGATATGGTTCAAAGTTTTACGGAAGGTGATGAGGATTCACCTATTGAATGGATAGCTGTAGATAGCGAAAATGAAGTTCTGGAAGGGATGGATGATCAAGCGTATTATGCGGCATTAGTAATACCTGAAGACTTTAGTTCAAAACAAATAACATTCTTACAATCAGATGAATATGATCCTTTAGAGTTAAAAGTTTATATTAATGAAGGAATGAATATGACTGCTTCTACCATGACCAGTAATTTATTAGATGGTATCGCTGAAAATGTAAAAGCTAATTCTAGAAATGAACTAATAGAACTAAGCGAAGAAATGGGAATTCCTCTATCAGCAGAACAGGTATCTAATCTTGCAGAACCTGTTACGAAAACAGAAATTATTGTTAATGAGATTGGTGAGGATAGTATGAATGGTAATGCTCCAATGTCCTTATTCCAACCACTATGGATCGCAAGTTTATTAACAGCAATCGTAAGTTTCTTTGCTTTGAGAGGAAAAACATTCAGTACTACCAAAGAACATCTTATAACACGTGTTTGGCAAATTACTTCGGTAGTCGTTGCCTCCATTTTTATTGGTTTTGGTCTTACTTGGCTAGCTAGTGGAATGGTAGGATTAAACATTCCAAATTTTATGGATACAGCACTCTTCCTATCACTCACTTCTTTTAGTTTTATTTCAATGATACTCCTCGTGCTAACTTTGATTGGTGTAGCAGGTATTCCAATTTTTATTTTACTGCTTTTCTTCGCCATTCCATTGTTGAATTTAGTACCTGAAATGACGTCTTCTTTCTATCACGATTGGGTTTATTCATGGTTACCGATGAGATTTATGGTTGAAGGCGTTAGAAAGCTATTGTATTTTAGCGAGAGTTTTACTTGGAATTTTGAAGTTTCGGTTCTTTTTTGGATCGGTTTAGTAAGTGTGGCGATTCTACTAGGTATATCTTTCAAACGTAATTCAGAAAAGGAAAAAACATCGAAGTAAAAGAATGAAAAAAGATAAGCAAAGAGCACGTTGACGTTTACTAGAAGGGATCTATAAAGCAAGCCTGCTAAAAGAGATTGAGCTAAAGAAGTATCTTGAAATACTGCAAGAGCGTGTCACCCTTTATTAGCTGTTGGAAAAGTTATGTCTAATAAAATGAAACCTCATTCAGTGGGAGTTATTGTTCTCCTCCCACTGAGTTAATGTAAATGATTTAGAGAGTTAGCGTCTGTTGTCAAAATTAGTTGATTACTAAACTCGCAGAGGTGTAACAATTCTCTAACCAACTACTGAATTTTTGCAAAAACCGACTAAGTTAATATTTTAATTCATTGGGAGAGATTTCATGAAACGAAAATAAACACAAGAATTAATAGAAAAAGTTATGAACAGTTTCAGTTATCAAAACAATCTTTTAGAAATTGCCGATTTAAAAAAGCGAAAGATGGTCTGTCAATCAGCGAAGGAAATCATAAAAACTACTGATAAAATCATCAAATGTTACATTAGAATTTCTACAGAAAAAAATGGTATTATCCGCATTCCTGCATATCGCGTACAACATAACAATATTAGCGGTTATTACATGGTGGTATTCGATTTAGTGAAGAGGTTACAGAAGAAGAAGTAGAGAATTTAGCTATTTTGATGACCTTAAAAAACGCCTTACACCAGCTTCCTTTCGGCGGTGCAAAAGGTGGGGTGCATATCAATCCTCGTTTTATATCAGAAAGAGATTTGAATCTTATCAGTAAAAAGTATGTACAGAATTTGGCTCGTGATATTGGTCCAAGTCAGGATATACCTGCTCCTGACTTAGGAACCAATGAACAAGTAATTGATTGGATGGTTGGAGAGTATAAAACTATAAACCCTGGAAAATCTTATGTAGGCTCTTTCACTGGCAAAAGTGTTGCTAATGGCGGGATTAGAGGCAGACGTGAATCAACAGGAAGAGGTGTATTTTTAAGTTTCTCATGGCTAATCAATTATTCGTCTAAACAGTATGACAATAATGATTTCATTCCTCGTAAGAAACAATGGCAGAGACTTCAAGCTATCCATCAAAAAAATAGGGTGGGAAAAAGTACTTGTATAGCTATCCAAGGCTTTGGTAACGTTGGTAATGTCGTTGCTCAAGAAGCGTACCAATATGATAAAAATAAATCCGCAATCGTAGCCATAGGAGATCATGCAGTTACACTATATCAACCAGATGGTATAGATATTGAAGCCTTAGTAACCTTTACTAAACAACATCATGGCGACCTGCCTAAAAATGCAACTGAACTAAAACAAACAGGAATCAAGGCGTCCATTCTCTCATCTACAGATATAGTTACTATAGATTGTGATATCTTAGTGCTTGCTGCCATTGAGGGGCAGATTCATAAGTATAATATGGAGCAAGTAAAGGCTTCTATCTTAGTAGAAGGAGCCAATGCTCCTATTTCAACGGAAGCTGATAACTATTTGGAGGAAAAAGGAATAATTATCATACCAGACATTCTTGCTAATGCTGGCGGAGTAATTGTCTCCTACTTAGAATGGAAGCAAACACAAGCTGTACACGACTTTACAGAGGAAGAAATCATTTCTAACATGCACCAAAAAATGACAAATACATTTCGATATGTATTTGATAATTAGGGTAATCGGAAAATAGTGTGGAAAGAGGGTTAAAAAGTACCATCTTCCATAACCTTAGTCAGTGTGGAAAAATTAGCACCATAAATCTCTTCATAGACCCATTCATAGCAACTTTGTGCCCAATTTGTGAATTGGTCGGGTAACATTTTTCCGAAAGTAACTTCAACTTCTTTGAATTTCTTTTTCTTTTTTACTTTACGATAGCCTTGTGTAAACAATATTTTTGCTCTAAGGGCTTCAAAAGAATATCCACGACCAACATGGTTCATTGTCTTAATTAAACGATTCAAGGACTCTGTATAGGCGTTTGTAATAGGAGAATTGAAATAGTTGAATATCTCTTCTTCCCAATTATTCATGGACTTAATGAGGCCTTCAAAATAGGTCATTAATTCTTTGGGAACATTTGAAAGCCAGTTTTGGTACAGTTTATAGGCTTCATTAATTGATTCAGCTTCGTAAATGTCAAGGAATTGCTCTTTAAGTTCGTATGCTTGGCCAAGTAACGGGAACATATCAGTCCATACTTGTAACTTTACTTGATCATCGAAGTCGTTAAGGTCTTTACGCCTTGTAAGAAACACATAACGATCTCTCATAAGTTGTCTACGTTTTAGCTGACACATTTTGACGATTAGCTTTTCGAATCTTTTCCAAGGCTTCATTGGCTAATTTAACAACATAAAACTTATCTATTACAATTTTGGCATGTGGTATCACTGAATCAACGGCACTTTTATAAGGATTCCACATATCCATTGCTACAAGTTCAACATTATCAATGTCCTGAAGTTTTGAAAGGTAACTGATAACAGTATCTTTATTGCGTTTTCTTAAGATGTTAATTACGGACTTGTTTTCAACGTCTGTGATGACACAACGATATTTTTTAGTAAATGGACCTCATCAATACAAAGCCATTTTGGAGTTCTAAAGTCTGTTTGTGCTTCAAGCTCTGTAACGTAGTCTTTAAAGATATTTCGTACAGTCTTTTCATCGATCCCGATTTCTTCAGCAACACTTGTAAATGTGTTATCCAGACTAGCTTTTTTAATCCATTTAATAAGCCTTTTAGTAACTAATCGACTTTCATCCATATCTGGCAATTTCTCAAAGAAGGTTTCAGCATTCCCGACATTTGTAACGTTGGCGTTTTACATAAATACCTACACGTTTAGCGTGCATTGGCAGGTCAAAGAATAATTGCTGTTTCTTGCCATGTTTATACAAGTTTGCAACAGTACCACATTTTGGACAAAAAGAAGGAGAGGGGGATGTCGTTTCTACCAAAAAACGATAATCGTCCTCACTCTCCTGCATATTAAGGATCTTGAAATTTGGGAGATTAAGTAAATTAATTAACATCATTCCCCTTTCATTTATGAGAATCGTTGTACCAATAGCTGTTTATTAAAACTATTATTTTCAGTCTTTTAATTCATCATATAAAACTTCTACACAGGTTGTTTTGTTAATTAATTATATTTTCTTCGTTTAATCCACTAATATGAAAGGCTTCTGTTTTATTATCATAACGTGCTATAAAAGCAACTTTCCCCTCTGTTATTCTCATATAAGTAAAGACGGTGGCTTGTCCTCTTATTTCACCATTATCTTCATACCATGTACCTTGTTGTTCGAAAACAATATCATGCCATTTAGCGAAGCGATTTACCGTGACTAATTTAAGGTTTGCTCGATCTAACCAATCTGCTAAATTATGACTTCCACTAACCGACCCTTTAGGTCCGATAATTTCAACGTCTGTATGAGTCAATCCAAGTAGTGAGGGAATATCTTTTTCATTCGACTTTTCAACCCATTGTTCAGCCGTTTCAATTGTTGATGTTAGTGTTGCTCTTTCAGATTTATGTTTAAGGAACGAGGAAGAACGTTCAATAAGTTCCTGTTCAGTGAAGTTAAAAACGTTCAGCAAAAGCTCCCTGACCTCTTGTTTGTTAGATTCATCCATAAATAGATATGACTGAATTAAAGATTCTTTTAGAGTATAAAACTGTTCTTCCGAAATAACTTCTTCAACGGTCTTTGTTTTAATGTCTGAGTAACTCATAATTTATTATCCCCTTCACATTTAATTGCTTTTAAAAAATAGACTGTAGAAATTTGAACAAAATCCTTATGATTCATATCCCCTTTATAAACTAGGGAGTTGTACATCAATGGATCGAATAATTGCATAAGTTGAAGTGCTAAGAAATTGGAAGGAGCTTTATTATCAAAGTATTTGCTTTCCTTTCCCTCTTCTATAACTTGTTTGAAACATTCAATAATCTTTTGTTGAATAGAAGATAACTCCTTATTTTGATCTTCACTAAATACAGCCCCCATGTCAGGAAAACTTGCTAATACAAATTCAAAAAAATCACTTTTATACCCTTCTCGGATAATATTTATTACTTTATATTTCGCTGTTTTGTCAGAACGAGATATAGCCTCTACGGATTTTAAAAATTGTACTATTTTTGGCTTTACTATTGAGAATACTAAACTTTCTTTTGATTTAAAGTGCAGATAAAGAGTACCTTTTGCAATATCTAAGGCCCCAGCAATATCAATCATCTTTGTATTTTGGTAGCCTTTGTCTTTTATTAACTTTTCTGCTTTTTGTAAGATTAATTCATTCCTTTGGTTGAATTTTTCTTTCATTCTACTAGACATTTTCTCCTCCACAAAGTAATTTGACTTATAGGTCATAATTGACTACAGGGTCATTTTATATTAGAGTTTCTCCAATGTCAAGTTTTTGGTTAGTAGCTTTATTAAAAGCTCAAAAAGAATACGTAGTTAAGAACGGAAGAATACTTTTTTCCACACAATTATCCGAATTGTGGCTTTAAGAAAAATTATTTATTCAACGGTGCTTTCTACACAATAATCCGATTACCCGATAATTATTTCTTTTCTACTAAGCATACCATGAGGTATTCTTGTTACTTATTAGCTTTAGAAAGGCTGACTACTTTACTATATAGACATGGAAAACTTTATTAAATTCTCACTGTAATAAGAACTGTATCAACACAATAATAAACTTTTTATCAGTTACATTAAATATTGAAAATGGTAAATTTTAAAATATATTTAAATTAGAAGGAGAGATTATCATCAGTGAACAAGAAAATTTTGACAAATTAAATATAACGGGTCAATGGATGGGCATTTTTGCAGCAATCCTTGGTATTTGCGGTTTATTTACCCCACAGAAGATTTTAAACTGGTGTGGAATAACAGTAGGAATCATTGCCCTTATTATTGGGTTCGTATAATATAATAAAATCGAATTATATCCGTTTTTATCTAGCTTTGGTTAAATTAGTCTTTTACAAAAAACATGCCGACTAGCCCGCTGACATAAGTAAACATGAAAAAGCCTTATAAAATTAACGTTTTCCGGCAGTGTTCAAGTGGAATTTGTACAAAAATCAAAGTTTCTAAAAAATAGACGTTCAAAATGAGCGTCTATTTTTTACTTCAGATTATGGAAAAGACTTTCATAAAGTATATGTTCGAGGAAATGAAATACCAGAAGAAAAAATGAAATCATGTCACGATATTAAAAGTGTGATATTGTCATGCATTATATTGGTTAGAACAAGTAAAACAGCAGAAACGGTGCTTTGCGGTCACCCAAACCGTAAAGTGCTGTTTCTGCCGGGCAGGGCTTGCCCTGCCCAGTATTAACCCACCCTTCTAACATAGAAAAACACTAGGAAACCATTCCAAAAGTGCCTTAAAGCCTGTAGACACAATGGTTTGAAGCGTGTTACAAAGATGTCAGATTTTTATCTCTAGTTGACATCTTTTTTAATTAAGAAATGTACATGAATCAAGCACTTTAGTATTAAGAATTAAAGGGACAGCACCAAAGTATACAGGTTCTTTATGACCTTGTATCGTTACTCAATGTGTCTGTTGATGAGTTTTTCTTACCTGCAAACGTTCTGTCGAAAAGCACCAGACGTATACAAGTGGAAAAACAAATGGATAACTTCACAGATAAAGAGCTAATGCTTATAGAAGCTCTGGCTTACGGTATTAAAGAAACAAAACAATAAAAGATGAATGAACCTAAATTTGTATAAAAAAAGCCGATAAAATGAGGTACATTAACCTCAAATTATCGGCTCTGCGTCTTAGCGTTTGGCTCTTTGATTATAGTAATTTTAAAAGAATCCACACTTATTAAGGTTTCCTATTTGCATTTGGAACAGTAAAGGAGAAAATTAGTTAATACTGTATTTGAATATACTCTAGTTCTTATTTTTCACCTTAAATCATGTACTAAGTTAACAAGAAGGTGACCATGTATTACTGTCCTCCACTACTTTTGGCTAATAGTTCTCTTTTATAAACTATTAGGAGTATAGCCATAAAAATTAATGCAGCTATAATTAAAGCTACATATTGTGTGACATCTAAACCACTGCTAAAATTATGCAAAATAGGGTTAAACCATTCAAAAATATACGAGAAAGCCCACATTTCAGAAAATGATCTGGCGGCTGGCGGTAAACCGGCAACACTTGAATATCCGCCAGTTCCAAAAAAGGTAGCCATGAAAGTAACAATGACGATAGGCTGAAATACGCGATATTTTTTTAAGAAATGAGCAATAATAATACCCAAGATGGCACAAATAATGAGGGCAGGTATCATCCCTATCATAATGGTCCATAGATTCTTCGGTTCTAACCCGAAGGCAAACATACCAACAAGCATGGTAAATATTCCTGAGATAAATGCCATGAAAACAGATGTGAGGATAATGCCTACGCCTCCCAAAAGATTATTTAAAGGGGTAAGAGACATTTCTTTCTGTGTTCGGTTTTCTATATCAAAGGCAAATAAATTTGCTGCTGTAATTGTAGCTGTAAACATAAGTGCTAGCAAGACAGTGCTGCCTGCAATAAAGGATTCTCTCCACACATCCTCTTCTTCTATCGTGATCAGTTCCGGTGATACTTGAAGCTCATTATGTTCTTCAAGCTGGTCTAATGTGGCATGCTCTAAACGTAATCGTACGTTTTTCATCATGTCTGAATTAATATTAAATGTTTCGGTATAAACCGTTTGTGATTGTTGAAAGTCATCAGGAATCCGAATAAGCATTTGTAGTCTGCCTTCTTTCACAGCCTCATTGGCTTGCTCGTACTCCATTTCTCTGATAGAAAAATAAGGAGTAATGTTTGAATGTGTGCTCTCTAACGTTTCAACAAATTCTTGTGACTCCACATTTTCTGATGCATTTACCAGAGCAACAGGCCAGTCATCTCCACCTGCACCCATAATAAGAGCTGTTAATATCATAACAACAACCGGCATTAAAAAAGGGGCTACAAGGAATTGCTTTTGCCGTAATAATATTTTCATATTTCTTCTATTCACAGCAGCAATCGCATAATATCTTGTTTTCCATTTCATATTGATTTCACCTCTCTCCATTTGTTCTCTTACTGCCCGCTGGAAGAAAACAAATTATTTTTTAGTTTAACAATCGAAGCCCAACCGAATAATAGAATCATCGCTGGTATGGTAATCATGCTTGTAAAAAAACTTGTCGTCGTTGTTAATGGATTGGAGACGTTTGTTAGCAAATCATTCTTTCCAGTTACAAAGATAAATCTCATCGTATCTGTAATATAGGACATTGGTAAATAGCTGGCCAGTCTCCAAACAAACTCAATTGGTCCCCCATAAGCAAAACCACGAATGGAAGATTCATTTCCACAAAGTAAGTAAAGAGATATCCCTATCACAGCGGATAAGGTGATGATAGGTAAAGATTTTTTTATGGTCACTCCAGCAAATGCTCCAAGTGAAGCGCCAATTAAAAATAAGATAACCAGCCAGCCTATAATAGCCAGAGATATATTTCCAATAGGGAAATTTAATGTAAAAGCCATTAAAATCATGACTAAAATAGTGGTAACCGTTGTTAATAAGAAAGCAGTCATTGCTTTCGCTATTAATAATGGAGCAAATCCATTTGGTGTTAATGAAATTTCCTTACTGGTCCGATCTTCCCATTCTCTTGTTAGTAACGTACCTGTATTAACCATGCTAGAATAAATAACAGCAAACATTAATAATCCAATAGATACATATAATTTCATCGAGATATCCGTTTCAAATGTGGATGATTCTTCGACGATATCTATCCTATTTTCACTGTTTCTGTTTTCTTGAAATTGATACAAGACATGAGAAAGCCGAAGCTGAAAATTCTTTGTTGCGTCTGAATTCATATTATTCACATAGAGCTTCACATTGGAAGGCTCATTTTGTTGTAACTTCTGATCGAAATTTTCTGGTATTTCGACTAAAGCCGGAGCCTCTCCATTCTCATACATATGAAACGCTTCATCTGGATCAAGTGTCATGATTTCATAATAGGCCCCATCCTCTATCTTCATTTCTTCCATAATTGTCGTTAATTCTTGACTTACAGCGTCATCTGAATGTTGAGCAATCACTATCGGATTGGTGGTAGACAATTGAGAAATAAGGGAATAGAGAAAAACAAAAACAATTGGAACAATGATACTCAAAACGAGCATACTAGGGTTTCTAAAAGATGTTTTTAAATCTTTTAGTACCATTCCTTTTATGGCTTGAAACATGAGATACACCTCCTAATTTCGTAATTCACGTCCCGTAAAGTGCAGGAAGACATCATTTAACGTTGGTTCATTCATTTCAAAACTGCTGATTTTATCATTTAAATAATGGATTTGATTCATCAGGTTTAAAAATTCTTTTCGATCTTCTATCTGAACTTCTATCTCTGTTTTATCTTGTGTCAGTTTGTAAGTACCTTGAAAAACTTTTACAGCTTCTTGAGCAGCTTCTTGATCGTGAAAACTGAGCAAAAGGATATTTCTATCAATTTCGTTTTTTAAACTTTTCGGTGTTCCAGAAATGATTTCCTTACCATGATCAATAATCATAATATGGTCCGCAAGGGCTTCCGCTTCTTCCATGGAATTTGTTGTTAAAAAAACAGTTTTGCCTTCTTTAGCTAAATCTCTAATTTGATTCCAAATCGCATTTCTGGATTGGACATCCACCCCCAACGTGGGTTCATCAAGCAATAAAATTTGGGGGGATGTCATTAATGCCCTGGCAAGCGCCAGCCTCCGCTGCATTCCTCCTGAATAAGTCCCTACCCGGTCATTTTGCCTTTTTTCTAATCCCACCAGGTTTAAAGCATTTTGAACGCTGGTATGCCAATCCTTTTTAGGCAGACCATAATATTGGGCATGGAATAGTAAGTTTTCCTTTGCAGTTAAATCATTATATAGAGCTGTTTCCTGAGGTACGACAGATAGGAGACTGCGTACTTTTTTCATATCTTTGACCGGATCTAAATTCATCACCTTTATGTTTCCATCTGTTGGTCTGTTTAACCCATTAATCATATTGATCGTAGTTGTTTTACCAGATCCATTCGGACCTAATAATGTAAAGACCATTCCAGCTTCGACTTCAAGATTTAGATTTTTTAATGCAAAGAATTTTTCTCCTGAATTTTTTTTGTAAGATTTATTTAAATCGTGAATGGAAATAGTTTTCATCGACATTCCCTCCTAGAAAATATTGAATAAGCAATAACTTAAAAACGTAGAACCTATACATTCAACGAAACAACATGTTGTTGCTTTTATTATAAGTCGGGTATACACTAAGTACAACCGAATGATTTTGCTGATATGTTGCTTAACAAACAATCAGAACTAAAGTGTGTTTTATCAATCAGATAATCAACAAAAAAGGAGGAAATGTCTGATGGAAAGATCAAGCGATTTACGGGTAATTAAGACAAAACAGCTTTTAAAAGAGGCTTTATTGGAGCTTCTTAAGAAAATGGAATTTGAAGAAATTACAATCATGAAATTAACAACATATGCACAAATCAATCGGTCCACGTTTTATGCTCATTTTTATGATAAATATGATTTATTAGTAAAGACAATAAATGATGAATTAGTATCTTTTGTAGAAGAAGTTGCCCCAAAAAGTGAAGTGGAATTAACCTTAGCAGATATACCGAATCCTTTTTATTTAAGAGCAACGCAATATATTTATCAGCATGGAGAATTCTTTAAAGTAATGATGGGAGAGAATGGGATTCCCTCATTCCAACAGCAATTTTTAAAAATTATAGAGAAATATATGTTGGATCATTTAGAAAAACTTCATCCCCACCCTAATAGAATGGAAATCCCTAAAGAGCTTTTCATTTACTATGTGGCACACGGATATGTAGGTGTTATTTCCTATTGGTTGGAGAATGACATGCAGTATTCACCGCAGTACATGGCAGAAAAACTCTCACAAATGACGATAAATGGTCCTTTTAGTATTGCTGGATTAAAATGATTAAGGTGATAATGATTCCCCATTCATATCTTTCAAATATACTTTTAAGAAAAATAAAAATTTAAAGAGAATTATTTCTATATTTATTATCGCCACTTGTTCTATTTTTTTAGAACAAATGGGGATGATTTAACTTTAAAAAACGCTGTTACAAACGGAAAACGTATCGCTGAATTGGATGTTATCTTTAAATGTTTGAGGACAATATTTCCGGAAAATTGGGTGACAACCGATTTATGAAACTTTCCAGTGAGTATGAGAAAGAACAGGAAGATTTAAAAGCCACATTTGATCAATTGCAAAAAGAATTAGATGGACAAGAAAAAAAGAAAATGGATGTCCGTCAATTGTAAACATGGTCAGAAAATTTACAAAACTATAAAAATTAGACGCCACGATTGTAAGAGAATTTATCGACAAAATTTTAGTGTCAGCGAAAGATAAAAAAAGAAAACGCAAGAAATAACTATTGTTTATAATTTTATTGGTGCGTTTGATTTTAATCAAGCTGTCCATCAAGCGAAGAAAGAAGACAAAAGCAGAAAAGTTAGCGTTATTTAATACCCCCTTCGCTACTTTCATATAAATGTTTTCTTCATCCACAGAGGCTATGTGGGAGAATGTATTGCTCTCGATACATTCTCATCACTTCTGGATGACTGATTATTTCAGAAATAATAGGTGTGACCTTTTGTACCGAAATTCCAAATGACTGACTTACTGATTCAATCATTCCTTTTGCGATTTTGAGAAGATCTTCCATTTTGTTGCCAGTATTGGGATCTGAACTTTATCAGCAATGGAACCGAATGCCTCGGAAACCAGCTCTTCTTTTGTTTTCCACCTTCTATAAACGGTTGTTTTCCCCACGTCCGCCTTTTTTACAACTTGCTCGATGCTAAGTTTTGCAAGCCTTACCTCCAGCATAAGTGATCACGTTGCAGACAATATAGCTTGATGTGCCTTTTGACTACGTGGACGTCCCACATTTTGCCGTGTGTAATCTGAAATTTCCTTCATTTAGATGCTATAAGAAAAATAGCTGTTACGGAAATTATTGATGAACCAATTTTAGTAAACACAAAATATTGATTAACTAACTAACAAAACCGCACATATACGCTTCATTCATTTTATAGTTTAAATTGTAAAAGATCATTAAAAAAGACTTTATCAACCATTCTTAGCCAACCTGAACATTTTTCTGCCAATAAGCCAAATAATAATACTAGTTACCCATAATATTAACGATGAACCAAAGCCAGTAAATGACAGCCATGCAATAATCTCATGATTCCAAAGATTTATATTTACAGGTACAAAGAATATTGTTACGATCGCAAGGACGCATAAAAGTGTACCTGTAATATAATAAACACTAACTTTGAAAAGATAAGCCAATGGAAGAAAATGTGCTCCGACAATAAAAGTCATTACAGGAAAGAAATACTCAAAATGATTGATGGAACCGCAGATTATACCAGAAGTAGCGATCAATATAAATTCAAGTCCGAAAATAATATTGAACCACATGCCTGTTCGTTTTGAACGCTGAACACCTAATTTTCGTGAATAATCTGGCAGCTTTTGAGATGATCTGATCAAAGTGTACCCGCAAACAAATAAAACAATACCGATGACTATAGCAAGAACTGGCAACCAAGGGTTTCCCCATCCTCGAAGCCCTCCAATCCCAATTCCTGCCCACACTGTACCAAAAAACGTCATAAGCAAAACACCTGTGGCCGTTCCCCTCAATGCCGCTTTTGAAACAACAACTTCTGACAAACGTAACACTCCCGTTCCTATACTTTCTATTTAAATTGCTGCTCATTTATTTGCTAAAAATCAAAATCTTTTTCCACATATTCCATTAATTTGCCTGATTGATAAACTGTTTTGATCGAAATAGATCAAGTATATCATATTAAGCGCTTACAATTATTACAGGAAGGAAATTTTAGAAATCACCGATAAGAAAAGTTGCTGTCAATATATAACTTGAGCGCCTTTCCTATATTACTCGTATCAGGCAGCTGCCTAGGCATAAAATCAGCAAGACTCGCACGTGAGATCGTTAGAATGAAGGAACGCGGTTCAATGGTCTCCCCACTTCTGTAGCTGCCTGTCTGGTTACTACTTGTCAATCTGGGAAGACGAACGATCGTCCAGTCCAGATTGTAATATTCATCATTTCATCCCTTCTCTCGCTTTGTTTATAACACAAATCATATTGATCCTACTGAGGATCACCAACAAAACGCGAAAATTGTACTTAAGTACAAACATCTATGAAAAATATATAAATTGCTTAATAAATAATGTTATAAGAGTATTTTTCTATTTAGTTGCTAATTTTACAGCCTGCTCCTCAGCTTCTTTATGCCCTTTTTGTAATACTGATTACTGCCACTGAAATTTACCACCTCTGCCATATTATTTACCACAGAATGAC
>DAMDKS010000043.1:0-35753 GCA_032085455.1 Oceanobacillus sp.
CCACTAAAGCGATTTGACCTTTTAAAGACTTCATTTACATTCTCCTCACTTTACACTATTAAAGTATCTTTCAATTGATACTTTTTTGTAATACCTATAGTATAATCTATAATATTGACACCTTATGTCATATAAAAAATTTTAATATATTTAGTTAGGTGGTTATCAATGCGGGCAGACAGACTTATTACCATAATATTATTGCTACAAAATAATGGAAAATTAACAACGAGGGCATTGGCGAAGGAGCTGGATGTGACAGAGCGTACAATCCATCGGGATATGGAAGCCTTGAGCAGAACCGGCATTCCGGTTTTTGCAGAGCGCGGGAGACACGGAGGCTGGTCAATGCTTGAGAGCTATCGTACAAATTTAACAGGACTAAAAGAATCTGAAATTCGTACACTATTCGTTTCTCCTTCTACGCAATTGCTTGATGATCTGGGCATGACGCATACATCCACGGAAGCAAGGAATAAACTGATTGCTTCGCTCCCTGCAAATTACCGTAAAAACGCTAAAGACGTCTGGAATCGTATTCATGTAGACATGAGTACATGGCGTAAACAGAAGGAAAAGATAATGTCTTTTGAAGTCCTTAAAGACGCCATATGGAAAGAAAATAAATTAAAAATTGAATATCAGCGGGCAGATGGAAAAACGAATGCACATGTTGTAAGACCACTTGGACTTGTAGCCAAAGGAAGTCGTTGGTACTTCATTGCTTCCAAAGAGAACGATGAAAAACGAAATTACCGAGCATCACGTATTTTATCAGCAATACCTATGGAAGAAACATTCGAAAGACCTAAAGGCTTCAATCTTGCTCAGTATTGGGAATCATCAACAAAGGCTTTTATTGAGAATTTACCTAAATACGAAGTGCAGGTAAAGGTTATGCCTTCTATCTTGACGCGGCTAAAATACTCGGGTCAATTTGTTCAAATTGTTGAGGTTGAAAATAAAACTCAAGGTGATTGGATATCAGTTAAGCTTTCTTTTGATACTGAAGACGAGGCAAAGAGCCATATATTGGGATTTGCTGATCAAATAAAGGTGATTGAACCAGAAGAATTACACGATAAGATTCTTAAAATGGCTGAAAGCCTTGTAGCATTTTATAAGGATGGAAAGTGATATCCATGTTGTTCAAAAGTTAATATGATCACCATGGTTACTATCTATATCCTAATTTCACACGTATCTCGAAGTATTCCAATAGATTTTTAGCTGTATTCTTATTCAATTAAATGGCCCGATTATGGAACATTTCCCGCATTTTCTCAACTCTACCTAGTGTGAAAAGACTGTTAATCTATATTTCATCATATACCTTTCCAAATTGAACTTTTACTTTTTCTTTAAGTTCTTTATTTTCCTGTTCCAAACCCTTCAATCGATTCCGTAAGAAAGCAATGATTACTCTTTCGATGCGTCACTTGTATTTCGTTTCACCTGTTTGACTGATGATAATCCTTCTTGTTGTTTTCGTAGAGTTTCTATTCTTAAACACAGCTTGTTATTTTTATATAAAAAGCCCTTAGGTACTTTTGCTTGTTCAGCAACCGAATTGAAGTTAATCGTCATCTGTCTTTTTACCATATATTTTATTGCATCGTCGACTTTCTTAATAGATTTTTCTGTCTTTAACTTAGAATGGTGCTTAATTCCATCCATGTTGGGGCCTTATTAGCCATCTGATTTAACCTCCTCACGTTCGCTACCGATATATTCTCTACGCTCTTTAGATAAGACAAAAATGCCATTATCTATTTTTAGTCCATCTATAATTTCTTAATATCTACTGAGTTTAGGCTGAATAATTTCGATAGAGCGTGTTCTCCCGGACTTCCGATATATTTCAATATCAGACTCAAGTTTTGCTATTTGTTCTTCATAATAAGGAAGAAATGTCTGATCCACATGAAAGCTGCGGCAATTATTTTTAATACAGGGTGGTTCAAGCGTTTGGTTTTAAAAAAATTCGGTTAGTCTGTTAGTGACATGCGAAATGTGAGGTCCATAAAAAATCACTATGTTTATTTTAAATGCAAAATGAGGTATACTATATATAGAAAGCCATACAATAATAAAAGACCGCCCATGGTGGTACATGGAACGGTCTCATGTGTAAAAGCCTTCAAGGAGGCAGCTCACACTTTTGAGTTAGAAAAGTAACCAACCCAAATGCTAGCTAGGCGTTTAATGGGTGGTTACTTTTTTTGTTGCGACAGTATGGCTACAATTAAAGTTCCGAAAGAGATCATCGCAACCAATGCTTCGAATACTGTCATATTATCACCCCCTTTCAAAAAAGGGGTGAACTACCACCCATGAAAGCCCTATTACACTAATAGCAAGTAAATCAAACTATAAAGATTTTCACATCATTTCTAGGTCTAATGTTTGTAGTTTTTTCTTCTCATTTTTGCCTTTAAACCAATTATTAATATCAAGTCTTTCATTTTTAAGCAAAAGACCATAAACAGCATCATCAAGCAGCATTTGCTGTTCATTAGGTAGATTACCTTCCCTTCATGATGAGGGTTCAAGAATTCCCCATCTCCGATATCGAAACAATCCATACTAACGACTTCCATCTTTGAATTATTACTTTCGGGAAACACAATATGATAACGAACCCTATAGTATCTATTATCATTCTGATACCTTTCTTCGAGCTTCTCTATTATTTCGTTACCTTGTGCAAAATCCATTATTGAATCAGATTCTAATTCTGTTGCCTCCGACGATTCAATGAATATTTGTGCTGCCTAATATCCATATCATATCCCTTTAACCAGGCCTTGCACTTTATAATGTGATCAAATTCTTCCGTCCAAGCTTCATGCCTTGAATTATAAATCTTTCGTCGGAGGAAAAGGAATTCCAAGCGGAAATGACTGCTTATGCAGTGGCATCTTATTTGACATTGATACAAGTGATTATTCATTGGGTTACCTTGCTAATTGGACACAAGGAAAGGAATTAAAAGATAAAGCAAAGTTATTGGAAGTGGTAAGGGTAGCAGTTATTGAATTTATTGAGTCATGGAACCTGAAATGATGAAAGAATAGGAGAAAAGTATGGAAAATGGAAAAGATGTGTTCTTACAAGCTGTTCAAGGCAGGAAAGATCTATCAGAACTAACAGAAGTTAATAGGGCAGCAATGAATTATGTAATTGATCATAAGGAAGAAGAGTGCACAAAAGGATTGTATTTTTGTGTGTGCTCCCTTAAATTGATTTTGAATTAAAGCTGTATTTCGTAAAGAATATTGATAAAACTGCATCATGAAAGCCAGATGTTCAGCCATTTGTTCTGTTCTGGTGTTTCAAAATAGGAATCAATGGACTGATTCATCGTTTCTGTTAATTACCTCGCTTCTTCTCTTTTTTGTTCGAATGTTTTTCTTTTCATACAAGATCATCCTTCCGAAAAATAAAAAGGACTCCCATCAGGAAGCCCCTACAACTACACAATGTTCTTTAGACTCGTTGTCGAATTGCTCTCATATTTCATATTGCAAAATAAAAAAGACCGCTAAATCAGCGATCAACATAATTCTCTACAATTTTCATTAGTATTTATCTGGTTAGTTGTTACATTTGGTGTATACGCTTCTATCGGATTTTTAATGAATCAGACCCAGCATCACCCTTTGGATAAGCAATTAATTGAGGGAATCACGGATCCTCACTATTTAATTATCGTACTTAGCCTACTATTTATCGAGCTATTAGCTACGGTAATTGCTCTGGTTATTATTGAGCATCGTAATAAAATTGCAGTTATTAAGGGGTAGGACTAAGCAAGGATAGTAGACTCTTAGCTTATTTCTGTAATTAAAGATTCTAATAACAATGACGATATAAAGAATAGATTAATTAAAATTTGGAGGTATGTAGTATGAAAACAAAAAAGTTGTCTGTCCTTATTCTCTTAATCGGGTTATCAACCTTATTTACTTTTTCAGGTACGGTATCTGCCCAACCAGCACCATCTCTATCTTATATTAATGTAGCTGCAATAACCTCGGATGGAGATGATTACCAATGGCATTATCCTGAATCAGAATTTTTAAGTACTGGTTATACTGCTAGCGGTACTGAAGTTGTATTAGCTATTTATGTAGAAGGATATACATTACCAAGTTCACCAAGGGTATATGTAGATGATATTGATATTACAGATGATATTTATGAACCTTTACCTAGGGAAGACGTACTTGGGCCAGGTAATCTAGTTTATGGGCATATTTATTATAAAGCTATATCGTTAGATTACTTTGAAAATGAAAATATAGGGGCAGTAAGGCTTTTTGCAAGAGATATTCATGATCCAATTAATGTGACACGTTCAGTAACTCGAAACTTTAATATTGATTGGGATACAAATTATGAAACATCAAAGACTTTACCTGCCAAATTAAATAGTAGTAATGTTTTGGAAAGGAGTGATATAAATGATTAAAAATTTTAGCCCAGATCAACTAAGTGCTTTCCAGGCATATACTAGATTGACAGTTGTTTCCCATGTGAAAGGGCAAAGGGAACATAATATGCCTTACAAGAATAATGAAGTTAGCTTTAAAGACTTTCAAGAAATCCTTGAAAATAAAAAAGTCGTAGATAAATCTTTAGCAAGAGAAGTGGATGAATGGGTAAAAGAACATAGTGAAGCTCAGATAAGAGCTCACAATAATCATGCCATGGAAGCAAGAACAATGAATTATGTTGAACAAGCATATAGATTAGGATTCGTTGATGTAAATGGGCATTTATATCAGGCGAAAACATAATGGTCAAATTTCTCGTAAAAATTGTACAGTATTTCACAAAGAGCTAACATGTATGTTTTGATCAAACCTTTTTTCAAAATGGGTTTTGCTGATTAAAAGGAGACTCGGCACAAAATTTTTTGCATTTAAATTCCATACAGCAAGAGATCGAAAAGCATACAAAAAGGGCTTTTGAATGATGGTTGGTTGACGGAGACACTACGTACTGCAATAAATGTGATCACTATACAGACTTTGAGGGGAATTTAAAAAGAACGGTTTCTACTGTCATGGTTGTTTAGATTGGTATTACACTAATACTGAAAATAAGGGATGAATATAAATAGCATTGCTGTGGAACCTCCTCAGCAATGCTATTTTTTATGTTAATCTTGTGTTTCTATCAGTTGAACAAAAAGTATTTAAAGCCCAATCAATGAGTATAGGAATTTCTATTGAACACGGTTTAATCCTTAAAGTTCAAATTGACCCTTTACATTTATATTTTTGTTATTTGTAGACGGTGTTCGAATAGCTATATAATATCTACTACTAGGTCCACTAAGGCTAAAAGTTCTTCCTGTTTTATTACCCCCAGAGTAAGTACCTGTCCAGTATTGTTTACCGTTATTAGCATTAATAAATCTTAATTGTACTTCTGCCCCGATGGACTCCATGTAACACCTTTAATTTTTACCTTTTGCCCCTTTTTAATATTGAATGCATTAGTTGACTTTGTATATTTATTTACGCCAAATGACGAATGATTAAGTGTAAAACTGAAGAAAGGTGTAATTCCTTCAGCAAATTCCTCCTATTCAATGATCACCTTGTTTAACTTTTGCACCAGATAGTTAAAGATAAAACCTTTACATATAAAGAATGAATACAACAAACGACAGAATTGCTAAGAATAGAATCATAGCAGTATCTTTAAACGGATCCTTTACACGAATATGTGTTAAAATACCACCTACTCCTGTTATGGCAAGTAAAAGTGCTCCTGCCATTGCAGAAACCGGGGTCCAATATCCAACGATTAAAAGTATAGCCCCTACTAATTCAACAATCCCTGTTACAATTCTAAACCATTGTGGCAATCCCCAATGCTTAAAACCTTCTACATGCATTTTAGAACCTGTTACTTTCCCGAACCCTGCCATCAAAAACATAAATGCCAGAATTCCTTGTAAAATATAAGTTAATATTCCCATAGTTATTCTATATCTCCCTTTTTTATATATATTATTTAGACAAATTTCTGCGTACAATTAGGGCTACTTTATTTGCAAGTAAGTCGATTGCTTTTTCTACTCTTGTTAATGGTTGACCACCCATGTCAAACTGTCCCATAAAGCGTGAATGTCCGAATAGCTCATGCTGATACAATATCTTTTCTGTTAATTCCTCTGCACTGCCAACTGCTAATATTTGGCTCGTCTTTCTTTGAGGCATCAATTGCTCTGCAGTTGTACGGAAATTTTGCCCACGTTCTTTCAAAAAGTATCCAAAATATTTATTATAATGTGGTACAAATTCGGAAATTGCTTGTTCTCCTGTTTCGGCGATATAAGAATGTCCCGTGACAGCAACCCTTAATTTGGATACATCGTGACCAGCCTCTCTTGCAGCTTGCAGTACAGATCTGTTAGTGGTTTGAATGATTCTGGACGACCACTTAACACGCCAAGTGCCATATTTATACCAAGATTCCCTGCTCGTACCGCACTTGCAGGGGTGCCACCAACACCAATCCAAAGTGGTAAATTCTTTTGAACAGGTCTAGGTGATATTTGGGAATTGTGTAGAGAGGATCGGAATTTTCCTTCCCAATTAATGATTTCTTTTTCTTGCAGTTCTATAAATAAATGCAATTTCTCTTCAAACAATTCATTGTAGTCATCTAAACTAGCTCCAAAGAGAGAAAATGACTCTAAAAATGCTCCACGTCCTAAAATCACTTCTGTACGACCGTTTGATAATAAATCAAGAGTTGCAAAATCTTCATAAATACGAACAGGATCGGCTGTACTAATAACGGATAGCGTGCTGGTAAGTTTTATATTTTTTGTCTCACGTGCAATAGCTGCGAGTAGCATGGCATAGGAAGATGTTACAAAGTCGAGACGATGATGTTCTCCAACACCGAATATATCGAGACCTGCTTCATCAGCCATTTTTGCCATTTGAATAATATCTTCTACTCTGGACCTAGCTGTTGGACTATTTCCATTTGCATCTGGTATTCGTTCGCCTAATGAATAAATCCCAAATTCAAACTTGCTCATTCTCCTTACCCCCTATGTATTGAATACGATTGGCATCTTTTGAATCCATTCGACTTTCGTCATAGAATCGAGCAAACATTTCGCTACATTATTACGTGAAACATTCATCTTACCTTTCGTATCTCCAAAGGATACAGAATAACCATTACCATTTGTTTTCACATTTGGATTAATGATCCTAACAACAGTCCAATCCAGCTTAGAATTTTCAATCAATTCCTCTATTGCTTTCATCTCAGCGTATCCTGTGGGATAAAGTAATTTTGCCATTTTACTCGGCAACACTGTAACAAGCTGTCTCGTGTCTTCCTTTGCAGAGATAGTGGGTGTTCCAAGAGTAATCAACCTTTTGACATCCGAATCTTCCATAACGGAGATAATTTCTTTATGTGCTTCTGCGATGGGGAGATTCGAAACTTCCCGTTTCATTGAAAGTACAGGGCCAAGTGCACTTAATACAGCATCACTTCCTACGATTGCTCCTCTTAATTTATCTTGATCTGTTAAAGACCCAACTACAATTTGCAGTTTTTCATGTTCTATCGTTAATGCATTAGGTCGTCTTGTATAGGCGATTACATTGTAACCAACATCAAGTGCATGCTCTACAAGAAGCTGACCAATTTGACCACTTGCACCAAAAATAGTAATTTTCATATATCTTCTCCAACACCTTTCGATTATGCAACACTTGTTGTATAATTAATATAACAGGATGAAAAATCGTAAGCAATAGACAATTTAACGCATCTATCGCTTAAACGACAAATTGCGAAAAAAGTCTATTAAGTTGGAGGGAATTTGATGGTAAAACAAATAGATCCCCGGATTCTTCGCACTAGGAATCTTATTATGGAAGCATTTATTAACTTATCAATGCAAAAGGACTTTAAAGATATTACTATTAAAGATATAACAACTGCTGCAACGGTTAACCGTGCGACTTTCTATAATCACTTTTATGATAAGTACGACTTGCTTGAAAAAGTGCTAAGTGAAAGTGTCATGAGGGAGGTTATTCAAGAGGTAAGTACCCACGAGGTAATTGATGAAGATAGCATAAAATCAATCCTTTTATCAATTATAAGGTTCCAAACATCAATTAGTAATCAATGTTCTCGCAGTTATGAGGCATTTACACCACAAATAGAAACAATCTTTAAGGAGGAACTTCAAGCCTTCTTCTCAAAGTGGGCACATAAGCAATGGCCTAAGCAAAACAAAACTGAATTAGAGGCTTTTACGGTGATGTTAAGCTGGGCACTTTATGGGGCTGCGATGCATTGGATACAAAGTCAACAAACAGAAACAGAAAATTATGTTCAGCAATTAATGCCCTTAATTGATAATATTAATAAAGAAGATTCCCATCAAATATAAATTCAACAAATGGGTGAAAAATAGAACTTCCATATAATTGGAAGTTCTATTTTTCAGTGTGTTATTCAACTATTCTGCCCCATTAGCACAATAACTTAGCTTAATTTTAACATTAAGCACCAATCAATTCATCCCAATTATTGCAAAAGTTATTTTATTCAACGAACTGGAAATGCTGTTAATACTAATAATTTTAGGAGTGAACAATTATGATACTGTCTGATGCAACAAAGGCGTATGAGGAAGATAAAAAGATTGAAGGTTTTTCTGTACAAACATTAAATGCTTATGGATTGCAAGCTAAACTGCTTATTGATTATTTGGGAAATATAAAGATCAGTATGATTACAACCCCACAACTGAAAAGTTATTTAGCGGATTCAAGTAATCATTTAAAACCATCAAGTTTGTCTCACCGTATTCGATTTATTCGTTCCTTATTTCGATGGTCACACGAGGAGGGGATCATTGAATCTAATCCTGCAAGTAAAATAAAAGAACCCAAAGTAGGTAAACGGATTCCGAAGTTTCTAACAGAAAGAGAAATTGAATATCTAAGAGATACATGTCACACTTCAATAGAAAAAGCCTTATTTGAATTTATGTTTTCAACTGGATGTCGAATAGGCGAAATTGTTTCTCTGGACCGAAATAGTATTAACTGGGGAAATCAATCAGCTATTGTTCGTGGCAAGGGCGATAAAGAACGGGAAGTATACTTCAATGTACGTTGTGATATTTGGCTAAAAAAGTATTTAGATAGTAGAGAAGACAATGATCCAGCTATATTTGTAACGGAACGTTCTCCCCATAGAATGAGTATCGCTCAAATGCGGTATATCATTAAGCGAATTTCCAAGCGGGCAGGAATAAATAAGACAATCCACCCCCATCAATTAAGACATAGTTATGCAACCCATCTGTTAAATAACGGAGCTCCATTAGAAGTCATTCAAAGCCTATTAGGTCACGAAAAGAGTGAAACAACAAGAATATATGCTCAATTAAGTGGAAGGCTTTGTCAAGAGTTTTATAGAAAATATTTTTGACTAAGAGAAAGAAGCACTGGTAAATATTTGTGTTACTTTCAAACTATGCACCATTTGTTTAAGTGTAACTATTCACAATCCTATTTTGTTATAAACTTTTCCAAATCACCTTTATGTGTTATAATCGTTATGACAATTATAATGGGGATGTGTTCTATTTGGAGCAATTCGAGAGAAAAGTTACAAAGGTTGGAAATAGTTTTGGAATCACTCTTCCTCAAGAGTTACTTAAACAAGTTGGATTAGCTCATGGTGATGATGTTCATGTTGAAGTTCAAGATGGAAAAATAGTTTTGAGAAAAAAAGAGCACATAACACTTCCTGAAGGTGTTGATGCAGAATTCATGGACATTTTAAATGATGTCATTAAGGAGCATGACAAAGCGTTTAAAGGATTAGTGGACAGGTAATGAATGACATCATATATCTTACAACTAACCAAGTGATTGCTATTAATACAGTGCAAATTCGTTTATACTCTCCTGATGAACCAGTGGGTGTTAAAGAACCGAATTTGCTTGACTCAGCTATTAACCGCCCAAAACAATCTGTGTTCGGTAATGACGCTTATCCTGCCATTTATGAAAAAGCAGCAGCACTTTTCGAATCAATAGCAAAAAACCATGCCTTTCATAATGCTAACAAACGAACGGCTTTAGCTTCATTAATTGTTTTCTTAAAATTAAACCATTATGAATGGACGATGGGAATTGAAGAAGAACAAGACTTCACAGTTGATGTCGTTAATCATAAGTATTCGTTCGAAGAAATAGTCTCAACTATCAAGGACCATACTAAAAAATTGTAACTCCAAACTCAAATAAATTTGAGTTTGGAGTTCTTTAAATGAAAGTTAATCCTTTTTGTATCATCGCACCCAAATGTTTAAGTACCTTATTTCACAATCTTTGACTATGTTGTTTTTATCACACGAATAATTTTAGTCGCGGAAATAACTGATGCGGGTATTATAACTACAATTATAATAAAAAAAGCTATAATATCTGTTAAGGTGTTAAACGGCACAAAGGCATTATAAAGAAATTGAAGCACTTTGAAATAAATCACAAAAAATAAAATAGATAAAAAGATCAATATCAGCCTATTCTTCATATTTCTCCCCGTCAAAATTTTATATTTTACAGGACTACTTTGTATTTATTCAATAAGTAAGGATGATTCCCTTCTTTTCGAACTGTATCCAATCATTTAAGTGAATACGTTCACATTTTAATACAAAAAACCTTCTTGATAAGCCTAGAAGGTTAATTAGTAAATGTGAAAAGTTTTTAAATCTATAACTAGCCCTACTTCTTTCATAAAGTCATAGCCAATAATCCCGTCTATATCTAAACCGTAATTCATTGATCCTAGCTCAATGAGAAAGTCATTAGTTTTTATCTTATCTGATATTACTATTTGATCAATGTTTTTAGTATAAACAAATTCAAGTCCACCAACACCCTGAATGGTCCGTGTAACATCATCAGATTTTGGTTTAACACCTATTTCCTCTAACTTATTAACGTTAAATATTGTTCCAGCAGAGCCAGTATCAATTAAAACATTGTTTAACTTCATTTGCCTACCACGAAAGTTCACTAAAATCTCTATAAATGGTAATTCGAACATCTCTTTAATATCAATCATATTTTTCTTAGCCCAGTCCATTTCACTTCTTCAATATCCAGCTTTTCTCTTGAGGTATGAAAAAAATATAATTCACGATTTGGGTTTTGCTTGTGTAATTCAGAATGTCTACGAAAGGCTTCCATTGAATCAGTAAAGTAGTCGATAACAGCAATATCATCTATAATTCGGTAATTATTATCTGAGTGTGCATCAATAGCTTCAAAAACAATCCATTTATCCGGATAAGTTTTTTTTACTTCTTCCCATTGCATAGAATACACTCCCTCATTAATAGTTTTCTTATTATTTATTATATCAAATTTTTGAATGTTTCTGTAATCCTTTCCCGAAGAAATTTACTTAACTTTTTGTTAAAGCACCAGATACTTTAAGTACAGTGCATCACAATCTTCTGGATACATATTCAAAAAAACAGCTTGAAAGTTTACCCTTTTATCCACTATTGCCCAAACCTATTTCATTTTCACATATACAGCATAGTGGAGATAGAGTTCCTCTTTAGCTTAATAATCGTAAAAATTAATTTCTTTCGTTTTCTTAATATTAACGAAGGCATTACCCAGAACTTCATTATGATGGTCAATGATTTGTAATTAAAATTGCAAACACTATTAATGCGAATAACCCCTTAACCCCTACTATTACTAATTCCTATATGAGGGAATTCCCTTTGCACTCATATATCCAACTATATTTTAGGATATTTGCCGTATGTATTTCATTTAAAATACGAAATACAGTATTAAATAATTCCATTTTATCATTAAATAAATTCAATCAGAAAGAGTGCCTTTCCTTCTAGAAAAGCACTCTTTCTTGTATTCGTATTATTTTTCCCTTTTGTGTAAACTCATAATCTTTATATTCTGCATTACCATGTCATTCCGTTCTAATTTCAACAATATATTTGCTTCTTTCAGTTGTTTTTAATGAGTATGATAGGCAAAATTGTTGGTTAATTCAAGAAGACAGGTAGGTTGTGATATTTTATCTTCCTAGTGTCTCATTCGCAAAGATTAGATCTGGGTTAGTAATATGGAATGCTTCAGATAGCTCATCGACTGTGTAGCCTGTAGCTTGTGAAATCCCCCATAGTGTATCACCCCATACAACTTTGTAATTTCGAAGTTGTTCTAATGAATTATATTGGGCAAGATCCGCCTTGATTTCGTCTACTGAGCGGGCATGCCATACTTGATTTGAGGTTTGGACATCATGTGATTCTTCATGCAACTGTGTTAATTCTTCATTATGTGTTCCATCATGTGTTTCTTCACCATGATCGTGTTCTTCTCCGTGACCATGCTCTTCACTATGTTCATCTCCATGACCTTCTTCAAAAAGATGTGTAAAGACAACATAAGCCTCTACATAGTCTCTTCCTGCTTTTGTATCTTCAATATTAAAGTCTTTATTCGCTAATAGATCTTCAAACGCTGATTCTGCAATTTCACGATTTTCATCTGTAATAAAACCAGCGTCTTCTAATGGTTGTAAATTTTCTTGTTCGATACTTTCGTCAGCTGCTGATGCGGATGGAGCCCTAAAGGCTGCCGATTATAATTGTTTCTTCTGTAATTTGCGCTAGGCGTTCATTTTGTGTAAAATCCATTGTAGGGATCCTCCTTGGTATTCAATTCGAGGTCATCGCGATAACACTCTCCATACTACCAAGCGGGATCCTTTTTTGTAAAATCGATTCTAGGCTTGTTTCACCTCAAATTTCTTCATTACAGGAATGCTCCCAATAAAACTAATTTCGCTCATTCATTTTGCTTTTTGTGCTTTTAGAAAGAATCACCCATTCCACAACGGCAATATCCAATACCAAACCTATCCATATATTAATATTTAAAACCTCGTAAATCATCTGTTCTCTTCCGCCTGGCAAAGAAAAGCCATGAAAGATGGCATAGCTGAGCAGTAATAGCGGTACAAGCAAACGGGCACTTACAGCTACTAAGGTAATACCAAAACTGCGTATCATCCATATCCGATGTTCACGAAAATGCCTTTTAACAGCCTTGCGATAAGCCTTCCATGTCGTGAACAGCCACAAAATCGCTAGTACTAAAAAGGCCATAGCTTTTGTATAGTTCTCTGAATAGAAAAACAAGACAAACGCAAGTAGTCCGCTAATCAAAATACTAATCACATATATCCTGCCAATATAGCGATGAAGCTTTGGTTTTGTTCGGCGAATACGATCGATAAATTGTATAAATCCCGCCACCAATGCAATAAATGCCAGTATAATGTGAATGACTAATGCAGAATACTGAATGGAAACCGACGTAATTTCCACACGACTTCTTGCAGGGTCAAGGCTCAAATAAGGATATACAAAGGGTATCATGACACCAATTGATAAAATGAATAATATCCACCAGTTCTTACTTTGTTTGCTCATTTATTGCTAATCTCCTTCTGGTTTCGACGGGAATAGTATCCCCACCCCTTACACAGTTCTATATTACTTATTACAATTTAACCTGCACGCCTAACAACTGTATTATTTTTTTTTGCTTTGTTTTAATTCACTTCTAATTCTTTCATATTCTTCTAACGTGATTTCTCCATTTACAAATCGTGTTTCTAAAATATTTATCGGATCAGCTGCACGATAGCCGCAAAACCAGCCTTTACGGAACAAAAAAACAAACAGGGTTACGAAAATAACAAAGAAAATTAATTTAAAAATAATGAACCCGAAAAAATGCATTATCAGTCACCTCCTTCCGACACCTCTACTATAGCAAGCAGATATAAACTGGCTCTGAAGGAGAAATGAACTTTTTATAAACTTCCCTTTTTAATACAAAACGACCACCACTCATCCCTTACTCAATGAGTGGCTTTATCCATTGAACCGATATCCCGATCCCCAAATCGTTTCTATATATTTGTGATTGGCGGACTGATCATTGATTTTTTTCCTAATTCTTTTAATGTGAACGGTCACTGTTGCATTGTCACCCATTGCATCGAACCCCCAAATACGTTCAAACAAATCCTCTTTAGAAAAGACCTGATTGGGATGCGATGCAAGAAAGGTGAGTAAATCAAATTCCTTGTTCGTCAACTCAATTTCATCATCGCGTAAAAATACCTTCCGTGATGATGGCTGAATACGAAGTCCTTCTATTGCTATCTCCCCTTTTGGCGCATTCTTATTTATAAAACGATCATACTTTGCAAGATGCGCCTTAATCCGAGCGACCAGCTCAGTCGGGCTGAAAGGTTTCACAATATAATCATCTGCCCCTAACCCAAATCCACGTACCTTATCATTGTCATCATATTTTGCGCTCACAATTAGAATGGGTATATCCGTTTCCTTACGCACACATTTGCACAATTGAAAACCGTCGATAACAGGTATCATAAGATCAAGTAAAATAAGGTCAAAACGTTGACTGAGTGCCAATTCCAGTCCCAGTTCTCCGTTTGTTGCAATTTCAACACTAAAGCCGTCAATTTCGAGGAAATCTTTTTCAAGATCCGCGATACTCTGGTCATCTTCAATAATTAAAATGGATTTAGTCATTCTCATCATCCTTTTTTTTCAATGTAAAATGAATCGTTAAACCACCCGAAGGATTATTCTTTGCCCAAATAGTGCCACCATGTGCCTCAACAATTTTTTTTGAAATTGCCAGCCCTAGTCCACTCCCTCTATCACTTCTTGATGCATCAAGTCGGTAAAAACGATCAAAAATGGACGTTAGATACTCCTCCGGGATACCGGGGCCATTATCGGTTATCGCGATGTCAACTACCTTCTCATTGTCAGTAAGATGAATGGATATCTCGCCATTTCTGTTGTTTAAATATTTTACGGAATTAGTCATAATATTTTCCAAAACCCGTATGATTTTATTTCGATCCATGTCAATAAATGGATCTGAAACAGTGTCATTAATTATTAATTGAATACCGCTCTCATGTAAGTCATCTTCAATTTCATCAATATAATCATTCATAAACCGACTAATATTAATATTTTCAAATTGAAATGACTCTCGATTAACATCTAGTCTCGATAAAAGGGCAAGTTCCTCAATTAAATGGTTCATGTAGATTGCCTTCGAATTAATCGTGTCAAGATACTTTTTTTGCTTTTTAGGGTCTCCCGCAATACCCTCTTGAATTCCTTCTATATATCCTAGGATGGATGTGATCGGGGTTTTTAAATCATGGGATATATTCGCGATCAATTCCCGCCGATTTTGTTCATATTTTTCTCGAAGCCTAATAGATTCCTTAAGCTGGGCTCTCATTGACTCAAAAGTGTTTATCAATTGACTTAATTCATCCCTTCCTTCCGCACGCATCGTAAAATTCAGATTACCTTGTTTAATATTTTCAGCAGCAACAGATATTTTTTGGATAGGATTTAAAATCCGTTTTGACATGAAATAAGATAACGTAACATTCGTTAATACAAGTGCAAGAATTAATGAAAGAAATGCAATTGGGAAGAAGATTCTAGCATTTTTTGCAAAAGAAGACCCTTCTCTTAACATGAAGATAGAACCTTTTTCCCCGCTACGGAAATAAAAATCATATTGTTTAATAAAATATCGATGGTTATTAAACCAAGTCCCCCAACGTTTTAACTTTTCAGAACCATCAGAGGGTAACTTGAAATTTTCAATCCCTTTATCTGAATAAATATACTCATTGCCTTTTCGAACAATTATATAATTTGAGTCAGATTCCAGCTGATTTGAAATGGAATTTAAGTAATCTTTATCCAATAACTTTTCTTTATCCAAAGAGGCTTTCTTTATCAATTTCTGAAATATTTCTTCACCTTGTTTAGTTCCCCCTTCTTGTCCAAAATCCCACCCTGTATCATCAAAAAGGAAGACATTTACTAAAATCATAATTAGCACTATAAATATAACTGGCGTGACTATCATTGCTGCATGTGAAAATATAAACTGTTTTCGTATGGACATGGTAATCTCCTTCAATGACTGACCTACAACTTATGATAATGAAATATAAGGAACATATTCTTAAATAAATATAAACAATTTATAAACTATGATGCATCAAGAACGTTGAAATTCCAGGGAGTCTATCCTACCCGCGTATTGTTTCTGATTAACGGCATGTAACCCCTTTTGGAGCAGGATAATTCCTGCTCCCTGAATATTAGTTTCTAAGCTTTATTTTTTGATCCTCAAGCACATAGACGTCATCAGCCACCCGTTCGATAAATATTTTATCATGTGATACAAGAAGAACGGTTCCTTCGTATCCTTGTAAAAATTGTTCTAATGCTTCAATGCAAAAAACGTCCAAAAAATTCGTTGGTTCATCTAAAACTAAGACATTGTATCTTCCCAAAAATAGTTGACACAATACAAAACGAATGGCCTCTCCACCACTTAAATCGCGAATATTCTTTTTCAAATCATTACCTTTAAAATCCATCGAATGAAGAACAAAGCAAATTTGCTTTCCGTATAATCGCTCCTATCTTTCATAAATTCGAGAACCGATTCGTCTTTGGTAAATTGATAATCCATCTGTTCATAAGCACCAAATACAGCCTTCGGGGATATCGTCAATCCCTCGCCACCTTGTAAAATATGGTGAAGAAACGTTGATTTTCCTGAACCATTATCTCCCGTAATCGCAATCGTTCTTCCTAAAGGAAACTGAAAACAAGCTTCATGAAGGAGCAATTTTTCACCAGCTGAGAGCATCAACCTTTCTGCCATAATCGGAAACTTATTATGCAGTTGAAGTGATTTAGGTATACGAAAATGAAGCCTATTTTCTGTTTTTGGGGCCTCTATCTCTTCCAATTGTTCCACTCTTTCTTCAAGTGCTTTTGCCGCTCTTTGAATGCCTTTTTGACTTGTGTCTTTTGATTTTGTCATAAACATTTTATTCGGTTTTTCTTTTACTTCTTTTTTGAAACACGTTTACTTGCCTGCGTAACCTTGTTTGCCTTTTTCATCTTTTCTTCTGCAGCTTGCATCAGTCTTGACTTCTCTTTTAAACGACCACCTGCTAAAGCAGGTGGATTTGGACATAAATGTCGGCGACTAAAGTCGTTCTACAGGCTAAAGTCCTGCTTAAAGTCCTTATGCTTAAGCACACTTCAAATTTGACTAAACTCAATCATCAATCCTAAATATATCGTTCTTTTCTTCACTAAATTGATTTGCGATATAATTTCTAATCGTTTCTTCATCTACTTTTCCAACGGTTGCACAGAAATAACCTCTTGCCCATAAATGCTGACCCCAATATTTCTTTTTCAAATCTGGAAACTGATTTTGGAGAAGCCTTGATGATCTTCCTTTTAGATATTGCATTATTTACTTGGAGCAAGACTTGGTGGACATGATATCAATAAATGAATATGATCTTTCCCAACACTTCCTTGCATGTTATACCTCTTGCTTCACAACCTTGTCTAATTAACTCCCTGGTTCTATATGCAATTTGGCCGCTTAACACCTTATATCTATATTTCGTTACCCAGATAACATGGTACTTGATATCGTAGACTGCGTGACTATTCTTCTTATATCCGTCCATACTTTTCTTCACCTTGTACTTCTCAGTATGGACATCAAAAGATAAGGCTAAAAGCGGATACCGTCTAAAGACGGTGGAGTTAGACCACGCATTTGGAAGTTAAATATTTTTCATGCTGTTCTTGCTGCTGCCTTTTGGCAAGTTCCTTTTGTGCCACGTAATCGGAATAATTACCTGTATATTCCGTTATGCTTCCGTCTTCTATTTCCCAAATTTTAGTTACCAACTGATCCAACACATACCGTTCATGGCTGACAAGCACAAGCGCCCCATAGTAATAATTGAGTTCGTCCAGTAAGAATTGTCTCCCCTCTTCATCAAGGTGAGTCGTCGGCTCATCAATCAGCAAACCTTCATGATAGTTTGAAAAAAGCCTTGCAAGTTTCATTCTTGTCAACTCGCCACCGCTAAAATTTTGGGTGGCTGTTTTCGGAATGGATAGTTTACCCACCTTCGCAACCCTTATGGATAATGCTGACGCAAATAAACTATCAATCAAACGAATCATGGGGCATGCAGCTAAAGATATCACAGACAAAGTTTATACGCATAAGGATATCAAGCAGCTTCTTATGGCAATTGACATGCTATAAGAAAGCTGCTTTTTGCAGATTTGAAACAAAGTTTGATCAAAAAGACATGAAAAACCCGTATAATACCATAATCAAGACGAATCCATTTTGAAAAAGATAACCTCTTAATACTCCCTCATTGGTAAAACATAAGGGTTTTAATAACTGTATGGAAGGCTCATTTTGCTAGTAAGGTACCTCAGGGGTAGTATAATGAAAATGCAGATTTACAACGAAAAGGAAATTCCAAATTAAAAAGCCCAACTTCTTTGCAAAACAAAATAGAGAAAGTGAGCTTTTCGGTTACTTCATTATTTTTATTTGAACAATTATAAAACTGCTAAGTTGATTTTTCAGATCAGCTATTTATTGAATTCATTAACTGGAAGAAGTATTCAGGTTTATGAGTCTTATTTAGGTTATACCATGAATGCAATGTATCTGGTGCAAGTACATCTATTTTTTTCAGTACCTCCATCGCAAATTCCAGAGGAGCTATTCCTGATGCAGTAACTAAATTCGTATCAGATACCACAGATTCCAACTCATAGAACTTTTCTCCTTTATAGTTAGGACATACCATTTTAGTATATTCTAAGTTATTACTTGTATGCTTTCTAGTATCCAAGTATCCCATATTCGCGAGGGCATCAGTTGCACCACAAATTGCAACAACAATAGTGCCAAGCTTTAAAGATTGGCCAATTCTCTCCAAGATAGGTTGATGAATTTCTTCACTCCAAGTAGTCCCTCCTGGTAAAATTAAAAGATCTTTACTTTCAAACGTACATTCTTCTAGGGAAATATCTGGTTTTATGCTCAGTCCTCCCATAGTAGTAACCATTTCTTTATTAACTCCTACTGTAATTACTTTTAAAGGTGCCAAATCTTTTTTGAAATATCTACCTGAGTTTAGTTCAGCAATTAAATATCCATATTCCCAGTCAGACATTGTATTAAATGCATATAGGTAAACTTTTTTTGTTTCCATCCAATAACACTCCAATCAAATTTGATATACCAACTATAACATCGTTTCCCTGACACCTAACGTCAGTTAAGTTATCAAATTTGATGGAATTCTATTAATTCCGACAGAACTTCAATTAGCCTTTTCTTAAGACTTATTGGTTCAATAACCTGAATAGATTTATTGTACGGTAAAAGCAAATAAGGTACATATGTATGTATCACATCTTTTTTAAAGAAGAAAAACTGCCTGATTTGAAGTCCGTTCTTGTAAATAATGTCCTAAAAACCAATGTTGGCAAATATCGGCCAATACATTTTTATCCCCACTGAGAACCAAAGAAGTAATCCCTTCCTTATCTTCTATAGTTGGAAGAAGATTATTTATAAAAAAGTCACGTGCTGAAAAGGTTTCTGGCCGGCTAAACTTATTTTGGGTTAGCATTAGACTTTCAATGCGATCTACTCTAAAGCTACGGATATCATTCCTAAGCTGGCAAATTCCAATCACATACCACTTATTATTCCAATAGATAATCCTGTACGGATCGATCAATCTATACTTTGATTGCGCTTCGCCACTTTTATGGTAAATAATTTTTACAGAGCAGCCGTCAGCTACGGCTTGCTCCAGCTCCTTCAATAAAGGTTGCATAGCGAGGGTACTGAATTGACTAATTACTTCAAGGCTAGATAAGTGTTGATTTATCTTTATTTGCTGCTCTTGATTTGAAAAATTTCTTAGCTTTGAAATAGCCCTATTTAGTGCTTTACCTCCATAATATCCCGCCTCTTCAGCAAAAATAGCAGCGTGAAATAGCGAGGTTTGTTCCTCAAAATCAAAAAAAGAGGGGCTTCAATAAAGTGTATCCACCATTATGTCCAGCATCCGAAATGATAGGTACACCACTTATTGAAAGCGTATCAATATAACGATACACAGTCCTTATATTCATCTCTAGCTTTTCTGAAATTTGTTTCGCAGTAATTTTTTCCCCAGAACTAAGCATCCATAGAATTGCTAGTAAATTATCAGTTTTAGCCATTGAAATCCGCCTCTATTTGAAATTTATTTTCTACTATATAAGTTTTAGTTATAAGTGGATATTTGTAATTAACATTTTAATTTAACTCATTTCCTTGATTTAGACTATTATGTCTTGTTAAGTATATTTCTTCGCAGTTTATTGGCAGTATTTAATGAAGGATAATCAAATACGTTATTCCACAATCTGTCCCAATCATATTGTTGCATTGTCAAAATTCAGCTAGTTAATGCAATAAATAGTATCAAACCTTTTTATAAATATCGGACTTTATTTTAAATAATCAATCTTTATTATAAATTATCAAACTTTATTTCAAAGCTACACTTTTTCCTTAAATTGTTTGTATGTTACGTGTATGCTACGTGTGAATTTTCACCTGTTTTTAAAGCTCCGCATATACAGTAAAATCCCCCAACCATAGGTGGTTGAGGAATTTGTAAGTGTTGATTTATTAACGTAAGATCGTTAATAATAAAAGAGAGCTAATCAAAATAATGACTAGCTCCCTCATTTCCAATCCTAAGATTTTGGGCTTGGATTTAATCTCTTTCGGTATCTCGTATTTCATTAGATTTCAGCCCCCTTTTTTCTATTTTGATTTGTTTTGCCTGCTGTACGTTTCCCTTAAATTGACTCAATTTTTGTCCAATATCATAACCTGTATTATGTGCTCTTGAAAGAAAATGACTTGCACGTTGTACAGTACGATTTCCACCAAGTAACGTGTGTTTTCGTTGTGGGTAAATATGTCCTTGCCCACCAGCGTTAACAACTGGTTTATGCTGACTAGATGAAGATGATCCTCCACCTACACCATTTGTACTTCCATCACCATCACTACCAGACACATTACTTGTATTGATCGGAATAGAACTCGCAAGTGAACCACTAGGACGACTCGGTATACTTGCGTTTGGCTTTGTCGGCACAGTATTTGTTCCGTTTGTTGAAGTGCTTGTTTTCGGTTCCGCAACATTAGGATTATTGACTGCATTTGTTGAAAATTGCTGTTCATTTCGGGTTGTTCCTTGATTTGGATCACGTGGAGGAACTGGCTTCATATTGTTATTTCGCATACCATCTTTCATTCCTTTGTACATACCAACTCCTCCAGCCCCAGCACTTCCAGCTGCTTTACCACCTGTTTTCACAACTTTCCCAGCACCTTTTCCAACCATAGATGCACCAGCACCAGCCATTTTCGTACCAGCATAAGCTCCCATCATCGCTTGCCATCCTGAACGAAGTCCAGCATCTATTCCCATTGTTCGCTGTACAATGTCTGGAGCATCAATAAGTGCCCACGCCCCAGCAATCAGCAGGATAATAACTCCAACAATACCAATTTCCTGCTCTAAATCATTCGCCCATTGGGCATAAATAATGAACAATTTCAGGAGTACTATCATCACAAAGATAACGGCAAACGTACTAACGATTTCTGTTAATACCTTTTTCAAACGTTGACCACCTGTTATATCCGTTGATGCGGTGAACATGGCGTATATTTGATGGAAAGCTAAATCAAACATGGCACGACCAATTTTTAGTGTCGTTACAATCAAGGCAAATCCTGTCACAGCTAATATCGTAATTGTAATAGCCCAATTGACATGATACCGATAATAGGCTTGCTGCCCTAAATTTGTAGCTGGCACCGTGTTTTCACTAAGCTTTTCAATTCTTGTCGTACCGTCTCCATTTTGAACAAGTGTATGTTTTAAAAACTCTTTTTCGTCATTCGTCAATTCTTTGACCCAATCTTCTGTTGTCCAACTAAACCAACCCTCATCCTCATAGATATCAAGTTTTTCGGTTACATCAATCAAATCGGGATTCTTCAATTGGTTCGCATAATAATAATTACTTGTACCAATATCTTTAACTGTTCGATGAGGAGGGTGTGGCAATGTATTCTCATCCCCCATCGCCGTGTCTTTGTTTAATCCATCTGCATAGTTAAAATCACTATCCAAATAGTACTTTAAATCAGCAATATTTCTTTTAAGTACATTATCAGAGATATTGCCATCTGCCTCCACTGTATCTAACCCTTTATGCAACAAGTCCTCCATCATACCCATTAAACTAGGTAAAATAACTATGACGCTGATCGCAATTAACACATTCATGATGATTTCATTTCGTTTTTCCACTTTATTCAACATAAACATAAAACCAAGTACTGTCACAGATACGACAAACAAGCCAATCGCTAGTGGCTGTAAAACATCTATAAACCCATTCATATCACTACTGTCATATAAACCACCTAATGAAACTATCTTCGTTGCAACACCCTCAATCCAATCATTAATCCATACTAAAAGCTGTATGATACCCCAACCGATATTTCGGAGAAGATCATCATACAGCCACCCACTGGATAAATCGAGGATATCTGATAAATCCTCGTATAGCTTTTTCATTGCTTCATCATCCATTTATTATATTCACCACCTTCCGGAAAATAAAAAAAGAACCCATGGAGTATGGATTCTTAACTGTTTACTATTAACGATTGATATTTGGAAAGTAGTGAAAAATTCTCTGTTCCAAATTTCTGGAATTTCTGTATTAGCAATCGTTCTGTTTATAGAAGAAAATATTGACCTTAAAAAAACTCCCACTAAATTAAATTGCTTGCACTTTAGTCCATATACTCTTTTATTTCTTTATACTTACGTGCTATTTCTTTATTCCTGTCATAAATAACATCAATTTTTCCATCTATATCACCTACTAATGTAAGTAATCGTTTCTCTTTATCGAATTGATACTTGTAATCAGCCTTTATATTATTATCTACGATGCATTCAGTTGTAACCATTAGACCAATTTGATTCGACACAATGTTTACTGAAATATAATTTGGTAAAGTCGCATTATTAATTAATTCCTCGGGGTTTACTTTAGGAGAATAAAGTTCATCATACAACTGTTCAATCATTTCCTTCATTCGTTTTCCTCCTTGTTTTTATCCACTATCTCACGAATATATCTATCAAGAGACCTGGCTAATTCGATTGCTTCCTCATATTGATCTAGTGTCCACTGGTCACGCGGAACTTTCAATTCATTTTTTAAGTATGAATTAAAATATGTCCCTAATAAAGCCCCATTTGTCTTAGCAGTATTATAAATCCATCCGTAACTTTTTCTAGGCAAAATATACCTTCCTTTTACCAAATCCACACCGTCTACATCAAGATTATAATCAGCTATTAATTCAGGTATCAGTTCTTCACGAATAAGTATATCTAAATCTTTTCTTCTTTGGAAGTAAAATTTATCCGGACGAAGCAATCTTTCTGAATCTGCGTTTTTTTTAGACTGCCTAATAAAATCTTTGGCTTTATCTTCATCTACACCTAATAATTCCTGAAGTTCACGAATTTTCTTATTTTCTTCTTCCAATTTTTCTTTTCTTTTTCTTATTAACTCAGTTTCCACAAAGGTGTCTTTTTCAATTCTAGAATCCTCTGATTCATTAGCCTCTCCCTTTGTTAAATCCTTTGAACCGAATCCACCTAAATCTAAGTTTTTGTCTTCCTTTATCTTTTTTATAGCGTCCCGTTTTACTTTTTCTTTTTTATAATAATCCCATAATGGTTCGAGGCCTAATTCTTTATGATGTATAAGAACAGCTGTGTTATCCTCTTCTGTGAAAGTTCCATCTTCCAATTCAATTGATCTTAAAGTACGACCGACGAATTGGGCATATGGAAGCAGTGTTTTAAATGGTCGGAAAACTGCCGCTATTGATAAAAATTTATGGTCATATCCTTCGCCTAGCATGGCAACGTTTATAACCACATCAACTTTATCATCATTTATCTTTTTAAGCTCCCTTTCTTGTTCAAATTTTTCAAGCTTACTATGGACGATTGATGACTCATAACCTTTATCTTTATAAATTCTTTGAATATCTTCTGCATGATGAATACTACATGCAACCGCTATAACCTTATGTGGATTATTTGTTAATTCCTTCTTCTCTTTCAAGTGCTTAATCGAAAGGTCAACAATCTTTTCATTACTTTCTCTAGATAAGGCAACGGATCGCTGAATCCAATTTTCTTCCCTAATATTGCCTTCCCTTAATTCATCAAGTGTATATGTCCTACTAGGGTCGTTATCAAGTGTAAAAAACATTTGATCAGGGATATGATCAATTTTTTCCAAACTTTTCACATAACCTTTGGCCATAGCTTGAGCTAAACTATATTTATATATTTCTTTTCCTTCTAAGCTTCTACCATCACTTCTAAAAGGTGTCCCTGTAACCTTAAGTATTTTACTTCCTTTGAAATACTCTATTGCCCTTTTCCACGTTTTAGCTTCAGCATGATGTGCCTCATCAATAATTATCATATCGAAAAAATCAGGACTGACCCTTTTTATCAATGATGAATCTAAACGTTCTTGTAGTTTATGAACATTTAGCACCACTATATCGGCTTGATGAATTATTTCATCTGTCAATATTTTCTCGTATTCTATTAAACTAGGTAAGTGTTGGACTTCATTAAATACCCTTGAAAACATCCAGAAATTTTTTGGATGAGTAGGATCTAATGATCCCAGGACCGAATCTCTTATTACCGTTTGTGGAGTAATAATAAGTACTCTTCCCCTTGCAATTTTAAATGGTGCTATACCCATCAAACCGGTCTTACCGGTACCAGTTGGAAGTGTAACTAATGCATGTTCCATACTTTTTTCATTTACAAAATGATTATATATAGCCCTATACGCATCCTTTTGTGGTTCCCTTAAAAAACTATTACCTACAATGTTAGCAGGTGCATCTAAAAAGTACCCCATTTTCCAAACCGCCTCTCAGGTATAAATTACTTTTATTATATCAGGTTTCCTATTATTAGAAACACTTTTTACCATTTGCACGTTTGTTGGGGAATATAATTTTATTTATTCATTTTAAGATATTACAAACATCGATCAATCATATATCCGTATGGCACCCAAATACCTTCAATAACTTAATTCAATATCATTTTGCTCTGCAAAATCCAATGCACTAGAAATCCCAGCATCTATATCATCCATATATTCCATAAAGCTTGTTTCGTACCCTTCATCTCCATTTGCTGTGCCTTCAATTAAGGACTGACCAAGTAATGTTTCTCTTGGGTTTTTCATCACTCCACCATCTTCAATTAGAACCAATCCATCATCTTTTGGCTCCCATACATCTCCTTTATATTCGGAGGGGGTATATTTTTCACCTAATTGATCCAGTGTATCTTGACTTTCTCCATCGAAATTCACATAAAAAGCAGTCTGTTCTTTTTTGTTCAATGACTTATCAAACGCCTCTACTAACTCGGACTTTTTCACATCTTCCTCATTTGCTGAGAATGTTACCAACAGAAATGATTCATCATTATCTAATTTTCCCTTTAACTCTTTTAAACTAATTTCATTCATGCCAACTTCTGCTTTATTGCCACAGGCACTCAAAATCAATAGAAGCGACAATAACATCAAGCTAATCCACCAACTTTTTTCATCTTCACCCATCAACTCCATTTTTGTTCATTTTTTACAGTATAACAATAATGGTCTGCGGTAGAAAATATTTGCATATTATATATGAAGTGCTGCCGGTAAAGTTTCATACAATGTTTTTAGTTCTTCTTTGGTAAAAGTAAACCCCTTACCAACCCTTGTTTTATCAGGATTCCACCACCTCACATCAAACTTTGGATCTTCACCATTCCAACTGATTAGATTCAACTCTTTTGCCCATCCTCCCTGGCTTCTATACAATACAACAATTTCCTCAATAACTTCCCAATCCACACGATAGCTCTTTTCCTTCATCCAAAACAATCTCCTCCCTTTTTAATTTGCACTAATGGCTTTTTGTATTAATGCTTCTTCTTTATTTTCTCCGTCTTCTGCCTCTTCTTGTTCACTTTCCTTTTCCTGTTTCCTTAATTCAAGTTGACGTTCCATTTTCTTATTTATTTTGTCTTGCCAGCCTGTCATAGTATCTTTAGGCAAATACTTATTTAATGGCTCCATCAATTTCAAATGCAGGGCTTCAAGGCTTGGATGATAGACAAGATAACTTAAATAATGTAAGAATGACCATTCATCATTACTTTACGAAAACGATTTTGAAACGCTGCAAAGGAGTTAATAGCGTTATCGGTTTTCAACGTTCTTAATGCCACTTAATCACCTCACGTCTCCATCTCAACTTTGTATCCTTTTACAATGCCTGAAAGTTTTGCACACAAACCTATTCATCCAACTCTTGATTTTCAGCAATCGCTTGTTCCATAGATCGTATATCGTCAATATTTTGAATAGGTTCAGGTAAAGTAACATCAATATTCCCCCACCCTTCGGAATAAACGTAACTGACAAAGTACTTATGCTCTTTCGCCATTGTCCCACCTCCCATGTAAATGATTAAAGTAAGTGATATTTAAAACCCGACGACACGACCGCCAAGCCAGCTAACGAGGCTTGCTGCCAAGTAAACAATACCAAAACCGATAGCAACATTAACCATCCATCCGGTGTACATCTCTTTCTTTTGAGGATCTTTTGCAAAAGTCCACAGCAGACCAATGACAACAAGCACCAGTCCGGCTAGAACTGGTGCAATTGGTTTAATTCCGTCCGTGATATTTGTGATTGTTTGAATTGCATCTTGCATAGTCTCAACCCCTTTCCTTTAGGTAACTGTCCTTAAGATTGTTTTGCTACCTCTGTAATTTGTTTTTGATTATGAACATTAAAATTCAAGATAATTTCCTGATGCCGCTTGTGAAGCCATTCGTAATAGGAGCCACCGTTTGCTTCAACAATTTCCATTGCCAATGCTTCAAATTCTTTAAAGCTGGCTGGTTTCGCTGGTTTCTTCTTTTTTGGCCTTGAAGTTTTATTTGGCACATCAGGTTTATATTTCTTTTCCTCGTTTCCTTTTAATGTTTTCGCTTCTTGATTTCCCTGCTGTGTTAAATTAGACAATTCATTTCACCTCCTAAAATAGAGCAAAATAAAAACCCTTTCCTCGTTAGAGAAAAGAGTTCATGATCGGAAGTCCGAAACTTCCTGATACTAATACTTTAACACCGTTTTTATGAAATTTTGTTCGTTGTTCGTTCGGTAAATGTTCGTAAAAAGTTCGCTAATATTTTCCGATCAGGTTTATACTTTTTATTATAGTGATGGAAAAGCCTTTGAAGTTATCGCCGGCTTTTCCCTCACCTCACACCGCATACGGCGTTCCAACTAATCCAATTCATTCAATATTTTTATGTATATGCAAGATGAAATGTAGAATCAGAATGATTGAGAGAAATTTAGATTTACCTTAGAACGTTGGGCATGAATTGGAACAAGTACCATTCCCTTTATTTTATAGAGTCTGCATTCATATTCCTTATACCGTTTCTGTAAAGAGTTTATAATTTCATAATTTCCTTTTTATTTTTTAAATCGGTAGCCTACTCCCCATATTGTTTGAATATACTTTGGATTGGAGGGATCTTCCTCTATTTTTTCCCTTATTTTTCTAATATGGACGGTTACGGTTGTGATATCTCCGAATGAGTCGATGCCCCAAACGCTCTCAAATAAATCTGCTTTCGTAAACACACGGTCTGGATTTGAAGCGAACAATACTAATAAATCAAACTCTTTTGCACGTAATTCCTTTTCCTCTCCATTGACATACAGCCTTCGTGAACTCAGGTCGATGTATAGGCCTTTTATACGAATTTCATTTGGTTCGCTGTTCTTTTTCACGAGTCGTTCATACCTGGATAAGTGAGCTTTCACTCTCGCAACAAGTTCATTCGGATTAAAAGGCTTCTGTATATAATCATCAGCACCACGATCAAACCCACGTATTTTATCAATGTCTTCTTTTCGAGCGGTCACCATTAAAATAGGAATATCCAAGCAATCGCGCAATTGTCTACAAATGTCAAATCCATCAACACCCGGCAGCATTAAGTCCAGGATAACAAGGTCATAATTGTCCTCTATAGCTAGTTTCAAACCTTCTTCACCAGTAGTTGCAATGTCAGAGGCGTACCCGTTAACTTCTAAATAATCTCTTTCCAGTTCAGCAATATGCATTTCGTCCTCAACGATTAGAATCTTTTTCAAGACGACACCTTCTTTAGCGTAAAATAAATACTTGTCCCTCTTCCTTGCGCACTTTCTGCCCAAACTTTACCGCCATGTTTTTCAATTACTTTTTTTACAATGGCCAGCCCAAGTCCACTGCCCCCTGTGGAGGAATTTCTTGACGCGTCTGTTCGATAAAAGCTTTCGAAAATATGGGAAATATCTTGCTTGGCGATCCCACTTCCATTATCTTTTATTTCAACCTTTACCTGCTGAGGCTCAGATTTTAAATAGACCCCAATCTTCTTACGCTCTTCACCCATATATTTCAGGCTGTTTTGGACGATATTGGACACGACGCGTCTTAATTGCTCACGATCCGCTTCCACTATATAGTCATCATTTTTATCAGCCTTCAGACTAGCCACTCCTTCTTCTGATTCTAGGTCAAAAGCCAATTCATCAATAAAATCAGTGAAAAATGAATATAAATCCACTTCCTCAAACTCAAACGGTATTCCTTCGATATCCAATTTGGAATAACGGAATAAATCTTCGATAAGGTCATCCATATCGTTGGCCGTTTTATAAATGATACCCATATACCTTTCCAGTTTGTCTGGAGTATTCGCAACCCCATCCTGAATTCCTTTTACGTAGCCTTTTATCGATGTTAAAGGTGTTGATAAATCATGGGATATACTCGCAATCAGCTCCTGGCGGTTGCGCTCATACCTTGCTTGATCTGCCTTTGCTTGTTTCAGGCTTAACCTCATCGCTTCAAACGTATTGGAAAGTTCACCAAGCTCATCTTTCTTATTAGTTGCAACACTATATTCTAAATCGCCTTCACTAATCTTCCTTGCTGAAAGGGTTAGTTGTTTTATCGGTTTAATGATACTTCTAGACACATAATACGTTAGTAATCCATTGGTTAGGACTAGAATAATTACCATTGCAATGAATCGAAAACTAATAAACAGATCTAAGTCACCACTGTTAGGATTCCCTTTAAATAGGATAAAAAATAAATAACCCAAAATGATTTCAACTAAAAAGAAGCAAATAACTGGAATAACAATCATACCGATATTGGTTAAAATTAGCCTTTTTCTTATTGACAATATAACCACCTGCTAATGTTTGAATTTTCACTTGAAGAGAAGATTTATTGCCTTCATTATACACTTTTTCTTCTTTCCCTATTATTATTTATTTGTTTTGGCTTTTTTGATCAATAATCGGTACAACTATTGCACATAGCATAGCAGTGAAATAAGGAAGATACTTTATACCGAATGGCTCGTTAAATAATATCATTCCCAATACCCCGATAAAGCTTGATAACGCAATACCAAGAATAAATCCTCCGATTAAACCGATAAGTATTCCCAAAAAGATTCTCATATTACGCTTCTCCCTTCTGATTATTTTTGTTATCGAATATGAATTTCCACGTTTTTGAAACCATTGTGTAGGACAATACAAATAATAGAACGCCAAAAACAGGATGCATCGCACCAAACCATGGTAAGTTAGCAGAAATATTCGCGGTGAAATACATTAGGAATATCGAAATTAAAATCCCCAGCAGTTGCCAGTAAGCCCAACGGGGTAATGCACCGATAAATGCAAAGACCAACATGAATATCGGTATATTAAATCCAAATAAATGCACGAATGTCATATGCTTCATCCAATTCGCTGGACTTATAAAGATAGCCATGCCTGATAAAAAGATTTGAGTGACCACACATAATGCAAAAATAATGGCTAATACAAGGTAAACTATTCTACTTATACGAACTCTTTGATTTAATTTTCCCAAATTGTTTCCTCCCTCATTTCAACTCTGTATCTATCATACAGATCAAATATAAAATCACCCTTAGGTAATTCTTAAATATTTCTTAAATAAAATTGGAGGATATTTTCAATCGAGTAGGAGAGGGTGACTAACCCTCGATCTCTCACACCACCGTACGTACGGTTCCGTATACGGCGGTTTCATCTAAGTCCAACACATGGTTTGATATCGCTGATATAGACTCTTCAAGCCTTGCTCTAACCAGTATTGGTTGCCAAGGGCTCTAGACAAGATAGGGCTCTTGGCTATGCGCCAATACGCCTTCCTTGAATTTGCCCACTCCCATGCTTTCCCTTTATTGATTCCACGTTTCATGAGATTCTTGTTTTTTGTTCCGACTTTCTTCCATTCCTTCCAGCGTATCATTCGGAGTCTTCTTCTTATCCAACCATCTAGTGATTCAAATATGGTGGGTGTTTCAGCTAGTTGATAATAACCAAGCCAGCCTACTAAGTATCGATTTAACTTCTCGATTCTGTCCCTCATATTCATCGACTTCTTCCTAGAGGTTAGTTCTCTGACACGTTGTTTAAAACGCTTGATACTCTCTTTGGATACCCGAATCTTTGGGTTTTCCTTATGAAAGGTGAAAGAGAATCCAAGAAATTTACGCTTCCATGGGCGGTCTACTGCACTTTTCTGTCCATTTACCTTTAATTTTAGTTTCCCTTCGATAAATGCTGTAATGCTTTCCATCACACGTAAACCGGCTCTCTTGGCTAATACATTTGCAGTTGAATTGCTTATTCCGGATAAATGTATTTATGAATTTAGAGATACAAGCGTTACCTTAAATGAAGTTGCTCAAAAGTACGGTGTTCCAGATGAAATGTGCAATCTTAAAAAAACGGATCATATAAAGTAGGTATGCAAATTATGCATTCTTTTTTTTAACACATATATAGAACATATATTCCTGTAGTTCTACATTGCTGTTATGTAAGGTGGTAAGGTATTTGAAAAATCCAAATGGATACGGCTCCGTATTCAAATTATCCGGTAAACGAAGAAAACCGTTCGCGGTAAGAATAACAACGAAATGGCATAATAACGGGAAACAAGTCTATGAATACTTGGGGTATTACAAGTCGAGACAAGAAGCAATGATGGCTCTGGCTGAATATAACAGCAATCCTTATGACTTATCAGCTGGAAAAATCACATTTAAAGAGCTATACGAACGATTTGCAAAAAGAAAGGTTCCCTAAAATATCTAAGTCCAATCAAAATGGATATCAAATGGGATTCAAACGTTCGGAGTCTTTACACGACTTGAAGTTTATTGATATCAGGAAGGCGCACATGCAAGCAGTAATTGATAACTGTGATAAATCCCACGGTACAAAAAGAAAAATTAAGGTCCTGTACAATCAGTTATTCAAATATGCTATGGAAAATGATCTTACTCATAAAGACTATTCAAGATTTGTGGAACTTCCTAGGGATAATACAAAAGGGTCAAGAAAGCCGTTTACTCTAGATGAGATAAATATACTTTGGGAAAACATAGACCGACCGGATTTTATAGATACGGTCTTAATTATGATATACACAGGACTTCGCCCCGGAGAATTGGTTGAGGTTAAAAACAAAAATATCCAGCTAGATAAGAGATTCTTCCGAGGTGGCTTTAAAACAGAAGCTGGTACTAACCGAGTTATTCCTATTCATAAAAAAATACACTCATTAATTGAAGCTCGCATGGATCCGAACAACGAATACTTCGTTACTAACCACGAAAATGATAAAATGAGTTATTATATCTACTATCATGAAAGATGGAAAAAAGTTATGGAACAACTAGAGTTGGAGCATAGACCACATGATTGCAGGCACACATTCGCTACTCTTATGGACAATGCGGGAGCAAATAAGTTATCCATTAAAAGAATTATGGGGCATGCTTCTAAAGACGTAACAGATAAAGTATACACACACAAAGATATTGAACAGCTGCTTATTGCCATTGACATGCTTGAGTAAGCTGTTTTTCTTAAAAATATTGGATAGTTAAAGCAAAGGAATTAAAAAGTGTTATACTTGTTCCACTGAGATGGTTGTCCTTCAACAGACTGTCTATAGAAATGGGAAAGATTGCTGTAAAACCAAATTGAACAGTTAAATGTCCGGGGGTATTCATGTGTTAAAAGTAGTGTATTTCGATGAAGGATCTGCAATGGATTTTATTTCGATAAAAAATGGGGGTAACTTAATAGAAGAAGCAGTTAAATCTAAGAAAACCGGGAGTGATGCAGAGGGAGAAGCAGGTGCAGGAGTTAAGGCGGGTCAAGGTATTAGACGTTTACTTGATACCCTATTGGTGAACGTGGATGGCAAGATAGGTTTTGACGGTCGTTTGTTTAGAGAAAAGACTAATATTATTCAATCCAGCTTATCAAATACGATATTAACTGATTTTATTAAAGTTGTTAATAGGCAAAGGAAAAAACAAGGGAAATAGAAAAATTAGAGGGTTATACAATAGAAATTGTAGAAGATTCGATAGCGTATTTCCAAAGAATCTCACCATATTTAATTTTCACCGAAGGTAAAGTAGATTTAGGTGATGGTCTTAATATGAATATTAGTAAATTACAAGATGCGTTAAAAATCGGAAAGGGGTATTATGAATTATTAGCCAAAAACATTAGCGGACAAGAAATCATACTGAGATTCAATAATTCAGTATTTAGAAATAATTACTCTGTCTCAGATCTAGATCAAATGAATTTAGTCTTTTATGGCATTAAGGTGGGAAAATTGGATAAAAGCCTATTAAACTTCGAAAACCTTATGGATACATATTCTAAGAGCCAAAATGATGTTAGAGGGATGGAAGATATTAAAGACAGCTTTCTTCAGAAAAGATTACCACCTAAAGGTAATGTAAACTCTAAACTCAAACTCGATGTATTCGATATTTTACTAGCTGGGGTGGAGTAAATGACGAACATTCAAATATTTTATGGTCCTACACATGAATTTGAAAAAATCACAAAAAGCCATAGTAAAAACGCACTAAGCCTTTATGAAATGCTGGAAACTACAAAGGATGACGTTAGAGGAAATAATGACGCTAAGGTAGTTCTCAAAGAATTCTATGACTCGATTATCATTAATTCCACAGACTTTGCCAATCTGTCCGAAACTGGAATAAGAATTTTAAATCATATATTATCCGCATTTGTAATACATTTTGATATAGAATATATATTCATGCAAAACCCAACAGCGTTAATAGAAAAAAACCTTAAACTAATGGTCGATAACAATAAAGTAGATTATGATTTGGAAATCAGAAAACATAAATATCCTAAAGTTACAAAAGAGTTATTCTTAGACATTTACCGCCACTATTCCAGTCATATAATTGGACAAGAAAATGTCAAAGGGGAAATTTTAAGTGCTTTATACAAATTGTATAAAGAGAGAAATAAAAAGGAACCTCTAGTAATTATGTTTTATGGCCCCTCTGGGGTAGGTAAAACTGAATCTGCAAATTATATTAGTAAGGCTTTAGCAGAAAAAAAGCCATTTAGAGCCCAAATGTCAATGTTCCAAAACAGCAAATCTCTAGATTATTTATTTGGTGAGGATCATAATGCTAAGAGTTTCGCTCTAGACTTACTAGAACGAGAAACAAATATTATTTTACTTGACGAGTTCGACAAAACATTTGATACCGTATATTCCGCTTTCTACCAAATGTTTGATGAAGGTGTTTTCAACGACAGAAACTTTAACGTTAATTTAGAGGACGCTATTATTATATGTACGTCTAATTACAGCAACAAAAATGACATTAGAGCTACTATTGGAGCGCCTCTCTATTACAGGTTCAATAAATTAATTAAATTCCAGCCATTAGATATGGAAAGCATCATCAGTATTATTGACCTAATATTTAAAAATTCTTTTAATGAATTGGACGAGGAAGAAAAGTCAATAGTAATTAAATCCGGTTTGATAGATCATGTGAAAAGTAAATTAGACACTATTTTAGATTACAGTACCCCAAATTACAGGCAAATAAAAAACACTATTGAGGATCTAATTAATTCATTATTGGTAGCAGAACTGATATCAAAAGTAGAAGATAATTGATACTACATTTTTTTGCACTATACAGTTAATATGAATTTACATTTTGCACAAAATCAGGCACTTTGTTTGTTATTAAAAGTCTAATTCCCAACAAAAAGAGAATTAGGCTTTTTTAATTGTCATTAACTCACCATTACCTAGCGAGAAAATGACAGTAGCAGTACATCTTAAACTTATTACTTGTGTATATTACCTGTATATTGTGTGTATATTACGTATGAATTTCCTCCTGTTTTTAAAGCCCCACATATACAGTAAAATCCCCCAACCACAGGTGGTTGAGGGATTTACAAGTGTTGATTTCTTAACGTTTTGAGAACTGAGGAGCACGACGTGCCTTTTTAAGACCGTATTTCTTACGTTCTTTCATTCTAGAATCACGAGTTAAGTAGCCTTCACTTTTTAGAGAAGCGCGGTATTCTGGATCTGCTTCTAGAAGCGCACGAGCGATACCATGACGGATAGCTCCAGCTTGACCAGTGAATCCACCACCATGAACTTTTACTAGAACGTCATATGTTCCTTCTGTTTCTGTAGCAACTAATGGTTGGTTAAGAATTAGAAGTTGTGTTTCATATGGGAAATAGTCTTTTGCGTCACGACCATTGATTGTAACATTACCTGAACCTGGTACTAAACGTACACGTGCAGTTGATTTTTTACGACGGCCTGTACCGTAGTATTGTACTTGTGCCAATGAATTTACCTCCTTTTATTACCCACGAAGCTCATAAACTTCTGGTTGTTGTGCTTGATGGTTATGTTCCGCACCTTTAAATACATGTAATTTCTTAGCCATTTTACGTCCTAAAGGACCCTTTGGAAGCATGCCGCGAACAGCAAGTTCAATCATTTGCTCAGGGTTCTTAGCGCGCATTTCAGCAGCATTCTTTTCTTTTAATCCACCTGGGTGGTTCGAGTGACGGTAATACATTTTGTCGTTCTCTTTGTTCCCTGTTAATTCAATTTTCTCTGCGTTAATAATGATGACATGGTCACCAGTATCTGCATGTGGTGTGTAAGTTGGTTTGTGCTTTCCGCGAAGGATTGCAGCAACTTCACTTGAAAGGCGGCCTAATCGCTCACCTTCTGCATCCACAACAAGCCATTTGCGTTCAATATTCGCTTCATTTGCCATGAAAGTTGTGCGCATGTTCAATTTCCCTCCATATATATAAAATCCGTTTCAAATTTGTATTTTAAATTTCTTAAAACATAATTAGATTCCGGGGCTAATCATGGTTTAAAAATAAAATGCCATAGATAATAATATAACATAACTACTTGCTTTGTCAATGTTTTGCCTGTTTAAGTTTACCTTTTTTTCTGTGCAAAACGGAATTTCACCCCCTTAAGGAAATG
>DAMDKS010000044.1:0-17856 GCA_032085455.1 Oceanobacillus sp.
GACACTTATACACTGAGTTACGGAGAATTCGGGCGTTAAGAGGACTCATTAGGACCCTTATATACTGAATTACGGAGAATTCGGGCGTTAAGAGGGCCTATTAGGACCCTTATATACTGAATTACAGAGAATTTGGGCGTTAAGAGTGCCTATTAGTAATCACCCATTACCCCACAGGGCATTAAAAAAGGCATTCATGCGCGGACGACAGTGACGCTACTCCCAACATCGTGGCTGTCGAAAAAAAACACCGAGAGAAACGCTCTCTCGATGTTTTTTTGCCAGCTGCCCCCCCCCCCAGCCTTTATCTCATCAAAATACCCGCTGTTTTATTCCACTAAAAGCTTTTCTTCTGAAACAATCACACCATCTTCATCTGCGTACACATAATACCCCGGCGCCCATTGTACATCTCCAAAGGTAAAACGCTCGTCCCGTTCCCCTATGCCATTCTTTTTGCTCTTCAGTGGATTTGTACCTAATGCAAAAATACCAACATCTATGTTAGCGAGATCAGCAGAGTCACGCACGCAGCCATTAATAATCACTCCTGCCAGCTTGCGCTTCGCCGCAATGCCGGCCAGGCGATCGCCCATTAATGCACAGTTCCTAGATCCGCCTCCATTTACCACAATAACCGATCCCGCTGGTACCGATTCAAGTGCTTCTTTAAACAAAACATTATCCTCGTATACATGAACGGTTTCAACTTTCCCGGAAAATTGCTGTTTTTTCCCATACGAACGAAATGCTAAATTACAAATTTGAAGTTTTTCTGCATACTCGTCACAAATATCTGCTGTTTTAAAATTAGTCATTTTTTCTTCCCCCTTGAACGCAATATTCAAAATGCTTTCTTTTATTATGAAGGAACACAGCAGAATTGCAAGGGGAAGCAGCTGCCTATTTAAATACCTGATATTGATTTTTCCCTTTTTCCTTTGCTTTGTACAGCGCTATATCTGCCTGCTTGTACAGAGCAATTCCATCCATTACAGCCTCTGCTAAAAAAGTAATTACGATACTTGCAGTCAAATCTATGCCGCTTTCCTTATACCTTTCCCTAATATCTCTGTCTAGTGCTTCAATTATTTGTTTAGCTATTTGTACAGCTTCTTTTTGATTCGTATTTCTTAAGATAACCGCAAATTCATCTCCACCAAGTCTATAGGTTTTAATTTCTGAATGAAGTGCTAATTGAATTGTTTTTGCCATGCGCTTTAATAACTGATCTCCTTCCGCATGATCAAGTTCATCAAATTTCGTTCCTGCTTCAGTTGCTTGAGCTATATCCATTCCATCATGGTAAAATGTACCAGATTCTCGGCGTTCATTAAGTATTTTTGCAAGTCTGCCGCAGCATGCATTAAAGTCCATTCCAATGTCACTTTGCTTTGTACTTTCTGTAATAACATTATCTGAATTGATAATATAGATATCCATCTCCAGTTCATCTTTTAAACCTGCCATATCCCATGTATCAATAGAATCATTTGTCTCATATAACTTCATGAGATGCATTGTATTCGCCCTCATTTTTTCAGTAACTTCTTCATCGAAATAGAAGTAAGCTTTATCAGTTGTATGTAAAGCGTACGCTATCATTGTTTCTATTTTTTCCACCTGAGATTGATTTACTTGGATCGTCTGCTCAGCTATTCGCAAATGATTAATCGTGGCAATCGTAAAAGCTATCATAACAGCAAAAACAACCATTATTGCCAGCAATTTAATACGAAATTTTCTCCACATAAAAAAACCTCTTTGTCTAGTAATGATGATTCTCCCTTTACAATCAAATAGCATTATAGATCATAAGTACGATATACTTTTCACCTATTATTTTTAACTCATATAAGTGATAACAATTTTTTCCAAAAAAGATATTATCATTTTCCCTTCCTTCTGCTAAAATTTCTCTTGACAAACAAGAGAATATTCGTTAAATTATTAATAATAAAATATTACAGGCTGCTTAATCTAATTGACTCTTTTGTATAAATGGAGCAAATCATTAGATAAAACCAGTTATATTGCATAGTTGTATAGTGAGGCTTTTGCTATACTGCTGGTAATGTGCTGGTTTTTTATATTTTATTCAATATTTTAGGAGGTGGGAATTTGAATCAGCAAAAACTATTAGAATTAGACAAAAAGTATTTTATCCACCCAACATCATCGATTCAACAGCAACAAAAAAGCGGTGCGAAAATGATTATTGAGAAAGGAGAGGGAATCTATTTAACGGACAAAGATGGCAGCGTTTACATCGATGCTATGTCGTCACTTTGGAATGTAAACGTTGGTCACGGGAGAGAAGAATTAGCTGAAGTCGCCGCAGAGCAAATGAAAAAGTTAGCATTTAGTTCTACTTTTTCTACTTTCAGTAACGAACCAGCTATCTTACTTGCAGAAAAAATCAGTTCGATTGCTCCTAAGGGGCTAAATGCCGTCTTTTTTACATCTGGCGGTTCAGAATCAAATGATACTGCAATCAAACTGGTCAGACATTATTGGAGAATTCAAGATAAACCGGACAAAAGGAAAATTATTGGAATTAACCGTGCATACCATGGTGTTGCAGCAGCATCAACAAGTGCTACTGGAATCCCTGAGTTTTGGGACATGGCGGGAAAAATGATGGTAGATATGTATCATGCAGACACTCCATATGACAACGAGACAGAAAAGGCAATTTCCTCTCTACGTACAGTTATCGAAAGAGAAGGACCGGAAACAATCGCAGCCTTCATCATGGAACCAGTTCAAGGAGCTGGTGGAGTGCTCATTCCACCAGATGATTATTTGCAGAAAGTACGAAATATTTGTGATGATTATGGAATTTTATTCATTGCAGACGAAGTGATTACTGGATTCGGCAGAACTGGAAAATGGTTTGGCGTAGAAAACTTTGGTGTCACTCCGGATGTGATTTCTTTTGCAAAAGGAGTTTCGAGTGGCTATATCCAACTTGGTGGCGTTATCTTATCTGACCATATCCATGATGTGCTGAAAGAAAAATCTTCTGGAACATTATTCCATGGATACACATATAGCGGCCACCCTACCGCGACTGCTGTAGGACTGAAAAATATTGAAATTTTGGAGAATGAAGGACTTGTTGAAAATGCAAGAAACATGGGAGAAGTGATGCTTGAAGGCTTTAAAAGGCTGAAAGAGGAGCTGGATATTATTGGAGATGTACGAGCTGTCGGCTTACTTGGCGCGATGGAATTTGTAGAAGATCCAGTATCAAACAAACGCTTTTCAAGCGACTTACAGGTAGCTCCAAAGGTAATTGAAGCATTGCATCAACGAGGGGTTATTTGCCGGGCAGTAACGTATGAAGGAACGGACATTGTATGTTTCTCTCCACCTTTAATTATAAATAAACAACAAATAGAAACAATGATTGAGAAGCTGGGCGACGCCATTAAAGAAGTGAGGAAAGAGCTTTCAAGTGTTTTAGAGAAATGAATTTAGTGTAAGGATTTTATAAATATGGGAGGAATATCATGAGTAAATACCGTGTTGCTGTAGATGTTGGAGGTACTTTTACCGATGTATTTGTCTTCGATGAGAATTCCAAAGATATTGTTGTTGCGAAAACAGCATCAACCCCAACAAATCCTGAAATAGGAGTTATGAACGGAATTGAAACTGCTAATATCGCTGGAGAGGACATATCCATTTTTTCTCACGGAACAACAGCTGGAACAAATGCTTTAATTGAAAGAAAACTACCAAAAACAGCTCTAATTACGACAAAAGGATTCCGGGATATAACTGAAATCCGTAGAGGTACAAAATTAGACTTATGGGATGCATATAAAGATGTAGCCCCTCCCTATATTAAAAGGCGCGACCGTTTTGAAATAGAAGAACGTGTTGATTATTCAGGTAATATCCTAAATGCAGTTTCCGAACAGGAAGTAATTGAGCTCGCAAGAATCCTAAAAAAGAGAAATGTAGAATCCATTGCAATAAGCTTTATGAATGCTTATGTCAATGGAGAAAATGAACAAAAGGTAAAAAATATCTTACAAAAGGAATTACCAGATGTATATATATCTATATCTAGCGAAGTATTACCTGAGATTTTTGAACATGAACGAACAAGTACTACGATTATCAACTCTGTTTTAGGTCCAAAAGTAAGTAAATATATTGAAGTACTACAAAGTAAAGTCGCAGAAAAAGGCTATAATGGAGAAATTTTAGTTCTTCATTCTGGTGGCGGAGTAATGACATCTGAAAATGTCCAAAAATATGCTGGACGACTGGCCAGCTCTGGAATAGCGGCAGGAGCAATAGCTAGTAAGTATATCGCAGAATTATGTGGATTTAAAAATGCAATTGGACTGGACATGGGAGGTACAAGCACTGATATCTCCCTAGTATATGATGGAGAATTGAAAACAACAAAAGAATGGTATATCGAATATGGTTATCCAATCGGCTTCCCTAGTATTGAAATCATGACTATTGGAGCAGGTGGAGGAAGTATCGCACGAATAGATGAAGGTGGAGCATTACGAAATGGACCTGAAAGTGCGGGCTCTGAGCCGGGACCTGTTTGTTACAATCTAGGTGGAACAGAACCAACTAACACTGATGCTAACTTAATTTTGAGGCGATTAAACGATTCCTTATTAGATGGAGAGATGACATTAAATAAAGAAGCTTCTAAAAGGGCATTACAACCAATCTGCGAAAAATTCAATTATAGCGAATATGAAGCTGCTGATGCAATATTGAAAGTTGCTAATGCAAATATGTCTGATGCCCTTCGTCTTATTTCTGTTCGAAAAGGATATGATCCTCGTGACTTTGCGTTAATTGCCTTTGGAGGAGCAGGCTCTCTACACAGTGCTTATCTAGCAAAAGAGCTAAGCATACCAAAGGTTATTGTTCCAGCTCATCCTGGGGTTGCAGCTGCTTTAGGCTGTTTACTTGTTGATTTTCGTCATGATCTAACAAAAACATATGTCGCTAATGTTGAAGATATAGAAAAAGATGCAATTGAGCAGGAGTTTTCAAAAATGGAAACAGAAGCTGTGAAATTGTTGGAAAAGGAAGGTATAGCTAAGGAATCTATGAATCTAATTCGCCACCTTGAGATGCGTTATGTTGGTCAGTGGCGTTCCCTGGAAGTTACTGTTGGCAGAGAGTTAACATCCTTAAACGCTGCACTTGAGAGCTTTCATAAAGAGCATGAACGAACTTATGCTTTTTCCAATCCAGACCAAGGTGTAGAAATTTATGGGTTTCGCATTGAGGCAATCGGAATTGTACCAAAACCTCAATTACCAAAAGAAAAACCAGTTGGAACGTTAGACGAAGCATTAAAAGAATATCGTAAGGTTTACTTTGAAGAAACTGAGGGCATTGTAGATACGCCAATCTTTCATCGTCCATTGATACCTGTAGGTTCAAAGATAGATGGACCAGCTATCGTCGAGCAACTAGATTCCACCATTGTCATTCCTCCAGAGTTTTCGGCTGAAGTTGATGAGTATAAAAATATCATTATTTCATTAAAAAGTGAGGTGAGATGAATGGAGAAGGTATTTGAGACAAAACTTGATCCCGTTACTTTTGAAGTGTTGAAGAATGGTTTTGTTAATTTGGTAGACCAAATGTCGGAACAAATCCTCCGTACTTGTTATTCCTTCGTTATCTATAATCGTGACTTTAGTTCATCATTATGTGATGCACAGGGAAATACAGTGATGCAAGGAACACAGGATATTGCTGTTCACGTTGGTACGCTACACTTAACTGCCAAGGCAGTCGTTGAAGATTTCGATAATGATATTCATCCAGGTGATGTTTTCTTGGTAAACGATCCGTATCGTGGAGGTACACACTTTAACGATGTTCGAGTCATCCGCCCTGTATTTTATGAAGATAAACTAATAGCCTTTATGCAGTCAAATGGTCACTGGGCAGATATGGGTGGATCTGTACCAGGATCCTTTGATGTAAGTTCAAGAGATCATTATGGAGAAGGCGTTCGAATACCCCCAGTACGAGTGTGGAGTAAAGGTAAATATTTAGAAGATGTAGCAAATCTGCTTATATCCAATATGAGAGTCCCCGAAGAAAGACTCGGTGATTTACGATCGCAAGCAGAAGCAACAAAAGTTGGAGAAAAAGAGCTTATCCGATTAGTTGAAAAATACGGACTGAATACAGTATTAACTGCTTTTGACGAGGTTCAGGACTATGTTGAACGTCTAACACGAGCTAAAATCAAAGATCTGCCTAATGGCACTTGGGAAACTGTTGATTATATTGACATGGATCCAGAACTTGGGGATGGTTTAATACCAATCAAAGTAAAAATGACAATCGACGGAGACGAAATTTTTTATGATTTAGAAGGAACCCATGCTTCCATTAGTTGTTTTCTGAATTCATCATTAGGTGCTTCGTTGTCAGGTTTATATGCAGGAACGAAAACATTCTTTCCTGACATTCCTTTAAACTCAGGATTTTATCGGGTTGTACATGCTAGCCTTCCTGAAAATTCAGTTGTTAATGCAAGTTGGCCAGTAGCAGTTACTGGTTTCTGTTCAGGACCATATGAAAAAATAATGAATGCATGTTTTGAACTGTGGTCTTATGTGATACCAGAAAAAGCTCTGGCTTGTTCCTTTAACCTCGAATATTTATTAATTGGTGGTTGGGATAAACGTGATAGATATGATAGCTTTTTTATGTGGTATGACTGGATGGCGGGAGGACATGGTGGCAGAAGTGACCGTGATGGGGCCAACGCTATGTCCCCAGTTTTCGGAGCTGGGCTAAGCGTACAACCGTGCGAGGGGCAAGAACGATTAACACCAGTCATTACTTCTTACCATCAAATTATGACTGATTCTGGTGGTCCTGGTGAATTCCGTGGTGGGTGTGGAGTAGAAAAAGGAGGGACATTAACCAATATTAAAGATACGGTTATGTCTGTTTGCTGTGATCGTTCCCGCTCGGTTACATGGGGCATTTATGGCGGGCTCCCTTCAAATCCTCATGGGAATTGGTTAAATCCAGGTACAGATAATGAGCAATTTCTTGGTGCTTTCTTCTCTAATATAAAAGTAAATGAGGGAGACAGTTTCTCTAGACCTTCTGCAGGAGGTGGTGGACTTGGTGACCCTTTAAATCGTCATCCTGAAGCTGTTTTGGAGGATGTAATTGATGGATATGTATCAATTGGAAGAGCGAAAAAGGATTATGGTGTCATCATTAGGGACATCGATACTGAATTAGATTTATATGAGGTATTAAGCGATGAAACTGCTTCAGAAAGAGAATACATCAGAAGAAATCGTAAAAGTTGGCTTGAAAAAGATGTAAATGAAGTCCATCAGTTATATAAGAATAGTGAAATTGAAGAATTAGATTTAATCCGTCAATATGGAGTATTAATTGACTTTGCAACAGGGGAAATTTTATATAAATCTACTGAGCAATTTAGAGAAATGCTACAAAGACGTTCAGTAACATATTGGGATTAAAATTCAAATGGAATTCATTCATGGTGTGATTCCAAAATGGAATCCACTATGAATATTCCGGTAAGGGGAGCTTACATGGATACAGATCAGCAATTTCTAAAACTGTTAGGCAATAAAGATGTATTGGCACTCGCTTTTGGTGCCATGATTGGCTGGGGCTGGGTAGTAACTACAGGTATATGGATTAATGAAGCAGGATCATTAGGAGCAATCCTGGCATTTCTAATTGGTGGAATAATGGTGATATTCGTAGGTCTCACCTATGCGGAGCTGGCAGCAGCAATGCCGCTCGTTGGTGGAGAGTTTGTCTATACTTATAAAGCAATGGGCAGGGTGATGTCTTTTATTACAACTTGGGCAATTATTTTTGGATATGTATCTGTTGTAGCATTTGAGGCAGTTGCCTTACCCACTGTATTTGAATATCTCGTACCGAATTTCAGCCAGGGGTATTTGTATACCATCCAAGGTTGGGATGTAACACTTACTTGGGCAGGCACTGGAATTATCGGTTCCATTCTTATTGCTTGGGTGAACTACCGGGGTATTAAATTAACTTCTTTTATTAATGTTGTATTGACTTCATTAATTATTATTGCTGGTATTCTGCTAATTACAGGCAGTGGGTTTTCAGGCACGACAGAAAACATGCAGCCTTTCTTTGAAAATGGTTTTCCAGGATTATTAACTGTTATCGTAATGACGCCATTTATGTTTGTTGGTTTTGATGTCATTCCACAGGCGTCAGAAGAAATAAACTTGCCTAAAAAACGAATTGGTCAGTTATTGATTTTTTCCGTTATTTTAGCTGTTATCTGGTATGTTGCAATCATATTTGGTGTATCCCGAATGATGACCCCATCTGAATTAGCCACTACTGATTTGGCAACTGCGGATGCAATGGGCAAAGCCTTTGGTGGAAGTCAATTGATGGCTAATATTCTTGTATTAGGTGGAATTGGTGGTATTTTGACAAGCTGGTTAGGTTTTTATGTTGGTGGCAGCAGAGCAATCTATGCATTGGCAAAAGCCGGAATGCTACCTAAATTTTTGGGAGAGCTGCATCCTAAGTACAGGACACCGCATAAAGCGATTATTTTAATCGCTATCATGTCCACTCTAGCACCATTGCTTGGACGTCCAGCTCTTGTTTGGTTTGTCGATGCTGGCGGAATTGGATTGGTTATCGGCTGGTCCATGGTAGCACTATCCTTTATTATCCTGCGCAAAAAAGCGCCTGAAATGGAGCGTCCATTTAAGCTGCCAGGGGGAACGATACTTGGATGGATTGCAACAATCTCTGCATTTGGCATTGCCACACTATATTTACCAGGCATGCCCTCTGCATTAGGTGTACCAGAATGGATTATTATAGGATTCTGGTTCTTAATTGGCATTGTCTTTTATAACTACTCTATGAAAAAGTATGGTAAAGAGAATGCCGAAGAACATATGAAGAATGAAATAGACCGGATTGCATAGTTACTTTTTCAAAAATAAATGAATAAAGTCAAAAGCGTAAATTTGTTTTTTGTGTTTACAAATTATTGGGAATATACTATAATAATTGATATAAAGTGAAACTTCGATTAGTGAAGGTTTACACTGCGATAAATATAGTTGAAAAGTTTAACTGCCTATTCTGTTTACAATCCCCTGCCAGGATTGTCCCAACAGTTAAAAGCCAGTTCAAATCGATTTGCAGCCTGCTGTATATCGTTTGAGCTGGCTTTTTTAACACTTACGAAAGGAGGGGGAAAATGGCTTCAGCTCTATCGCATATCAAAATTCTTGATTTATCCCGGGTTCTGGCTGGTCCTTATTGTACGATGATTTTAGGGGATCTTGGTGCTGAAGTACTGAAGGTAGAAGCACCTGGCGGCAGTGATGATACACGTAAATGGGGTCCGCCATTCCAAGAAGGAGTTAGCGCCTATTATCTGAGCACAAATCGAAATAAGAAAAGTATTACGATTGATTTAAAAACTGAGGAAGGTATCAACACCATAAAAGAATTAGTAAAGAAAAGTGATGTGATCTTAAATAACTTTAAGACCGGCACGATGGAAAGGCTTGGAATTGATTACGAAACATTAGAAGTCTTAAATCCACAGCTTGTATATTGCTCGATTACAGGCTTTGGTGAAACAGGACCTAGTAAAGATTTGCCAGGCTATGATTTTATCATTCAAGCGATGAGCGGCTTAATGAGTATTACCGGAGATAAAAATTCCGGACCGCAAAAACTTGGTGTTGCAATTACAGATGTTTTAACCGGACTATATGCATGCATCGGGATACAAGCCGCACTTCTTGAAAGAAGTCAATCAGGAAAAGGACAAAAGCTTGATATTTCACTGTATGACAGCGCTGTAAGTTCCCTTGTTAATATTGGAAGTAATTATCTCATGTCTGAAAAGCTTCCAGAAGCACTGGGTAATCATCATGCAAATATTGTTCCTTATCAGACCTTTAAAACTTTAGATGGGGAAATCGTCATTGCGGTTGGCAACGATAACCAATTTAAAGCACTCTGCTCGATTCTTGGCAGATATGAGCTAAGTACGGATCAAAGATTTTTAACTAATCCGGATCGGGTGAAGCATCGGGAACAATTAGTTCCAGAGCTGCAAGCAGCTCTGTTAGAAAAACCGACTGCATATTGGCGAAAGTATTGCAATGAAAATAACATTCCATGTGGACCGATTCAAAATCTGGAAGAAGTGACAAAGGATCCCCAGCTTATCGCACGGGATATGTTTATAAGTACAGAACATCCAACTGCTGGACCAATTAAAATGATTGGAAGTCCGCTAAAGTTATCACGAACCCCAGTAACATACAGACACCACCCGCCTGATGCAGGTGAGCATAACGAAGAAATCATTAAGTGAGGAATGAAGTTTTTCTAAAAGACTCCCACTTCAAACGATAAAATAATTTAATGTAAGGAGATGCTCGTATGAACTTTGAATTCTCAGAGGAACAAAAAATGCTGCGCAAAACTGTTAGGGATTTTACCGATAAGGAAATCATGCCGTATATTGCGGAATGGGACCGGGAAGGAAAATTTGACTCCAGTATTATTGAAAAGATTGCTAAACTGGGATTAATGGGAGTATGTATACCGGAAGAATATGGCGGAAGCGGCATGGACTATAATTCACTAGCAATCGTTTGTGAGGAACTCGAACGCGGAGATACTGCATTTCGTACCGCCGTTTCGGTTCATATCGGTTTAAATAGCATGACATTATTACAATGGGGTACAGAGGAACAAAAAAGAAAATATCTCACACCACAAGCAAAAGGGGGAAAAATTGGCGCTTTCGGTCTTACTGAACCGGGTGCCGGGTCGGATGTTGCAGCTTTAGAAACGACAGCGGTTAAAGATGGTGATAATTATATCTTAAACGGACAAAAAACATGGATTTCCCTATGTGATATCGCTGATAACTTCATAGTCTTTGCCTACACAGGAGACAAATCAGAAAGACACAAAGGGATTTCTGCCTTTATTGTGGAACGTACATCGGAAGGCTTTTCCTCAAATGCAATCAAAGGGAAACACGGAATCCGTTCCGGGAATACCGGGGAACTGTTTTTCGATCATGTAAAAGTGCCAAAAGAAAACCTGCTCGGTGAAGAAGGAGAAGGTTTCAAAATTGCCATGTCCGCATTAGACAACGGACGCTTTACCGTAGCAGCAGGTGCTGTCGGTCAAATCATTGCCTGTATAGAGGCAAGTGTAAAATATTGTCATGAACGAAGAACATTTGGAAAAGAAATTGGCAAGCATCAGCTGGTACAACAAATGATTGCCAAAATGGAAGCAGGTTTACAAATGAGCAGACTGCTTGTTTATCGTGCTGGTGAATTAAAAAACCAGGGAAAACGAAATACAAGGGAAACTTCGCTCGCAAAATGGCAAGCATGTGACTTTGCCAACCAGGCTGCAGATGATGCTGTACAAATTCATGGGGCTTATGGTTATTCCGATGAATATCCGGTGGAACGTTATTTACGCAATTCAAAGGCACCTGTTATCTATGAAGGAACGCGAGAAGTGCATACCATTATGCAAGCAGAATATGTATTAGGCTATCGTCAGGATAAGGCATTGAATAAAATGCTGCCTGCTTGGAATGAATCTTCAACGTTTTCTGGCGTCTGATTGTAAAAGCATCTGTTAAACAGGACCAACAACTGGTGAGTTCCTCGCTAATTTGAAGGAACTCACCAGTTTTAACTATTTCTTCCCTGTCTCCACCATGTTCTCATATTGCTTATACAAGTCCTTCACTGCTGAGGCGAGTGCATTACCCGCTTTCCCTAAATAATGTTCTTTAATTGCTTCCACAGGTTTGTCAATTCCATCACGCAAGCTATGCCCTTTTAACAAACTTTGGACAAAGTCCCTCCCATGCTCTGTTGCCAGCGTACAATTCGCTGTCACGATCACACTATACTTTTTATCGATTTCGGCAGTAATTGTAAGTGTTTCATAGATATTTTTCGCTGCCATTCCTGATGGCAGCCTTGAGTGTCCTGCAATAAAAATTGTATTCACTTTCCCCAACTCCATCCCATTTTCGAATTTTCTTTATTATAAATATACCATGACTTCTCACTTATTTATTGAAAAATGTTGATATTAATACATTAAATATTAGGGGATGGGTATATTTATCCCTGAACTCATAAGACACAAGCATGATTTTCATAACCCTGCGTGTTCCAGACTTTGTTCTAAAAAAATAAAACTTTCATATACATCAGAGATAAAGTTCCACATCGAACCCAAACTAACTTAAGGAACGAGGGATTCCTAATGAAGGAAACAAGTGCTATTTTAATAAACTATACGGATCAATCCGTTCTAGATAAAGCTCTCTCCTCCTTAAAAGCAGTCTCTTCCCATTTACATTCCATCATTGTACTTCATGAGAAAAACACGGCCATACAGCCAGTTATTGATTCGTATTTATTTCCTAAAACAGAATTTCACTCATTTAAAACAAAGCAGATGGGAAAAACATTAAATGAAATCATTTCTCAAATGAATAGCAAGTTTGTGCTTTTTCTCCATCAATCCGATTATCTTTCTTCAAATGCAAATTCGGATGCATTTGAAATTAAACCTTCACAAGCTGTGCTCGTACAGACCTATCGTCATAAGCAGACTACTATTCACATGCCCCTGCTCGTACGAACCTCACTTCTTCAAAAGCATCCTTTTTTATCGGAGCATTGCTTGCCATTTAAGGAAGCCTTCTTTCCTGCCTGGCTTTCTGCAATTGATGATGACTTAAAAGTTTTTAAAAAAAATCTAGTAAAGCATGCTAAAAAAAATACAACCGCTGATTGGTTGGAAAAGCAAAAGTTTGCAGAAAAGTATCAGTTTGAGAAAGGAAGGAAGAGACAGCATCCTAGTCTTTCTATCTTCATAACGAATTATAATATGGAAAAATATGTAGAAACTGCAATTGCTTCTTGCCTTCTCCAAAATGAACAAGCAGAACAAATCTGCATCATGGATGATGGCTCAACAGATAATTCCTGCAAGCAAATAAATAACTGGCGGGATAAGCAAGGAATACACATATTTCACAAACAAAACGGGGGAAAAGCAAGAGCATTAAACGATCTGTTAGCACATGTAACTTCTGATTTCATTTTAGAACTGGATGCGGATGATTGGCTTGACCCTGATACTATTTTTATAATAAAAAATCATCTGGAGAACTTACCAGAAGATGTTGCTGTATTATATGGCAATCTTCGCAGATGGAAGCAGCTGCAAGATCATATACTTTTCAAAAAACAAGCGATGGGCCGGCAGGTTAGTGGAAGAAGAAATCTGTTGTCCTATCACTTCCCGCTTGGTCCAAGAATTTACCGAACCTCTTCATTAAAAACAGCGGGTGGTTTTCCCATAATCTCCTTTCAGGATGGCAGATTGTATGAAGACGTAAGCGTACTAAATCGTTTAATAACAAGTTATCGTTTTCAGTATGAAAATTTTACAGTCTATAATATACGAGAACATAAGGAGAGTATTACAAAGAAAAACTTAGAGCATTGGAATGAATTTATTAAAAAACTATAATATAGGAGCCTGAGGACAGACGTTGGCGTAGGATGGACCTTAATTAAGTCTATGAATCGCATGCTGCCATTTCAAACTAATCAAAAATAACAACCCTTCCTTTGTAGATCGGGCTGTTTTATTATAAAGCAGATTTTTTCCGCAAGTAGGATCCTCCCTTCTCGCGGAAAAATAATTCTGCAGGTCTTCATTAGTTTTTTACACAATTAAATACACAAGACTTATTAAGCTGCAACTGGAAAACGAATATAGTTGATTGCATCGACGGAAACATATTGTTTGAGATTGCTTCCATAACCGTTATTTACTTCAATCACTAGAACCAAATTTGAAGTAACTGTGGAAAGTATGCCATCAATTAAATTATTATCGGTAGCGACTTCCACGTTTGATCCAATTCGTTTGGCCAATTCAGCAGCAAAAGTTGCTTCAAACATCTAAACTCCTCCTTTATAATTCACTGACTAGTTCAATTTTGTCAATTCGGACCAGCACTTGTGATCCAGCTTCAATAATCACGATATAGTCGTTTCTTACAGCAAGCAATAATCCTGATACTTCACCAAAAGGAGTTGTAACTTGCACTTGTTCGTTTACTAAGGTCAACAATAATTCTCTTAATGTTTCTGGAGTAATTGGTCCTGGAGATGGTGGTGTTGGACAAGAAGGTTTTGAAAAAGATACTCCTCCTAAGTCAGCATTTATGCCCACTGACGGAAAATCGACCGCAAAATCAGAATTTCTTGCTAAGGCCAAGCTTGTATTTTGTGACATTTGATTAATCATATTCAACATATTTCTCTGTCTGTCTGTTAATTGTGACAATATGATACATTCCTTTCTTTTATATATTTTTTTCTAAATCCACAGTTTAAATGTGTTTACATGAGAAAGAAGAGAGGAAATTACCTACGACCTCAGCAGGTAATCTATTTCCCCATACATTTAAGTCATTCATTTCTTATTAAAGAATATCCAGCGTAGCAATAACCGCAAGAAGAAGCTGCACCAGCAACTGAAGATTAATTGCAATATCCGTATCCAATGTTTCAATTTCAATATGCTTTGATTTTTCTATGATTGTCTTCTGACGATTGCTTTGCCTAGTTCGAGTGACTTGTTTGAAATCTTGCAATATATCTTCAACCTGATCACAGTCATCGAGAGATATGCGAAGTACTAATGCAAGTGCTGCTTCAATACCGACTTGTAATGAAGCTGCTGCCTTTGTATCTGTCGTTGTTACCTTGATATCTTCTGAGTCTTTTATAATAATCCATTCTTCAGATTTTTGCGTGATAACATTCGCTTGAGTTGCTTTCTGTTCCACGACTGCATCCTTTGGTTTCTCCTTATTATCACAGTAATCTAATGCACGCCATTCTGTTACTCTTGACATTCCTCTACACCTCTTTTCATTTTATTTTATAAGATATCTATTAACAGGACTAATGCAAGCAATACTTGCAGCATTGCTTGGATATTTATTGCTACGTCAGTGTCTTGGGTCGTTACAACAGCATCCTTTGTGTTATAAATGAAAACCTTCTGTTTGTTCGTTTGTGTGGAATTAAATTGTTGCATCAGCTCTTGGAAAACAACATCTTTTTGCTCATCATCCGCAATTGAAATATTTAGAACAAGCGCAATCGCAAGCTGGATTCCAACTTGAAGTGAAACTGCCGCTTGCGTATCAGTCGAGTTCACTGTGATATTACAAGATTCTTTCACCCAAATTAATTCTGCGGATTCCTGATCCATAAATCCATATTGCCCGCTGTCTTGCTCGGCAAAAGCATCATTATTAGGATATCTGAATTCAACTGGTGGGCGTTTACTAGATTCATCAGAGGACCCGCAATTTCTACCACTGCCACATTTCCCGCTGGCACCTGCCATTCGATTACTACCATGTGAGAAATACTTTTCTCTCGCATTTGAACGAACTTTCGAATCATATCCAGGATGTTTATAAATCTTCATCTTGCCACTCCTTTCTTGGGGTTATATGATAATTTATGGTTTTTTATATTAGAAGACTGTACACATTCACTAGAATCATTGAAAATAGCAAAAGCACCTACTCGCAGGTGCTTTTCTAAACTATTCTTTCGTTTCCTTTTTATTATTCTTATTGAATTCTTCAACCTGTATTTTTAAATCTTCCACCATTTCTTTTATCATTTTTTTCTGTTCTTCTGGTATATCTCTTTTTATTTCTTCTGCTTTCACACCATTTTTTCTTAGTATGCTATCGACTAGTGTTTCAACCACTTTATTAGGCACTGCTTGCTGTTTAGATGAATCACTCATTTTTGCTTCACCCTCTTCCTTTCCATATCTATTTTAGAATATGAAGTGAAGCAGCTCATTGACTATGCTGCTGTCTATAATGAGGCACTGTTCGGGATGTTATCTATGGGACGAACATACATTTCACGAGATATAAGCGAATGTCGTCGACACTATGGCTGCTGTTTGCATGTAATATAGTAATCTTTCCACAACCCTTTTCTGCAGTTTCTATATATAATAGAGACTGGAACAAAACTCCATGAAATAGATTGCGTGATACCTGCATTATTTAATGCATGAGGTACCACGCATTTTTTTGGCAATATTTCTTATGTATGATTTTATTCCCTAATACAAAAGATAATAGTATGAACGTCATATATTAGGAGTGTTTTTTCTGAAGTTTTCAGTTCGTGGAGATGCGCATAAACTCTATCTTCGTCTAAGAGAGGAACCTATCGAGGATATAAAAGAAAGCCGTTACCTGAAGGAAGCAAGAGATATCAAAGCATTTTATCAAACTTTGGATAACGAAGCATTACAGTTAATTTATTACCAAATAACAAAGGAAAAAAATGGTACTGGAATCATCCCCATTCTTGCAACGGGTATCCCATGGCTGCTTTTTCTTTTTGCTAATCCATTGGAGAATTTTCTTTTTCATGATGGCAGTAAAAATTGGTTTGTTTTCTCAGTTATTTATTTAATTATCCTAACGATTAGCTTATTTTTACACTTTAAGGAAAAGGCATGGGCTAACGTGCATAGTGAAATCATTCAGGATATTTTAAAGAAACGCATTTAATGGTATACTTCAAAATAAAAGAAGGTGCGTGGAAAACCATATGCTTCCATTTACAGAAGGAGTAATCCAGATTATAAAAGAAATTCCAGAAGGTAAAGTAATGACCTATGGACAAATAGCTGAAATTGCCGGAAATCCGCGGGCAGCACGGCAAGTCGCTCGTATTCTCCATACGATGAGCAAAAAATATAACTTGCCATGGCATCGAGTGGTCAACGCAAAAGGGCATATTGCTCTAAAAGATGATGAACAATACAATGAACAGCTTTTTTCTTTAGAAGCGGAGGGAGTTGAATTTGATACTGCGGGGAGAATTGATTTAGAGAAATATAGAGAAAATCCTTCCACATAAATTCTGGCTACCGCGGATTTCTGCACATTCCCGGAATAAGAAAAATATCCATGAAGAGCCACAGCCACAAGATACCTAAAGGAATATAACCAAGCAACAGCCATTTTGTCGCCCAGCCTGATACGCCAAGTAACAGCTGCAGGATGCCTGTTGTAATTCTCCCCGTGTAAAATCGATGAACTCCAATTTGTCCTAGGAAAAACCAAAGAACATATGCCAGTGCAATACTTTTCTGCTGCATGAAACCACCTCAATCCGTATACTTCCATTCAATTTAAATAAATAGCCTAGTTTTAAAGTTTCCTTCCTTTGCTTATTTATACCTATAAATCATTTTTGGATGTGAACTAAAAAAGAGGCTTAGACAAAACTTCAGTAAAGCGTTGGAGCTACACTAAAATAGTGCAAGCACCACGCCTTTTTTATTTGTTATTTAAAATGAAATAAAAACGGCGGGATGCTGAAGTCGAACGTGCGCGTTGATTCGACGGAAAGGCGTGCTCACTTGCTGGATAGCCACCATATATTACGTAAATTTTGACTGAATTACGTATAGTTTGGGTGTTAATAAGGCCGATTAGTGACCATATACACTGAATTACACATAATTTGGGCCCTAATAAGGCCGATTAGTGACCATATACACTGAATTACTGATAGTTTGGGCGTTAATAAGGCCGATTAGTGACCATATACACTGAATTACACATAATTCGGGCGCTAATAAGGCCGATTAGTGACCATATACACTGAATTACTGATAGTTTGGGCGTTA
>DAMDKS010000044.1:17956-29426 GCA_032085455.1 Oceanobacillus sp.
ATAAGGCGCCTTAGTGACCATATACACTGAATTACACATAATTTGGGCCTAATAAGGCCGATTAGTGACCATATACACTGAATTACTGATAGTTTGGGTGTTAATAAGGCGCCTTAGTGACCATATACACTGAATTACTGATAGTTTGAGTGTTAATAAGGCGTATTAGTGACCATATACACTGGATTACGCGCGGGGATTGCTCGGTTAATCACATTCCATGCGCTCCCACCAGCTCTTCCCCACGCATCAGCTATCGTATCCTTCTGTCCCCCCGCAACTTTTTTAGCTGGTTATGACCCAGTCCATATTCATCCAGATATGCATGTCTAGAACATATATTTACTTCCACCGGTTACAATCAATTTAACCCTCTCTGCACAATAAGCTCAATTGGTTTCTTATGGGTAGACAGTAAATCAGCATGGGGCATTGCTTGCTTTATTCTGTCTAATAATTGCCCTTTTACAAAATCACTATTTTGCAGAACCCCGCCAAGAAGCATTAACTTAAATGGAATATCCGCAATTCCAACCCGATTCACAGCTGTGCTGACAAGCTGATAAAGCTCCTCAGCTGATTGCTCTAAAATAGTTCTGCTTACTGCATCTCTCTCGTCATTTGCTTGCTCAACGATTTTTGCCAAGGCACCAACTTGGTGAATAGAGAAATCGGGGCTGTATACCCAGTTGTAAAGCGCTTCATGATCGGTAAAATTAAAATGCTTCAATATCAGCTCTTCTAACCACGTTTGTGGTCCTCGGCCATCATGCATTTTTAAAATCGCAGTTATGGCTTGCTTCCCTATCCAATACCCGCTGCCTTCATCTCCAAGCCTGTGTCCGAGACCACCTGTGCGCACATAATTTTCTTTTCCATCATGGGCAAAAACAATCGAGCCTGTACCGGCAATAAGAATGGCTCCAGGCTGATGATTAGTCGCCCCCAGCAAAACAGAGAGAGCATCGTTTTCAATAATAACCTTATTAATTTTGATGCCACTCTTTACAAGCGCTTTGGAGACAATCTCATCTACATTTACCTGGTCTATCGTTGTATCTAACCCTGCTAGCGCAAACACACATTTATGAAAGCATATTTCAACAGAACGATTGGGATAATCTTGTTCTTTCAAATTATTTACTGCTTGTATGATTACTTCTTTTAGCGTATTTATTGCATCTTTTTTACCTGCAACATGATAATTCGCTGTACCAGACTTTCCCGTGCTTAATATCTTTCCTCTTTCATCTGTAATGACGGCAATTGTCTTCGTTCCTCCGCCATCAATTGCTAAAAGGGGGAATTCCTTTCGTTCGGCTGGCTGATTAACATTAAAATCTTTATTCAAGTCATCACCTGCATGAAATATATATTCTTTACTCTCCATCTGACATCAAACTTTTAAGTTTATTGTCCATTTCATGGTTCGCCGTTTCCAATACTTTTCTTTTATCAGCCAGCCATACGCTTAAGTTGTTCTGCTGTTCATATCTCACTTTAATGGTCTTTTGCATCCTTTCCTTGCTCGGTCCGCCTTCTAGTGAACGGATTTTAATAAAATGTTCTGGATCTAATGCCGCAGCCAATTCTTCTGCATTCATATTCAGCTTATGTCCAATAATATGCTGCGCATGCTTGTTTAGATGTTCCAACGTAAAATACTCTAAGGACTCCTTATCATTTTCAACTAAATCCTGTACAGAGGCGCTGACAATTTCATGTGCTTTTCTAAAAGATAAATGATTTGTGCGCACAAGCGTATCAGCAAGCTCTGTCACGTTGGCAAAGCTTTCCTTTGCCCGATTCAGCAGTTTTTGCTTATCGACCTTCATTGTCATTAATACACCAGACAATAAATAATAAATACTGTTCAGTTTCTCAAGTGCATTCCACATATACGGCTGCATATCATCCTCTGTATCTACAATATCTCCAAATGGCGTATTATGCATCATGGATAGAACCGTTTCTGCGTCACCCTTTACACTTGAGAGCATGGCACGAGTATGTTCGATGGATACAGGATTTTGTTTTTGCGGCATAATGGAACTAATTTGCACATATGGATTAAACAGCTTAAACGCCCCAAATTCCTGTGTCCCCCATAACAGCAAATCTTGCGTAGAACGCCCTAAATCAATTGCAGCCAACTGGACCGCAGTTGCAGTTTCCCCAATATAATCCGCACCAGATACAGCATCCCAGGCATTATCAATAATCTCTTCAAAACCGAGCAGCCCTTGAACTGTCGCACGATTAATCGAAAAACCGGAAGTTGTGAGCGCTGCTGCACCCATACTGCTTCTATTGACTGTTACAAAGGCAGCCTGTAATCGCACTATATCCCTAGTAAGCATGTCAGTCATCGCATTAAAATAGTGACCGAGCGTGGTAGGTTGAGCCTGTTGGGTATGTGTATAACCAATCATTACGGTATCAATATGCTCCTCCGTCAGCTCAATAAGGCTTTGCCGCAAATGTAAGGCCGCCTCAATCAGCTCCAATAGTCGCTCACGGAGATTCATACGGTAAATCGCTATTCCCATATCATTTCTGCTGCGAGCAATATGAAGATTGCCCGCAAGCTCTCCAGCATCCTTAATCAGAAAATCCTCTATTTCGAAAAACAAATCCTCATAAGAGCCGTTATAAAACCGTTCCCCAACTTCTTCTGGATCTATTTTATGAATTGATTTGACGATTTCAACTGCTTCTTCCTGCTTCACTATTCCCTCTTCCACAAGCATAATCAAATGCGCAAAGTGAATTTGCAGCATTGGACGGACAGAGTTAGATTTTGCTTGATTATAAGCTGGTTCGAGAACTAAATTTTTATATGTTTTAGCTGGAAACTGCTTACCTTCTCTTTCTAAGATCTTTTGCTTATGTGTGGATACCATTTTTCTACATCCTTTCCTTTAGTTCTAGTAATGTGAAATAACGCTTCTAGTTGTTAGCCCATTGCAGCAGCAGGCTGATCTGTGTCACCTTTTAGCTTTTCATTTATAAGCAGTACAATAATAATCAAGATTGTTTGCAACACGCCATATGCACAGGCTGTTCCAAATTGGAAGGAGTACATTTTATTCCAAATACCTACAGATAAAGGCATCGTTGATGGAGAATATAGTAAAATAGAAGCAACAAATTCTGTTAAGCCTTGTACAAAGGCTAACAACGTCCCTGCCAAAACTCCTGGCATAATAATTGGCAGCACGACTCTTCTAAACGAATGCCACCATGTAGCCCCCAGACTCTGCGCTGCTTCCTCAATAGAATCATCCATCTGGATTAGACTAGCTTGCGTATTGCGGAAAACGAGCGGCAGCTGCCGGACAAAATAAGCCAGTGGTAAAATCCAGAATGTACCAACTAATACTTGATTAAAGGAAAATACATTCCCCTCGCTGAAGGCAGATATTAAATTAACCGCCACAACCGTACCAGGTAAAGCCCAAGGCACCATGATTAAAATGTCCATAAAAACTTTACCCTTAAAGGCAAAGCGCACCATCGCATATGCAGCCGCTACCCCGAAAATAATATTTCCAATCACTGCGACAACACTCATTTGAATACTATTCTTAATTGGCCCCCAAGTCCTTGAATCAGTAAATAATTCGATATAATGATCAAGCGTATAGGACGTTGGAATAATTTGTGTCGTCCATTCCCCATCTACCGCAAAGGAAATTAACGCAATAACCAGAATAGGCAGCATTAAAATAATGACACCAATGACGGATAAAATAGCAGCCGTATACTTTACAGCTGATGACCTCACCTCTGTCCGGTGTACACCCACTCCTTTACTCTGGCTTTGGTAGTTACGACGATTTTGATACCATGTCATCAATATTAAAAAAGCAATAGAAACAAATGACAATATCGTTGATTGCGTTGCCGCCATTTCTAAATTTCCATTCGTTCTTGACAAGGTAATTGCCATTGTCATTACACGCTCTACTCCAAACATGAGCGGTGCAGTATACGAAGCCATTGAAATCATAAATACCAGTAATGAGGAGGCAACCATCGCAGGGGTCAACATAGGCAAAATAATTTTACGCCAAATCCGCAATCTGCCGGAACCTAAACTAGTTGCAGCTTCCTCAAGTGATAAATCCAGCCCTCTAATTGCAGCCGATGCACTTAAATAGAAATATGTATACATCGTAAACGTATGTACAATGATAATTCCCCAAATCCCCTCAAGCGCAAATGGTGCCGTATCCAGCTGAAAAATTGCTTGAAAAAGTCGCGGAAAAATCCCGCTGCTTCCATATAAAAAGGAAAAAGATATAGCGCCAATTAATGGTGGTAATGCCATCGGAACTAAAACAAGGATGGATAAAACTTTTCTTCCCGGAAATTCATACCGATTTAATAGAAAAGCCATCCCAACACCAACGATTGCACACGTAATAACACTGACAATGGAAATAAATATACTGTTATAAAGAGATTCCAGATTAGCCTCTGATGTAAAAAAATTAAGGTAATTCGCCAATGACAAAGATCCCTCTTGATCAATCACACTTTGCGAAAACGTTTTGAACATCGGATAGATGACGTAAGCTAATAAAACGAAAACCAAAGGTGATATTAAAACATAAACAAAGTATTTCGACTGTGTAATTTTTTTCCACATACTTTGTTTTGGTGCATGCGTTTCACTATTCATCGTCATGTTATTACCTCTTTTCACTCATAAAATAAATCCCGTTTTCAGGAACATGCAATGTGATCGTATCACCACGTTCTAAAACTTTTGTCCTTGCATTCACAATCATTACATTCAATTCATGATCGCCAACCTTCACAATATAATTTATACTTACACCCGTAAACTCACTCAATTGAATGATGCCGGTTAATGTATTAGCTCCCTCTCCTGCGTGAATCATTTCAGGGCGAATGGAAAGCAGCACGCTATCTTCATTTGCAAAATCAAGCATGGAAGAACTATTCTCACGTAATCCTGTTAGTGTAATATCGTGGCCAATATCGACCGTGACATGTGTAACTGTCTGATTTTTTACATTCGCTTTTATAATATTGGATTCTCCAATAAATGAAGCTACAAAATGATTAACTGGTTTATTATAAATTTCCTGTGGTGTACCAATTTGCTGGATTTCTCCGTGATCCATTACCATGATGCGATCAGACATCGACATTGCCTCATGCTGATCATGTGTAACATAAATCGTTGTAATTCCCAGTTCAACCTGCAGGCGTTTAATTTCAATTCGGGTTTCTTCCCGGAGCTTCGCATCAAGATTGGATAATGGCTCATCAAGCAGTAAAATATCTGGTTCTATTACTAATGCCCTCGCCAGAGCAACACGCTGCTGTTGTCCACCTGACAGCTCAGTTATTTTCCTGCTTCCATATCCCTCCAAATGCACAAACTTCTGCGCTTTCTCCACTTTATTTTTTATATCGCTTCTTGATAACTTTCTCACTTGCAAACCAAAGGCAATATTTTCAAACACAGTCATATGTGGAAAAAGTGCATAGTTTTGAAAGACCATACCGATATTTCTTTTATTAGGTTTTAAACCTGTAATATCCTCATGGTCAAAATAGACTTTGCCTTCGGTTGGAAAGTAGAAACCAGCAATAATTCTTAACGTTGTCGTTTTTCCACAGCCGCTTGGTCCCAGGAAAGTAAAAAACTCACCTGATTTGATATCTATATCAATATCTTCTACTCCCTTTGCTTTTCCAAACTGCTTTGTAACATGTTCTAATCTGACACTTTTCATAAACTTCACCTTTCTTTTTATCCCGAATTAACTGGAAGTAAGCCCCCCCACTTCAAGAATTCGAGGTGAAAACGAAAATTGTAAGTGGGGGACAACTGCCAGTAAATCCCCGATTGTTTCAACTAACATGCAGGTGAGGGATGAAAAAAAATCCACTGCATGAAGTTTCACTTTTTAAGTGAAAGCAGGGTGATATATGAATACATCACCCTACACATTAAGGTTAAATTTAATTTTGTCCTTTAATATTATTATCCCAATGCTCCATCCAGTCCATTTCATTTTCGGACAAGACTTCCCAATCAAGATCAAGTTCTTTTAGGTCAAGCTCATTGTACCAATCCGGCATTGCTTCAGGGTCAATATCATTCCGTGATGGGATTTGGTATGTTTCTTCCGATAATTCTACTACTGTTTCAGAATCAAATAAGAATTCGTAGAACAATTCGGCGTTCTCTTTATTTTTTGCATCTTTAATAATGCCTGCTGCATCAACTAAAATCGGCGCACCACTCTCTGGATAAATATAATCAAATGGCTGATTATTTGCATGCGCCTGAATAAGGATATCCTGCAAGTTCCATAGAGAAAGCGTTCCTTCCTGACGGGCAAGCTTCAGGTATAAATTAGTAGGATCCTGTGCATATTCTTTCGTGTTCGCATCAAGCTCTTCCAGCCACTCATACCCTTTTTCAGGATCATCGATATCTTGACGATAAATCATTGCTGCATAAATCGTCCTCATCGTTCCAGATGGTAATACACCACGAATAATAATCTCATCTTCCCACTTTTCATCAAGCAAATCATCCCAGTCCTGTGGTCCGGACTCTTTATCTAATACATCATTGTTAATCATAATAACCTCAGGAAGAAGCATCTCTCCGTACCAGAGACCATCTGCATCCTTATGTTCGGGTTCAATTGCGTCATCAAAGGTTGGTGTAAAAGGCTCTAACAAATCCTCATCAGCAGCCTGCATAAACGCTGACTGTGTGCCTCCCCACCAGAAGTCTCCACCTGGATTAGACTTTTCACCTCGCACACGCTCCATAATTTCCTGTGCACCCATTGTCAAAACGTCAACTTGAATATCTGGATACTTTTCATTAAACATTTCTAAAACTTTATCAACTACTTCTTGATCACGTGCAGTATAAACAACAAGCTCTCCTGAAGCTTCTTTAGAATCGGTATCTCCAGTATCATCTGAAGATTTATCTCCCCCACATGCTGCAAGCAATACTAAAACAGAGACAGCCATTAACATGAATACGACTTTCTTTTTCAATTTAACCCCTCCAAATAGAATTGTTATTTTTTATATTTAAAGCCAGCAACATGAAATTCTGTTAAACCAAGATGAAAAGCTCCATATATACCAGCTTTAGAACCTAATTCAGTTACTTTAACTTCAGGCATTTGCGGGACAAACTTTTTTATTTTCTGTTTAAAAGCATCTAATGAAGCTTGATCCATATTAACAAGCTCACCGGATAAAATCACAGCCTGTGGATCGATAATACTAATCAGATTAATTGCAGCCTTTGCCCAATGGTCAATCGTTTCTTCTAGAATTTTCTTAATCCCTGGATTACTTTGATGACTTTGCAGGATATTTAGCAACGAATCTGTCTCACTTGTTTCCAAATTAATTTCCAGCTCTCTTAATCTTTCAGAGACGCCAAACAAACCATAATTTGTTTCAAATACACCTAGCTCCTGCTTTACATTACTTTCATCCCCTATCATCATAAAGCCAGCTTCTCCGGATGCGGAGTGTGTCCCTTTATAAAATTTTTCATTTAAAAAAAGCCCGCTGCCAATACCATTTCCGATAAACAAATAAACAAAATTAGCGATGTTTTGACCTTGTCCTTTATAAAATTCACCGATGGTCATTAAGTTCACATCATTTTCAATAATGACATCCACGTTCAGACGTGCAGACAATTCCTTTCTTAGATTCGTATCTCCCCACCGAATCGTTGGAGAAGAATGAATCATATCATCAGAATCCATTTTAATACCAGATACACCTACAACCATGCCCAATACTCTATCAATCGTGATATTTTCTAGCACTAAGAGCTTTCTTATCTCTTCTTCAACGGAGTCTATAATGATTGTTCCTTCGCTATGCGGTGTAAACTTTCGCTTACACAGAGTAATAATTTCTCCGCTCATATCTCCTAATGCAAAATGAATCGAATCATTTTCTATTAAAATACCAACAACAAAGTTAAAGCGGGAATTATATGTAAGATAGATAGGTTTTTTCCCGCCACTTGACTCGCCTATCCCTGTCTCAAGTATTAACTCTTCGTCGAGCAGTTCCCTGACAATTTCTGAAATAGTCGGTTTACTGAGCTTTGTCTTTTTAGATAAATCTGCCCGAGACTGCTTTGGATTACGTTTTAATTCATTAATAATTAATTCTCTGTTCATCATTTTGACTAATTGAGGAGTAGATTTTTTCACTCGTGATCACAACCCATTCTGCACATCGTTCATTTTCCTAATCCCAAAACTTAGTTAGTAAAGCTAACTATCAAAGTATGATAATTATAATATGCGAGCGGTTACATGTCAATATCTTTTTTATTATAACAAATAGAATAGTCCAACAGACCTATCGTCTCCATTATATATCGATCACTAAAAACGAATCCCTATCAAGCCTTTTGGATAAGTAAAATTTAATAGAGTTCAATAAGGATATCTGCTTTCTAGTATTATTTTATCATGTACAATATGAAACTTTTAGAATATTTACACCGTTCCATGCTTATGATAGCGTTTATCTAAGTTAGTTTTGTTAACTAACTAGGATGATTGATGGAAAGGAGGTATTATGCAGTTTTTTGATAAATAATATTGTGAAAGGGGTTACAATAGTGAAAAAGTTTTTTTCTTTATTGCTGGTTGTTCTGCTTATTTTACCAACAGTATCTTCGTCTGTGTTCGCTCAGAAAAAAACCGAACATGATGTGGATTTATGGAATGCACTGAAGCCTCTAAGCACGACTGTAAGTTTTCTAAATACTGGAGCACATCCCGATGATGAGCGCAGTGATTTTCTAGCATACTTGTCTCGAGGATTAGGTGTAAAAACTTCTAGCCTGATTGCCAATCGTGGAGAAGGTGGTCAGAATGAAATTGGCAGTGAACTAGATAATGCACTTGGGATTATCCGTTCGAATGAAATGAAAGAAGCAGCGAAAGTGACAGGAGTTAAGGCCTACCATTTAAGTGAAACAACATCAGACCCTATTTATGATTTTGGCTTTTCAAAGTCTCCTGAAGAGACCCTGGAAAAATGGGGAGAAGAGCTTACGTATGAGCGTCTGATTCGTTTTATAAGAACATATCAGCCTGATATTGTTATGCCCTCTTTTCGAGATGTTGAAAGTCAGCATGGTCATCATCGCACAATGACAATTCTAAGTGAGAGAGCTTTTAATGATGCTGCAGATCCAGATGTTTTCCCTGAACAGCTTGAAGAAGGTTTGGAACCGTGGCAAGTGAAAAAGCTTTATTTACCTGCAGAATCAGAAGAATCAGCTACGCTTTCCATTGAAATTAGCGATTATGATCCTATTTACGAGATGACCTATCCACAGCTTGGTGAAGAATCGAGATATCTGCATAAGAGCCAAGGGATGGGAAATGATATTCCTGCCGAACCAAAACAAACACATTTAGAGCTGGTTGACAGCGCAGGAACCACAAAGGAAACCAATTTGTTTGAAGGTATTCCTTATGATTTAAAGGAATGGGCCGAAGTTGTTTCTCAGCCAGGTCTAAGCAAGCAGCTTAAAAAGCTGCAAAAAAATCTGGATAAAATAATCAAGCTATATCCGGACCGAACAAAAATTTTCCCTGAATCGCAAAAGGCCTTAAAAGAAACACAAAAATTAATAAAGAAAGTGGATAAAGAAAAGATCGGACAGGATGTAAAGCATGATCTAATCCATAAACTGGAATTGAAAGCGGAACAGCTTACAGCGGCAAGCTTTATTTCCTCAAACCTAAACGTTGAAACAACAATCGATTCATCGGTAATGACAAAAGGTGAAAATGTGCAAATAACGATGACAATTTCCAATGAAGGGAATAAGAAGGTTAAACATGTACAAGCTGGATTAGAACTTCCTAAAAACTGGAAATATAATGGTGCGGTTAAAGTAAAACACCTGAAACCAGGAGAAACAAAAACAGCAGTATTTCATTTAGAAGTTCCTGAGGGTGAAGGATATTATCATCCTTATGATGAACCTGTAATACAACCGATTATATCTTATAAAGAAAAAGGAACAGAGACAGCGCTTCCTTTAGAACTCGATAATACAGCCGCTGTACTTCCAGAGCTTAGTGTCAGCGTTGATCCTGAAAGCATCATGGTCAATACCGCTGATGTAAAAGAAAATATGCCACTCAAGGTTAAAGTCAAGAATTATGACAACAATTCTCGGGATGCGGAAATAGCATTAAAATTGCCTGAAGGATGGACAAGCAAGCCTGATACAACCACAGTTTCATTATCAGAGCGTTTTGAAGAAAAGGAGGTAACCTTTGCTGTTAGTCCGCCAGCAGATATAGAAGAAGACAATTTTGAAATCGAAGCTTATGCAGTTTCAAATGAAAAAACTTTTGACACAACTGTGCAAGAAATTCAATATGACCATATAAATGATGAATATTTTCTTTATTCATCTACAGCTGATGGTGAAGCCTTTGAATTGCTTATCCCAGACAATCTGAAAGTCGGATATATTGAAAGCGGATTTGATAATGTCGCAAATCACTTAACTAATGCTGGATTTGATATAACAGAACTGACAGAGGAAGACCTTGCATCCAGTGATTTATCTCAATTTGATACGATTGTGACTGGAATCAGAGCCAATTTATCTCGGGCAGATTTAGTCAAAAATAATGCTAGATTGCACCAATATGCAGAGGAAGGCGGTCACCTTGTTGTTCAATATCATAAGCCTGGGGATAATTGGGATGCGGAAACCTCGGCTCCTTATCATCTGGAGATTGGCTCACCATCGATTGAATGGCGGGTTACCGATGAAAATGCCGAAGTTACAATGACGCAACCTGACCACAAATTATTCAATTATCCAAACCAGATTACTGCTAATGACTGGGACAACTGGGTGCAGGAACGCGGACTGTATTTCCCTATGAATTGGGATGAGCGCTACGAAACATTTGTAGAAATGGCAGACCCTGATGAAGAAGCATTCGACGGCGGTATTTTATTAGCAGATTATGGAGAAGGAACATACCTCTATACCAACCTCGTCTTCTATCGCCAAATAGATAATCAAGTGCCAGGAGGGTATCGCATTTTTACAAATCTGATCAGCTATGGGGCAGAGGAATAAATTAGTGACACCGGGACTAGACCCTAATAAAGTTAAACTTCATTCAGTGGAGCAGTGGAGTTTTTTTTCACCCCATTGAATGTTAGTTGAATCAATCGAGGATTTACTGGCAATTGTCCCCCACTTACAATTCTCATTTCCACCTTGAATTCTTGAAGTGGGGGTCTTACTTCCAGTTAAACGTGAGAACGTTTCTCTCGTGCTTTTTTCCGCATTTCCAATGTTTTTGAACGTGAGAACGTTTCTCTCGTGCTTTTTTCCGCATTTCCAATGTTTTTTGAACGTGAGAACGCTTCT
>DAMDKS010000044.1:29526-35157 GCA_032085455.1 Oceanobacillus sp.
TTTTTGAACGTGAGAACGCTTCTCTCGTGCTTTTTTCCGCATTTCCAATGTTTTTTGAACGTGAGAACGCTTCTCTCGTGCTTTTTTCCGCATTTCCAATGTTTTTGAACGTGAGAACGCTTCTCTCGTCGGTTCACCACTTTCATTTGTGATTATCCCAGAGATTGTCTGTCTTGGCAGTTGTGTTAGCTGGACATCAGGAGATACAAAACTGTTTGCGTCCAACGCAACCTCTATTGTTTCCCGCTCAAATCCCAATAAGTAACGAATCTGTTTTTTCAACCATTCCACCTCTTCTAATCATTTTTACCTTTCCTGCAAGCAAATTTTTCTATCCCCCTTTCTTTTAGACTAATTATTACTGACAATAGCAAATGTACCTTGCAGATTATGTCGTTTCATGTCGTATTTATAGAAGTTTTAAAAACTAAGAATAAGATACTGGTGTGGAATTCGGTTATTAGGTGAGTTGAACGGTTAATCTAGTTAAGCTTCTTAAGTGTGTGCAAGAAAGATGAAAAAAACTAGGAAAGTTATGAGGCATTTCTAATGAAAAAAATCGGGAGCAAAGCCTGGTTAGGAATTTGCTCCCGATGGGTATTATATTTATTAAACTTTATCCACTTTTTAGTTTCCTAATCTAAAAACTATCCAGATTTCACTCCTGTCAAAGTGCTTACTTAAACACATACCCCAGAACACCCAGCGCTTGCTCTATCGTTTCAACCGTAACACTTGCTTTGTTAGATAGTTCTTTCAGTGGGTGAATTAATGATTCTGGTCTAATAATGATAACTGGTTTATTCATTGTAATTGCTGCACTAACATCCATCGCAGTGTTCCACTGTTTATATTGTTCCCCAAACATGGCAATGACTGCATCTGACTTTTGCAATAGAATTTGTGTACGAATATTATTGATATCGGAAGCCGCATCATCGCGATATTTTTTCCCTGGCTGCTTACCAAGCATCTTTTCTCCAATATCATCTGATTCATCATGATTCGTTTGTGGACCTACAAAATGAATAGGGTATCCCTTTTCCTTAGACTTTTCTTTTAATACTTCGCGCCAATCATCATGAATTTGTCCTGCTAAATAAACTGTTAATTCCATACAATCTCCTCCTAAATTGTTTTCTCTACTGATGAAACCTTTCAAGGGAATATAAATCAAGTGGTACAGAAGTTTCCCCATCATATAAAAGCTCGGTCATTAATGTACCTACGAGCGGAGATAATGTCATACCACTGTGCATAACAGCCACATAAAGGTTTTCCAGTGCAGATACCTTTCCAATTATCGGAAATCCATCTTCTGGGATTACCCTTATTCCTGAAAAACTGCGTACGACCTTTGCTTGAGCTAATTCAGGTACATATTTAACAGCCAATGTTGCTGTATCTTGCATGATATCTAAAGTGCTCTTCCTATCAAAGCCTTCATGTTCCATTGAATAACCAATTAATACTTCACCATTATTCGCTTGCCGTATCCCACTAATTGTGTAGTTTAATAGTGGTGCTAATGGTTCTGTAACTAAAATTTGACCCCGCACTTGTTTCACTGGTATAGAAATATTTAACAATTTCCCTAGTTCTCCAGTCCATGGTCCAGCTGCAAGAATCAAATGTTTACATGTAAACATTCCATCCTTTGCCTCTACATAATATGTATCACCCAATTTTTGAATATCAACGACTTGATTATAAAATGAGTGATGTACACCGTTTTTCTTTGATGCCTTCATATATAATTCAACGAGTCGGAAAGGATTAAGGTTTCCATCAATATCACTGTATGTTGCACCTAGAACTTCTGGGGTAAATGCTGGTTCCTTTTGTAATACTTCCTTACGGTTTAATACCTTCATTTGAATACCGAGTGCCACATATTCTTCTGCCATTATTTCTGCAGCCGCCCTATCATCTTCCCGAAAAAAAGGAGAAAGCCCACCCGTACGTTCATATTCAAAATCTCCAATTTTCCTAGACAAAAACTTATAGAGTTCAGCACTATACATACTAAATTCCGCATACCATGAAGGTGATTTATCATGGACCCATACCCAAGCCTGGGTAGATCCTGATGTACCAGACAAAGGGAAATCTTTATCAATAAGTAAAATCTCTTCCTGTTTTCTCTCTGAAAGATGGTAGGCGATACTGTTTCCTATAACCCCTCCACCAATGATGATTGTATCGTATGTCCTTTTCACTTTCTCACCTGCCCTCATCCAATATCGAATCAGCATCCCTAAAGGAAATTTCCTTATCAGATGAGCTTTTTTTTGCTAAAATTCCTAATTTTACTGGTACAAGTGGGGGGCGCATTCTTGGTAAAGCATTACCCAAAATTTCCTCCCCTATTTTTTGCTTAATCAGTTCCAGCACCAAATCCGAACATATCTTAGCCTGACATGGTCCCATTCCACACCGTGTTAATCTTTTGATATCATTAAAGGTTCTTGCTCCGTTTTCTATTGCCTCTTCAATTTCTTCTATACTTAGTTCTTCGCATCGACAAATAATGGTAGAACGATCCATATCGATTCTCCTTCTCGAGTTAGATTACACTTCCAATATGTCTGTTCATATGTTGCTGTCTTCCATTCCAGATGATTGGATTATATGCTAATTCCATATTCTTCATTTCCATCCATGTATCTTGCTTTTTTTGTGATAACTTGGTACTACCAACGAGTGTAGCAGCAGCATTCATTCCAGCTAAGGCGCCAGATAAGATAATCGCTCCATGACAAGTGATTCCGCAAGCATCACCAGCAACATAAATATTCTCTTCACTAGTCATAAAATGATGATCATAATCAGGTAACCAGCCTCCCAAATGCTCTGAATGGGATAGGGCACAACCGATCATTTGGAAAGGCTCAAGCACAGGGTGAAAGCCACCTGCTGTACAAACCAAATCTACTGGTATTTCGATGCTTTTTTCTAAGTTTTTTACAATAACCTTCTCAACAGCATCCTTCCCTATTGCCGTTTCAATTTCTGCATGTAAAAATACCGGAATATTTAATGTGGTCAGCCACTCTAAATGCTTTTTCTTTTTCGCTTGCAGTACATCCTTTTTCTCAACAATCCCTTTTATTTTTACTCCTAGCTTATCTAACAGCGAGCATACTTCAATGGCAAAGTCACTCGAACCTACCATGATTACTTCTTCGCCTGGCTTCACCCTTTCACGATTCATGAAAATTTGGGCAGCTCCAGCAGTCATTATTCCTGGTAAAGTCCATTTTGGAAAGACGATTGATTTTTCAGCTGCTCCAGTTGCAAAAATCACCTTAGAAGCCTTTATTGGAAAAACATTCCTCCCATTACTAACTCCAAAACTACCATCTTTATATCTCCCTATTAAAGTATGATTTATTAAAGTTTGTATAGGGTATGCATCCAATTGACCCACTAATAGATTTACAACTTCAAAACCTTTTCGATTGTAAAATTTCTTAGGCAAATCATCCAAGGCTTGTACTTGTTCTCTTAAATGTCCCCCCAATGACCAAGACTGTTCTACAATTGTGACGCGAAGACCTACAGAAGCAGCTTCATAAGCTGCTGCGAGTCCCGTAGCTCCTCCTCCAACAATTAAAACATCCGTTTCCATCTTAACTACTCCTTACATTCGGGTCATTTCGACAGCTCTTTATTACCATACCTTCTTCAACGAGGGTACTACAGGCTCTAATATGGTCTTCTCCATTTATCGTTACATAACAACTGTAACAACGACCATTATTGCAATAAACCCCCCGAGATTGATTCAATTTTCGACTCACACCAAGTTTTTTCACATTATTTGCAAGTAAAGCTCCGGCTACTGTTTGACCCTTCCTTGCTTTTAAACGTTTTCCTTCATAAAATATGATTATACTTGGTTCTTCTAGCTCGCCAAACACTGGATGGCATTGGATATATTCCGCCATCTCTTCACCTCTTCTCAAAAATTATAATATTATAACTTTCTTTTCAATCCCTTATCATGATAAGGGATTGAAAAACTGCAACTATAGTATGCTCTACCGCATTGGATGATATGGCGTTAAATCAATTTCAGTTTCTTCTTCTAACGCAATCTTGGCAGCTAAAGAGCCTACATATGGTCCCATCGTTAACCCTGAGGCACCTAGACCTGTTGCAATAATCATTTTATCCATTTCAGGTACTTTTCCTAATAAAGGTTTAATATCTGGTCCCATTGGACGAAACCCGATGCGCGTTTCTTTTAGTGTATTATCTGCTAGTCCCGGTGCAACCTGTAGTCCTTCATTTAATACTTCTTGGATTCCACCAGCTGTCAAGCGATAATCAAAACCGCTGCCATCTTCACGGGTTGCTCCAAATGCGATACGATTATCATCAAAACAAACAATATAATGACTACTTTCTTGTGGAAGAACAACTGGCCATTTAGATGTGTCTTCATCTACGGATATATGAACAATTTGTCCGCGTTGTGGTTCTTGATTAACAGAAATACCAACCGGCTTAAGTAAGTCATTCGTCCAAGACCCTGCTGCAACAATAATTTTATCTGCTTGGATGTCCCCTTCTCTCGTAGTAACAATAACCTCGCTTCCTTCTTTCTTCAAGGTTGCTTTTCCTTCAATGACCTTGCCGTTATTTTTCTTAACACCTCGAACAAGAGATTTAGCTAATAATCTTCCGTCTAACCGTGCAGAGCCGGAAATATAAAGGGCGTGCAATTCCTCATCTAATGGCGGAAAATATGCTTTAGCTTCCGGAGCTTCCAATACCTTAATTTCACCAATAACTGGGAAATTCACTTTTTTCTTTTCTACTTTTTCCTTTAATTCATGAATCACATTGATATCTTTACTAGTTGCAAGTGCGCCTGTTTGACCGTATCCAGTATCTGTCTCTCCAAGTTCTTGTAAGGATTGAATCAATTCCGAATAATATTGGGCACCTCTACTCGATATCGCAAACCATTCTGGGTCATCTACACGGGAAATCCACGGGCATATAATTCCGGCCCCAGCTAAGGTTGCTTTTCCCTCAAATTCCTCATCAATTAATATGACTTCACAATCTTCTTTCTCTGATAAATAATATGCGGCACATGAACCGACAACCCCTGCTCCAATGACTACAACTTTCATTTTTTCTCCTCCATTACTTCATTTAATGGGTAGTGACATTTCACAAAATGTCCCACCTTTAATTCTCTTAACTCTGGTTTTACCTTACTGCAGTGCTTTTTGGCAAGCGGACAGCGGGAGGCAAACTTACAACCGGTAACCTCTGATTCCTCTTGATTCAATTCATCAGCTACTGCATCCTCATTGACAATTGTCCGATTTGTTGGATCTGTTGAAGGGACTGCAGAAACTAATTTATCTGTGTAAGGGTGAAGTGTCGTTGCAAATAGCTCTTCTTTCTCAGCCATTTCAACAACTTCTCCCATATACATTACGGCAATGCGATCACTTACATATTTTAATGCTGGAATACCATGTGCAATAAATATATATGTCAAACCAAGCTCCTTCTGAAGCCGATTTAACAAATTTAGAATTTGTGCCTGTATTGAAACATCTAGAGCAGAGACTGGCTCATCACATATGATTAAATCTGGTTTTAATG
>DAMDKS010000045.1:0-1057 GCA_032085455.1 Oceanobacillus sp.
AAAATTGCACGAGAGGGATGTTGTCACGAAGTATTATTGCAGATATTAGAAAAAAATGCACGAGAGAGAAGCTGTCACGAAGTATTTTCGAGATATTAGAAAAAATTGCACGAGAGGGATGTTATTGCGATGTTTATTTCCGAATTCAATACTATCGTCCGGGAGGGGGTATCTCACGGACGAATTTTCCGATTTTCAATATTAATGTCCGAGAGAGCGCCTCCTCGAATGAATTTCCTAGAAACCTGTGAAATAACTTTTTAGCATGTCCTTAATAACTCCAGTTCATCTAAGTAGCTTGAACATCTTTACTTTTATTACTGGAGTTATTGTTCCATCCCAGCCCTTTTCATTTTAATCATGCATGCAAGAAAGCGAATGCAGAAGCAGCTTGTTGAAAACTTTTTACCTGATCACCGTTATACTTCTTTGACCACGATAGCGCGGGTAAAATTACGTATGCGCAAATCTTCTAGCTGTTCCTCCTGCAGCAGGCCGAGTTCAATTGCTGCATGAATCTTGGTTTTATCTGGTTTTTTTACAGTCTCAATTAAGTCTTCCATCTGCATTTCCTGCAATCTTTTCACCGTTAATTTCTCATCAAATTTTTCCATTTTCCGTATTTGCCGCTGCAGCTTGTACCCATTTTCCTCAAACTCTCCCTGCACATTCACACCTACAGATTCATCAAAAAATTGATTAAACGTTTGTTTTAACTGATCCATTTCCTTTTCAATTTCCTTTTTCATCTCATTCAATTGAAAATACCGAGTAAGCATGTCCCCATTGATTTTCATACACTTCGCCCCCCTGCTAACATTCTATTGATGCAGGGAGGAATTTATTCATTTTTGTTATGGCGTACATAATAATTTAAGCTTTGATAGGTGCGCAGCTCGCTGATGATAGTGACTTCTACATAGCATGGATTGCTCATATATTGAAGGGTTTAAAATGACTATTTAATCTGCATATTTATGCTATAATATAGACAATAAACTAACAAAGGAGCTGTAAACGATTGGAAAACACCACACTTATCCTCGAAAAAGATGCT
>DAMDKS010000045.1:1157-5058 GCA_032085455.1 Oceanobacillus sp.
AGAAGCAGACCGTGTACTGGAATTGCCGAATTCGTATAGGGAGGAAGGAGTAAAGAAAGGGAAAATAAAAATCGTTCAAAACATGATAAAAAAAGGTCTGCCGGAAGATTTAATTGCGGAACTAGCGGAAATGAGTGTTAGAGAAGTAGAAGAAATGATGTAGAAGCCATAGAACCAGCATATTCAGAGTAATGAAAACGTCTGAGCAGTTCACTTTTTCCATTTCTTTAACAACAAACTTTTAAAAAGTCCAAGCTTTTTTTTGATGGAAAATCAAAGTTAAAAACATGTGCAGCACCTCATCGTCAGCTTCCCAAACTAACAGTAATTGCTTGGTGAAGCAAGCAGTATAGAAAGAATTTTAAACACAATCCGCCTAACAGATAGCTCCCACATTTTCTGTTAGTTTTTTCACTTATAATCATACCCACATCCGACCTTTACCAATCGCTAAAATCTAGTAATCGAGGAAGGGGAAGAAGCATGATAGAATAAGTGAATAGGCACTTTTCCCTGTTGTTATTCAAAAAAACAAGCGTTATGATAAATAATAGTTATCCACGTAGAGGGGGACGCATTCCATGAGGAAATACAGTCGCGTTTTAATTGGGGCAGCGTTGCTTATCACATTATTTTTAAATGCATGCAGCAATAACGAAAATGAAAAACAAGAGGAAGCGGAAAATAATACGGATTCACAAGAAGAGTCAGTTACAAATGATGAAGAAAAGGGAGATTCATCGGCTAGTGCGAAGGAAACTTCGAGTGAGGAGGAGCAAGCGCCAGAAAATCAGGGGGATTTGGAAGTGAGACTGGAAGGGGAAATCCATGTTGCAGATAAAGCTATTTCAGTTGAAGGGGCGACAAATTTATTACCGGAATCTCAGCTGCTGCTTTTAGTCAGTTCGGAGGAGGGTGTACTGATTGGTACCGATGACCGGGCGCAAGTAAATGAAAACGGGGCATTCGAATTGGAATCGACTCTGCCGGAAGAGATAGAAGGAATATTACATATTGAAGTTAAATTTGAGCCAGCAAATCAGAGCGAGGAAATCAAAGATCATTATGAAAATCAGCTTACTGGAAGCTTTGTACGAAACTATTTGGAAGTGGACGAAACAAATCAGAAAGCCTCTTTCCAACAAACGGTCACGCTGGAAGATGACGATCAGACATTTGCGATTGTCGAACCAAACTGGGAGATGCCGGAGGATTATGGAGACGAGTCAGTTCGCCTGGAGCCAGAAATAGAGAAGCAAGAGGATTATATTGCAGTAAAAATAAACAGTAATATTGTAGATGGAACGTTCGTTCAGGCAAGAGCTGACATCCCAAATTATATTACGCCAGGTATTCAGGGGCATAGTTATACCAACCCGGACGGCTCGGCAATTTTATATGTTGAAAACCCGGAAAAGGAAAGTCGTATCAAAGACTTAACCGAATACGAAATCGTCATTACGATGGATCCAGCCGATGGCAATAATGGTCCGCATGTTACTGAAGTCTACGGAGAAAGCGGGGAAAATTTAGCAGGTGACCTTGTGCAAACTGAAAACGATACGAAGATAATTAGAGAAATAGTAACAGTTACTGTGGAAGATTGAATATCCTAGAGTTGACCAGTTGCTGTAAAATATTAAATATTACTTTTCTAGCTAACTCACGTATAACAGTAACTATAGAAAAATCCTGTACGAATTCTAAACCCCGTGCAGGGTAGTATTTTGTGATATAATACAGTCAAAATATTGTAAAGGAGCTGAGAATAATTGGACCCATCCACACTCATCCTCGAAAAGAAAATATGCATATATTGACCAAAATCGTTTGTTCAAAGAGGTAATTTTAAATTTTTTTCAAGAATTCATGTAAGCCTTTTCCCTGAAGTGTTCGACCACATTTATTTCTGTTTTAGAGCAGGAACCCGTTCCAACCATTGCTGTTTTCAATTTTAATGACCACATAAGAACAATCAACTCCATTTACGATCGACTTTCCTCATTTCCGCATCATTGATTTTCGATATCAGCAGCTATATTTAATTAAATTGGCGGGCTTATATTGAAAAAATAAATCCAGTTACAGCAGCATTTTTAAGTAGAATGGAATTAATGGCTTTTTTGAAACCAAACAGAAAAGGAGAAAAAAGTTGCGTGAAGGAATAAAAAAAGAAGCTGAACATGTATTAGAATTCCAAATTCGTATCGTGAGCAAGGAAGAAAGGAGACTGTTCAAAATATGATAAACAAAGTTTTTCCTGAAGATTTAATTATGATTTAGCTGAAAGAGTGTCAGCGAAATAAAAGAAATCAGAGGGAATTTGAAGTCATAAAGCGACCCAGCAAAATAAATGATAAAAACAAACAACGTACTTATAAAGGGAGGAAATCAATATGATTATTAGAAAACGCCAAAAACCACGCTTGCTGGAAAAGTTTGAAGTTCTCCATGCACGCCTTTCAACAAAATCGTCACATTACCATGCAATAAAATATCAAAAGGAAATTTGTGAAAAGGGATATAAAGGAGAATTGGAGGTAGATTATTATCTGAATATCTTGGCTTCCCAATATACAATCCTCCAAGATATTTCCTTAAAAACAAATGGGCAGATGTTCCAAATGGACAACCTTATTATTTCATCGAATGCAATCTACCTCGTCGATGTTAAGAATTTTAGCCACACAATCACTTTCGATACAAACCTCAATCAATTTACTCAGAATAACGGAAAAACCGTATCAGGCTACAATCATCCGATAATCCAGATTAAACTGCAAAAGTTACGCCTTCAAAACTGGCTGCACGAAAATAACTTCCCGAGCATCCCCATTCACCCGTTTATCGCCATTAGCAGTCCAAGCACCATCATTGAAGTAGACGGCAATCATAATGAAATTAACAAGATAGTCGGACATGGCGAGCACATTCCGTGGAAAATAATGGAATTGGAAAAAGAATATACCGCAAATCAACAATTCCAGCATCAAAAAATTGGATATCAAATTTTAAATCAATGTTTGGAATTTGATAAAAACATATTTAATGATTTCCCGGTTCAGCAGCAAGATATATTACCAGGTGTACGCTGTACAAACTGTAATAGCCTAAATATGCAAAAACTAGAATATTCATGGCACTGCCCAAAATGTAATACGAATGATGATCAAGCAGGCGCGCATTCGGTTAATGATTATTTATTGCTATTCAAACCATGGATAACAAATGGAGAATGTAAATTATTCCTGAGACTAGAATCCAGACACACGACATTAAGAATATTAAAAAGCACACCACAACTAGAATACATCCCAAAATTAAAAAGATGGATAAAAAAATAAAATCAGCCAAGGTATAAACTTTAATATTATTTATTTCAATCAAACCGTTACTAGTAACTCGCGGGGAACCATCGTCCCCGCGCATGGAAGTTGCAACCCCGCGCATGAAAGAGGCAACCCCGCGCATGAAAGTCCATTCTCCGCGCGTCAATCGTCCCTCCCCGCGCAAGAACCTGAGTTCCCCGCGCATGACCGCCATGCATGCGCGGCAAATCCCGATTCATGCGCGGCTAAAGCTATTTCACGCGCGGCGAACTCACTTTGACGCGCGGCCATTTGTCGAACGCGCGCGGTCCTCCCGCCAGCCCCCCTCGACTACGGTAGACTCATGCGTCGATCTGAGAATCACGCACCTCACCATCCCGTGCCCGCGCATGAAAGCCCATTCTCCGCGCGTCAACCGTCCCTCCCCGCGCAAGAATCCGAGTTCCCCGCGCATGACCGCCATGCATGCGCGGCAAATCCCGATTCATGCGCGGCAAAAGCAGTTTCATGCGCGGTCAACTCACTTTGACGCGCGGCCATTTGTCGAACGCGCGCGGTCTTCCCGTCAGCTC
>DAMDKS010000045.1:5158-32444 GCA_032085455.1 Oceanobacillus sp.
ACTACGGTAGACTCATGCATCGATCCGAGAATCACGCACCTTACCATCCCGTCCCGCGCATGAAAGCCCATTCTCCGCGCGTCAACCGTCCCTCCCCGCGCAAGAACCCGAGTTCCCCGCGCATGACCGCCATGCATGCGCGGCAAATCCCGATTCATGCGCGGCTAAAGCTATTTCACGCGCGGCGAACTCACTTTGACGCGCGGCCATTTGTCGAACGCGCGCGGTCTTCCCGTCAGCTCCCCTCGACTACGGTAGACTCATGCATCGATCCGAGAATCACGCACCTTACCATCCCGTCCCGCGCATGAAAGAGGCAACCCCGCGCATGAAAGCCCGTTCTCCGCGCGTCAACCGTCCCTCCCCGCGCAAGAACCCGAGTTGCCCGCGCATGACCGCCATGTATGCGCGGCAAATCCCGATTCATGCGCGGCAAAAGCAGTTTCATGCGCGGTCAACTCACTTTGACGCGCGGCCATTTGTCGAATGCGCGCGTCCCACGCGCGCCATCCCAGGCACCAGCGCCCTCCCCCACCACGCTCCCTCCCCCATTCCCAGCCGCGCCCCGCCGGCCTCCCCACACCTCCACAAAAAAAGACCCCCTCTCTACCGAAAAGGAGCCTCCAACCCACCAAACCAATATAAAATTAATCAATAAAACCGCTTATAACTATCAAAATGCTGTTTCCAATAAGAATCATTCACATTACTAATTGTTACGCCATTTGATGTTCCGGCGTGGATGAATTGATTGTTTCCAATATAAATTCCCAAATGCGAGATGCCAGATTTATATGTTCCAGAGAAGAATACGAGATCTCCTACTTGTGGTTTGTTTACATAGGAAGAGCGATCGAAATATCCAGCTGCGGATAGGCGGCCCATGTTTTTTCCGGCATTTTTATATGCATAATGGATGAATCCGCTGCAGTCAAATCCGCTTGGAGATGCACCGCCCCATGTGTATGGCACGCCGATTTGGCTCTTCGCAACGCTGACTAATTTATCGACGTTGTATCCTACGTTACTTGATGGCTTGTCATTACCTGGATTACTAGTTTTTGCTCCGCCAATTGATAGTTTTTGGCCAATGAGAATGAGATCAGATTTTAAATTATTCCATTTCTTAATATTGGCAATTGTCACGCCGTGCTGGGAGGCGATATGTGAAAGTGTATCACCGGATTTTACTGTGTAAACCGTTTGCGATCCGCTTTCTGGTTTCTTCGGAGGGTTGTTCTTGTCCGACCCTGAATTCGAACCAGAATCCGAATTATTTCCTGATTTGCTGACTACGAAAACATTCCCTGGATAAATGAGTGTGGTATCGAGATTATTCCATTTCATCAGGTTTTGTAATGAGATATTATGCTTTGCTGCAATGCCGCTTAATGTATCCCCGGCTTTTACTGTATACGTGCTCCCTTTAGATGGTGCGGAGGCATTTCCAGAGTTTGAATTATTTGAGTCGTTTGCCTTATCCTTTGAACTAGTAGTTTCGATGCGTTGATTGGGATATATAACGTCAGATTTTAAATTATTGAGTGATTTGAGCTTCGACACGCTTGTACCATATTGCTGTGAAATCTTCCAAAGTGAGTCACCTGGCTCGACTTTGTGTGTCGCAGCCTCTGCTTCTTCTGCCGCGAAAATTGCTGAAGCGATTGCTGCGCTTGCTGTAACGGACATGATGATTTTTTTATTCGCCAAAGTAACATTCCTCCTTGTAATTTTTTGTTAAAGACAGCCACTTTCATAGACTGATAGATAGTAGGGTGGGTAAAAATAATTATAGAAAGAAAAAACATTCCCATTTTATAGTGAAAAGGGGCTGAAATAATAAAAAATAATTTAATATGTGTCTATTATTATAGCAATTTTTTCCTATAAAGGAATGATATTTGTCAATTTGTAATCTGTTTGTAATATAATGCATGATTAAAGACTCATTATTTTCTGATACTGTCGGTCTATTTAGAAGTAATTAATAAAATAGCCCATTTTTCCTATTAAATAGGTCTGCTTATTTGCTATATCTCTTACCCTATTTAAAAGTTTTAAAAACACGCTACTTTTTTCAGGTTTGTATGATATAATCACATATTGTAATGTGTAAATCGTAAAACAATGAATTTAATATTATAGTGTAAAGTTTCGTATAATGTAGATAATTAAAGGAATTTGGAGGTTACAACATGGAAGAAACAATTTCCTTAAAGGAAATATTCAACGTGTTCAAGAAACGCCTGCTATTAATTACGGCAATCACAGTTGGTGCTGCAGTACTTGCGGCAATTATAAGTTATTTTATTTTAACGCCGACCTATGAAGCAGACTCACAGTTTATCGTAAACCAAAGTCAGCAGCAAGATCCGGCACAACCGAATGTGAATGATATTCGTGCAAACGTAGAAATTATAAATACCTATAATGTAATTATTGCCAGTCCCGCAATACTTGGCGATGTAATTGAAGAATTGGATCTACCATATTCCGTTAGTCAACTTAGTAAAAATATAAATGTTGCCAATGCACAAGACTCACAGGTTGTAACCGTTACGGCAACAGATGAAAATCCTGCAACAGCTGTAAATATTGCGAATACCACGGTGAATGTATTTCAGGATAAAGTGCAGGACTTTATGAATGTAGATAATGTGAAGATTTTAACTGAAGCGGAATTAAGCGCGAATCCTTCACCTGTAGCGCCGAACCCTTTACTCAATATTGCGATTGCGATTGTTTTAGGGGTAATGCTTGGTGTTGGACTCGCTTTCCTATTGGAATATCTTGATAATTCGATTACAACAGAGGACGATATCGATAAGCATTTAGAGTTGCCCTTGTTAGGTGTTATCTCGCTTATTTCAGAAGAAGATGTTCGTGGAAGTCACATGAGTTTTCAAAAAAGTCAGGCGGAAAGGGATGGATTTAATGCGACGCAAAAAAAGTCTGTTTAAGATGAACTCTAAAATTAGATACCTCATTACGCAAATCAATCCGAAGTCGCCGATTTCTGAGCAATATCGGACGATTAGAACGAATATGCAATTTGCTTCTGTGGATAAGGAATTGAAATCATTAATCGTGACATCATCCGGTCCTGGAGAGGGTAAATCATCGACAACTGCAAATCTTGCAGTCGTTTATGCGCAACAAGGAAAGAAAGTGCTGTTGGTCGATGCCGACTTGCGTAAACCGACAATGCATTATACATTTCGCCTGGATAACTTAAGAGGTTTAAGTAATATACTTGTTGGGGAAAATACAATTGATGAAGCAGTCAATCCTACCGATATTAATGAATTAGACGTGTTGACCTGTGGGCCCATCCCACCTAACCCATCGGAATTACTTTCTTCCCGAAAGATGGAGTCATTCCTGAAAGAAGCGCAATTCAGCTATGATATGGTGATTTTAGATACACCACCAGTATTAGCCGTTACGGATGCACAAATTTTAGCCAATCTAGTAGACGGAAGTATCCTAGTCGTACGCAGCGGCGAAACGGAAGTTGAACCTGCACAGCGATCAAAAGAAGCACTCGAACCAGCAAAGGCGAAACTCTTAGGTGTCGTACTGAACGGACGCGAGAAAAAAGCTTCGAATTATTATTACTATTATGGTACAAAATAATAGATATAAAATAACCAATAGCTTCTTACATTGCGGATGAGTATTTGTAAGAAGCTATTTTTTAGATTGCATAACGGGACAGCCGCACCTGGTCGCAAAGCTAGCATGCAAATACATTGGTGGGACGAGCTGCTTTAGCACGGACTGTCCTAAGCTCTACACCTCACCATTACGATAAAGAAGACTTGCCGAACGAGGAGAAGCATAGTCGCACTTATACGCTTGTGGTGAAAAGAAGACTAACCGAACGAAGTGAGCCGGCCCAGCCCTGTACCCTTGTGATAAAAAATGGTCACACATTCTCAACTGACCGTGTTTATCTCAATGAGAATAGGGGAAATCAATTAATACCGCCACATCACGTGACAACATCGAAGCTCTTCTTGTGAGATGCACTTTGTACATCGCTAACCGGGCGCTTCCGCCTTTATGCGCTAAAAAAGCTAGATTTATATCATATCTATTAAAAAAATACACGATATGGTATAATTATTACCCAATAATTACTATAATTTTCATCCATAAGGAAAAAGGAGTGTTTTTAATTATGATTGATATACATTCACATATATTGCCGGGCATAGATGATGGAGCCCGTACGGAAAAAGATAGTTTACTAATGGCGCGCGCTGCCGTGAAAGAGGGTATTGCAACAATCGTGGCAACGCCGCACCACCGAAATGGCAAGTATGACAACGAAAGAGAGAACATCCTCAAATGGGTCGAAACCTTAGCCACGCTTTTTGAAAAGGAAGGAATTCCATTAACCATATTGCCAGGCCAGGAAACACGAATGAATGGCGATATGATAGAAGAATTAGAAAAACAAATGATACTCCCAATTAATCATACGAAATATGTTTTCGTAGAATTTCCATCAGCAAATGTACCACGCTACGCTAGTCAAATACTTTTTGACATCCAAGTAGCCGGATATATTCCAATTATTGTACACCCAGAACGCAACCAGGAATTAATGGAACATCCATCCAGACTTTATGAATTTGTAAAAAGAGGTGCACTTACGCAGGTAACTGCAGCGAGTGTCGTTGGTAAATTCGGTAAGAACATTCAGAAATTCAGTCACCAGCTTATCGAGTCCAGCTTAACACACTTCATTGCATCGGATGCACATAATACAACATCGAGAGGCTTTGTCATGCGTGAAGCCTTTGAAGCAATCGAAAAGCAGCACGGCAGTGAATACGCTTATCTATTTTTGGAAAATGCTGAATTTATGATTGGCAATAAAAATGTCAACCGAATGGAACCGTCAAATATAAAGAAAAAGAAATTCTTCGGTCTTTTCTAGATTGAGGAAAAAAACATAACAGTAACACAAATATTTGTACACGTTATCGTGTATCATGATAAATAGCAGTACGAAATAAGTATAACTACGCTATCCTACTACGATTATCCAATTACAGATGTGGTTTCGCTGATCATCAAACGTACTGCTAATATGCAGAAGACGAGGTACTGGCATGAAAAAAGTGATGATTATCGATGAACAAACCTTGTTTCGAGAGGGAATCAAGGCAATTCTAAAGCAGGCAGGTGATTATCAAGTAGTCGCTTCAATTGAAAATGAAGAACAAGCATGGAACTCCTTAGAAGGGGATTGCCCTGATATTATCCTCATTAATCTGGAACTTTCGGATATGCAAGCGATAAGGCTGATAAGGCAGATGAAACAAAGGCTTCCGGAAGTGAAAATAATCACCTTGGTGGAGGAAATGAATGAAGATATGGTAATTAGTGCAGTCCTTGCAGGTACAGATGGTTTCTTTTTTAAAAAGCATTATTCCAAAGGATTACTCTATACATTAAAAGAAGTATACGATGGAGAAACCGTGTTATCTGGTCCAGTCGCCAAAATGCTGGCAAGTTATGTTCGAAGATTAACAATGGATCATAAAGAAATATTCTCCACGAGTCTAGAAAGGAATGGGTATAAATTCACAAGTCGGGAGCTTGATGTTGCCTATTTGCTTAAGCAAAATTACTCCAATCCGGAAATTGCGAAAGAATTGCAGCTTGGAGAAGGGACAGTAAAAAACTATATTAGTGAAATATATAACAGGTTAAATATCCGAATCCGCAGACAAGCAATCCAATTTCTGCAGGATTTATCGGAATAGGATATAAAAATATTTAAAAGTATGACTGATTTTATCATAAGTCACTTAAAATGTGACTTATGATTTAGTAAAATAGATGTGCATGCTTTTTAAGATGTCTTTTTATTGAAATCACTATGAGGGAAAAACAGGATAAAATAACGCACTTTATATCGTTTATGTGCCAGATGTACTTATGGAAATGATGTTTTTAAGGAAATGGGTTAGAAATTCTTAGAAAAAATAGTATACTAGGGTAAAAAGGTATATATATTTGTAAAAAGACTAAAACTGCTGACGGCTTCATTGTTTTATTGAACATTACACATACATTCATTATAATCCAGCAGTTTCATACAAATTTTTATCCAATCATGAAATGAATCCATAGACGAAGACACATAAATAAAGTGTGATGTATTTTTGACCTCATGAGAAAGGAGCGTCTTCATGTCCTATACGATAAGATTATCATTGCTCATGCTTCTTGACTCGTTTATTGTCGCAACTGCAATATTTGTCGCAGCATGGATTGTCTATCCAGCATATTCGGATATGTTAACATCAACAGCAATTATATCTAGCGCAATTGCACTATTAATCTTTCATCATATTTTTGCGGCAATCTTTAAGCTTTATAATAAGGTATGGTCCTATGCGAGTGTTGGAGAATTAGTTGCAATCGTTAAGGCAGTAACATTATCCATCATTTGCGCGGGTGTCGTCCAATTACTATTGAATGACTTCACTCTTCTTCAGCGTGCGCTTGTTGTTACATGGCTTTTACATATTGTTTTAATCGGCGGATCACGTTTTATGTGGCGGATGTATCGTGATCACTTTATTAATAAAAAAGCAGTGACACAGAAGCGCACCCTTATCGTTGGTGCCGGAGCAGCTGGAGCAATGATTGTAAGACAGCTTCGCAATGAACATAATATCGATCTTTTTCCAGTTGCTTTTGTTGATGATGACGGGAGTAAGCAGAAAATGGAATTATACAGTTTACCAGTTGTTGGGGTCGTTGCTGATATTCCACGAGTGGTTGAAAAGCTGAACATTGATCATATTGTTATTGCGATTCCTTCTTTAAGGAATGGAGAACTGAAGGAAATTGTCGAAGCCTGCAGCCGCACAACCGCACAGGTGCAGATGATTCCTAAAATTGAAGACTTGATGACAGGTAAAATTACCGTAAGTAGCTTGAAAAATGTCGAAGTAGAGGATCTATTGGGACGCGAGCCAGTGAAGCTTGATATCGGAGCAATCTCCGGTTATGTGACGGGAAATATCGTAATGGTAACCGGTGCCGGTGGTTCGATCGGTTCCGAAATATGCAGACAGCTTATGCGTTTCGAACCGAAGAAGATTTTGCTGGTTGGCCACGGCGAGTTTAGTATTTATACCATTGATATGGAGTTAAAAAAACATTTTGCTGAAACAAATACAGAAATTATTCCGATTATCGGTGATGTAAAAGATAAAAAACGTATCTGTGAGATTGTGGAAAAACATGCACCAGCCATTATCTATCACGCTGCTGCCCACAAGCATGTCCCGCTGATGGAATATAATCCACACGAAGCAGTGAAAAATAATATTATCGGAACCAGAAATGTAGCTGAAGCAGCAGATGCATTTGGTGTACAGACGTTTGTGCTTATTTCAAGTGATAAAGCAGTAAATCCAACCAATGTGATGGGAGCTTCCAAACGTATCGCTGAAATGGTCGTGCAAAATATGGCGAAAAAGAGTGCTACCAAGTTCGTCGCCGTGCGCTTTGGAAATGTGCTCGGCAGCCGGGGAAGTGTCATCCCATTGTTTAAGAAACAGATTGAAAATGGCGGTCCAATTACCATTACACACCCTGATATTACAAGGTATTTCATGACAATCCCAGAAGCTTCCAGACTTGTGATTCAAGCTGGCACACTTGCCCACGGTGGAGAAATCTTCGTGCTTGATATGGGTGAGCCCGTGAAAATTGTCGATTTAGCGAAGAACCTTATTAAGCTATCCGGGTATACAGAAGATGAAATTCGTATTGAGTATACTGGCTTACGCCCAGGCGAAAAGATGTTTGAGGAATTGCTTAGCGAAGCAGAAGTACATCCGGATGAGGTCTATGAGAAGATTTACGTGGGTCGTACGATGGATGTTCATCCGAGTATGATTGACGGACTAATTGGTAACTTCCGAGAGTATAATCGAGCAGAATTGAAGGATACATTAATGAAGATTGTTTATTTGGAGAGAGAGCAGCTGGCAGTACAGGCTTAATTCGGAATTATATTTTTAGTTCATAAATGAATAATGTTATATAGCAATTTGTATGGTTAACTTTTATGGAATTTAGTAGTTTTTAGTGTTGGAATGAAAGATTTAGAATGTGAAATTGCCGTAAGCACTACTAAAATGTAGCAGTTGCAACTTTTGTAACATAGCTTGGTTCTCCATTTCATACTTACGACTCAATGCGTAAATAGGACTAACTATATAATCATATAAATTTATTTCAGCTAGCTAAAAACGAATAATAATATATAAGCACATGCATGCGAATATACAGGATAACAAGGATGCGGAGGTATCGTTTCAAAATGAAAAAAATAAAAAAAGCTATCATCCCTGCCGCTGGACTGGGAACAAGGTTTCTGCCAGCTACAAAAGCAATGCCCAAGGAAATGCTGCCAATCGTTGATCGACCGACGATAGAATATATTGTAGAAGAAGCAATTGAATCCGGTATTGAAGATATTATTATTGTCACGGGTAAAGGGAAACGTGCCATTGAGGATCACTTCGACCATCACTTTGAACTGGAAGAAAACCTGAAGAATAAAGAGAAATTCGAACTGTTGAAAAAGGTCAATGCAGCTTCTAATGTAGAAATCCATTATATTCGTCAAAAAGAACCAAAGGGATTAGGCCATGCGGTTTGGTGCGCACGTAAATTTATTGGTAACGATCCATTCGCAGTCCTTCTTGGTGATGATATCGTACGCGCAGAAACACCTAGTTTAAAACAATTGATTAAGCAATATGAAGAAACAGGCAGTTCCATTGTTGGTGTACAACAAGTTTCAGAAGATGAAACAGATCGTTATGGTATTGTTGACCCTGGTGCAAGAGAAGGAAGAAGATATCAAGTGAATAAGTTTGTGGAAAAGCCTGCGAAAGGAACAGCTCCCTCCAACTTAGCGATTATGGGCCGGTATATTTTCACACCTGAAATAATGACGTTCCTTGGAGAACATGAAATTGGTGCTGGTGGAGAAATCCAGTTAACGGATGCGATTGAAAAGTTAAATGATGTACAAAATGTCTATGCTTATGATTTTGAAGGAAAACGGTTTGATGTTGGTGAGAAGATGGGGTTTGTGAAGACGACGATTGATTTTGCGTTGGAGAACCCAGAAATGAAAGATGAGTTGTATGAATATCTTGTGCAAAAGGTTGAAGGGTTAAAAGTAAATAATGTTATATAGAACATTAGGGATATTTTCGCCTCTTATATATTTAAGGGGCGAGTAACTCTAAATTGTAAGTGAGTCATTAATGATTAAATATATGATATTAGTAAATTAGCAGTTTATTGGATTAAATTTATAATTGGTGATGGGGGTCGCATTTACATGTTCTACTCAAAATTGAAAAGATTAATAGATATTATTCTTTCTATAGCAGGATTAATTATTCTATCACCAATATTTATCCTTTTAATTTTGGCTATTAAGATAGAATCAAAAGGACCTATTCTTTTCAAACAGAAACGTGTTGGTATACATAAGACTCATTTTAATATTTTAAAGTTTAGAACGATGAGGGTTGATACTCCACAGGATATCCCTACACACCTTTTAGGAAATCCAGATCAGTATATTACTAAAGTGGGAAAGTTCTTAAGAAAAACTTCACTTGATGAACTTCCACAAATTTTAAATATATTATCAGGGCAGATGAGTGTGATAGGTCCGCGCCCAGCATTATGGAATCAATATGATTTAATTGAGGAAAGAGATAAGTATGGTGCAAATGATGTGAAACCAGGACTTACAGGCTGGGCACAAATTAATGGTAGAGATGAACTTTCAATCTCAGTGAAGGCAAAGATTGATGGAGAATATGTGAAACGTCAGAGCCTCTGTTTTGACATCAAATGTTTTATAGGAACCTTTATTAGTGTCATAAAAAGTGATGGTGTTGTAGAAGGGGGGACTGGAGAAGCTGAGTTGCAAGAGGCATCCAGTAAAGAGGAGACGACAAAATGAAAAGAATATTAATTACTGGGAAAAACAGTTATGTTGGCAATTCTTTTGAAACATGGCTAGATAATTATCATGGAGAATATGAAGTAGAAAAGATTAGTTTAAGGGATAAAACGTGGAAACAACATGATTTTTCTGGATATGATGTGGTGCTGCATGTGGCGGGTATTGCTCACGTTTCTAAGGATCCTAAAATGGAACAACTTTATTATAATGTAAACAGAGACTTGACGATAGAAGTTGCAAAAAAATCTAAAGTTGAAGGTGTTCGGCAATTTATTTTTATGAGTAGTATTATTGTGTATGGTGATGGTAGTAGTGAAAAAAAAGTAATTGATGAACATACGGTTCCTAAACCAAGTAATTTTTATGGAAACAGCAAACTTCAAGCGGAAAAAGGAATTAAATTGCTAGAAAGTAATAATTTTAAAGTAGTTATTATTCGTCCTCCACTAATTTATGGTAAAAACTCAAAAGGAAATTATCCTAAACTTGCAAAAGCCGCACGGAAGTTACCTGTATTTCCAGATATCAGCAATGAACGAAGTATGATACATATTGATAATTTATCAGAATTTATCAGATTGATAGTTGATAATGAAGAAAAAGGGCTGTTTTTCCCTCAAAATAAAGAATATGTACAGACAAGTGAAATGGTTCGTTTAATAGGAGAAGTACATGGAAAAAAAGTAAAATTAGTGAAACTATTTAATCCGTTATTAATGGCTATGGGGGGAAAGTATGCAATTGTTGACAAAGTGTTTGGTAATATGGTGTATCATAGCAGTTTAAGTGAATACAAAGATAATTATCAAATTAGGAGTTTTAAGCAAACAATTGAGTTAACAGAACAATAAAGTGAGTGGTATATGAAGATGAAAAAGCATATTTTAGTTATTTCACAATATTTTTATCCTGAACAATTTCGAATTAATGATATTTGTACTGAATGGGTTAAAAAGGGATATAAAGTGACAGTTTTAACAGGAATACCAAATTATCCTCAGGGAAAATATTACGATGGCTACGGTCTCTTAAAAAAAAGGCAGGAAAAATATAATGGTATAAACATTATAAGGATACCTCTCATACCTAGAGGAAACAACTCAATAATGTTAGTTTTAAATTACTTATCGTTCGTAGTGTCTGGTTTTCTTTGGAAGTTATTTACTAAAATTAATGCCGATTTTGTATTTGTTTTTGAAGTTTCACCGATGAGTCAAGCTTTACCAGGGGTATGGTATGCAAGAAAAAAGTCAATACCATGTTATCTATATGTACAGGACTTATGGCCAGAAAATGTTAAAGAAGTGGCTGGAATTAGAAACAAGAAAGTATTAAATCTAATTGGTAATATGGTTGACTATATTTATGCAAGATGCACTAAAATTTTCACAACTTCGAATAGTTTTGTTGATTCAATTGCTGAGCGTGGGGTGGAAAGAGATAAAATAGAATATTGGCCGCAATACGCTGAAGATTTTTATGTCCCTTTAAAGGAAGGGAATATTAATGAAATACCAGATGATGATGCTTTTAATATAATTTTTGCTGGTAATATTGGTAAAGCACAAGGCTTGGAAGTACTGCCTAAAACTGCAAAAATTTTAAAAGAAAAGTCAATAAAAAGGAAGATTAGATTTAATATTATTGGAGATGGCAGATATAAGGAAGAATTAAAGGAATACGTTAACGAAAATGATCTAGATGATATGTTTAATTTTATAGATAGACAGCCTGCAATTAGAATCCCAGAGTTCCTATCAGTAAATGATGTAGCTTTTATTTCCTTGACAAGTAGTCCGTTATTTTCCAAGACAATACCAGCCAAATTACAATCATATTTGGCATGTGGAATACCAATTATTGCTTCAGTTGAAGGAGAGACGTCTAAGATTTTAAATGAAGCAAGTGCAGGATTGTCTTGTAGGCCAGGTAACCCTCAGGATTTAACAGAGGTGATTATTGAGATGATTAACAAATCAGAAGAAGAAATAAGAAACTTACGAAAAAATGCTAGAACTTATTATATAAACAACTTCGAAAAGAGAAAGTTATTAAATAGAATGGATAAATACTTTTCTGTTTAGTTTTATTGGAGGGGCAATGATATGTTTAATAATAAAACTTTATTAATTACCGGCGGAACTGGATCATTCGGTAACGCTGTAATGGATAGATTTTTAGACACGGATATAAAGGAAATTCGTATTTTTTCTCGTGATGAGAAAAAACAAGATGATATGAGAAAAAAGTATAAAAATAACAAATTAAAGTTTTATATTGGTGATGTTAGGGATATAGCTAGTGTTAAGAATGCTATGTATGGTGTTGATTACATATTTCATGCAGCAGCATTAAAGCAAGTACCATCTGCTGAATTTTTTCCAATGGAAGCAGTAAAAACAAATGTAATTGGCACTGAAAATGTTTTAACTGCTGCGATAGAATATGAGGTAAAAAAAGTAATTTGTTTATCGACAGATAAGGCTGCGTATCCGATTAATGCAATGGGCATCTCAAAAGCTATGATGGAGAAAGTATTTGTTGCCAAAGCAAAAACAGTTGATTCTGAAAAAACTCTAATCTGTGGAACAAGATACGGGAATGTAATGGCATCAAGAGGATCCGTAATACCATTGTTTATAGAACAAATTAAAAAAGAGGAGCCTTTGACTGTTACAGATCCTGGTATGACAAGATTTTTAATGAGTCTGGAGGAAGCTGTGGAGTTAGTTGTATATGCCTTTGAAAATGCAGATGCTGGGGATATTATGGTTCAAAAGTCACCAGCAAGTACTATTGGGGATCTAGCACAAGCAGTAAAAGAGTTATTTAATGTGGATAATGAAATAAAGATTATCGGTACTCGTCATGGTGAAAAACGTTATGAAACACTTTTAACAAAAGAAGAATATGTTAAAGCTCAGGATTTGCCTGGTTTTTATAAAGTATCTGCAGACCATAGGGATTTAAATTATGATAAGTATTTTATTGATGGAGATCAGAAACTTTCTACTGAACAAGAATATAATTCTAATAACACTGAGGTTTTAAGTGTTGAACAAATTAAGAAGAAATTGATTGAATTAGATTATGTAAGAGATGAATTAAGTAAGTGGAAAGAAATGAATCATACATTTAACTAGTAGAGGTGGTTCAACAATATGAAGATTCTTGTTACGGGTGCGAATGGTTTTGTAGGAAAAAACCTCATCGCTGAGTTGAATAACAAAGGTTATAATGAAATTTTTAAATATACAAGAGAGAGTAATGAACTAGAACTTGAATCATTCGTGAAGGAATGTGACTTCATCTTTCACTTAGCAGGTGTTAACCGTCCAAAAGAAAAGAATGAATTTATGGAGGGAAACTTCGGTTTAACATCCAAACTTTTAGATTTATTAAAGAAATATGATAATAAAGCTCCGATATTGTTTACTTCATCAATTCAAGCTGAAAAAGATAACCTTTATGGTAGTAGCAAAAAGGCTGGTGAAAATCTATTATTTGATTATAGTAAGAAAAACAGTGTAGATATTTATATCTATCGTTTACCGAATTTATTCGGTAAGTGGAGTAAACCTAACTATAATACTGTTGTGGCGACTTACTGTCATAACATTGCTAGAAACCTAGATATCCAAGTTAATAATCCGGAGTTCGAGCTTAATTTAGCTTATATTGATGATGTATTAGAAGAATTCATTCATGCTTTAGAAGGTAAACCAACTAGGAATAATGACTTTTATGTAATTCCAGTCACATACAATATAAAACTAGGAGAATTAGCAAATCTCATAAAAAATTTCAAAGAAAGTAGAAACGATTTAAGTATACCTAATATGGAAGATACTTTCATGAAGAAACTTTATAGCACTTACTTAAGCTTTTTGCCAAAGGATAATTTCTCCTATAATCTTAACATGAATGTAGACAAAAGGGGCTCATTTACAGAGTTTATAAGAACGCCTGAGAGGGGGCAAATTTCTGTGAATGTATCTAAGCCAGGAATTACAAAAGGAAACCATTGGCACCATACAAAGAATGAGAAGTTTTTAGTAGTTAGTGGTGAAGGTTTAATACGTTTTAGAAAACTAGATTCTGAAGAGGTTATAGAATATCAAGTGAGCGGAGAAAAGTTAACTGTGGTTGATATACCTACAGGGTATACACATTCAATTGTAAATGTTGGAGAAAATGATCTTGTAACAGTTATGTGGGTAAATGAACCATTCGACCCTGAAAAACCAGATACATACTTTTTGGAGGTTTAAGAGAATGAAAAAGTTAAAAGTTATGACAGTGGTAGGAACTAGACCCGAGATTATTCGACTATCGGCTGTAATTAATAAGCTGGAAGAATCAGAGGCCATTGAGCATATTTTAGTACATACTGGACAAAATTATGATTATGAATTAAACGAAGTATTTTTTAAAGACTTCAATTTAAAGAAGCCAGATTACTTTTTGCATGCAGCAACGGGAACTGCAGTAGAAACGATTGGAAATATTTTAATTAAAATAGATCCAATTATGGAGAAAGTTAATCCGGATGCATTTTTAGTACTAGGAGATACAAATAGCTGTTTGTGTGCGATAGCGGCAAAAAGGAGACAGATTCCTATATTTCATATGGAAGCTGGGAATAGATGTTTTGATCAAAGGGTGCCAGAAGAAACGAATAGAAAAATTGTTGATCATACAGCAGATATCAATTTAACATATAGTGATATTGCGAGAGAGTATTTAATAAAAGAGAATTTTCCAGCTGATAGAATTATTAAAACAGGTAGTCCAATGTTCGAGGTTCTTAATTCAAAAAAGGTAGATATTGAGAAATCTGATGTATTAGAAAGATTAGAACTGGAGAGTGGCAAGTATTTTGTTGTTTCAGCACATAGAGAAGAAAATATTAACTATGAAAAGAATTTCTTGGATTTAGTGGATAGTTTAAATGCAATCGCTAAAAGATATAATTATCCTGTAATCGTAAGTACACATCCAAGAACTAGAAAAATGATTGAGGAAAAAGGTATTGAATTTAATCCATTGGTAAAGACATTGGCTCCTTTGGGATTTAATGATTATGTTAAACTTCAATTGAGGGCAAAAGTTGTACTTAGTGATAGCGGGACGATTAGTGAGGAGTCTGCTATTTTAGGATTTAGAGCGCTTAATATTAGACAATCACATGAGCGCCCAGAGTCTATGGAGGAAGCATCTGTAATGTTGGTAGGATTGGAAAAAGAAAGAGTTCTACAAGGAGTTGAAATATTAGAGATACAAGAAAAAGATACTTTGAGACTTGTGGGTGATTATAGTAAGTCAAATGTTTCAGAAAAAATACTTAGAATTATAATATCTTATACAGATTATGTAAATAGAGTTGTTTGGGGGAAATAAAATGGAGTTATTGGTTGCAGCTGATTCATTATTTTATAAAACGCCAGACGGAAAATATTGGTGCCAAACAATATACGGTTATGATTTTTGGCTACGTTATTTAGAGGTTTTTGAAAAAGTGAATATAGTATCAAGAACTAAAAAAGTGGAATATAAGGAAATTGATAAAATGAGTTATCTTAGGGTAGATGGACCAGGAATAAGAGTTTCTGAATTACCATTTATGCGTGGTATGAAACAATACATGATAAATTACCCCCTTTTTGTTAAATCTACGAAAAAAGCTATTGAAAATGCCACGTGTGCATTGTTTAGATTACCATCGGTTTCAGCGTCGATGGTTATGAACTATTATAAAAGAACGGGTAAACCATATGTGTTAGAGGTTGTGGCAGATCCAGAAGATGCTTATAGTTCAAATATAATTGCTCAAAAATACTATACAAATAACTTGAAAGAGGCAGCCCTTCAAGCAGATGGGGTATCTTATGTAACAAAGCACTACTTACAAGAAAAGTATCCCTCTAATGCGGGATTATTTGGCGAAACATACGAAAATTTTGAAAGTTACTATTCAACAATAAACATGACTGAATCCTATATCACTTCACCTAGAACTTATAAAAAGGATAAGAGTGAGTTTACTATAGTTCATACAGCTAATAGCATTAATAATGACATGAAAGGTCATGGAGAAGTTATGAAAATTTTAAAGATGTTGAGGAAGATGAATTATAATGTAAAAGTTGTATTTATTGGTGATGGTGATATAAGGCAGTATTATGAACAAATGTCACAAAATCTTGGTGTTGAAAATCATGTGCGATTCACTGGTCTATTGTCTTCATCGAAAGCTGTAAAAGAAGTTTTATTGAATGGAGATATATTCGTTTTTCCGACTAAAGCAGAAGGACTCCCTAGAGCAATTATTGAGGCTATGGCTGTAGGCCTACCAGTATTATCCACACCAGTGAATGGAATACCTGAACTATTAGATAACGAATATATGTTTAATCCACTAGATGTTGAGCTTTTTGCTAATAAATTGACATATCTTTTTGAAAATCCCGTGGAATTAGAAAAAATGAGTAAACAAAATATTGAAAAGGCAAGAGAATATACAAATGAACGCTTATCTATTAGACGCCGTGACTTTTATTTAAAATTAAAAAGAAAAGTACAGCAAAAATAAATTTATTCATTTATTTATTGTAACTAATCTCAAATATTTAATATAAGGGAAAAAAAGTCTATTTGTAAGGAAAAAGTACCTTTCACAAAGCGGTGATGAACAAAGATAAACAAAAGGAGATAGTGTAATTTAATGCCTAATGTAAGTGTAGTGATGCCAACTTATAAAAGACGATTAAAGATGGTAAGACGCGCTATCGAGAGTGTCTTAGCACAAAGTTATAAAGAGTTGGAATTAATAATAATTGATGATAGTCCGCCAGATTATGAATATAGAAAAGAAATTGAAGAATTTGTCACTGAATTATTAGACTCTAGAATTAAATTAATTCAACATCCTGAGAATTTGGGAGCAAATGTAGCTAGAAATACAGGCATAAAGTATTCGCAAGGTGAATATATAGCATTTTTAGATGACGATGATGAATGGCAAAATGAGAAAATAGAAAAACAGATGAAAAAGTTTAATAAATCTAATATAGCGCTTGTTTATTGCTCCGCAAATGAGATTACAACTAAAGAAAATAGGATAATACATTCAAAAGTTAAAAAAGCCAAATATAAAGGGTGTATCTTTGATAAATTAATGTCAGGAAATGTTATTGGTTCTACTTCTTCAGTAATTATTAAAAAAAGATGTCTACATGAAGTTGGTATCTTTGATAATAATTTGAAGTCTGCTCAAGACTATGAATTATATTTACGTATTGCTTTCCGTTATCTTATTGAATATGTCGATGGGGAACCGATGCTAAATTATTACATCCATGAAGGCGAGAGAATTACAGGGAATTATAATGTTTTTCAAATAAGTAGGGATTATATTCAAGAAAAACATATCGACAAATTAAATTCAAAAGGAAAATTATTTAGTGATTTCTTGTTTCAACGAGCAAAAATATCTCTATCATTTCATGATATAACTAATGCATTTGAGTATATTGGCAGGGGTACAATTAAATATCCATTAAATATAATTAAATATTTCTTTGTTTTTTCATTCATGTTTTTTAGACGTCTTACAAAAGGATGATCATCTTATCTTCTTTGTTATTAATAAAGGTAATAGAGTGAGCATATTGAATGGTAAGGAAGAAGTATTTGCACAAAAGTATTCCTTAAATTGGAGATGGAATAATGTTAGTTTATAGCTTTAATATGGTGTTGATATTAGTTGCTATAATTTATAGCAAACTTAAAAAGAACATTTCGGGAAATGAAAATGCTAATTTTGTAAGCATTATTCTATTTTTTTCTTTATGGTTAATATCTGGATTTAGAGTTGCTGGTACAGATTATATTGCCTATAGGAATTACTTTGAAATTATTGATGCTTATAGTTTATCCTTTCCATTATATGAAAGAGGATATTATTTATTAAATAAATTAATTAGTATTTGCACTGATAACTATCAATATGTTTTTATAATCACATCATTTATTACAATTTACTTGATAAGCACAACTTTAAAAAAATACTCAGTTTCATACTTTTTTAGTCTTTTTTTATTCGTTTCATTATATTTTTATTATAATTCATTTAATTTAGTTAGGCAGTATATTGCTATAGCAATCGTATTTTACTCATTAAAATATATTCTAAATAAAAACTTCAAAAGGTTCTTAATAGGAACATTAGTTGCTAGTTTATTCCATACTACAGCACTAGTAATATTACCTTTTTATTGGCTGGCTAGATTAAAAATAGATAACTTTGTTTATTTTATTCTACCTTTTATTACTTTCGGAGTTTCTTTTTTTACTCCAACTATTGTCAAGTTAATTTCGTTTATATATCCAAAGTTTGATGCATATGTAAATTATAATTCGGAGGGTGCCTCATCCTACTCAATAATAATAATTTCTGCTTTTACTTTACTTTATTCACTTGTTTACAAAAAGAGATTATTAGATATAAATAAAGGTAATTTAATTATTATAAACTTAGTGTATTTTTCGTTAATATTTACTATACTTTCTATGGAAAATATATTATTTTTCAGAGTATCTATGTATCTATATATTTTTATAGTCTTGTTAATACCTGTTTGTTTTAAGACTTTAAATAGGTATTTAAGAGTATCTACTTATTTTTTTTCAATACCTATATTTATAGCTTATAATTACTATTTATTTATAAATAATACAGGAGGAGTATTACCTTATGATTTTAATTTTAAACTTTCATTTTTTGATTCAAATATGATAATAATCTTGATTGTATTATCATTATTATTTTTCACTGTTAGATTAATAAAAATAAGTAGGCTTTTTTTAAAGGTTAAATTATGAACTCAACTTAACTTTAATCTTATAAAATAATTTAATATCTTTACGAAAAACTTTTAGTAGATGTTATGTGATTACATCTATCCAATTGACCCAGTTGTGCCATCTTTTTGATCTATCTATGACAATAATATGAACCAGTCAGGACAAAGATAATCCACTTTCTAGAAAATTACACTACTATCTTAACCACAGCTTTAGCTGCTTGCCCTTTACCGCTGTGCAACTTCTTAGTGATCGCTGGAAGGGACGGACCCCACCAGCGGAACTTAGAAGTGATTGTCCGTGATACGCTGCTGATACGGATGGAGCCCCAAAGGCTGGTTTTTCGCCATCCACCATCAAAACTTCTACCACGGACACAAACAAGGTCAAGGGTGGTGAAGGTGTTGCTATATTAGTGTATAAGTGTACTGTACTCTCATGGCAACGGTGAATCAAAACGTTTGTCTTAAGTGGGTTAAAAAGATGGGTTTGAACTAACTTATGTCTTTCTTCATTATCGAATAATAAGAAAGCGGATTATATTTAAAAGGTTTATTTATATAAGGTTAATCAGTAAATTTAAATATGAAAGAAAAAGGAATTTATATGAAAAAAATAATAAAAAAAAGCTTGAATAACTCTTTTGTCCGTAGTGTATTGGTTATGGCTTCAGGAACTGCAGCAGCTCAGGCTATTACAATGGGTTTATCTCCAATAATTACTAGAATGTATGGACCCGAAGCCTTTGGAATTATGGGGACATTTACTGCTATGATTAATATAATTATACCAGTAGCTGCTCTTACTTATCCAATAGCAATAGTCCTTCCAAAAAGCGATGAAGATGCAAAAGGTATTGTTCGTTTATCATTGATAATTGCTGGTGTGATATCTTTTATATCTCTAATTATTTTATTTTTATTAAATGATCAGATTATTAATCTTTTTAACTTGCATGAAATTGCAAGTTATTTATACTTAATCCCACTTGTAGTAATCTTTGCAGGCTTAGTACAAGTTGCAGAACAATGGCTAATTAGAACAAAACAATTTTCAATAAATGCTCAAGTTACTTTTTACCAATCCCTCATAATAAATGGAAGTAAAGTAGGAATAGGTTTAACACATCCTGTTGCTGGCGTATTAGTTGTTATGACAGCTCTTGGGAATGGAATAAGGGCTTTAATGATGATAATGTTTATTAAAAAGTCCAGTAATCAAACTGGTATGAATGAAGGTTCTAAAAAGAAAAGTTTAAAAAGATTGGCACTAGAATATTATGACTTTCCTACATATAGATCACCACAAGTATTTATAAATGCTATTTCACAAAGTTTACCTGTACTAATTTTAACATCTTTTTTTGGAGTTGCATCTGCTGGCCTATACACAATTGGGAGAACTGTGCTAAGTATACCAACACAACTGATAGGTAAGTCTGTAGGGGATGTTTTCTATCCACGTATCTCTGAAGCAGCCAGAAATAAGGAAAATGTAACAGCAATAATTAAAAAGGCGACTCTAGTTTTAGGATTGATTGGCATTATACCGTTTGGAATAATTATATTATTTGGACCGATTATTTTTTCCGTTGTTTTTGGTGATGATTGGTATATGGCAGGTGAATATGCAAGGTGGACTGCTTTGTGGATATACTTCTTATTTATGAATCAACCTAGTGTTAGAGCTTTACCCGTTTTGTCAGCTCAAAAATTTCATTTGAAATTTACAATTATAACAGTTACTGCTCGTATTTTAGCATTGAGTGTGGGCTACTTTATATTTAATAATGATTTAATAGCTATAGCTCTTTTTAGTATTACAGGAGCTATCCTAAATGCGCTTTTAATTTATATTACGTTACAAATAAGTAATAAGATTAAAAATCAAGGAGTTGTTTAGATGACTGAGTTATTTATATGTGGAGACATAGTAAACTATAAAAACGATGATGGATTAATATGTTCAGAGGCTATGTCTAATATTATATCTAGTGCAGATTTCTCAATTTGCAACTTTGAGGCACCAATCGAAGGGTTTGGAATACCAATAGTGAAATCTGGATCACATCATTCACAAAGAATAGAAACTATTAGAGGATTAAAAAAACAAGGCTTTGACCTTTTATGCTTAGCAAATAACCATATATTTGATTATGGAATTGATGGAATAATAGAAACAAAAAGTCTCGCAGTAAAAAACAATTTAGAGACAATCGGAGCTGGGATTAACTTAGAAGAGGCATATAAACCTTTAGTTAAGGAGATAGGGGGCATTAGATTAGGTTTTATTAATGCTAGTGAAGCTCAGTTTGGTGTAATTAACTATTCTTCAAAAAAAGATGATTCTGGATATGCGTGGATAAATCACTCTAAAATTGATAATCTAGTAATTGAATTAAAGAGAAAATGTGATTTTGTTATTGTATTACCTCATGCGGGTTTAGAACATTATAGTATACCGCAAATTGATTGGCGTTATCGTTATAAACAATTATGTGATCTAGGTGCAGACTTAGTTGTTGCTTCACATCCACATGTACCACAAGGATATGAAAAATATAAGGATTCTTTGATTTGTTATAGTTTGGGTAATTTCTACTTTGATTCTAAAAATTATATTGATAAAAGAGATGACTCATTTTCTTTATTAATTAAGTTTTATGATGATAAAACATTCTCATTTAAACCAATTTATCATCATAAAGAGAATTTTAAGGTGGTTTTAACTACAGCAAAGGAAAGACGAATAGATCTTTTAGATTTAAATATTCTATTGGAGAAAAACTACAATAAAGTACATGACGAAATGACAATTGAAATTTATAAAAAAAGATTAAAACGTAATTTAATTTATTCTCTTGTTCCAATTCCTTATGATGGAACGGCACTGACTTCGATTAAAAGAATAATAAATAACTGGTTAAAACGTACGAAAAGAACAAATAAAAATATACAGGCACTTCATTTAATTAGGAATGAAACTTATCAAAATGTCTATAAACATGCTTTAGAATTAATATCTAAAGGTAAAAATGGGGGAGAATTATGAGTGATTTTATTTTCTCGAAAAATATGCTTAATCAACATGAAATATCTGAAATGCTGCAATCAATTTACACAAAGGATAAACCTACTATACAAGAATTCCATGGGGAGTGGGGCTCCTTTGGATTAAGTAAAAATCTTTATAATGGATTTAATTCTTATGAGGATGGTGAGTTTATTGTTGCTGTGATAGGCGGCCCTATATTAATGTTTCGTGATAACAGTTTTCTAGATGATACTGATAGTTCAGAAGGGACTATTGCAATTCTACATCGATGGTTAATGGGAAAAATGAAATGGGAAGATGATTTAAGCGGTCCATTTGTTATAGTTATTATCAATAAGATTACTAATGAAATATATTGTGTGACTGATTTAATGTCATTTATACCTGTATATGCATTTCAATCTTCAAAGAGTATAGTATTGTCCACCCATATAGATATTCTTGCTAGGATTACCAATCAATTCGATAATGTAGATTTAATTTCAGAAGTTGATTTTATCTTACATGGAATAGTGACCTATCCTTATACTTTTTATAAGCAAATTTTTCAAATAGCACCTGCATCAGAACACAATATTATAAATAATTTGTTTAAATTAAAATCAAATAGTTATTGGGTGCCAAGAGAAATATTAACAGATTCTAGTGTTAATAAGACTGCTATTCAATTAAGAAATAGCCTAATGACTTATATTGACAGAGTAGTTTGTGAAACAAGTAATGTTGCTCAGTTTATTAGTGGGGGGGAAGATTCACGAACACTCTCTGCGATGTTAAAGAAATATGAAAGAGACGCTATAATTTTTCTTGATTACATGAACCGCGAAGGTAAAACAGCAGAAAAAGTAGCTAGTACTTTTGGTGCTAATTTTAAGTTATATACACGAGAAAACTTACATTACTTAAATATCTTGCAAAGCTGTTCCCAATTAGTGGGTAGTGGATCGCAATATCATCATGCGCATACATATGGTTTTCATCAAATATCTAAACTTGATTCATATTCTGCGGTTTTTGGAGGGTTATTTTCTGATGCATTATTTAAAGGGTCACGCATAAAAAAAATAAGAAAAACTGGAAAGTTTCCTTTAGTTCCTGAGATGAAGAATATGAGTTATTCAATATCCGACTCCTTGAAAAGTTCATTAATTAATAAGGACGTTTTAAAAAAATTAAAGGATAGAAGAAAATCCCATCTGGAATATATTAGAAATTTTCGAACCCAATCTTCTGAAGAATGGTTTGAGCTTTGGCCAAGCTCAATGAATTTTAATATACCTAATTTACATGCTAACAGAAGATTATTTCGTAGTTATGAACCTTTTATGTCAAATGAAGTTGTTAAACTTTCGGCGACTATACCACAGGATTGGAAACTTAATAGAAAACTATTTCATAAAATGGCAAAACCATTATTAAAGCCTACTAAGTTTTTAAAACATGGTAATGGATGGTACCCTTACTATTCATGGAAAATTAATAGTATAGTTTTTCCGCTTTTATATATCGTTAGGAAGGTTGGGAAAAGAATTGGTATAAGTAAAAGGAATCAAGGATCTTGGGGAGAGTGGAGTGTAATAACTACTAGTAATGAATGGTTAAATGCCATAGAAGAATATACTTTGGGATTTGAATTATTACAACCCGTAGTAAAAGAATTGGATATAAATAAGGCAATTCAAAATAGGGAATTAAGTACATATCAAAGGGTCAACTTTTTACAGACTCTCTATATTAATTCTAAAAAATATAATAATCAATAATACATTTCTTAATAGATTAAGATTATTCATAGAAATTACATTATTATTATTTCTGCAAAACTCTGTAGTCTTCGAGTAATATTATTATAGATGGTGATTAACTTAATTTATTCTAATGAAGTAGATTGTTATTTTAAATACTGACGACTTTTCATTTTATAGATAGATTTCCGAAAATAAAACAAAGGTTATGTCTGTACATTTTACATGAGATATATTTAGATTGGAGGTCGTAAAGTGAATAATAAAACACTAAAAAAAAATAAAGTTTATTTAATTACAGGTGCAGCAGGCTTTATAGGAAGTTATTTATCAAATCGATTACTTAAGGAAGGCTGTCGGGTTATCGGAGTAGACAATCTAAATAATTACTACGACGTAAAGCTTAAAAATACTCGTTTAAAACAATTAGAAAAAAAAGAGAATTTTACCTTTATAGAAGAAGATATAGCTAATAAAGAAGCTGTAGAGAATATCTTTAAAAAATACAAACCACAAATAGTAATAAACCTCGCTGCCCAAGCAGGTGTCAGATACTCTATAGAAAACCCAGACGTATACATACAAAGTAACATTATAGGATTCTATAATATCCTAGAAGCATGTAGGCACTACCCAGTAGATCACTTAGTTTATGCCTCATCAAGCTCTGTATACGGTGCAAATAAAAAAGTACCATTTGAAGAAACGGACTTTGTAGACACACCAGTTTCTTTATACGCTTCTACAAAAAAGTCGAATGAATTGATGGCCCATACATACAGTCATTTGTATAAAGTCCCGGCAACAGGTCTACGCTTCTTCACTGTCTACGGTCCAATGGGACGACCTGATATGGCTTACTTTGGTTTTGCTGATAAGTATTTTAATAATGAACCTATTAAAATATTTAATAATGGAGATTTTGAAAATGATCTCTATCGTGATTTTACGTATATTGATGATATTGTCGAAGGAATTGTACGTCTGCTTAATAATCCTCCTGAGGACAAAGGTGTTCAACATAAGATATATAATATAGGCAATAATAACCCTGAGAAATTAATGGTGTTTATTAATACGCTTGAAAAAGCACTAGGCAATGCACTAAATAGAAAAGTAGAGTTTGAAAAAGTCTTTGAACCTATTAAACCCGGTGATGTACCAGCAACATATGCATCAACAAAAGCTTTACAAGAAGCTGTGGGATTCAAACCTGAAACTTCCATTGAGGAAGGATTACAGAAGTTTGCAGATTGGTATGTTGAGTACTATAACAAAAAGTAACTTATAATATATATTTGTATTTTATTTAGATTAAGGAGCGTTTTCCATGAAAATCACAGTCGCAGGCACGGGTTACGTTGGACTATCCAACGCAGTCCTCCTGGCCCAAAACAACGAAGTAATTGCCTTGGACATCATCCAAGAAAAAGTAGATATGATTAACAGCAAAAAGTCTCCAATCGTTGATGAAGAAATAGAAGTGTTTTTAGAAACAAAAGATTTAAATTTAAAAGCTACTATAGATTCAGCTGCTGCTTTTAAAGATGCAGAATATGTTATTATTTCAACACCAACCAACTATGATGAAGAGAAGAACTATTTCGATACAAGTTCTGTAGAATCGGTTATCGAAAATGTTATTGAGGTAAATCCAAATGCAGTTATGATTATAAAATCAACCGTTCCAGTAGGATATACAAAGTCAATACGTGAAAAATATAACAGTGACAACATTGTTTTCTCTCCAGAATTTCTAAGAGAAGGAAAAGCATTGTATGATAATTTATACCCATCTCGAATTATCGTTGGAGAGCAATCAGAACGTGCTAAAATGTTTGCTGACCTTCTAGCAGAAGGTGCCATTAAGGAAGATATCCCTGTATTATTCACAGATTCAACCGAGGCGGAAGCAATTAAATTATTTGCGAATACATATTTGGCCATGCGTGTATCATTTTTCAATGAACTCGATTCATATGCAGAATTAAAAGAATTAGACAGCAAGCAGCTGATTGAAGGAATTGGCTTAGATCCGCGAATTGGTGGACATTATAATAATCCATCTTTTGGCTACGGCGGCTATTGCTTACCAAAGGATACGAAGCAGTTACTTGCTAACTTTGAAGAAGTACCTAACGAGATCATTCAAGCAATTGTAGCTTCCAACAATACAAGAAAAAGTCATATTGCAGATATGATTACAAAGCGAAACCCAAAGGTAGTCGGCATCTTTAGATTAACAATGAAAACTGGATCAGATAACTTCAGACAATCCGCGATTCAAGATGTGATTAATCTAATCAAGAATCAGGGTGTTGAAGTAGTAATTTATGAACCGGTACTGGATAAGGATGAATTTGAGGATTCGAGAGTGATTAAGAGTTTCGCAGCATTTAAAGCGGAAGCGGATGTGATTGTTGCGAATCGGTTGGATGAAGAGCTGAAGGATGTTGAGGAGAAGGTTTATACGAGGGATGTGTTTAGTAGGGATTGATTACTGCGGATAAATTGAGACACAAGTGCGTAGTATTGATTCACTGATTGCGGAAAAATGATCCACCATTTGTGATGGAGTGAGCTATACCTTTAACTGCATGCCATAGACTGTAAGTTAAGTCAATGGTGGTGAACTAGCATATTATCGCTTACTTTAGCTTAGTATCTATTGTTTATTGGTAAAGTCGCTCCCTTATCCGCACTTACATACCGGCTCAACTGTTTGCAAATGGTGGCTCAAAACTCTGCATAGATGGCTCATTCTATCCGCAATACTTAAAAGTATAATTAAGCGGTTTACCATACCTTCAATAGCAGGAGTATAAGAAAAAGAAAAGTCAATCCATATCCATTTTATCTCACATTAAAGTCGTTTATATGTTGCAGGTTACTGTCATGAGAAGCAAGAAATTAGAACATTTCGGTTAAATCATCTCAAGGAGATTCATTGATTAGAGCAAACATTTATAAAAGATGAAATAAATATTGAAAATTATTTTAATCATACTTGGTCCTTTATAAGCGGGATGAAACAGATGAATGTAAAGTTTAGTAAAAAGCTGCAGATTATATAATTATATAGAGGAAGATGAGTGAAATGTCCATCCGACCATGACGAAACAAAGTGATGGATCGCTTATATTTGAAATATCATTAAATGATGACAAGGAATTTTAAGATGGCTGATGCATTGACCCAGAAGATGAAATATCTGAACCGAAAGAATATCGAGAAAAAATCCAAGAGAAGTTGAAGTTATGGATTCATATGTATCAACATGGTAGCCGAAATAATAAATTTGTTTAGGAATGGTCAGTTCATATACTTCATATCCACTAAAAAATGCAAATAAAAAACTCACACACGTGAGCGAAGCCAAAAATGGCGATGTCGATAAATCGTTATTTGAACTTGTGATGTAAATCTGTATGTATACAATACTAACCTAAAGAGAAGGGAATGTCAAGAAATGAGTAAACAAAAATTTAATGATTATTACGTTGGATGTTACTACTCACAGTCAAAATCCTATAATACACTTTTTCAAGGTCAACACTTATTCACAAGTGGATAAGTGTTGACCTTTTTT
>DAMDKS010000046.1:0-30997 GCA_032085455.1 Oceanobacillus sp.
ACTGTTTATGTTATCATGCAGTTTCCTGCAAAAATTTTATACTTTCTTATCTTTTTAAAATAACGTGCAAAAAACCTTATTTGACCGATTGGCCAAATAAGGTTTTGATTGCAGGTATACTGGCTGTAAGCTCCCACTAATTGAAGTTCCATTGCAATTAATATTTTCTATTCTTCAGTCGTTACAGTAAGTTGTGCTGCATCGTAAAATTCTTGTTTTAAATCATTATATGCTACTGTCAGTTCATTAAATTGCTCATTCGCATCCAGAATGGTTTCGTAGCTTGCATTAATTTTCTCGATATGCTCATTTAAAGTCTCTCTCTCAGCGTCTTCCTGCTGAAGCAGACCATATAACTCTTTTTCTAAATCCAGCGAAGCAGTATACGCATCATTTAGTTCATCATAGGTTGCGTATCTTTCCATCATTGTTTGATACATTTCTTCGCCCTTTGTTTTTACCTTCTCTTCTTCAAGATTTGTAATTAATTCTTCGATGGTTTCAAATTCTTCTTTTGCATTATGAATACTTTCCTGTTCTAAATTTATTTTATCTGCACGTTCATCAATGATGGATTGTGCCTTTTTTGAAAGCTTGGTAATTTCTTCAAAATCATCCATGCCTAATTCAATAATTTGACTATATAATTCCTGTTCTTGTTCCTCAAGAGCAGTAATTTCTGTTTGCTGTGCTTTAAAATCTTCTTCTAATGTTACTGTTTCCTCTAAATGGGTATGTATTTTTTCTTCTGCACTTTCACCACTGCATGCGGCTAATAGAAGAAGAAGTGCAAATAATAGAGCTGTTATTTTTCTTAACGACATCCCCTGTAACCCCCTGTGAATTTTATCATATAATTATATTATAAAATAGAGTATAACATAAAGTAGAGTTTATCCGTTAGATAGAAATTTCACTTACGGTACATATAGCAAATATATGCTATATGTACCCTTTATATGCTAAAATATATCAAGATATAGAATGATTACACATATAAATATAGTAAGGAGAAATAAGTATGATTACTATGAAGGACATCGTGCGCGAAGGTCACCCTTCTTTAGCAAAGACAGCTAAGGAAGTAAAAGTTCCAATTACAGAAGAAGAAAAAAAATTATTAGAAAACATGATACAATTTCTTAAAAATAGTCAAGATGAGGAAATCGCTAAAAAATATAAACTTCGGGCTGGAGTTGGCTTAGCGGCACCACAGCTAGGTATTGAAAAACGTTTATTTGCGGTTCATGTTGAAGATGAAAACGGGAAGTTATACAGCTATGGACTTGTAAACCCCAAGATTATATCCCACTCTGTTGAGCAAACCTTTCTGCAAAATGGGGAAGGCTGTTTATCGGTAGATCGTGAAGTAGAAGGTTATGTTCATCGTTATAAACGAATCACAATTAAAGCGACAGATATGGATAATAACCCTGTTAAACTTCGGCTTAAAGGTTATATAGCAATTATATTTCAACATGAAATCGATCATTTAAATGGTATTATGTTTTATGATCATATCAATAAAGATAATCCATTCTTTATTCCTGAAAACGCCAAACCAGTTGAGTGAGAAAAGGAGATGTTCATTTACAAATGGACATCTTTTTTATAGTCCAGGAACGATAGAAATGCATAAAATATACTTTTTCAGCAAAAAATAAACGTATCATTAGCAGCAGCACATTCAGACAACTGTTGCTCACTTTAGCGATATTGTCAATGTTTTTTTAAGAATGAAAAAGGGAAACAATATATAAAACAAAGAAATTTATTGTTTATCATTTCAAATTTCTAGAATTCGTACTATACTATAGATAAGAGGATTGGATCGGTAAAATGTTTTTGTTGCTTTTCTTAATATGAGAAAGGAGACGTGTGTCAACATGTTAAAACGCCTTAAAGAAAAGCTAAAGAAACGTTGGAAAGATTTTATAGGTCAAAAAGGACGTGTACCTACAACTTATAAATAGTATTGCATTTCAAGGCAGCTAAAGGCTCTTTTACTGCATCGGTGCAACTAGGTTTGCCATCCAAAAGCTTGGCAAACCTTCGTTTTCTAATAACCAATCACAATTTAATTATTCTTTTGTATGCCACGGAAACATACAACAGGAATAACATCATTTCATGCATAGATTGGTCTATGATTATTTTCGATGCATGAATTATTTGATTCGTCGTTTAGCTATCAAATTTTAAAGAGATGAGGTAAATATCGAAACCCTCTGTGTAGCGATATTTAAGAAGACCAGGTTAAAATACAGGACTGTATTTTTTGAGAAAGTAAATTATCCTGAAATATCGACTGTTATTTAGCCAACCTTCTTTAACAGCCTCAAATAATATGTTAGGAGAGATAAAAAATGATCTACAAAGTACTATATCAAGAATTCCAAGATGAAGTACCCGTTCGTGAGCGTACCAAAAGCTTATATATCGAAGCTGACTCAGCACGGGAAGTCCGAAGTAAATTAAACGACAGAAATTACAACATTGAATATATCCAAGCACTAGATGAGGCACATCTAAATTATGAAAAACAATCCCCACACTACGAATTGGAGAATATATAAGCTATGAAATTTGTAAAAAATGATCAAACCGCAGTCTTTGCCCTTGGCGGACTCGGTGAAATCGGAAAAAATACGTATGCGGTTCAATTTCAGGATGAAATCATTATTATCGATGCTGGAATTAAATTTCCTGAAGATGAACTGCTGGGAATTGATTATGTTATTCCTGATTACACGTATTTAGTTCAAAATCAAGATAAAATTAAAGGATTATTCATTACACACGGACATGAGGACCATATTGGTGGGGTTCCTTATCTGTTACGAGAAATCAATGTGCCGATTTATGCTGGAAAACTTGCTGTTGGATTAATTAGAAATAAATTAGAAGAGCATGGTTTACTAAGAAACGCTAAACTAACGACAATTCAAGAAGATGATGTTATTAAATTCCGAAAAACCTCTGTAAGTTTTTTCCGTACAACGCATAGTATTCCCGATTCCTATGGTATTGTTGTTAAAACTCCATCAGGAAATATAGTGCATACAGGCGACTATAAATTTGACTTTACACCTGTTGGTGAACATGCCAACCTCACAAAGATGGCTGAAATTGGTAAAGAAGGCGTACTTTGCTTGCTATCAGATAGTACGAACAGTGAGGTTCCTGGATTTACCATGTCAGAGAAAGTAGTCGGTGAAAGTATTAATGATATTTTTAGTCGTGCCGACGGCAGATTAATTTTTGCTACTTTTGCCTCAAATATATATCGTCTGAAACAAGTAATCGACTCCGCTGTAAAGCATAATCGAAAAGTTGCAGTATTTGGGCGAAGCATGGAAAATGCAATTAATTTAGGAATTGAGCTTGGTTATATTCAAGCTCCAAAAGAGACGTTCATTGAAAGCAATCAAATCAACCGCACGCCCGCAAATGAACTAACAATTCTTTGTACCGGTTCTCAAGGAGAAGCGATGGCTGCTTTATCGCGGATTGCTAATGGTACACATAAACAAGTACAGATTATACCGGGTGATACTGTTGTATTTTCTTCTTCTCCAATCCCAGGAAATACAATTAGTGTTGGACGAATTATTAATAAATTATATCGTGCAGGCGCTGAGGTTATCCATGGTCGTTTAAGCAATGTTCATACTTCTGGGCACGGCAGTCAGGATGAGCAAAAGCTAATGCTCCGCCTAATGAATCCAAAATTCTTCATGCCAATCCATGGAGAATACCGGATGCTGAAAGAGCATAACAAACTTGCGATTGCTTGTAATGTCGATCCGGATAACTGTTTTACACTAGATAATGGTGATGTGCTAGCATTAAGCAAAGATAATGCCGAAGTAGCTGGAAAGATCCCTTCAGGAACAATTTATATTGATGGAAGCGGAATCGGTGATATCGGCAATATCGTTCTCAGAGACCGTCGTATCCTTTCTGAAGAAGGGTTGGTTATTGTGGTAGTTAGCATTAATATGAAAGAATTTAAAATCGCATCAGGACCAGATATTATCTCACGCGGCTTTGTCTATATGAGGGAATCAGAAGACCTTATTAAAGAAGCACAAGAACTGGTTACGGTTCATTTAAATAAAGTAATGGATCGAAAAACAACACAATGGTCGGAAATCAAAAATGAAATTACAAATACGATTGCACCTTTCTTATTTGAAAAAACAAAGCGCCGTCCAATGGTACTGCCTATTATTATGGAAGTTTAAACAGCACAAAAAAGGTTCTGCACGATTAGCAGAACCTTTTTTATGTAAACTTTCTGGTGACACAAAAAGCGATCAATCCATTACCAAATGCCTTTCAAATCGGGTAAGATCCTCATCCGCTCCAATTACAATTAAAATATCATCTATTTCAATGGGCTGATCAGCACTCGGCGATACGTTAATCATTTTCCCGCTCTTTATTGCCACAACATTACAACTGAAATTTGCACGTATATCAAGATCAACTAATGATTTTCCAATCATTTTCCTTCCTGCTTTCACCTCAATAATGCTATGATCATCCGATAGCTCCAAATAATCGAGAATATTATTCGAAATAATATTCTGAGCAATTCTTCTTCCCATATCCCGTTCTGGATGCACAACCCTATCTACTCCAAGCTTACGCAGAATTTTTTCATGATAGTCATTTTGTGCTTTTACTGTAATATTCTTTATTCCCAGATCGGTTAAAATAACTGTTGTTAAAATACTTGCTTGTATATTTTCACCTATTGCAACGATAACGTCCTCGAAGTTCTTAATCCCAATTTCCTTAAGAGCTTCTTCATCGGTTGCATCTAAAATTACTGCATGAGAAACAATATTTTTATATGCATTTACTCTTGACTCATCCTTATCAATTGCAAGGACATGTTTCCCTTCTTTACTTAATTCTTTGCAAATACTTCCACCGAATCGTCCTAGACCAATCACTGCAAAATCCTTTGCCAAGCTGACCCCTCCAATTTTCAATACTTGCTGTTCATTTATCCCGATGAACTGGCAGTAATAGCCCCACTTCAAGAATTCGAGGTGAAAACGAAAATTGTAAGTGAGGGATGAAAATAACCAACTAAATGGAGTTTCACTTTATTATAACTTACATCTTACAATTGGGAAAATGCTAACCGTCCCTTTCATATACTTAACAAACTTTATAGCTCCTAAAAAATAAGATACGTATCAGCTGCGAAATTACTCTTCTTCTCCATCCAGTGTTGTAAATTGTGACTTTACCAGCTCGTAATATTTCCCCTTTTGTTCTAATAAGACTTGGTGACTGCCATCTTCTAAAATTTTGCCATTTTCAAGAACATAGATATGATCAGCATCACGTATCGTTGAAAGACGGTGAGCTATAATAATGGAGGTCCTTCCTTTTAATAAGCGTTTTAACGCCTTTTGAATTTTTACCTCAGATTCAGTATCAATACTTGCTGTTGCTTCATCCAAAATAATAATACTCGGGCTCGCCAGCAAGGCTCGCGCAAACGATAGCAATTGTCTTTCACCTGCCGAAAGAATATTTCCTCGTTCTTCTACTTCTGTATAATAATCATCTGCAAGTCTTTGAATGAAATCATCTGCACCTACTACCTTCGCAGCCTCAATTACTTGTTCATCAGTTGCATTTGGACGGCCAAAACGGATATTTTCCATAATTGTACCAGAGAAAATAAATGTATCCTGTAAAACAACACTAATATGCTCTCTTAGAGTTGCTAGCTCTACATCTCGAAGATTGTGACCATCAATTTTCACAGCTCCTTTTGTCGGATCATAGAAACGACTAATTAAGTTGGCAATCGTGGATTTGCCACTTCCCGTATGACCTACCAGGGCAACTGTTTCTCCTGCTTTAATATCCAATGAGATTTCATGTAAAGCTATTCGTTCCTTGTCATAAGAGAACTGAACTTTATCAAATTCAATATGTCCATTCATTTCTTCAAATTTATAAGCATTGTCTTTTTCAGCAACATTTGGCTGCTCATCAAGGAATTCAAAAATACGTTCTGAAGAAGCCATTGCCATTAAAAGCTGATTATACATTTGTCCAAGCCGGGAAATAGGCTCCCAGAACATTCCTGTAAAATAGGCAAAGACTACAAAGGTTCCAATTGCGATTCCTCCATTCCCCTCACCTTGTAAAATTAAATAGGATCCAAAAGAAATAAGGATGATTGTTCCAACCGCATCACTCATATCAACAAATGGCCGGAAAAACGCACTTTTCTTTGCCGCATTTTTAAAGCTGTTAAAATATCCTTTGTTCACTCCATCGAAAAACTCTGCATTTTCCTGTTCTTGAGAAAAGGATTGTGTAATCCGCATCCCCTGAATGCCTTCATTGAGATGAGAATTCAAGCGAGATTGATGTATTCTGACGTCTTGCCATGAGCGGCGTATATTTCTTCTTAGTTTTGTTGAAATATAAAACATAATCGGTAATACGATTAACACTGCAATTGTAAGCTTTGGACTTAGTGCAAAGAGAATTACGGTAATACCAGTTAATGTGATGATATCCATTAACAAATTAATAATTCCATTTGTAAATAGCTCCTGCAGTGAATTAATATCATTTAAGATTCGAACTAGGATTGACCCTGCTGAGCGGTTATCAAAAAATCGATGAGATAACCGTTGGACATGGGAGAATAAATGATGCCTTAAATCATAAATTACACTTTGGCCTAAATAATTCACCCATTTTATCCGCAATGTATTCGCGATATAATTTAGTAAATATAGCCCCCCAATGAGTAGAACAAGCCACATAAGAAGCGTTACATCCTTATTCAAGATTGCAATATCGATTGCAACCTTTCCCACAAGAATGGGTACAGCTAATCTTACAGCTGTCGAAATAAGCATAGCAATAATAGCTGCTGGCAGATAGGTTTTAGCATAAGGTTTTAAGTATTTTAGCAAGCGCAGCATCTGCTTCCAATTAAATGGTTTGTCAATCACCTGATCAACTGTATAATGAAAACGAGTTAAGTGTTTTTTCTTTTGCTCTTCTTTCACTGTCTCCACAGATCTTCCTCCTTTAACTTTACAAATTAATTGCTTCCATGATTTCATCACGATCCTGATATTGAATATCATAAATCCTGCGATACATTCCATTTATCGAAAGCAATTCATCATGTGTACCTCTTTCTTTCACTTCTCCTTCTTCTAAAACAAGAATTTCATCCGCATGTTTTATTGAAGAAATCCGATGTGCAATAATGAAAGTCGTTCTTCCTTTCATTACCTCTTTTAATGCCGCTTGTATTTTAAATTCCGTCTCCATATCAACAGCTGAGGTTGCATCATCCAAAATCAAAATACTTGGATTAATACAAAGTGCCCGTGCAATTGCAATGCGTTGTTTTTGCCCACCTGACAGCCCCATACCTCTTTCACCGAGTAATGTATCGTAGCCATCAGGCATTTCCATAATAAAGTCATGAGCCTGTGCTCGTTTTGCCGCATCGATAATTTGATCATCGGAAATTTCTGGTCTGCCATAAGCAATATTTTCTCTAATAGTTGTTGAAAACAAAAATGGTTCTTGCAATACAAAACCAATATGACTGCGTAAAGCTTTTAATTGATATTCACCCACTGGACGGCCATCGACAAGCACCTCTCCATGATCAGCTTCATAGAACCTTGTAATCAGCTGCGTAATACTTGTTTTCCCGGATCCTGTTGCACCAATTAAACCAATCACTTTTCCGGAAGGTGCTTCAAAGTTAATATTCTTCAGTGCAGCATCATCATCCGCAACATAAGTTAATGTGACATTTTTAAAGGTAACGTCTCCATGAATCGGAACATCGATTGCATCTGGCTTTTCCTTGATATCTTCATGCTTATCTAGGATTTCAATTAGCCGTTCACCCGAAGCCTTAGCTTGCGAGAACATATTCACTGCGAAACCAAGATTCATTAAAGGCCCCAGAATATACCAAACAAGACTAAAGAAAGCAACTAATTCACCTAATGCCATCTGCTCCTGGATAACAAGATAGCCTCCATAGCCAAGCAAGGAAATAACTGCAATATCTCCAATAAACTCCATCAACGGAAAATACTTTGACCATAAATGTGAAGTAAATAAATATTTTTGCCGATAATCACCATTACTTGCAGAAAACCTTTCGATCTCAAAGTCTTCTCTTGATAATGACTTTACCGTGTTCATCCCACTAATATTTTCCTGCACCCTTGTATTTAGCTTTCCAAATGACTTTCGAACATTCCTAAATGCTGGATGAACTCGTTTATCAAATTTATAGACAACCACAGCCAAAAAAGGCATGGCAAGCATTGTCACAATCGCTAATGAGATTGAATAATAAAACATGACACTTAAACTTACGCTAATTAAAAGAACAATCCGGATTAGTTCCGCAAACCCTCCCGATAGAAAGAAACGAAACCCATCTACATCCGCTGTCATCCTGGACATAATATCTCCAGTTTTTGAATTATCATAATATTTAAATGATAGTGATTGCAGTTTTCCATATAGGCCATTACGCAGGTCATATACAGCGGTCATCCCAAATAACTCACTTAAATATTGAAAAGAAAAAGTAGAAATTCCTTTAATCATCATTAGTCCCAAAAAGATAAGTGATATATATGGTATGAGTTCATAACGATCCTGCAAAACAACATTATCGATGGTTATTTGCAAGATGATTGGATATACAACGGTAATTAATGTAAATAAAACTAGAAAAAAAAGTGACCAAACAAAATATTTTTTATGTGGCCAGTAAAACTTTTTAAGACGTTTAAAAATATCCAATTTTGTTCCCCCTTTAAAATTTCTCGTATTTATTAATATAACGGAATTCGAAATAAATAGCTATTATTATTTACTATTTTTAAAAAATATTTTATTTTCCTAGTTAACACAATGCTTTGCTAACCTTTTAAACAAAAAATATCCCCCAATATGGAGGATACTTTTTATTACTTTTTATAAGATTTTGTGTAGATTTCTTTCTTTAATTCTTTTAGTATCGCTCTTCTTGTAAATATGCCATCAAAGTAACCATCCTCATCAACCACACAAGCAAAAGCATGATTAATGACAGCATTTAAACCATCGACCAGATTATCTTTTTTTGTGAGCCTTGGAATATCGCTCTTCATCACTTCATGAACACGCATCTCAGACAGTTTTTCGATTTCGAAGCGTTCTAAACCTAATATTTCATTTAAAATTACCGTTTTCCCGATAATACCGGTTAGTTTATATGAAGAATCTAAAACCGGAACAGCTGCATACCCTGACTTTACCAGCACTAATAATGCGTGCTCTAATGGATTGTTTAATTGAACATGGGCAACCTTTTCAGAAGGAACCATCAATTCCTCGATTAAAATATCCTGTATTTGTCTTTCCTGCATCGTACTCAAAAAAATACCCCCTTATTTTAAAAACTAAAAGTAAATAGTATAACTGGGTGTTTTGTGATTATTTTGCTATCGGCAAATATTCAATTTGTGATATGCTGGAGTCAATCATGCATCTGTTTCACAATTTTTATTGTATCAGATATCGAACATATTTACTAAAAATACTGCCTTCCATTTATATTTTATTTACAATAAAATATGATAGTTAGGTATAGACGGATACACTTTATCTAATTAAAGTGTATCTTTTTCTAATTTAGTTGTCAAATCATTAACAGATAATTTTGATTATATTTAAATTACATTTTTCATTAAACAAATATACGATTATTCTTATACATGCTATAATTTGTATTGTAAATTAAAATAGACATCGACCTTATATTTTTAACGAAAGGTTTGATATGCATGAATCGAAGAGCGTTTCTTAAAACTGCAACAGGCTTTTTACTAAGCATGGCTGGCTTAACTGGTGGAACATATTTTTATAGCAAAGACATCGAACCCGCCTCTCTTCATATTCAAAGAGAAACGATTCAATCCACAAAGTTACCGAATGCTTTTCAAAATAAAAAAATAGTACAGTTTTCCGATACACATTTAGGATTTAATTATACTGTAAAAGAATTAGATAAATTAGTAAAAAAAATAAATGAGCAATCACCGGATATTATTATCTTTACAGGAGATTTAGTTGATGATCCTGAAGAAATGGTTATGGGAGAAGATCAAGAAATTATTCAGGCACTTAAACCCCTTCAAGCTCTTCAAGGGAAATATTGGATATACGGAAATCATGATCATGGTGGCTATGGCACGGAGAAAATTTTAGATATCATGACACAAGCTGAATTTACCTTATTGCAAAATAGTCATACCGTTATTGAAGAAGGTAGCGAAAAGCTTATTCTAGCAGGCATTGATGATGTTATGCTGGGCAAGCCAGATCTTGCAGCAGCGCTTCACCAGACTAATTCCGATGTCTTCACGATCCTTCTCGCTCATGAACCTGACTTTGCAGATCAGACAGTAAAACATCCTGTAGATGTCCAACTTTCTGGTCACAGTCATGGTGGTCAAGTAAGGCTGCCTCTTGTTGGTCACCTGTATAGTCCAATGTATGCGAAAAAATATGTACTTGGCAAATATACATTAGAAGATAAGCTACAGCTTTTCGTAAATGGCGGGATAGGAACGACAAGACTGCCATATCGTCTTTTCTGCAAACCAGAAATCCATGTTTATACTTTGAAAACCAATTTGTCATAAAGGTTTCACAGCATTTCAATTAACAATAATAAAAACCATGCTTATTTAATGTTATACTCGAATTAGTTGTTATCGTAATTATATTTATTGAAAGGAAGTCTGTCTTAAAATGAAACGATTAATATTGATAGCGGCATTCTCCCTTTTTCTGGCCGGGTGCGGCGGTGAACCTATTGAAACAAATATGAGTGAAGATCTGCCCGATTTCGAATTCACCACACAGGAGAATGAAACATTAGCACTTGATGATTTTAAAGGTAATTATTGGATTGCCGATATGGTCTTTACAAATTGTACAACGGTTTGTCTGCCGATGACAGCAAATATGAAGTCTTTGCAGGATATGATGGCAGAAGAAGGAATAGATGATGTTCAATTGGTATCCTTTAGTGTTGATCCCGATTATGACACACCAGAAGTATTAAAGGCTTATGGCGAAAGTTATGAAGCAGATTTCAGCAATTGGACCTTTTTAACTGGCTATGACTTTGAAACGATAAAAGAAATATCAATTAAATCTTTTAAAAGCATGTTAGCTGAAGCACCAGAAGGCACTGATCAGGTGACACATGGTACAAAGTTTTATTTAATTAACCCTGAAGGAAAAGTAATCAAATTCTATGATGGCGTAGAATCTGCCAATATGCAATCCATCATTAATGATTTAAAGAAAATAGCACAGTAATGACATTTATTGAAAAACGCTGCATAATGGGGATTCCTGGAATCTCCTGACATGCAGGTTTTTTTCTTTAAAATACATTTAAATCTATTTGCGTAATCCCTTTCTTTGAGGTACGATAGTTTTAATAGATTGTATAATGAAGGGAGGGAATACTTCATGCAGGACAAAGAATTACATGATATTGCCCAAGCTATCTTTACAGTAAATCGACATGCAAAAACTGCTCCAGAGCCACAGCATTTATACTTTGTAAAAAAAGAAGCAATCAATAAATTATTAAAAGAAAAACGTGCTGAAAAAGTTGGTCTGCACTTTTCGGAACGTCCAAAATATAGTAATCAGCATTCTACGCTTCTTGTCAAAGTAGCAAATTACTTTTTTCACATTCCTCCAACAAGAGAAGACTTCAAAAGATTGGAGCATCTGGGTTCCTTAGACAAAAATTACCGCAATCCCCAAACAAAAATGTCACTTTCTCAGGCTAAGCGAATCCTTTACCCCTATATTAATTGGAAGCCAGCAAGAAAAAGAAAAAAAGAAAAAAGCTATGCCTCTGCTTATTATACACCTTCTTCTCTAGGAAAGATGGAATGGCCTCCTACCAAAAAACACTAAAGTTATTTTCCCTTAATAGACAATTCAAAAAAGCGTAGCATGTATGCTTACGCTTTTTTTCTAATCAATTTCCTAATTAGAAATCTCATTGTCATTCCTATAATTAATAATATCCCAAATAGGCCCGTTGTTTGAAGAAAATACACCAAAAGCCCTTTTATAGCCGCAACCTCATATATAATAAAAATGAAAAGAAATAGATTTAAAAACAATAAGCCTGCTAATGCGTAGCTTAAAAAGGACTCTAATCCTTTTTCTATTCCCCAAAAAATTACTTTCTTTGATACGAAATAAATCATTGCAAAGAAGACGAGTGCAGCAATAAAGAGGAATTCATTGTATTCAAATATAATTATTTTAGCTGACAAATCTTTAAATAACAATTCCCTCTCCCCCGTTTAGCTGTTATTCTTATCAAGTATCTCCTAATTATGTAATTCATATACTTTGAGTTTTCAAATAAAATGTTATAATTAACAGGATATTACATAGAAAGGTAGAGATAGAATTGAATAGAGCTTTTTTTTGCATCATCCTTGGGGCAACCTTGTGGGGAACGATTAGTTTTTATGTAAAAAACCTTTATACATATGGCTTTACGCCTATGGAGGTAGTGACATTACGCGCATGGTCATCTGCTATTCTTCTTGTAGTTTATCAATTAGTGACTTCACCAAAGAGTTTAAAGCTGCATAAAATTACAGATTTAAAATACTTTATTGGTACTGGGATATGCAGTATTATCTTTTTTAATTACTGTATGTTTACAGCAATTGAAATATCTTCTATCCCTATCGCCACAGCATTGCTTTATACAGGACCAGCCTTTGTAACAATTCTCTCTTTCTTTTTATTTAAAGAGCCTCTAACAAGGGTAAAAGTTATTGCTCTCTTTGTCACGCTATTCGGGACGAGTCTTGTAGTCGGGTTAATTCCCTTCAATTTGGCAGCCTTTAAGCTTGGCAGTATTCTCTTTGGGTTAGGATCTGGTCTCGGCTATGCTCTATATAGTATTTTCAGCAAATTCGCCTTAGAAAAATACAGCAGCTTAAGTATTACCACCTATACTTTTGCAGTTGCGGCAATTGCTTTAATTCCTTTCTTCCCATATCAGGAAAAAGCTGCACTGCTCCTTGAACCGGGCGTTTTATTGTATGGATTTGGTCTTGGATTTCTGCCAACTGCATTTGCATATATAATTTATACTTATGGGCTCCAGTCTACCGAAGCCTCAAAAGCTTCTATCCTTACAACGGTAGAACCTGTCGTAGCAACACTAATAGGCATTCTTGTTTTTAAAGAATCTTTCTCACTCATCCAAATGTTAGGTATGGCATGTATCATTGGAGCAGTCATTCTTGTCCAAGCTTATGGCGACCGTAATCTCGCCGTTAAGGAGAATATATCCCGTTCAAGCTAATGAAAACAACACAACGGCAGAAGCGCCTGTTTAGCATTATAAAGTGAAACTTTATTCAGGGGGGAGTTTCATCCCTCAATGTATGTTAGCCTAAACTAATCGGGGATTTACCGGCAGTTGTACCCACTTACAATTCTCGTTTTCACCGCGAATTCTTAAGGATGGGGTCTTACTGCCAGTAGATCCGGGATAAATTCTATACCATAATAAAAGACGAGGAACCTATAAACTTTCGTTACTCGTCTTCTATTTCTATCTTATATTAATCTTCATTTTGCGTATAATTCTGCATGGCGTTCACGCTGCTTGCGAGAATTTGCTTCATGCTTTTTTTCTAAACGCAGTTCTAATCGATCTATGCTGTTTTCATCATCATATAAATCTTTTATATTTTGATTAACCAGCTGTTCAAAATTTAATCGTTTAGGTCTCATTAGTTGCACCCCTTCTACTAGTTACTGACCTTATTATACCCCATATTCAATAGTTTTAATCAAAATTATTTGAACATTTTAGTAACTTTTTATTCATAATTGCATTAATATTATCTTTTTATTCAGTTTTAGTAAAGAAGATGTAATTTTTTCCCTTAATAATATATTGATTTCCATAAACTAATTTTGTAAAAAATCTGAAGCGAGTATAATTATTAGTCGAATTCATTAAAGCGATATGCTACTATATAATGGAAGGAACTTAGAGAGAGTGAATGCTTATGAAGAACAAAACTAAAAATGAATGGTTGGAATGGGTGAAAGCAATCATTTTTGCCATCCTCATCGCCTTCTTTGTGCATAGCTTTATTTTTGCTACTTCCATTGTGGAAGGAGAAAGTATGAAGCCAACCCTAGAGGATGGAGAAAGAGTAATTTTCAATAAATTCATCTATATGATTAATGAGCCTAAACGGGGCGATATTATCATTATTCAGCACCCTAATAAAAATTACGTAAAAAGAATTATTGCCCTTCCAGGAGAAACAATAGAAGTAGCAAATAGTGAATTATATATTGATGGCGAGAAATATAACGAGACATTTTTAAATGAAGAAATCAGTAAAAAAACAGGACAATTTGGTCCAATTATTGTTCCAGAAGACAGCTATTTCGTTATGGGAGATAATCGGGGAATTAGTAAAGATAGCCGTAATGGCTTAGGGTATATCCAACGTGATGATATTATCGGCAGATCTGAAGTAATCATCTATCCATTCAGCGAGTGGGATTTAACAAGATAATGAAAATCGGGCAGTCTTTTAGCAGCTGCCCGATTTTGCTATTATTTTTCGTTATCCAACACACAATAGCCGATATTAAGTGCAAGTATTGCAAAAAGAGTAATTGCAAAAATTATTTCCATTTATATGCACTCCTTTCATTGATCTTCCATTGGCTAAGTAAAAGAGAAAATATGAACCCTTTGTCTACTATCATATCAATTTTCTTCAGCTAAGGAAAGCAATTATATGATAAAATATTTTGTTAAGTACGAATGCAAAATTGAAATTAAAATACTTATTAAATATCCATTTCAGAATAGATCAGAGGCAATTCGATGCTGCACTGTCCAAATTGCAGAACAAAATAATATTGACAAAACGAGAAAAAAGAAGAAAAGACAAAATCAACAACCTTCCAATTAATTTTTGCTTATGAGAAAGCTCAAATTAAAAATAATTGATATTAAAGAAAGCCCGAACTATGGATGAATTCTCCCTTTATACTTCGTCCTTTCTGTGCGAATGTCTATACCTTTCTTCACCTTTTGCATATAGTAACACTGAAGGCACGGGAGGTGAATACGTATGGGCTACGGTGGTTTCGGTGGCTTTGGCGGCGGATATGGCTGTGGAGCAGGATACGGCGGCGGATATGGCAATAACTTTGCTTTAATCGTTGTTCTCTTTATTCTGCTAATTATTGTTGGAGCAGCTTTTTGTTTCTAAGACTCTAAATAGCTTGTGCATTTTAAAACGCACAAGCTATTTTTATAATTAGTCTCTGCTTTTATTCTTTTCTTCTTCGGCTATCCAATATTAATTCTTTCTTTTGGATAATGGAAATTAGCTTGGTTCTTCCCCGGGCGAAACATAAATAGAAATGTGATAATTCCCACCCTTCCAACAAACATAAGGAGCATAAGAATGATTTTACTGAAGCTCGTTAGCTGCGCAGTAATCCCAAGCGATAAACCCACTGTTCCAAAAGCAGAGGTTACTTCAAATAAAATTTGCAAAAGGGAAAAAGGTTCGATAATAGCAATCAATAATACCGAAATAAACATAAATATAAATGCCACGAAGACAACTGCAAAGGCCTTTGATAAATCCTCTTCATGTATTTCCCGGTTAAACAAACGAACTTGATGGTTTCCACGTATATATGCTATAAGAAACAGCAGCACAAGAGCAAAGGTTGTTGTCCTGATCCCTCCCCCAGCACTGCTTGGTGATGCCCCAATAAACATCAGCAAAGAGATAAATAATTGATTGGCTTCCGTGAGCTGACTGACATCAAGCGTGGATAATCCACCACTTCTTGTCGTAACTGACTGAAATAAAGAATAGAATAAAGTTTCATGCCAGTTTGTTGACCGAAAAAAATGCTGTACATCTATTAAATAAATTCCCAGCGCTCCAATAATAACTAATGCAAAGAAGGTTACCGTTGTCACTTTAAAAAATAGACTAAAACGATGTAATGTTCCTTTCTGCCTTTTTCTTAATACAAATGTTTTAAGTTCAATTAGAACTGGAAAACCAATCGCACCAAAAACAATCAAAAACATCACGACACTTTGAATAAAGTAATCATCTTTATACGGAATCAGGGATTGATTCGTTAAATCAAAGCCTGCATTGGAAATCGCACTGATTGCGGTAAAATAACCATTAAAAAACGCCTCGCCAGCCGATGTAAAATACTTTAAATAATACGTCCCTAAAACAAGAAAAGATATTCCCTCAACAATTAATAATATAATCACAATTTCTTTAATCAAGCGAACCATGCCTCTAAAACTAGTCTGGTTCTGATCCGTCATAATTAATTGCCGTTCTTTAAAACCAATTTTCTTACCAATTACCAGCCAAATTAATGTACTGATTGCCATAACGCCAACTGCTCCAAGATGCAAAATAATTGTTAAAAAAATAATCCCTGTCGTACTGAAGGTATCCAAAATCGATATCGTACTTAGTCCAGTAACACTCAGTGCACTAACCGCAGTAAAAACAAGATCAATAAAAGCAATAGATACACCATCTTTGTATGCAGCAGGCAGTGATAATAATAACGCAGAAAAAATTGCAGCAGCTATATAAAAAACTATAAGGAGCCGGATAGGCATAAATTTATGCATTCTGCTGTATTTATGATTTTTATTGTACATCGTTAATTTAACTCCTAGTGATGAATAGATGCAAAACCGTTAAAAGCTTCCTTTAAATTTATTCAGCAATGCCTCTCCCCTATTTCCTTCACGTACAAGCTCATCCAAATATTCTTCCAGCCTTGCTGTTCGATGATCAACCATATTTCCGAGAAAAAGGATATTTATCTTTTCTCCTATTTCATTTAAACCAATAATAGTTGTAATACAAGTCGCTTTTTCATTCAATTCAGTTGTAATTTTCACATGGACAATCAATTCTTTTCCTTTCAGTCCGTTAAAAAAGTCAACGTATTTTTTTTCTGTAAAGGCTTCAATCAACCAGCGATTTTCCGTATCTTCGCGATTGATAATCAACCCATCGATTAGGGGGATTTGAATAGGTTCATACGCTTCCGCATCTTCATCAATAATTTCCAGCATTTTTAATTTGAATGTTTTCATTATACCATCTCCAACTTACTTGATATATGAAGTGTATCAAAAAATATCTGGAATGGAAATTGAATTTTGATGATATGGTACAGTAAAGCCACAATAAATAGATGATGATGCATCCTGCTCTACAGAATAGTTATTTATATTGTATACTTTAAATGTCATCATTTTTTTGATTACCCATCATTAGGGCGGATTTACCTGAAAGGAAGATGAATCAATGAATGAAACTATTCAATTACTGCATAATCACCGCTCCATTCGTAAATTTACTTCAAAAGAGCTTTCAAGGGAACAAGTCAGAACCATTGTTGAAGCCGGTCAACGTGCCTCCACTTCCAGTAATGTCATGGCATACTCCATCATTGGTATTACTGATGAGAGCATTAAAAAGCAATTACAACAGGTTTCCGGACAGCCCTATGTAGAACACAACGGCTATTTACTAGTAATTTGCGCTGATTTAAGCCGCATTGCTGGATTAGCTTCACCAGAAGAAAAAGAAAATATGAAGCAAAACCTTGAAAGCACGGAGCAATTTATTGTTGCGACAGTTGATGCTTCATTAGTTACACAAAATATGGTCATTGCTGCCGAATCACTTGGTTTAGGTGCATGTTTCTTAGGCAGTATTCGGAATGATATCAATCAGGTTGATGCATTGCTTCAGCTGCCTGAATATGTCATCCCACTTTATGGTCTAGCTCTTGGTTATCCGGATCATCAGCCTGAAACAAAGCCACGCTTGCCTTTTGAAGCAGTGTTCCATGAAAATATATATGACAACAGTGAAAAACAGCATTATGTAAAAACATATGATGAAGCATTGAATAACTATTATCAAGAGCGATCAACAAATAATAAGCGGGACAATTGGACTAATCAAATGCTGCGTAAATATCATGTACCAACAAGAATGGATGTTGCAGCATTTGTTCAAAAGAAAAATTTTAATAAGCATTAAAAATGTCAGGGGCTATTCCCTGACATTTTATTTTAACGGATTTCCAGTTCTTCAATATGCTTTATATCCATTTCCTCGTTATCACAAATGAACTTTGCATGGATGGATAGCTCACTGATACCTTTTTTTTGAGTCGGCAATAAAGCTTCCTCCTGATGATAGATTGCCCCTTGTTTCATTTTTTTAGAAACAGTTTTCCCGCCAAACGAATGGTCTTCTTCGATTGCAACAGATACTAGTGGAGTTTGATGAATAATTTCTACTTCTCCTTCTCCTACGTATTGAATGGACCGCAGGACTTTTATCCCCTCTTCTGCTTCTTCTATTCTTATATGTAAAAGAAAATCATCCACTTCCCGAACCAGTGATTTAGGATGTACCAGGTTCCCACTTTTATCAAGCCATATACCACAAATTATTCCAATTATGATTAAAATGAGTAATCCACTAATGCGTTTCTTCATTATACCTGCCCCTTATCATAATCTTCTTATTTGTAAGACGTAAATAACCCTAAAAAGGATTCATATTTTGTAATAATTCTCCATTTGCTTTTCTAAGGAAATATGTACCAAGTATATTCTTGTTCTAATTCCAAAAAATACAACTGTTAATAGACAGGAGGGCAGGTTTGGTATGCGTATTAAATTTCATTTGAGGAAAAGAATCGCAAATTTATCATGGATTCTACTTTTGACTTTTTTCCTGTTGCTTAGTGCATGTACAAATACTGCACAGCCAGAACAAAATGCAAATGAAGATAAATTTTCCGTTATTCATACTTCTACTGCTTATCAACAGGATATCGCTAATAAGGTGAAGGCGTACATTGAAAGAAATGAAGCAATTAATGAAGTCTATGCCGTCAACTCAGACTCTCAAATACTTATCGCTATTGTACCAAAGCATCAGGAACGCTTTCAATTAAAGGATTTTAGAAAAGAGTTGAAAGAAGAATTAAAAGATGAAATTCATCCAATGAAGGTTGATATTTCTACAGATAAAAAAATTGCATTGGAATTAGAAAAGCTGGAAAAGAAAATAAAAAATAATGCTTTATCAAAAAAAGAACTGCAAAAAGAACTGGAGAGAATTTTAAAACTCTCGAAAGAACAAACATAATTCATAAAAGGAGTAAGCAAAAATGACAGATCAAAAAGAGAAAAATTCTTCTCCTGATGTTCCAGAGTATCAGACTTATTTAAATGAAAAAACAACGAAAAGTTCATTATTCATAAATTGTTTAAAAGCATTCCTTGTCGGTGGTTTTATCTGCCTTATTGGACAATTAATCAGTGCTTTCTATATTTATTATTTTGATTTCACAGAACAAACTGCTGGAAACCCTACTACGGCAACAATCATCTTTATTACCATGCTCTTAACTGGATTTGGCTTATACGATCGAATTGGTCAATTCGGTGGAGCTGGTTCTGCAGTCCCTGTTACTGGTTTTGGTAATGCAGTTATTGCCTCAGCAATCGAACACCGTACAGAAGGATTTATTCTTGGTGTCGGGAGTAACATGCTCAAATTAGCAGGACCTGTCATTGTTTATGGTGTATTTTCAGCATTTGTTATTGCACTAATTAAAACGATTCTCATTAAATTGGGGGTTATATAATGCTGATTGGACGTCAAACATGGTTTTTTAAAAACCGTCCTGTTATATTAAGTGCAGCAACTGTTGGTGGGCCCTTTGAAGCTGAAGGCCCACTCAAAAATGATTTTGATTATTTATTTGATGATGCATGGCTAGAGGAATCCTCTTTTGAAAAAGCACAGCAAAAGTTAATGGAGGAAGCTGGAGAAATTGCGATCAGCAAAAGTAAAATAAAAAAAGATAAAGTAAATTTCTTTATTAGTGGAGATTTAATTAATCAAATCACACCTACTAGCTTTTCCGCCAAAACATTAGATATTCCTTATTTAGGGATATTTAGTGCTTGCGCCACTTCTACTGAAAGCTTAGCACTCTCTGCAGCGCTTTTAAACAATGGAGATGCTAACTATATTCTCAGCGGCACATCAAGTCATCATGCCGCAGCAGAGCGGCAATTCCGTTTCCCAAACGACTATGGCAGCCAAAAGCCACTTACAGCACAATGGACCGTAACCGGTGCTGGCTGTGTATTAGTAGGCAAACAAGGAAATGGTCCAGCCATAACCTCTGCGACGATTGGAAAAACAGTGGATTTAAGCATTAAAGATCCATTCAATATGGGTGGTGCGATGACTCCTGCCGCAGTAGATACAATTGCTGTCCATTTAAAGGAAAGAAATATCGATGCTTCCTATTACGATTTAATTGTTACTGGAGATCTTGGAAAAGTTGGCAGAGAAGTTTCCCTTGATTTATTGAAGAAACAAAATATTCATCTGTCCGAAAAGCAATTTGTTGATTGCGGTATGACCATTTATAGTGAGGATCAGCCTGTTCAAGCCGGCGCCAGTGGCCCTGCTTGTTCAGCAATCGTTATGTATGGGCACTTTCTTAAACGAATGCAGCAGGGTGAGTTTAAGAAAATATTATTCGTTGCAACTGGCTCACTCCATTCCCCGCTGAGTATTCAGCAGGGTGACTCCATTCCCTGTATTGCACACGCAGTTTCTATTGAAATGGGAAGTGATTTAGGATGATTTATTTCTGGGCATTCGTCATTGGCGGTATAATATGTGTGATTGGTCAAATCATGCTCGATGTTTTTAAGCTAACTCCGGCACATACACTAACTTTGCTCGTAGTAGCTGGAGCAGTTATGGACGGACTTGGCTTATATGAGCCCTTAATCGACTTTGCAGGTGCTGGAGCAACCGTTCCGATAACTAGCTTCGGTAACTCCTTAGTTCACGGAGCAATGGCAGAAGCGGAAAAACATGGTCTTATCGGTGTTGTCACCGGAATGTTTGAAGTTACAAGCGCAGGAATTTCAGCTGCGATTATTTTTGGGGTTATCGGAGCAATTTTATTTAAACCAAAGAGTTAAGATATGATTTTTTGATCATATCTTAACTCTATTTTTATTCCTCCATTTGCATTACTACTTTGCCAAATTGATTACTTTCCTTTAGATAATCCATCGCTTGACCTGCTTGTTTTAAGGGAAATACCTTATCAACAACGGGATGCAGTTGATGGTCTTCCATTAGCTGCAATACCTCGCGCAGCTCTTCCCTGCTTCCCATTGTAGAACCAAAAAGCTGATATTGACCATAGAAGAAATCTCGCAAGTTTAAATCTACATTGTCTTCCGTCGTTGCTCCGAAAACAACAATTCTTCCGCCTTTTTTCAGGATTTCCAATGAACGGTTAAATGTAACTCTTCCAACGCTGTCAATAACGAGATCAATCGTTTCCCCCTCCAGTTCCGTTTTCCAATCACTTTCCGTTGGGATTGTCAGATCTGCGCCCAATTTTTTTGCATGCTGCAATTTAACTGAGCTTCTAGAAGTGACAATGACTCTTGCACCAAGACTTTTGGCAAATTGAATCATATAAGTACTGACCCCGCTTCCTGCTCCAGGTATAAATACCGTGTCACCAGCTTGAACTTGCCCCTTCGTTACAAGTGCCCGATATCCTGTAAGTGCTGCTAAGGCAAGCACACCTGCCTCACTCCAAGAAAGATAACTTGGCTTTTTTTCAACCTGTTCTTCAGAAAGAACAATCTTCTCTGCAAATGTCCCATGATCAGGCATACCTAATATATCGAAGCTTTGCGGTGGTGCTGGAGTATTCTCTTTCCAGCGTAAACCTGGGTTAATGATTACTTCGTCGCCCGATTGAAAGGAAGTTACCTCTTCCCCTAATGCTTCGATAATCCCTGCTCCATCAGAGCCTAGAATCAAGGCCTCTTTATCGTCTCCTCTGCGATTAGGAATATAAAGATCCCGGCGGTTCAGTCCTGCCGTTTTTAATTTAATGACCACCTCATTCTTTCCTGGAGAAGGATCTGGCATCTCCTTTATTTGAAGCTCCCCATACTCAAAAACAAATGCTAGCAACTTCATCCCCTCTTTCTTATTTTTCTAATTATATTAAGCATACTAATATTTTTCTAATGATGCCATTCATACGATTTTAGACCTTTTTGTTTAAAAGCGCGAAAACGGGTTCTGCACGAAAAAACTCTCCCCGCATCAGTATCAGTCATGCAAGGAGAGTTTTATCTATGAGCGAATCCCTAATTAATTACTTTTAGTTTGAAGCTAATTTCAGCAATGCTCGAGGCTGTTTATGGAATAACAAGCATACGATTGCAGCCGACAATACAAGTGATGGGAATATATAAGAAATATTATAGAGAAATGAATATAGCCATACCGATTGTCCTTCAATTGCCGATTTAAAGAAAACAACTCCTGCTGTGAAATGTGCAAGAAATCTTAAAATGGAGCCAAGCAGCACACCAGCAGTGATATATGTCAGATAAACCTTTGTCTTTCCATCCTTCACTGCCTTCTGAACCCGACTCGCAAAAATTCCTGCAAAACCTAGTACGGTATAAGCCACTCCATATTCAATTAAACCCTGTAGTGGATAAAGAATATAAGCATCCCCCGTTGCAATTTGCAATATTCCCCAAAGAAATCCGGATAACAGACCACCTTTAATTCCCCAGCGGAAGGATACGATAAATATTGGAATCATAGCGAATGAAATTGACCCGCCCTGCGGCCAAATTTTAAATGACAATGGTAAGATATCTAATAATAAAGCCATTGCTGTAAAAATAGAAACCTCAACTAAAAATAGTATTTTCTTAGAACTCAACTTGATTACTCCCCTTTTTAAAGCGATTTTTAAACCAAAGGCGGAAGCGCCCATTTAGCAACCTACAAGCTTCGCCTTCGCAGGTGAGATAAAGGAAACACGGTAAGGTACGAACCGATGCCCGCTTTCACCACAAAGGTATAAATGCGACTAAGCCTCACTTTGTTGGGCTAGTCTTCTTTTCTCGTAGTGGAGAAGAGCTTGCTCGTTGCTGGCGCTGGAGCCTGACGTAGCTGTTCAGATATATTTGGTTATACACAGCTCACATTTTATATCACAAAAAAAGCAATGCCAAGGGAAGGTCCTGATGGGGAATCCGCTCACATTGCTTTTTTATGCTCCATCAAAAAACCATCATCCCTACGCTAGTGCTAACTAACAGGTTCAAAGGGTCTGAGCACTAAATTTGCTCACTCTCAGCTATAACAGCTCCCCTTGTTGGCTTTTGCTATTTGCTTTTTTCGCTAGCTTCAGTATAGCGAAATTACAATCCTTTTTCAAACTTACAGTGCAAGAAACTCCTCTACATCCGCTACACAAAGCGCGAGTGCATCCTCCTAGAATTCCGGCTCTGTTAGATCAGCCTGTAAGTGCTTCATTGCTAATTCTTCTACCGACATACATCCAGTATCCCTTAATAGAGCGATATAATCCTCTTCAAAGCTGCCTTCCTGCTTCTTCGCATATGCATAAATTCCAAGACTGAATAAATAACCAAAAGTGTAAGGGAAGTTATAAAATGGTGTTCCCGTAATATGAAAATGCAGCTTTGAAGCCCAGAAATTCGGATCATATTCATCTAGTGCATCCTGATATGCTTCTTTCTGTGCTGCAATCATTAATATATTAAGGCGAGTAACCGACACAAAACCCTTTTCTCTTTCTTTATAAAAGTTTAATTCAAAAATAAACCACGCATGAATGTTCATGAAAAATGCAACACTGCGATTCACCCTATCCTTAAGCATCGCTTGGAATACTTGACAATAGTTATTTATCAATATATACTAAGTAACATAAAGTAAGTTACGTAGCCGTCTTTAATCAAAAAATGACCTGGAGGTAATTAATTATGGCAAAAGAAAAATGGAATTTAGATTTGGTGCACAGTGAAGTAGGTTTTTCCATTAAACACATGATGGTTTCAAGAGCAAAGGGTACTTTTAATCAATTCGATGCTGTTATAGAAGCAGATGTCGAGGATCTTACAAATGCAGCAATTGAGGTAACAATCGACGTTGCGAGCATTAATACACGTAACGAGGATCGCGATAATCACCTTCGTTCAGGGGATTTCTTTGATGCAGAAAACCATCCAGCAATTTCTTTCGTTGCGACAAATATTAAACGCACAGATGGCAATGAATACACTGTTACTGGTGACTTAACCATTCGTGGAACTACAAAGCCAGTAACGCTGGATGTAATATTTGAAGGGCAAAGTAAAGACCCGATGGGCGGCGCCACTGTTGCTGGATTCAGCGGTTCAACTAAGATTAGCCGTGAGGAATTCGGACTTACTTGGAATGCCGCTTTAGAAACAGGTGGCGTACTGCTTTCAGACGAAGTCAAAATTAACTTTGAACTAGAGCTTCATAAAGCTGAATAATTTAAAGTGGCTGAGACAATAATTAGCTAACATGGGACAGGACGATACTTTAAAAACTTGGTTGATGCACGAAAAAGCCAGATAGGTGCGCATGAAACAGGGGTACCGCGCATGACTATCATCTATGCGCGGCTATCTGCCATTCACGCGCGGCAAATCTGCAATAATGCGCGCTTCTTTGTCATCGAATCCGCGCCTCTGGTTCCAGTGCCTTTTGAAGTTTTGTTCAGCCTCTTTTTATTTAAACCTTATTCAGCTGAAAAGTTTTCTGCTGTTTCAGATGTATAGATTTCAACGATTACATTTCCTTTTGCTACACTTGAACGAATAACAATCGGTTCATTATATAAATTTTTAAAAGAAAAGTCCGGACCCCACCAGCTCACTGTTGCATCACGTCCTGCAGGCACATATGGAACGCTCCGACTATGTGTATACCTTTCAATCATTTGAATTCCATTTTGATCTGCAGCATTGAATAAAGTAGAAGAAACCTGACAAATCCCACCGCCTATATCTTCAGAGAATTCTCCTCTTACAATGACAGGCGCACGTTGATAGCCCCTCTCCTTTGTTCTCTCTCCAACAATTTTATTAAATGAAAAAACTTCTCCTGGAAAAATCACCGTTCCATTTATTGCTTCAGCAGATAAAGCTATATTATTCGTTCTTTCTTTATTTCTTGTATTAAATTGTGTAGAATAACTGCCTAACCTTATCCTGCTGATTTCTTGCAATAATGCAGCACTCACGCGAGGCTCAACAGCTTTTAATGGAACTTCCAATTGCACTTCTTCTCCCTTGTAAAAAGCCTCAACAAAACGACTTTGGAATGCATGTCGGTCTAGCGTATGACCCTCCTTCCCTTCAATAATTTTATTATTTTCATCATACCTTGCATTAGTGGGTGAAACAGCCACTTCCATTTCCAAGAAGTCCATTAACTTTTTTAATTTCATCTTATCAACAAACATAGTATCAATTGGAGAAAGTTGATAATGTAAGAATTCCTCCTTTTGCAAATTTATGTTCTGGATTTTAGACTCCTTGTCATCCTCCGCAAAAATATGGACTGGAAAAAGATTAAATAATAAAAGTAAAGCAAGCATTACTCGCATAAAATCACCTCTAGCCTTAATATGGCTTAATTATAGAGATTGCATACTTTAAAAAAGGTCCTAAGCATCAAAAAAATTGATGCTTAGGACCTTTTAAAATATAGAATAAGTTTTTTCCTAGTCCAGTTGCTGTAGCAACTGAAAAATTAACGGAAATCTCTCGTATCTTCCATCAATTCAGTTACTGCTCGATAACCAATTAAAGCAGCAAATACAAATAGTAAACCGCAAAATACCCTTTTCATACTTTATCTACTCCTCTTTCCTGTATTTGTTGGATTCTTTAGTAGAAATTTAAATTAGAATGGACGGAATTTCCCTTTTTTCAGTAATACTTTTGGTCCACCGACTGAGACTAATGCACGGTCGTCTACCACTTTTTTCATCGCTGCAGCTGTTTTTCCTTGTAATTTTACACCTGAGAAAATATTTCCAATTCCATCAGATAATCCAAGAGAAGCTACCGTACCTTTGTCATCAAATACAAAGTCATTTAATGGTAAACCATATAATAGATTCTTAATATTATCAGCTACTGCCGTTCCTTCTTGTGTAGCTAACTGACCTGTAGGCGGATAAGGTTTTCCAGTTTCTTGATTCATTGCCCAAGAACAGTCTCCAAGCACAAACATATTATCAGAGCCTGGCAAACGAAGGTCTGGATCAACCGTTACCTTACCTCTAAATAATTCAAAATCAGAGTTAGCAAGAACAGGGCTTCCAGTTACTCCACCAGTCCAAACGCTTGTTCCAGCTTTAATTAATTCATTATCCTCACCAACAATAAATCCTTCAGGAGTACATTCCGAAATTGCAGCACCAATTCTGAATTCCACACCACGATCTTCTAATGACTTTTTCGCATAAGAAACTAAATCATCATCAAATACCGGCAAAATAGAAGGTGCTGCTTCTACGTTAATAATTTTTGCCTTATTACGCGGGATGTCATATTTCTTACATAGCTCAGGAATCTTATCAGCTAATTCTCCAACGAATTCAATACCAGTGAAGCCACCTCCACCAACTAATACAGTTAAATCTGTTTCGTCTGTTGACTCACCACTGCTATATTGAGCAAATTTATATTCAATATGCTCGCGAATCACTCTGGAACTATCAATGTCCTGAATGAAAAATGCATTTTCATCCATGCCCTTAATACCGAATGTATTTGTAACAAACCCAAGCGCAACAACAAGGTAGTCATATGCTACTTCACTGTTTTCTAATACGACGCGCTGTTCATCTTTTTTAATTTGAATAACTGTGTCATAAATCAAACGAACTCGTTTTGGATTAACTACATCTGAAATCATATAACGAGCTTGATTATGATTAATTGTACCTGCTGCAACCTCGTGTAGCCAAGTTGCTTCATAATGGTAATTGTGCTTGTTAATTAGTACAATCTCTGCTTCTTCCGGTGATAACTTTTGAGCTAATTTACGTGTAGCTGTTAACCCCGCGTAACCAGCACCCAATACAACTATTTTGGGTTTATTCATGATAACACACCATCCCTTTTATATATTTTTACTGTAGGTAGCAGAAGCGACTTTTAGCTTATGTATATACATTTAATGTATTATTAAATCGCTTATACTATTTCTCTTTTCTACTTCCCTAATATAATAGCAAATTTTATTTAATTAAGCTAATCATGAAGCAATTTTCAGGAAAATACTTTGTTTTTTATAAGAATGACTTTCTATACCATCGTAATTATATTATATGATAAGCTATTTTTAGAATCTCATTCATTGCCTCCTCGAATTCCAAGTCATTGCTGCAAAGAATATTATTATACCTTCCCCATTGTAAGCTCTTTCATCCCGTAATTTCAATGATTTTCGGGAAAACTTTTCCTGATTTCTTTTAACTTCATTTTTTAACAGATATTATTTTTTCTCAAACTCCATATTCCAACTATAATAACCTTCTTCCTCATTTTTATTATAGCTGAGATAAGCATTGAATTTTTTACCTTTTTTACTCGTAAGTCCTTTTACGTGAGCTTGTTTATTTTTCAGTATTTGCTTCACCATCGTTTTTGTTGGTTTTTTCCGCATTGTCGCCAGGAATTTATCATTTTTCCAAATTGCAAATTTACAGCCCTTTTTCCAGTTGCTGCAGCTGAATGCTTTGTATGCTTCAGTGACATTCCCGCCACATTCCGGGCATGTGCCTAATACTTCATTTGAGGTATTTTTGCTTGTTACTTCATTTATAATTACCTCTTCTGCAGTCTTAATCGTTTCGACTGCTTCTGTTGTAAATTGGAAAATCGTTTGCAGGAAGGCTTTCTTTGTCGCTGTTCCTTTTTGAATATCAGCTAATCTTTTTTCAAGACGCCCAGTAAATTCGAGATCAAATAGATTTTTCACTGGGAAGGTTTCTACTAATTTTCTTCCTAGATCTGTGCAGAACAAATTTTTCCCTTTGGAAGAAATATAGCCGACATCCTTTAACTTTTTTATCGTTTCAGCACGTGTTGCAGGTGTTCCAATACTAAAGCCAGTTAGAATTGTGCCGAGAAGTTCTTCATCGGTCTCCTCGTCATCTTTCATATTTTTACCACAGGTTTCCATCACACGAAGCAGTGTTTTTTCGGTATGCTGTTTCGGCGGCTTTGTGACATGGTCCGTTAACTTGCTTTCTATCACTTCCACAGTATCATTTTTATGAACAACTGGGAGCAGGACGTCCTTCGACTGAATCCTTTCAACTTTTTTCCAACCCTCAATCAGCTGTACTCTCCCCTTTGTAAAGAATAGTCCCTCGACTTCTTCCTCCATCACCTTCGTCGTAAATTTTGTTTCTTCATATTCAGCAATGGGCATAAACTGCATAATAAAGCGATTTTTTATTGCGTTATAGACAATAGACTCATCGGCCGTAAGACGCTTGGGTTTTAAATAGGTTGGCGTAATTGCACTGTGACTTTCCACTTTTGCGTTATTGAATACCCTTTTTGTTTTGATAAACTTAATCTCATCTTTATAAGGCAAGTCCTCACAATGTGTTTTCAGCACATGAGCTGTTTTCCCAACTAAACTTTCCTCTAAAGCAACACTAGATGTCCGGGGATAGGTTATATACTTTTTCTCATATAAGGATTGTGCAACCTTTAACACTTTATCAGAGGTCCAGCCTTTAAATTTGCTAGTAATGAATCCTTGCAGGTTTGAAAGATTAAAGAGAAAGGGGGGGAATTCTTTTTTCTTTTCCACTTTCTTGTCAATAATAATGCCTTGCTTATCCCCAATCGCCTTTTGGATTATTTCCAGTTCTTGTTTATTTTTAAATTTTTCTTCTTTTCCTTCCATATAGGTAGCTTCATATGTTTCCTGTCTCTCTGTTTCAAAAACAGCAACCAGTTTGAAATAATCTTCCGGCTTGAAATGTTCGATTTCCTTATCGCGATCATAGATGATTTTCAATGTAGGGAGCAAGACACGACCAATATTTAAGGCTTTTCCACTGCCTTTTTGATATTTCAGTGTAGCGACGGACGTAAGATTGATGCCAATTACCCAATCAGCCCATTGTCTGCTGATTCCCGCATCTCTCAAAGGCTGCATTTCATCGTTTTGTGTTAAGCCTTCTAACCCTTTCTTCACCTCATTTGGTGTCCATTCATTAAGCAGCAGTCGATACACAGGCTTATTGGGTCGCTTCCCCCCACGGTAAATGATACTGTCACCAATTAGCTGACCTTCTCTGTCATAGTCACATGCAGAAATAATTTCACTTACATCCGATTGGCGAATCAGAGATTCTATAATCTTCAATTGCTTTTTCGCTCCTGGATCTGCATATGCCCGATTACGCGGATTACTTTTTACTTTATACTGAAACTTCTCAGGAATGAAAGGAAAATAATTCATACGCCAGCGCATCATTTTTGCTTCATAATCCTTTGCATCATATAGTTCTACTAAATGACCAAATGCCCAGGTAATTAAATATCCATTACCTGCGTAATAACCATCATTTTTTGTTTTTATATTTAGTGCATCTGCTATATTCTTTGCGACAGATGGCTTTTCTGCGAGTATCAACTTAAAACCCATATATCGTACATCCTTCCTATCTCATTCAAATAAACGAACATGCATTCCTAATTATAGTTTGGATGATTTCTATAAAAAAGTCAATTTAATAGAATGATCCGCAGTTTTCATTCATGCCTTCCGCTTCTTTCATTATTTCCCTTTAACAACCAAGGTACCAATCCCATACAAGCACATATATATAAGTATGATAGTCCACAGTATTGATATGGGTACACTTTCAACGTTCAAATAAGTTATAATTATCAATGACGCAAACAGGAATCCAATAAATATTTGAGATGCAAAGGTCTGGAACTTTAAAATATTTTTCATTATTCTTTCATCCATTTCAGGTGTATTGTCCTTTTTTCGTTTAACTTGAATTATATTTATTACAATTAAAATTAATGAAACAGGTAATACACCTAAAAGCGCCTCTATAGCAAAAGCATCATCACGACCAATAAATACTTTTATAAACTGACCCAACAACATTCCTAAAAAAACAGTGACTCCCCCAATTGCTAATGTCCATTTTCCCATCATTTTTTATCCTCCTCTAAAATAAAGATATCATTGAAATCTAAGTTAAAATATTTAGCTATTTTTAGCGCTAGTTCTAAGCTGGGATTATATTTATTGTTTTCTATAGCGGTTAATGTCTGCCGGGTTACCTGTAATTCTTCAGCCATCTTTAATTGTTTAATGCCTCTTTCTTTTCTTATTTTTTTTATGTTATTTTTTACAGCCATGATTATCCCTTCCATTTTTGTAAAGAGTTCTTTACATTTTTATAACATAGGACTGATTAAAAGTAAAGATATATTTACATTTTTAAAAAAGCGACCGCTTTAGTACTAACATGTATTTCATAAAACACATAAGAAAAAGGCGACTGCTTTATAGCCGCCTTTTTCTTAATAAACTTCTCCTAGGTATGTTTAAATTTCGGTGTCAAAGCGCATTGACACCTTGTACTATACCAAGGGGACTTTTTTTGTCCAAATCTCAAATATCTTCATTACAGGAATGCTCCTATATAAAAGTGTCATACCGCTCAGGGTGTGCTCACTAATTATACTAGAGGTTCCATCCAATTTTTTTTGAACGCGAGAACGTTTCTCTCGTGCTTTTTTCACATTTTCAATGATTTTTGAACGTGAGAACGTTTCTCTCGTGCTTTTTTCACATTTCCAATG
>DAMDKS010000047.1:0-30150 GCA_032085455.1 Oceanobacillus sp.
TTACGTGATTCCGCTTGACATACTGGTTGTTTTGTTCAGTTTTCAAAGAGCAAATTTTAATCATCAGTCGCTATTAAGCAACCAATACAGTATAGCATATAAGATAAATTCTTGTCAATTTTTATTTTGGAAAATTTTTTATAAAAAATCACAAACAATTTATCTTGGACTAACATTATAGCATGGTCCTTCCCCCTTGTCAATTGTTTAAAAATCATGATTTCACATTTTTATAAGCCTGCCACTGCTAGCAATCAGCAAACCAAAGTGCATTCATTTTGACTCTTTCCAATCCGTTTGCAGAATAAGCCACTTCCCATTTTCATAATACCAAAGTGTTTCTAAAACGCCTAATTGATCTGCATGATAGGCACCACTAATTTGTTTATAGCTTTTCAAGCCGTCTCCTTTACTATCACTAATTAATACAGGTTCAAAAAAAGCAATTGGATCTATCATTAAGTCTGTTTGCTTTAAAAGTATACCTTTTTCATTATAAATGCCCAACCTTATATAATCTTCTTTCCGTTGTTCGACATTCATAACGATTGGTTTTTTATTAGGAAAGATTTCAATTACCGCATTAAAGTCATCAGCAAAATAACCTTTTACATCATCTTGTGTTGGTAATGGAATACTTACTATATTTCCCCCTATAAGGGTATCTAATTGGGAATTGTATAAGCCCCCGCTCCCACCAGTTGCACTTTGATAAAATATATCATTTACCCCGTCATGATTTAAATCGGCAAATTGAAGAGCTGGATCATAACCACCTTGGTATTCAATACGCCATTTCTTTTCATTGGCAGTTATGATTGTATAAACCTCTTTATAATACTCAGAATCCGAAGAAAAAGGTATACCATATAATTTAATCGAATCTGTTTTCCCATCCCCAGTTACATCTTCGGTATATTCTTCGATAAGGACAGCTTCGGATTCTTTTGCATTTACATCATATGCAGAAAATACGAGTAGTGGAACCATCAGCAAATAAAAAATATATTTCACTTCATTTCCTCTTTTCTATGGTTTCAGATTAATAATAGAATGTGTAACTTAAATGCAGGCTATACACAAAAAATACTTCCTCTCCAAATTACGAGAGAAAGTATTTTCTTAGTACTTTTAATTAATTAGCAACTACGTTTACTAATTTACCTGGTACAACGATGACTTTGCGAATTGTCTTGCCTTCCAGCCATTCCTGCAATTTTTCATCGGCTAGGGCTGTTTTTTCTAATTCTTCCTTAGAAATGCTTTTGGATACATGTATTTTAGAGCGTATCTTACCCATCACTTGAAGAACTACTTCGACTTCATCTTCTACAAGCTTAGATGACTCAAATATTGGCCACGCTGCATACGTAATCGTATCCGTATGACCAAAACGATTCCATAGCTCTTCACTGATATGAGGAGCAACAGGGGCAAGCATTTTTACAAAGCCGTCTGCATAAACTTGCGGTATGACATCTGCCTTGTAAGCTTCATTAATAAATACCATCATTTGTGAAATTGCCGTATTAAAATGAAGGTTATTGAAATCCTCCGTTACCTTTTTCACTGTTTCATGATAAACCTTATCCAATTTTTCATTTCCAGCCGGGTTTATTTTTTCTGTAACGGATCCGTCTTCATGAATAAACAAGCGCCAAATTCTGTCGAGAAAACGACGGGCTCCGTCAAGCCCATTCGTCGACCATGCAACGGATGTATCCAGTGGCCCCATGAACATTTCATAAAGTCTTAACGTATCTGCACCATGAGAAGCGATGATGTCATCTGGATTAACGACATTTCCCTTTGACTTACTCATCTTCTCATTACCTTCGCCCAAAATCATTCCTTGATTAAACAACTTTTGGAATGGTTCCTTCGTTGGAGTAACACCAATATCGTATAAAAACTTATGCCAGAATCTTGCGTAAAGCAAATGCAATACTGCATGCTCAGCTCCGCCAATATATAAATCAACTGGAAGCCATTCTTTCAGTGCTTTTGGATCTGCTAATTGTTCTGTATTATCAGGATCTATAAAGCGCAGAAAATACCAGCAGCTTCCAGCCCATTGCGGCATTGTATTTGTTTCCCGGCGTCCCTTCTTGCCTGTCTTTGAATCAACAACATTGACCCACTCCTCACTATTTGCGAGCGGTGATTCACCAGTGCCTGTTGGTTTAACCTCTGAAAGCGCTGGAAGTTCTAATGGCAGCTCCTCTTCAGGGACAACTGTCATTGTACCATCTTCCCAATGAATAACTGGAATTGGTTCCCCCCAGTAACGCTGTCTCGCAAACAACCAATCGCGAAGACGGTAGGTTACCTTTTTTTCACCCTTGTTATTTTCAACAAGCCAATCAATCATTTTACTTATTGCTTCGTCTTTATCAAGTTCATTTAAGAAGCCTGAATTAACATGTGCACCATCTCCCGCGTATGCTTCTTCGCTAACATCTCCACCACTGACAACTTCAATAATTGGAAGTTCAAACTTCGTCGCAAATTCATAGTCACGCTCGTCATGTGCCGGCACAGCCATAATTGCACCTGTACCATAGGACATTAATACATAGTCCGCAACCCAGATTGGCATTTTTTCATTATTTACGGGATTGATTGCATAAGCACCCGTAAATACTCCTGTTTTATCCTTTGCCAAATCAGTTCTTTCAAGATCGGACTTAGTCTGCACTTCATTTAAATAAGCTTCCACTGCATGCTTTTGTTCAAAAGTCATAATATCTTTTACAAACGGATGTTCAGGAGCCAATACGGCATACGTTGCACCAAACAATGTGTCTGGTCGTGTCGTAAAAACAGTAAATTCCTTATCATGACCTTCGATATTAAATGTAACCTCGGCACCTTCTGAACGGCCAATCCAATTACGCTGCATTTCCTTAAGGCTTTCAGGCCAATCCAATTCTTCCAAGTCTTCCAATAAACGATCCGCATAAGCAGTAATTTTCAGCATCCACTGCCTCATCGGCTTCCGAATAACCGGATGACCACCGCGTTCACTTTTACCATCAATGACTTCTTCATTCGCAAGCACTGTACCTAGTGCTGGACACCAATTCACAGCTACTTCATCAATATACGCAAGACCTTTTTCATAAAGTTTAATAAAAATCCATTGTGTCCATTTATAATAATTCGGATCTGTCGTGTTAATTTCCCGATCCCAATCATAAGAAAAACCAAGTTCCTGAATTTGCCGCTTGAACGTTGTGATGTTCTGCTCGGTAAATTCAGCAGGACTATTTCCAGTATCGATTGCATATTGCTCAGCTGGAAGACCAAAGGCGTCCCAACCCATAGGATGCAACACTTCATATCCTTGCATGCGTTTCATTCTTGAGATAATATCTGTAGCCGTATACCCTTCTGGATGCCCTACATGAAGACCTGCTCCAGACGGATAAGGGAACATATCCAGTGCATAGAATTTCTTTTTGTCAGAATACGTGTTTGTTTTAAAAGTTTTGTTTTCTTGCCAGTAAGCTTGCCATTTTTTTTCAATTTCAACATGATTATAACTCATCCCTGTTGACCTCCTTCATTTATCAAGAAACCAATCTATATAGCGCCTTTATATCAAGCATAGCCAATTTTTAATATAAAAAAAGCCACTCATCCCTATAAAAATAGGGACGAGAAGCATATTTTCCCGCGGTACCACCCAAATTAACGCAAAATTACGTTCGCTTGATATCTTTAACGCAGATAGACGGCAGAAACTACTTTCATTCACTTCTGCAACCTTATAGGTGAGTTCGCAAATCTTTACATAAACAGCTTACACCGCCCGCTGTCTCTCTGTATACGAAAAAATTACTACTAATCCTATGCATTGTTTTTATATTATTAGAAAATTTCGTTGTCATCAGGCCTTTCGATGACAACGTTAGCTGCACTTGTACAGATAGGAAAGTTTTATACTCTCTTATCTGCTGATTATATCGAATTATAATGAATCTCCTCATTATTGTCAAGAATAGCCAAATGTTCTATCCTTTACATAATAGGAATTTGCTTATTTTTAGAAAAAGAAAGTGGGATATATATTGCAAAGTATTTTAAATTATGCGCATTATTTATTAGAAAGCTCCATTTCTCCCGGGGAACTCGTTATTGATGCGACCTGCGGAAATGGGAATGATACATTATTTTTAGCTAAGCTTGTTGGAGATAATGGAAAAGTGCTTGCCTTCGATATTCAAGAGAGAGCGATTAAAACAACTGAAACGCTGCTCGAAAAGCATAAACAATCTAATGTAACCTTGATTCAAGACAGTCATGCTTCTATTTCTAATTATCTTAAGCAAGACAAGGAAGTCGCTGGTGCAATTTTCAATCTGGGCTACCTCCCGCGAAGTGATAAAACAATTATTACAAAGAGCACTTCTACGCTGCAGGCGCTTGAAAAGCTGCTTAATAACCTAAAGAAAAAAGGCCTAATTGTTTTTGTTGTCTATCACGGACATGAGGGTGGCGAAGAGGAAAAAACCGCCTTAGTTGGATACGTTAGCCAGCTTGACCAAAAGGCATATCACGTGCTGCAGTACCAATTTATTAACCAAAAAAATACTCCGCCTTTTATTCTTGCAATTGAAAAGCGCTAATACGCTTTCATCTAAATAACGCTGCCGTTCTATTGCTCGCAGCGTTATTTAATACTTAATCTATGCCATGAAGCGCATCAATGTGCGATTCTGTCTTTTTAATTAATTCCTCTAGTACTTCCAAATCAATATCTTCAATTTTATCCCGAATTAACTGGCAGTAAATCCCCGATTGGTTCAACTAACGTTCAGGAGGAGATGAAAAGAAAACCCCTACTGAACGCAGTTTCACTTTTATTAACATATATACAGCTTTTACCGGCTTTATGCTTACCGAAATCCGCCAGCAGTGTATCGCAATTTGCGCTGTCGGCCAGGAGATAAAGACTGTGCCTTGCTTTTCTTGGAGAGAAGCCAACAACAGGAGTATCTCCTTCGTGTCGATTCATATTTATAATGATAAGAACCAAATCCAATATAGTGGGTCCCCACATTTTCGCCTGTTTTCCCGTTACTGCACTAAAAATATCTAAAAGTCGATAAGCATCCGTCATTTCGGAGGCTCTACCGCTTCATAAATTCAATAACATCACGATTATTTTCTTTCATTTTTAATTCATACATCCCGCTGCCCCCTCATTATACAAAATTTAATTTGTTATTTTATAATATAACCTTATATTATAATGAAGAAACAATCCTGTAAAACCGCTCTTCTTAAGGAGCCGCTTTCTAAGATAAGCGTCTCCACCCATCTTCTTCACCTTTTCATCACTTAAATATAGTCCAATCAAGCCCTTTGGAATATAACGATGGAATTGTTTATCTGGTAATCGAGCCATTTTTTCTTCCGCTAAAATGAAAAAATAATGGAATCTATCAAACATCTGGACTTCATCGCGATAATCATTACAAAAGTTTAAATCCCCTTCAGTTCTGTCCTCCTCTTGGTCAATATAATAATCAAGCAGGATATGTAATCCTTGAACATAGGGAAAATAGCTCCCAACAATTTCTTCCACAAGTGCCGATGTTATTTTACCTGAAAAGCCATAAGCTACAAGACAAAAAATACCTAAGGTTGAACCAGCGGCGGCAGCAAATTCATTCCAGCGCAGCCCAAGTGCCTTGTCCTTATTTATATTATACCACTCCATAAGCAGCGGCAGACGTTCTTCCTCTTTTACATGCTTATATATTTGCAATTCAGCGTATAATGCTTCCAGTTCCAGCATTTCCTCTTGAATAAGTGGAAAATCTTCCATTTCAAGTAATGTATTTTGACAAGTTTGTACAAGCTCATGGAGATAATCGCCATCATCCTGTTCATCGCGATATGCGTAATAATTTTTCAATGAATTGCCTGGAGACAGTGCATCTGCCATTGCCTTATGGAGCATTCTAAAATCTTTTGGATTTAGTGAAGTGCTTCTGTCGCATAAATTATCAAGATAGTCGCTAATTGTCTGGTAGGCAACAATAAAACGCAATACCGTTTTACAGTGTACACCTGCCAGCAATGCGAACACACCCCCGCCCTGGCAATGAAATGCTTTCGTTTCAATACTTGCCAAAGCCTGATTACGCAATTCAGCATTTGGTATTGCTTCTGCCTTTCCCCTCCATCTCTTCAATTCTTCTTCAATCACAGGAAATAATTCTATAAATACCCTTTTTAAAAGTTCTGCTGCTGTTTTTGGCACATCCTTCACCCTAATTTCCTCCATTTATTTATTTCGTCATCGCTTACACCATTTGCTATACTATTTAATATAGTATCATCTAGTAAAAAATAAAAATACAGAGGAAAAAGGAGCATACATATAAATGATTGATCATTACTTAGGTGTTTATCCCGAGATTCATGATTCTGTTTTCATTGCTAAAAACGCAGTAATTAATGGGGATGTAAAAATTGAAGAAGATTCAAGTATTTGGTTTCATACTGTTATACGGGGAGATATTGCTCCTACACGAATTGGCAAAAGAGTGAGTATTCAAGACTTATCTGTTCTTCATCAAAGCCCTAATCATCCATTAATCATCGAGGATGATGTAACCGTTGGGCATAAAGTAATGCTCCACTCCTCGATTATTCGCAAAAATGCCTTGATTGGAATGGGAGCTATTATTCTGGATGGTGCTGAAATTGGAGAAAATGCCTTTATTGCTGCTGGAACATTAGTCCCTCCTGGTAAAAAGATACCTCCGAATACACTCTATATGGGGAACCCAGCAAGGTTTGCCCGTAATCTCACAAATGCAGATTTTGCAGAAATGGAGAGGGTAAGAAAATCCTATGTTGAAAAAGGACAGTACTATAAAGATAAAACCAATTTAGGTAAATAGGCTAGAGTCTATTTAAAGGCGATTCCAAATATAATTTGAAATCGCCTTTTTTCTAGGAAACTATTAAAAAATTTGTGATCTGTATATAAAATATTACACCGTAATAGTCAGGAACTGCTCCCATAACCTTTGTTCTTACTTCCTATCCTTTGTTAAGCTTTGAAGCTCTTCAGCTTTATCTATCTTTTCCCAAGGGAATACAATATCTGTTCTGCCAAAATGTCCGTAAGCTGCTGTATTTTTAAAAATAGGCTTTCTTAAATCGAGCATACGAATAATTCCTGCTGGACGAAGGTCGAAAATTTGACGAACGGCTTTCACAAGTGCCGTTTCGCTAACTTCTCCAGTTCCAAATGTATCGATCGCTATTGAAACTGGTTCAGCCACACCAATTGCGTATGCAAGCTGTACTTCACATTTTCTCGCCAGACCAGCTGCAACAATATTTTTCGCTACATAACGTGCCGCATAGGCTGCTGAACGATCAACTTTCGTAGCATCCTTCCCGCTGAATGCACCTCCACCGTGTCGCGCGTAGCCTCCATATGTATCGACAATAATTTTCCGGCCAGTTAATCCTACATCTCCCTGCGGACCACCAAGTACAAAGCGACCTGAAGGATTAATAAAATAATTTGTTTTCTCATCTAATAATTCGCTTGGAACAATCGGCTTAATGACGTGCTCAGTAATATCCTTTTCAATTTTTTCATTTGGGATATCTTCGTGATGCTGGATGGAAACGACGATTGTATCCACTCGCACCGGCTGATTATTTTCATCATACTCTACCGTTACCTGTGTTTTTCCATCAGGACGCAAGTAATAAAGTGTACGATTTTTTCTTACATCAGTCAATCGTTTGGCAAGCTGATGAGCAAGACTGATGGGAAGCGGCATATATTCTTCCGTTTCATCACAGGCATAGCCAAACATTAGACCTTGGTCACCTGCTCCGATTGCATCCACCTCTTCTGTCTCTACTTTCCCTTGCCTTGCTTCAAGTGCTTTATCGACACCCTTAGCAATATCAGGTGATTGTTCATCAATCGCAGTGATTACAGCGCAGGTTTCGGAATCAAAACCATATTTCGCACGTGTATAGCCTATCTCTTTAATTGTTTTGCGCACCACTTCAGAAATGTCAACATATGTAGCAGTCGAAATTTCCCCAGCAACAAAAACCATTCCCGTTGTAACCATTGTTTCACAGGCTACGCGAGCATTCGGGTCTTCCTTTAAAATTTCATCTAAAATTGCATCTGATATTTGATCAGACATTTTATCTGGATGTCCTTCTGTTACAGATTCTGAAGTAAATAAACGAATATCTACAGCCATTTGGCTCGTTCTCTCCTTTATACATATTGTAACGAAACCTTATAGAGGATGTTCAAAAAGTACGGTAAAAATGACACTTTTCTCCTCCTTTTCAAACACGCTCTTATAATCAATAAAAGAAATTATTCAAAGTACAGTATACAAAAATAAAAAACCTTTCCGCATTCATGAGGAAAGGAATTCACAGCCTTTCACTCTTATTGTTCAAGGAGTTTCCTTGCACCAGGTTAGCACCTTTCACATATGTGAGGTTGCCGGGCTTCACAGGGACTGTCCCTCCGCCGACTCTGAATAAGAAATGAAATGATTATAACCTTATCATAAAGGTTTTGTTAAAAGATTCATTACATTTATTTATTGACTAAGCCAAACCTCACTTAAAACTGCATTTATAAGCGCGATTTAACGATAGTCTATTAAAGTTTAGAATAGCATATTATATTATTCATTTCCAGTTTAAATGTTACCACTTTATAATTGCATTAATTTTTTTCAAAAAATCCCCTGAATTAGTATGGATTAATTATTCTAATGTGTTATACTATTAACAGATTTAAGTTAAACAAATGGTAAAGATGGGATCTTTCCTAACAAAACCTTCTAAAGGCAGGAGAATGATAATGAAAATGGTGGAGAAATCATTGGTTAATGAATTGTATACGCATAATAATCTAAAACAGAATTTATCGGTAGCTCGTCTTGTTGAGCGTGTCTTAGATCGTAAGGAAGGTGTCTTGACTTCCACCGGCGCAGTAACAGCTACCACTGGTAAATATACGGGACGCTCACCAAAAGATAAATTTATTGTAAAAGATGAAATCAGTCAAGATACAGTGGACTGGGGAAATGTAAACCAGCCAATTGATGAAGCATCCTTTGAAAAATTATATCACAAAGTCATTGATTACTTAATGAAAAAAGATGAATTATACCAGTTTAAGGGATTTGCAGGTGCTGATGAAAAGTACCGCCTTCCACTTCAGATATTCAATGAATACGCATGGCATAATCTATTTGCACGTCAGCTTTTTATTACACCAACGAAAGAGGAATTAGAGAATCATACATCAGAATTCACTGTGCTTTCTGCGCCTCACTTTAAGGCAGATCCTGCAGTTGATGGAACAAATTCGGAAACATTTATTATTGTCTCCTTCAAAAAACGTGTTGTTTTAATTGGCGGTACAGAATATGCTGGAGAGATTAAAAAATCAATTTTTTCCATTATGAACTATCTCTTGCCGCAGCGTAATGTCCTTTCTATGCACTGCTCTGCAAACGTTGGTCAGGAAGGTGATGTTGCTTTATTCTTTGGTCTGTCCGGAACAGGAAAAACAACATTGTCCGCAGACCCGTATCGCCGTTTAATTGGTGACGACGAGCACGGCTGGAGTCCGAATGGCGTATTTAATATTGAAGGTGGCTGTTACGCAAAATGTGCAGACCTCTCTCAGGAAAAGGAACCGCAGATTTTTAATGCAATTCGTTTCGGTTCTGTGTTAGAAAACGTCATGATTAATGAAGAAACAAGCGAAGCTAATTATGATGATACATCATTAACTGAAAATACGCGGGCAGCCTATCCAGTGGAAAATATTGATAATATTGTTACACCAAGCGTTGCAGGACATCCAAACACCATTATTTTCCTAACAGCTGATGCTTCTGGTACATTGCCGCCAATCAGCAAACTGACGAAAGAACAAGCAATGTATCATTTCCTAAGTGGTTATACAAGTAAACTTGCTGGAACAGAGCGTGGAGTTACCGATCCACAAGCTACTTTCTCAGCATGCTTTGGTTCACCCTTCCTGCCACTGGAACCGGCAAAATACGCTGATATGCTTGGTCAAAAAATTGATCAATATGATTCCAATGTCTTTCTTGTAAATACAGGATGGACTGGCGGCTCATATGGTGTCGGTAATAGAATGAAGCTTTCTTATACACGAGCAATGATTCACGCCGCATTAGAAGGCGAATTAAATAATATTGAAACAATTACTGATGAAGTATTTGGCTTAAAGATTCCTGTACATGTAGCAGGTGTTCCTGATGAAGTTTTAGTTCCTAAGAATACTTGGGAGGATAAAACTGCTTATGAGGATGCGGCCAAATCACTGGCAATGGAATTTCACAGCAACTTTGAGAAATTCAATAACGTAAATTCGTCCATCAAACAAGCTGGACCCATTTATAAAGGAAATTAATTTGTTTCCTCATCCCAAAAAGGATTTATATATGAGTGAAATTTAATCAGCAGTCTGCTGATTCCCTGACCTTCTTTCTTACAAAGGTCAGGGTTTTTTTCGTAAAAGAATGCAGGCACATTATTTACATCTGGGCATAAACTGTATTTGAATATCTACTTTAAGCGAAAGGGTCGAAACATCATGAAGAAGATTGGCAGTTTTTTTGTTCTGATATTACTAATCACACTTCTTTCCGCTTGTAATACAAGTACAGTAGAAATAAATCTCGCAGAAGTTACGCGCTCTGTCTTTTATACTCCACAGTATGTCGCTTTAGAAAAAGGATTTTTTTCTGATGAAGGATTGGATGTTGAACTGCAAACAACCTGGGGCGGGGACACGACAATGACTGCCTTGCTTTCAGGTGGTGCAGACATTGCGCTCGTTGGGTCAGAAACATCAATCTATGTATATGCTCAGGATTCAAAAGACTATGCAGTAAACTTTGCACAGCTGACAAAAACTGATGGTACCTTCCTTGTGGCCAAAGAGGAAAATCCTGATTTTAACTTTGAAGATATGAAGGGTGAAAAATATCTTGGTCAACGTGTTGGCGGTATGCCGCAAATGGTTGGTGAATATGTCCTTAAAAAGCATAGTATTGATCCGCACCAAGACCTTGAATTAAATCAAAGCATTGACTTTGCTAACATTCCTAGTGCTTTTCAATCAGGAGATTATCAATATGTACAATTATTTGAGCCAACTGCAAGTATTTTTGAACAGCAGGGACAGGGACATATTGTTGCATCCTTTGGTGAAGAATCGGGCGAAGTACCTTACACCGTTTTCATGACAAAACAAAGCTATCTGGAAGAAGAGGTAGAAACAATTGAGAAATTCACAAAAGCCATTTACCGTGCACAGCAGTGGGTAAATGAAGCGGATCCAGATACAATTGCTGAAGTCGTTGAACCTTATTTCGAGGATACAGATTTAGATATCCTTTCAGCTTCGATAGAAAGGTATAAAAATCAAGGCTCTTTCTCTCAGAATCCACTTTTACAAGAAGAAGCATGGGAAAATCTGAAAAGCATTATGGATGAAGCGGGTGAACTGCCAATCGATGCGCTATATGAGGATTTAGTAGACACAAGCATTGCTGAAGAAGTGATGAATGAGTAGGAGGCATGTTTATGACGATGTTAGAATTGCAGCAGGTTAGTCATTACTATTTTTCTAAAAATAGCTATACAAAAGCTTTGGAAAACATTTCATTCTCTGTTCAGCCTGGTGAATTTATCTCTTTACTTGGTCCGAGCGGCTGTGGCAAATCGACCATCCTCTCAATTATCGCAAAGCTCATCAAGCATACGTCAGGTAATATTAAAATTAAGGATACACCTCTTGAAAACAGCAATGAAGAGATTGGTTATATGCTGCAGCAGGATTATTTATTTCCCTGGAAAACCATTCTCAATAATATTTTGCTTGGACCAAAAATTCAAAAACGATATGATCCTGCAATTGAGAATCAGGCAAAAAAGCTTTTAAAAGAAGTTGGCTTAGGTAATGTCCAAAAGCAATATCCCGAGGAATTATCGGGTGGCATGCGCCAACGCGCCGCTTTAGCACGTACATTAATGAATGATCCAGCAATATTTCTGTTAGATGAACCCTTCTCCTCCTTAGATTATCAAACAAAGTTAAAGCTGGAAGAGCTTGTATCAAATACACTCTCTGCCTATAATAAAACAACCATCCTTGTTACACATGATATTGGTGAAGCCATTGCAATGAGTGACCGAATTATTATTTTAACATCCCATCCCGGGAGAATTTCAACGATGTATGAAGTTCCTATAGAGCTAAGAATTGAATCACCAATGGCCGTCAGAAAGCATCCAAAGTATCAGGTGCTATTTGATAAAATCTGGCAACAACTTGAGTCCACAAAAAATGATCATGAATCAGGTGAACTCGCATGAAAATGAGTTCAGATGAACAATTATTTCACCGTTACCAAAAAGGTCTGAAAAAGGAAAGGAAAATCGTTCTTTCGTGGCAGCTTGTCATCGCAGTGCTTTTCTTCCTCAGCTGGGAGCTGTGCAGCAGGTTTTATATTATAGATCCTTTGCTATTCAGTGCTCCTTCCAAAATAGCGGAGCTTATTATATATCGGCTTTCCAACGGGACATTGCTAAACCATATTTCGATTACCTTATTTGAAACAGTATTAGGTTTTATCCTTGGTACGGTTGGCGGAATTATCATTGCTAGTGTGCTTTGGTATTCCAGACGATTTGCTAATATTTCGGACCCCTACCTTGTCATTTTTAATGCAATGCCTAAGGTGGCTTTAGGTCCAATTCTAATCGTAGCTTTTGGTCCCGGTTATTTTTCAATTATTGCAATGGGGTTTATCATATCCGTCATTGTAACCACATTAGTTGTCTACAGTGGTTTTAATGAAGTAGACGAAAATTATACGATGGTGCTCCGAAGCTTTGGAGCAAATAAATGGCAAATCTTCAAAGAAGCAATTTTCCCCGCAACCTTACCTGTGATGGTTTCTACATTAAAAGTAAATGTCGGGTTATCCTGGGTAGGTGTGATCGTTGGAGAGTATCTTGTTTCTAAAAATGGACTTGGTTATTTAATTATTTATGGATTCCAAGTATTTGACTTTACTCTAGTAATGGCTAGTCTTGTAATCATTGCCATTCTTGCAGCTATTATGTATAAAGTGGTTGAAAAGCTGGAAAAATGGTTAATTCATCATACAAAGTAAAAGAAATCGCTATAAGAAGAGCGATTTCTTTCTTTTTATTTATCCCAAAAGACATCGGGATACTTAAACAGCATACTGTCTATACAAAAGAATATTTCTCAATATACTCTAGAGAATAATCCAATACCTTATCCTTCATAATAAAGCTATATGCCTGGTTATGATTCACATTACGCGGAATCTCCGATAAGAGAACAGGTCCATCTGTTTCATAATATGAATTTTTATCATCTAAATGATGCACAGTTGCAAAATATACATTTTTAATCACATGCTCTTTTTTGCCTTTTACATAATACTGTCCAATATAATGCATCTGTTCAACTCTGCCGCCTGTTTCTTCGTATACTTCTCTAATTGCTGCTTCCTCAGCTGTTTCACCTTGTTCAACTTTGCCACCCGGAAATTCCAGTCCTCTTTCCTTATGTTTTGTAAGCAGCCACTGTCCTTTATAGCGGCAAATAACCCATACATGCTTTGGATTTTTTGAAAAAGGATGATTTTCAAAAGAAAGCTGTACTTCGTTTTTATAAAAGTCCTTAAATATCTTCAAACTGCGCCACGACCTTTTGTTCTTTAATTTCTGCGTTTCATTATCCCTGTCTAATATTAAATTATCTTTTCCAGATAATGCAGGATGAAACATTGCATCATATTATACTGCAGAATTTCATCAGATGCTATTCAATTATCTTTAACAGGAAAAGTGGCGGTTGAAGAGCATATTTATCTTATATTTTGCAATTTATTTCTTACCAGTTTGTTTGCAACATTTCTAGGTAATTGGTCGATAAAATAAACTTTCTTAGGCAGTTTGTATGCTGCCAGATGCTGTTTCAGAAACGATAGAATTTCTATTTCTGTTACCTTTTTGTTTGTTACTACATATGCTACTGGAATTTGCCCCCATATCTCATCTTCCATTTTTGTTACGCCAGCTTCCTTTACTTCTGGCATTTTCATTAAAGCATTTTCAATCTCTGTTGGGTAAATATTTTCGCCGCCTGAGATAATCAGGTCTGTTCTGCGATCTACGACATATAAATATCCGTCCTGGTCTATGTACCCTAAGTCACCTGTTTTAAACCAGCCTTCTGAGATACTTTCCTTATTTGCCTTTGAGTTGTTGTAATATCCCATTGTAACAGTGGGGCCTTTCACAACAATCTCTCCGATACCATCCATTCCAGGCTTTTCAATTTTCAATTGAGCGGGAAATAGAGGCTTTCCAGCTGATCCCAGTTTATTTAGTGCATCATTGGGATTCAAAGCAGCAATTTGTGAGGCCGTTTCTGTCATACCATAGCTTTGAAAAACAGGGATTGCTTTTTCCTTTGCCCTTTCAAGCAAGGCTTGTGGAGCTGGACCGCCGCCAAGCAGAAAGCATCTCAGCTTCTCTGGGTAGCGTTCATTTCCCATTTTTTCCATTAAACGCTGAATCATGACAGTAACCACAGATACAATCGTAATATCTTTTTTCAATATCGCCTCATGGACTTGCTTTTCATCAAATTTCTCCATTAAATAAATCGGCATGCCATAAATCACACTCTTCATTAAAGTGGACAAGCCACTCACATGGAATAACGGCAAGGAGATCAGCCATTTATCCGCTTTATCAATACCTAAATTCAAAGCGGAAGAAATTGCATTCCACCAGTGATTTCCATAGGTATGCATCACTCCTTTTGGAAATCCAGTTGTTCCTGATGTATAAATGATTGTAAAAATATCATCCAAATTCAGTTCCTGCACTAATTCGATATCTGCTTCAGCAATTGTCTGCAAGTCAAAAAAACGATACTGCCCCTTTATTTTTAAGCAGCGTTTTTTTTCCTTATTGTCTGTAATTAATAGACTCACTTCAGCATTTTGCAGCTGATATTGAATTTCCTCATCCGTAAGTCTTGTGTTTAATAGGACTCCGATTGCTCCTAAATAGCTTAACGCATGGATTGTATACACCATTTCCAGCTCATTTGACGATAAAATCCCTATACGCATGCCTGGTTTAACACCTAGGGTCGCTAATCTTTTAGCATAGCTTTCACTATTCAGCTGCAACTTTCTAAAAGTAATTTCCTCCCCATCTGGGAATTCCAGTGCCAAATGATTCGGAGCCAAATCCGCTTGCTTCGATAGCCAATGTGGAATAATTTCTGCCATTACAAATTGTTCCTTTCTAACTAATAATCTATTACTGAGTATATCATTACAAAAGCCTTTGCTTTACGCAAAGGCTTTTCATTTATTTACGGGAAGCGTGGAAACTTCTTAAAATCCGGTTTTCTTTTTTCTTTAAACGCATCTCGTCCTTCTTTAGCTTCAGGAGTTGTATAATATAGCAGTGTGGCATCTCCACCTAATTGCTGTAAGCCAGCTAAGCCATCTGTATCAGCATTAAACGATGCTTTCAGGAAACGAAGTGCAGTTGGTGATTTCTCCAAAATCTCCTCACACCATTGGATTGTTTCTTCTTCTAATTTTTCATATGGTACCACTTTGTTAACCATGCCCATTTCATACGCTTCATCTGCATTGTATTGACGACATAAGTACCAAATTTCCCGCGCGCGCTTATGCCCTACTAAACGAGCTAAATAACCAGCACCATAGCCGGCATCAAAGCTGCCTACCTTAGGTCCAGTTTGGCCGAAAATTGCATTATCGGCTGCGATTGTTAAATCACATACCACATGCAATACATGTCCGCCACCAATAGCATAGCCGGAAACCATTGCAATAACTGGTTTAGGAATGGTACGGATTAAACGCTGCAAATCAAGCACGTTTAAACGGGGAATATTGTCATCCCCAACGTAACCACCATTCCCTCGAATGGATTGGTCACCACCAGAACAGAATGCTTTTTCTCCAGCTCCTGTAAGAACGATAACGCCGATTGATGAATCGTCACGCGCATCAGAGAATGCATCAATCATCTCTTGAACAGTCAGCGGTGTAAAGGCATTACGCTTTTCTGGTCGATTAATTGTAACTTTTGCAATTCCATTATATTTTTCATAAATAATTTCTTCGTATTTTTTTGCTTCTGCCCATTGTACAGCCAAACTTCTTCCTCCTTCTCAATAAAGCAATTGTATTATAATTTTCTCATGATACGTAAGTTTTTGCAAACGCCACTAACAACCTATTAAAAGTCTGCGGCTTCTCCACATGAACAGCATGTCCAGCATCCTCACAAACTTGAAGTTTAGCATTTGGAAGAAGCTCTAACATGCTTTCATTTATCTTAACAAACTTTTTATCCAAACTTCCTGCAATTAATAAGACGGGAAAAGGAAGCTCATTTAATCTGTGCCAATTTGAAGCTTGTGCTCCCGTTCCCATTCCACGAAGTGAATTCGCGAGACCTTCCGCAGTATGCGATAATCGCTCTCTGCGAATTGCTTCCTGTTTTTCCATGGATAACAATTTCTGTGTTGAGAATAAAGCAATGTTTTCCCAATCATTTACGAAGGCTTCAACCCCTTCTTTCTCAATGCGCTCTGCCAGTAACTGGTCACTCTCTGCACGCATCCTGCGCTCCGCTTCAGTTTGCAGACCTGGAGAGGCACTTTCTAAAAGCAGACCAAGAATACTTTTCGGATATTTTACCGTATAGGATAAAGCAGTTCTTCCACCCATGGAATATCCGGCAAGGTAAAATTTATTTAAGCCAAGACCTTGAAGTACTTGGTGCAAATCTCCGCAGCAAGCATCCATGGTTTTTACCGTTTTTCCTTTGGTTAGACCATGACCTGGTAAATCGATTGTAATAAACTTCAAGCCAGTATACTTCTGCAGTATTAAGCTTTGCCACGTATTACTGCTGCCGGTAAATCCATGAAGCAGAACGACGGGAGTGCCATGACCATGGATTTCAACCCAGTAATCCATATTTTCAACTGAATAGTACAAAAAATCATTCCTTATCCAGCAATGCTTCAGCTATTGCTTCCCATTTTCTTTGATGCCAAAGAGCATTTTCCTCACGATTTGTTTTCACTTCAACAATCGAAAGTCCACTATTCCTATAGGTTTCTTTTAATACATCCTCCAGCTCACGCTCCGTTTTCGGTTCAAAATATGCCGCTTCATAAAGCTGAGCTGCTAAAGAGAAATCAAGATCAATTGGCGTACCAAACAATGCTTCAAAGTGCTTTTTATCTTTTGCCTGCGACAGGAAGGAAAAAATCCCTCCACCATTGTTATTAATAAGCAATATCGTCATCTTCAGCTTATAATGCTTGGCAGCAAGCAGACCATTCAAGTCATGAAAAAATGACAAATCCCCAAGCACTAAGGTGATATGCTCACCATTTGCCGCTGCACCAGCTGCACTGGAAACCATACCATCGATTCCATTCGCTCCTCGATTCCCGAGAATTTCTATGTCTTTCTCATTTACAAAGAAAAATGAATCCATATCACGAATTGCCATGCTATTTCCGACATAAACGGTATGCTGTTCTGGAGCAGCCTTAACAAGTGCGCGAATTGCTTCACCTTCTGTAATACGCTCTCCCATACCACTTGCTAGCTGCTTTCTTGCAACTTCATTCATACCCTGCCACGCAGCTAGCCATTCCTCTGAAAAAGCAGTCTGCTCCGTTTCGTTTAGCGCTTCACAAAAAGCAACTGGATCCGCAAAAATAAAATCTGTCACATTTCCAGCAGGCTCACGGTAACCACTGTGATTTTCAACAATGAATTGCGGCACATCTTTATTCTCTTTAACGAAGAACAGATATGGCTTGGAAACAGGCATTGCGCCAAAGCGAATAATGAAATCCGGTTTATATTGCTTGCGAATTGTTTCATTTTTTAATGTTGCATCATATGTTTCGATGATATTGGTTTTGCTATGTGTTCCTGCTCGAACTTGCGATAGTGGGTCTGCGAAAATGGGCAATTGCCATTTTTCAGCAAGCGCTGTAACAGCCTGCGAAAAAGCAAGTGGATCAGACTGTGGGCCACAAACAATCAAGCCTCTTTTCTTACCAGCAAGACGATGCAAAAAACTTTCTATTTGTGCAGATGACAATGTTTTATTTCCATCTAATGGGGGAGAATAGACTTTTTCCTGATAGTCTGGATGCTCCCAAATATTTTCTAAAGAAAAATCAAGCATTAACGGTTCACGGAAAGGAATATTCATATGAACGGGACCAGGATTCCCTTCTGCTGCCATATAAACTGCACGTGCAGCTTTATTGCGTACGTATCCAAGCATTTCCAGCGATGCTTCTGGAATAGCCATTTCCTGAAACCACTTTACATAATTACCATATAGATTGATTTGTTCAATTGCTTGTGGTGCTCCAACATCCCGTAATTCGTGCGGGCGATCAGCTGTCAGCACGATTAGTGGGATACGGCTATAATGCGCCTCAACAATAGCGGGATAATAATTAGCCGCTGCTGTTCCTGACGTACAGACTAATACGACCGGATTTTTCGTTTGCTTAGCAATCCCTAAGGCGAAAAAGGCTGCAGATCTTTCATCAATAAGCACCCACTCTTTTGCATCTGGATGCTCACTAAAAGCTAGTGCCAGCGGTGTAGAACGGGAACCAGGAGATATGACCACATCTTTTATACCATTCTTGATTAGTTCATCCACAAAGTTCGCTGTATATCTAGTTAATATTTCAGTATGATTCATTCAGACTGGCCTCCTAGCACATTGAGCATAGGTAATAATTTAATTTTCGTCTCTTCGTACTCCATTTCAGGTTCAGAATCGGCAACAATGCCACAGCCAGCAAAAAGTGATGCTTCATCCCCTTGAATAAGTCCAGAGCGAATCGCAACCGCAAATTCCCCATTATGGTTACTGTCAACCCACCCGATTGGCGCCCCATACCAGCCACGATCCAGCAGTTCATGCTCTCTTATAAAAGCAAGTGATTCTTTTGTTGGTGTACCACCGAGCGCTGGAGTTGGATGTAATTCTTCAATAATATTAAAAATAGTATAGCCTTCCATTAGTTGCCCTGTCACGGGGGTATATAAATGCTGTAAATTTTCCAAAGTCAGCAATACAGGCTCCTTTGGTATTTCGATATTCTCACAAGATTTAAGCAAGCCATTTTTTATCCTATTTACAACAAATTCATGCTCTTGGCGATTTTTATTGTCCATCAGCAAATGTTTGCCAATTTTTCTATCCTCTTCGACTGTTTTCCCTCGCGGTGCTGTTCCGGCAAGACAAGTAGATAATAAAATATTTTCCTCTACCTTCACGAGTCGTTCTGGGGTCGCACCGATAAAACAGTCTCCTTCGTTTTCAAAAGCGAAGACATAACTTGTTCGTTGCGTTTCACTAAGTTTTTGAATAACCGAAGCAATATTTGCCTGTTGGTTAAAATGCAAACGAACCTCACGAGCAAGTACAATCTTTTCTGCCTTTTCTTCCTTAATCTCTTCTGTTGCCTGCCGAACAGACTGTTTCCATTTCATTGGGTCGATTTCCGTTTCTTTTTCAATCCGCAAATCCTGCGGGACAAAAACTTCCCTATTTAAAAAATCTTTTCCCATCACTTGCAATTGATCAGCTAACATTCCCGCATTAGCCGATTTCGAAGCAAGAAGATTCATCGTCAAGTAATAATTATTTTTATAATTTGTAAACATAAATTCGGGAATATTAAATTGACTCTGTTTAAATTCCCCCCAAAGTGAAGTTCTCTCTTCGAGCGGGTCAAATGCCATCCCGCCAAAAGCAACAATTCCAGTTCCTGGAACAGATTGGTAAGGATTATCGATTCTTGCATTCTTAAGCAATGTCTTCCACTGCTCTTCTGTATGCGTAAAGCGATTCTCATCGGCCACAAGTATTTGTACCTTCCCGACCCCAGTGAATATTAGATTGCGATCTGCACTCGCCCAATAAAATCGATCTTTACGCAGCACTTTCGCCCCTTCAAAAATCTGAAGGGGATTATTTTGCTCAATTTGCTTTGTTATACTAATCAGTTTAAAGTTTTCATTTGGACCAATACTATCTATTGCCTGTTTCAAACGAAATTCAAGCATTTCCATATTTATATCAATCATCTGTTAAACCTCCGATAATAAAACCACTGACAAAAAATGTCCATATACATTTTATGCTCTTTTCTTCAGTTTCTCAAGGAAACGGCTGTTTTTTTGACAATTCACTATAATGCACCTAGTCAATTCTAAAATTTCAAGTAATCCATTAAAAAAATAAAAGAAATTGACACGTTGAGTATATTTTCTTAAAATTGATAGGATAGATAAATCAGGGGGAAAAATTATGCATACTGCTAATAATAATAACATCAGAGAAGCATTGAATGAAAAGTCAGGTTTTGATGTCTGGTGGCGCTTAATGCGTCCACATACGCTTACTGCATCTTTTATACCTGTGTTTGTTGGAACGATGCTTGCTTATCAAGAGATGAACATTAATTGGTCTTTGTTTATTGCCATGCTTGTTGCATCCATGCTCATTCAAGCGGCAACCAATATGTTTAATGAGTATTACGACTTTGTCCTCGGCTTAGATACGGATGAATCTGTTGGTATCGGGGGAACGATTGTCCGTGATGGTGTAAATCCTAAGAAGATTCGTAACTTAGCCATTCTTTTTTATGTAATTTCCCTCTTGCTCGGAGTATTCATTTGTATCGCATCCAGCTGGTGGATTGCTGTCATTGGTTTAATTTGTATGGCGATTGGTTACTTATATACTGGGGGACCGATGCCAATTTCTTACACACCATTTGGTGAACTTTTCTCAGGCGTATTAATGGGGATGGTCATTATTGGAATCACATTTTTTATTCAGACAGGGGCAATTACTTGGGATATTATTTGGATTTCCATTCCACTAACCATTTTCATTGGCAGCTTGAATTTAGCTAATAATATCCGCGACCGGGATGGAGATAAGATTGGTGGCCGGAAAACAATAGCTGTGCTGATTGGCAGGGAAAAAGCTATTACACTGCTTGCATGCTTGTTCATAATTGCCTATGCCTGGACACTCGGATTAATTTTACTTGAATTATTGCCGTATTGGGCATTTCTTACCTTTTTGAGCGTGCCAAAGGCTATTTCTGTTATAAAAAATTTCCGGGGAAAAAACGAACCAATTGAAATGATGCCCGCCATGGTTGCGACAGGCAAGACAAATACATTTTATGGATTTTTATTAGGTATCTCCTTAATAATTAATATGTTTTTGTAAGATAGTGGAAAAAGTTCTTTTCTTAAGAGGGGCTTACTTAGTATTATTAAATGAGAGAGCGCCTTTCCCGGGGCTTCTTATTACAATTTTAAAATTCCGACCGTGAGTATATTTTGTAATTTCCTCACACACTAAAAAAGGTTTCGAAATTCGAAACCTTTTTTAGCTACACTCACCCTATATGACTATATGAAATTAACTTGTTTTTGTTCAATCCAAGTACGCATTTTTATAAATAATGGGACAAATAGAAGGCCAACCACAATTCCTTTAATTACATTAAATGGCAGAACTCCAATCAGGATAGCTCCCCATACTATTTGATTTCCCATATCCCAGCCCATAAACCATGCATATGCTGGTAAAATTACATAGTAATTTAATACAGTCATTCCAATTGCCATGATAAGAGTACCAGTAATTAAGCCAGAGACAATACTTTTTACACCTTTATGGAATTTATGGTACATGAGCGAAACAGGCAGAACAAACATAACTCCAGCTAGGAAATTGGCTACAATTCCGATTGGATCTGCTGCTCCTGTTACGATTAAATAAAGCAAATTTTTGATTAAAACTACCACCACACCAGCCATTGGCGAGAAAATCAGTCCGGCCATTAATGCCGGCATATCACTAAAGTCAATTTTCAAGTATGGCGGCAGAAACGGCAATGGAAATTTCAAGAAAAATAATATAAGCGCAATCGTCCCTAAAAGCGCTAAAATAACTAGTTTTACTAGCTTCGATGAATGCTTTTCTTTTTTTTGCATCCTTTTTTCCTCCTTCATCTTATTCAACCGATTCTAACTCGTGATGAAGGATAAGCCTGCCCTAAATACATCCATTACTTTGTTCTTATAACATAATAACTGTTAAGAACACAAAAACCCTAAAGCCTAATGGGGCTTTAGGGTTAATAAATGCAAAGGTAAATATTAGGTACAATAAAAAACGCACCTTAATTGGCTCGACATCTTCTCCCATCCAGACTTTAACTGTCGGTCCTGGATTCACACCAGGTCAACCACAAAAAATTATGGCTCGCGGACTTAAACAAAATCTTATTACCGCCGGTCGGGAATTGCACCCTGCCCCGAAGATTAGAATCGATTATTCAGTTATTTAAAATAAGTATACTATATATTTAATTATTTGCAAGGGCATCGCATTGACTTTTTTAATCCAGTCCCAACTTTTTGAAGCTAATATGTAAAAAAAGATGCGAAGAAGTACTTCTCCGCATCTTTCTATTCAAAAGGTTATTTATTCAACATTAATGAATAAGTTACCTTCTGTTTGTTCCCTTGTTTCATTGCCGTATGCATCAACAACTTTCACCTCAATGACAGCACCTTCAGCAACAACGCTGCTTGTTGCGGTCCAATAGCCAACATAATGACCATCCTCCGTTTCCATCATTGGGAGCTCTGTTGCATTCTGCGTTGTATTTGTCAGTGGCATATGGATAAAGTAAGTTGCTTTTAATCCCGGCTCACTGTCAAATTCGAATTTCACGCTTTCTCCTGCATCAAGATAAACATCTTCTTCAGGAGTTAGATTCTCAATTTCAGGTGCTGTATAGTCTACATTTAGTGTCACAGATTCAACTGCCGTATTACCAGCCAAGTCTGTTGCAACCACTTCAATTTCATTTGCACCTTCATCAAGTAAAATACGCTTGGCATAGCTGCCATCTGTTACGTCTGCACGCTCTCCATTGACTTCAACAAAGTCAAGGTTTTCGTCAGCGACAGTTCCTTCTACAGTTACGGTTTCACGATTTGTTTTATCTCCATCTTCTGGATTATCAATCGTTAATTCTGGTGCCTCTGTATCCAAAATAACTGCTACTGGTTCAGATTCCATTACTTCTTCTCCATCTAAAATGGTAACGGCAACAAATTCGTTATCTCCTTCTGTAAGCTCAGCAGGAATAGCAAAACTGCCATCATTGTCCACTTCGACAGTAGATACTTCCTCACCATTGTTCAGTAATTTTACTGATGTCGTTGGAGAAGCTGTACCTTCAACGGAAACCTCTGTCTCATTTGTAATCAATCCATCGCTAGGTGAGGTAATGACTGGTGAATCCACCTCATAGCTCACACGCGCACGGATCATATAATTCCCTTCTATTGCAGGTGATGGTGACCATGCACTGCCAACCAATTGATAGCTGCGTTCTGCATTTGGACTATTTTCATCCGTCGCTAGTCCAGGTGCAGCAGTGTTGACATCTGTTTGAATGTAAACCATATAGAAGTCGCCACTAACTTGAATACTGTGTTCACTCAAGTCAACAACTGTCCATTCATCAAGACTGCGTATTGCTTCAGCTTCGACTGGTCCAGCTAATTTTTCTCCTGGAGTCCCGTCTGGCCCAGACGCATCCCATACTTCAACAGCAAATCCAGTTCCTCCTGGTATTGGCCAATCATCATCATGGAATTGGAAAACACCATCTGTAACAATAGCAGTGTCGCGACCTTCTTCAAGTGACATTTTTACCGCCCAACCATTACCAGCATCATAAAAGGCACGAGCATTTTCTGCAGTACCATCATCATAACCGATTTCTCCGCCAGGTACCGTGTAGAATGGTTCTAATTCAATATCTACATTTCCATCTGCAGTGAAGTCAACTTCTTGTTCAACACCGTGATAATCACGCGCCATAACCTTCACTGTATAAACACCCTCATAAGCAGTTATAGAGAAGTTTCCGTCTTCATCTGTTACGACTGGTTCTACATTTGCATCTTCGACAAGCAATAATGTAGCATCGGCAACCGCTTGACCTGTCGCTTCATTTGTTACGGTACCAGAGACAGTGTACTTGTCTTGTTCGTCAAGTACAAAGTTTGCAGTAGCTGTTTCATCTGCCTCAACTACAACAGATTGTTCATCACTATGATAACCATAAGCTTCAGCCACCGCTGTAAATTCACCTGCTGCATGAATAAAAGAGTAGTTTCCAGTTGCAGGATCTGTATTCACAGAACGTCCGCTCTCAAGCACACTTACAGTTGCATCAATAGGCAATCCTTGTAGTGCATTTGCACCTTCTTTAATTGGAGCTTTTTCTACAGATAAGTCAGGCGTAATTTTCGCAGGATCTACTGGGTCTTTATCTTTCTTCGCAGTATCCTTATCTGCAGCTTCTGCAGCTTTTTCAACTTCTAATTTTGCATGATCCTTTTCTGTACTAGCTGCTGCATCATTTGATGTATCGGAAAGACCTACATCATCGATATACCAGCCATCTCTTCCAACAATAGAATCCGTTGTGATATTAAATCCAATATATACACGTTCCCCACTATACTCTGATAGATCAAGCTCTGTATCTATCCAACCGTCCGAGACGTTGGTATACTGAACAAGCTGCTCCCAATCCTCCATATCTTCGGAAATGAACACATGTCCATAGTCCCAGTTATTTTCAAAGTTATACCACTGGCTAAATTGCAAGTATGACTCACCTTCTGGCAAATCAATTGGCGGCATAACGAGTGTGGAGTTCTCGGAATTATTGTAAAGACCACTTAAATTGGTTGCATAAACATTTTCACCTGAAACAGCCTCTTCCGGACCTGATGTTGGAACACCACGTTCCCAGGAAATGTTTGTGCCAAATACAGACCAGCCAGCTGGTTCAGATTCAAAGTCTTGGAAATAGCCAACTGAAATTCCAGATTCTATATTCATAGAGTAGGTATCTGTTGTTGTTTGATTTCCACCAAAATCAGTTATGACAAACTGGTAGTCAAACGTGCCTTCCTCAATATCTTCACCAGGGATCGTTACGAGATATTCTCCAGACTTGTAATCTCCAGAGATACGCTCTGCTTCGATAGAATTATCACCATAAACGACCTCGACGGAGACGACACTTACATCATCCGATGCCGTAATTGTTAAATCTAAATCCATTCCAGCATATGATTCCTCTATTGGTTCATATTCAAACGTTGGTGCTTCCGTATCTTCACCGTCTTTGGTTACAGAACCTTCGATTGAGCCAAGTCCAGAAACAAGAGAAGAAACGGCATCATAAGCATTAACTAGACCATAACCATAACCCATATTCGGAGATTCTGGAAATTCGCTATCTGTTAATGGAACTGCAGATTGAATGATGATTTCCTCCAACTCATCCACAGTCAAACTTGCATTTGCTTGAATCATTAACGCAACGACCGCGGAAACTGCAGGTCCAGACATGGAAGTACCATTCCATCCTCCTTCATAGCCGTTTCCTGGTACGGTAGATCTAATATTTACACCTGGAGCTGAAATATTAGGTTTAATATCCCCCTCATATGGTGAAGGACCTTGTAAAGAAAAACTTGCTAAATTATCATTAATATCTGTCGCTCCTGTAGCAAATGACTCAGGATAATTCCCCGGACTAGCAATAGAACCTGGTCCACCCGGGTTAAATATAGTAGTATTACCTGCTGAAAATTCCGGGAAAATTTCCGCAGCACGCCAGGCAATAACGACATCACGGTACCATTCATCAAGACCTGGTCCACCACCCCAGGAGTTATTTACAACATCTGGAGCTTTCGTCACATCTCCATCAGGGGCTAAAATCCATTCAGCAGCATCTAGTAAATCCGCATCCATACCACCAGCTGGGGTAAATGCCCGAACAGATAAAAATTTCGCTCCTGGAGCAACTCCAACTTGGTTTGAACCATCCGGCTCAGCACCAACCATTGTTCCAGTTACATGTGTACCATGTCCATCATCATCATACGGTGTATCATCACCCGCAGTAGCATCATACCAGCTATACGTATGATCTACTTCGCCTGTAGCAGCATCATAGCCACGATACTTTTCCATTAATGCCGGATGATTCCATTCTACCCCAGTATCAATACTAGCTACTACAACGCCAGTTCCATCAATCCCCATATCCCATGCACCTGGAGCACCTACTCTTTCTACGTTCCATTCTACATTAGCAATATCAGATTTAGGTGTTTCCGCATCTTTAGTTACAGTAGTATTTAATTCCCGCGTTTCATTTGGCAGCAATTTCTCTACTTCCGCAAAGGTAGCAATCTTCTCAGCTACTTCTTTCGTAGCGGTAACTGCCATTCCGTTTACAATATGATAGGAATGAAAATCTTTTACATTTCCATCATCCATTTCTTGGTTAAGATATGCTTTTACATCTTGTTGTGAAATATAGGAGGTTTCTTTCAATTCAGCAATAACCGCAGAACGTTGCGTATGCTCAATCTTTTGTTGAGTTAAACTAGCTTTCTCTGCATTTTTCCTTGCTTCCTGAGCAACTTTTTCAACTTCAGCTTTTTCATTAAATTTAACTAAGAAAGTGACATGCTCATCATCTTTAAAGCTATTTAACAATTGATCGCTTACTTTTTGCTCAACAATTTTTGTCGAATCATTCAGTGATTGACTAATCTTCGCATTCGGCTGGGCAAAAGCAGCTCCAGGCGCAATCAAAGAAACAGTCATTAAAACGGAAGCAGCAATACTAAACGCTTTGACTCTTCGCTTTTTCTTTAATCTCAAACCAAATTCCTCCCTATTTTAACTAATTTTTGCTACTTATCAAATCGACAATTTCCCCTTTGAATTACAAAATACTTCCCCCCCTTCACAACATGCTATCGATGTAATAAGCAGACCCCTTATGTGTATTCTTGTTGCTAGAATTAGTATAATTGATTTTCACTCGTATTTATGTCGAAATATGTCATATTCCATTTGAATTTTCTAAATTGGTTGATTAGTATTATTTTTTCCCGTTTTTCTTCATCTTTTTATTTATATTAAAATAGGATATATAACGATAAAACCTTGAGTAATTAACATCAACAAGGTTAAAACAATTTTAATAAACAATTACTTTACACCAGATAAAATGAAATTGATTCATATAACCTAGAAAAGAAATAAAAAAAGAACCTTATTTTCTTAAACAAAGAAAATAAGGTCTTTAGGGCTAGATAAAAAATATCCAAGAAACTGATAAATAAGTTTTATGACTCATTATTTCTCATGTATAGGTCTATATACTAAAACAATGAAATGGTATAGCAGACCAATACTGGCTGTTAACTTCCGCCTGCAAAGAGCAGGAGTTCTTCTTTCTTGATGCAAGATTCTTAAAATCAGCTTAATCCTCCAATGGATTCAAGCTTTCATTTCCTTTAAGGTCTTCAATCATCTTAACAAGTAATGCAATTTCTTCCTCAATATCTTTAAAACTTGATGTTTCAACAGGTGAGTGCATATACCGCAGCGGCAGCGAAACGAGAGATACAGGTACGCCCTTCCCAGTCAGGCGCATCCGATCTGCATCTGTTCCTGTCGTTCTTGGTGTTAATTCATATTGTACGTTCATATTTAATTCTTCAGCTGTCTTTTCAAGTAATTGGTTTATTTTAAGATTGATTGGTGCGCCTTTCGCAAGTACGGGGCCTCCGTCTAGAGTTATATCCCCATATTTATTTTTATTCACTCCTGGATAGTCAGTCGCAAACGTAACATCACAAGCAATTGCCATGGTAGGTTCAACACCTGCAGCAGCAAAATATGCACCACCCATATTTGTTTCTTCATTCACCGTACTTGCTGCATACACCCCAACATTCAACTTTTTCTTAGATAAGTGTTTTAATACTTCAGCAATAATAAATGAACCTGTCCGATTATCAAGACCTCGTCCAGCTACATAACGATTTTGTAATACCTCAGGCTCCGTCTTGTAGACGCATAAGTCTCCAATTTGAATAAACCTCTCTGCTTCTTCTTTTGACTTATAGCCACAGTCAATGAACAGATCATCTAGCGAAAAATCATTTTTCAAGCCCCCATGATGCTGCGCATTTACACCAATCACACCAACTGTTTCACCGTTAAATCCTAAAAATTGAACACGCATCCCAACAGCTGCTTTCGGATTGATTCCACCCATTTTGTCAAAGTAGAGATATCCTTTTTCATCGATTCGATTAATAACCAAAGCTATTTCATCACAATGTCCTGCCAGCAATACTTTAAATGGTGCATCTGGATTTAATATACCAATAGCATTTCCGGCATGATCTGTACGAATCTCATGAGCGAATTCTTTAACATAGTGCATCCATTTTTTCTGAATTTGCATCTCCATGCTGGACGGTGATGGCATCTTTAAAAGTTCAAATAAAAACGCTTGATTAAAAGTTGTCAATTGTATCCTCCTCCTAAAAAAATACATGAATGTGCAATTCATGCATCATATGTCTTTTATCATACCAAAAAAAAGCATAAAGGTTTACTTCAACTTCTACTTTCATGTAATATTTTTAATAATAGAATAAAAGAGGAGGCATTTCATGACTTTAAATGAATGGTTTGAAAAAGCAACATCTCCAGATGATTATATCGAAGGAATGAAAACGAATAAAGAAGGATTACTGTCAATCTATGATTATTTCGAACTGCCTAATGACAAAGCATTGTTTGAACGAATCCAATCACAAAATCTGCGTGCGATAGTTTTAACGGAGGATTGGTGTGGCGATGCCATGCTGAATGTGCCAATCTTACTCCGTGTTGCCAAAGAAGCAAACATCAATGTCCGGATGCTTTTACGTGATGAGAATCTAGAATTAATGGATCAATATCTAACCAATGGTAGCGCACGTTCTATCCCTATTTTTATTTTCATTGATAAGAATGGTAAAGAGGTTGGAAAATGGGGACCGCGAGCTCAAGCTATTCAGAAGTTTGTCGATGAATCTCGTGCAAAGCTTCCACCAGAGGATGCTCCAGACCGTAAAGAAAAAGAACAGGAAATGTATATGTTTATGAATAAATCCTTCCGAGACAATCATGATTTCTGGGATGAAGTTTATGAAAGTTTGAAAGATGAATTAACAAATATATAGGAAAAAGAATTCTTCAAATTTGTAATAAACAAGCGGCGATTTGGTCGCTTTTTTCTTTTGCCTTAAGCATTAAACTCTTCATTTTCGAATTGCTTTTTGCTAGAATGCTATATTTATGATAAAATATTTCATTGTGTGAAAAGAATCGATAAATTATAGGAGTGTTCAATATGACGAACAAATTTGAAAATGGTCAAGTTATTGATGGAAAAGTAACTGGTATTCAACCATATGGTGCTTTTATTGCTTTGAATGAAGATACGCAGGGATTAGTTCATATATCAGAAATTACACATGGTTTCGTAAATGATATTCATGATCACCTTAAAGTTGGAGATGAAGTTAAAGTAAAAGTACTAGACGTAAACGAAGAGAAAAATAAAGTTTCACTATCAATCCGTGCTACAGAAGAAGCACCAAAAAACAGTGCACCAAGCAAGCCGCGTCAAAACAAAAAACAAGAAGACGAAGATAATACAGTTGGCTTTAACACATTAAAAGACAAGCTTCAAGAATGGCTCGATCAATCAGAAAATCGCTAAAATCATTAAAGTGACGCTTATCCTTTGGGATGAGCGTCACTTTATGTTGAAATCAGTGAAAATGCGATAAATTGCACGAGAGGAGCCCTCTCTCGTTCAAAGTTCTGATGAAATAGAGATAATTGCACGAGAGAAGCCCTCTCTCGTTCAAAATTCTGATGAAATAGAGAGAATTACACGGGAGGAGCCCTCTCTCGTTCAAAATTCTGATGAATTGCCGA
>DAMDKS010000048.1:0-29882 GCA_032085455.1 Oceanobacillus sp.
TAGCCCTTTAATACCAAGGGTTGAGGTTTATTTGTCATGTCCGAAACTTGAGTTAACTATTAAACTTCGCATAAATATAAAGTTTAATTTTAGACGAAAAAAAAGTACATAAGGAAAAGGTGATTAAATTGGCTAGAGTAAATGGAAAGGAACAAGTAGTTTCTTATGAGAACAGCATTAGAAAAAGTAATCGCTTGTCTATGGCAAAATTAAACAGTGGATTGACCTTAAATCAAATGCAATTACTAGCTTTCGCTATTTATTCAACGCAAAATAGCGGAAAAACAGAATTCAATAAACCTGATTTTGAAAAGAAATTCGGGATTGAATATAAAGCCATTCATGCTAGAGAAGATACAAAGAAACTAAGGATACTAGGTTTCGATTCTGAACTAGAAGGTGATGAATTTTATTCTCTGAACGTTTTCCAAAGAATTGATTATAAACAAGGTTTATTTGCTTTTAAATGGACTGATGATATGATTCCGCATATTTTAGAGTTGAAAGAAAAATATGTTACAACGGATCTAACAATTACCTCTCAATTCAAAAGTAGCTTTAGTTGGACTTTATACGAGTATTTAAAGGCTCATTATGGGTATTGGCATAAGCCTATGAACACTAAATATCCCGTCAATTTGTATTCACTTTCATCTTTGAAAACAGTATCTTTAATCTCTAATTCAATAATAGTTGTATTATCTTCTTCAGAATTATAGAAAGTAACTCCATCTGCGACAGGGTTTTTGCTATTATCAGCTTCTAAATTCACGATTTCAAAGTCACTTAAAGAAACCTCTTTACCATCTTTGAATGTATATTCACTAACATCAGTCATGTTATCAGCCAATTGTCTTTCAACAATCCCTGAAACATCTTGTTCTAAGTTGTTATTTAACGTGTTTTTACCTTCTTTAATTTGGAAATACAATCCCTTTAGTGTATCACGATCAACATCAACTGATTGTTCATCAGATTTTTCATCCGCAAGACTACTCAATGATGTGCAGTGATAAGCTGTACTTGAAGGTGTCCAACTTGAACCTCCATTTTCAAGAGTATAATTTGCTCGTGATTGATTAATTGGAAGTCTGTTTGCGGATTGATCACGTAGATTTCCTCTATTCGAATGAGTAATGCCGCCCGAATCTAGAGTTCCTCCAGTAAATACACTAGTAACTGACCAGTTGACTCCTATTTTTGATATAGCCCTATTGGAGTCCGCATGATAATGAGCTTGAGTATTCATTCCACAACGGACATCGGTATAGGTTAGGAAGTGCGCATAGGAAACGTACTGTCCACCAACTTCTCTACCACCTGTTCGAAAGTCTTCTGCTGCGGACGCGTTGAGGGTAAAACTTGAAAAAACCAATAAAAAACCTACAACCATAACCATAAAACCTCTAATAGCTTTCAAAATTCAACATCCTTTCCAATTTTGATATTGAGTGGTATACTTATTATTGGGAATTTTTTAGGAAATACCATTCATCCTAATATTAATAAAACCAGAATTATTTGCAATCGTTTACATAATTAATTTTTTTAAAAATTTTCAATAGAAAATTAAAAATGATAGAATCGGTTGAGAGGAGGCTGATTTTATGGATTTACCTGTTTTTTTAATATTAAGCTACGTAGGCTTGTTTGTTGTTATCGCAATAACAATACTTGGTTTGATACGGTATTTTAAAAAATAGAGTTACGATATTTCTATCTAGGTTTATTCCTACTCAAACAAAAAAAGTCATAGGCTCTATGACTTTTTTTGTTTGAATCATCCCCCTGCGCCACAAGAGAATGATTCCCAAAACCAAGACTGAAGGTGAGGATACAAACCCTTCCCTTTCCCACGTTTTAAATTTATATCATTTCTAGCCTAATTCCAAGTCGATATTTTTCTGTTTATACTTCTGTTTTTGCTTTGTATTGTTTCTCGTTGGTTGTTTTTGCTGTTCCATGGTTTGTTGAGCCTGTCCGATTCCTTGAATCAGGCTGTCCAAGAGACTTGTTGCTTGCTTGGAGTAGTTGGCTTGCTCCTGCAGCTAAGGAACTTTGTTCAAAATTTGGTCATTCTTTTCTTTTTGTCGGTGCAGATCCTCGCTATCCTTTACATGATGTTGCATTAATAATTGCTTGTATCGAGTACGTTCAGATAAAGCATTCTCATAGATGTTCTGGTCTGCCTTCGAAAGTGCTCCACGCTCTAATCTTCCGCGATAAACAAGGTTGTTTTCGTAATGCTCTACCACTGCACTTGCTTCTTGATAGCCTTTTATAAACTGATTTACTTTGTTCAAACGATTATCTTCATGGATGGCTTGGGTAATTTGTTTAGTTGTATCCTGATAATTTCCCTTGTAGGAATCCCTTATATGCCGAATATCAGCCGGGGAAAGAAGTTTTCCATGCTTCTTATTCAATAGATCAATCGTTTTCGCTTGTTTATAGCTCAAATAAGCCATTTCGGGGCGATTTGGATACTACTTACTACCCAACTCACGCACAAAACGATTCTCGAGGTCTGTATGAGCCTTCTGAAGGACGTCTCGCTCACGATTGATTGCTCCTCGCTGATTTCGATTTTGTTCCAACAGCTGCGGTCGTTTTTCATGGTAGGAAGACGGGAGTTGGGAGCAATGGAAAGAAAAGCAACCCATGAAAAAATAAATGAACTAGAGAAAAAAATAGAGCAATTGGAAACGAGGAAAATACGATTAAAAAACGGAATGAAGGAACAGGAACGAAAAGAACGCACCAGGAGATTGATTCAGGTAGGCGCAATCTTTGAAAAGTATTTTGAAATCGAAGGAGTAGATCAGGCTGAAAAAGTTGCTCTCGGAATCGCTGAACAAGTGAAGAAAAATAGAAATAAGTTAATGGAAATCAATATTGAACAGTCTCAAAAAGAAGGAAGAATAATATTGAACAATGGAAAAGAAGCTAATTCTTTATAGATTCTAGAATTAGCTTCTCGAATTCACCTTTTTGTTACTTTCCATCCCACAACAATTGATCCATTACTATTAAGCTGAATTTCAATTTCAGAACCAGCTCGTGGATTCCATAGACCATGTTTAGCTTTAGAATCGAGAAAATAATGCCCTCCACCATGAAGGTACGCATACCATCCACTTCCTGCCTTTACTGCTCATCTTTTTTGTTTATGCGTTTATTCATTTGATTCTTTAACTAATCGTACTGCTTCGTCAAATTCAGCTTCTATTTCTGGATCATGTTTATATGTTAGTTTACTTACGATAATAGCTGTTATCAATGCTAATACGAATCCTGGAACAATTTCATATAAATAATCCGATAAGAAGCTGTTTCCCCAGGTAAATACGGTAACAGCACCGACAATCATCGCCCAAAGCGCACCAGCACTTGTGAACTTTTTCCAGTATAATGACAGCAATATTACCGGACCAAAGGATGCTCCAAAACCTGCCCAGGCAAAGGCAACTAGTTCGAGAATTGTATCGTTCTTTTCCCATGCAAAATAAATCGCTATGATTGCAATAACTAAAACAGCAATGCGGCCTAAGTTAACATAAGCTTTCTCACTCATATTTCTCTTAAATATCACTTTATAAATATCCTCAACAAGTGCGGAAGAAGTAACAAGCATTTGTGATGAGACCGTACTCATAATTGCTGCAAGTACAGATGCTAGCATCAATCCTGCAATAAATGGATGGAATAGAATTTGTCCTAATGCAAGAAATACTGCCTCTGGATCAGTTAATACTGCTCCAGGGTTTTGCTGGAAGTATGCAGCACCAACAATCCCAGTTGCAACTGCACCAGCTAATGAAAGAACTACCCACCCAAACCCGATTCTTCTGGCAGATTTTGTTTCTTTAGCAGATTTAATCGCCATAAATCGAATAATGATATGGGGCTGTCCAAAGTATCCAAGCCCCCAAGCAAGCGACGATATAACACCTGCAAATGTCGCAGTTGACAAGATGTTTAAGATATCTGGATTCATTGCAGTTGCACTTGCAGCAGTTGCTTCAAAACCACCTGTTGCAAAAAGTCCGAATATAGGTACAAGAAGCAACGCTAAGAACATCATTGTCCCTTGAACCACATCCGTTAAACTAACGGCTAGAAATCCGCCAATAAAAGTGTAAATAATTGTAACTCCACCAACAATCAGTAAACCAGTATGATAGCTATAGCCAAATGCACTTTCGAAAAATACACCACCAGCCACCATTCCTGATGAAACATAGAATGTAAAATAGAGCAGAATAACAATTCCCGAAACTACACGTAAGACTTTTGCATTCTTTTTAAAGCGGTTATCGAGAAAACTCGGAATAGTAATGGAGTTATTCGATACCTGTGTATACGTCCGAAGTCGTGGTGCAACGATTTTCCAGTTTAGCCAAGTACCAGTTGCTAAACCAATTGGCATCCAAATTTCAACTAATCCCGCTACATATAATGCACCAGGCAGCCCCATTAAGAGCCACTGGGACATATCCGAAGCTCCTGCACTTAATGCAGAAGTAATTGGACCGAGCTGCCTGCCTCCCAGCATATAGTCATCTAAGTTCTTTGTCCTGCGAAATGAAAACAAACCAATCAGGATCATTCCAATAAAATACAGAATAATTGCTAACAATTGATAGCCATGATCTGACATAAATATTCCCCCTTTTATATTTATAAAAAGTTTGTTCAAAATGTCCCGAAAAATAATACTTTCAAGTTTCTCCAGAACATACTTTCTTCCTCACTAAATTTCTCCCATTATAACCTATTTGCATTGACAAAAGTTCAAAAATTCCCTTTTTGTTTTATTATTTTCGACACTTTTTTCCTGCAAGGAATGCTACTGAAGCAATTGCTGCGATTCCAGCAATTGCTGGACCTTTTTTAAGCGTGTTATCTTCTGTATAGATAGCATCCTTTAATACTAAATTAACGTTTTGTGGTCTTTCAGCCAAGCGGCGCATGAAATATCCGAACCAATCATCACCGAAAGGAATATACGTACAGAAATGATAGCCCTCTTCCGCTAAACTATATTGCATTTCAGTACGAAAACCATAAAGCATTTGAAATTCAAACTTATCTTTGTCAATTTGATTTTCATTGACAAACTTCTTTATTTCATTAATGATATTGTGATCATGTGTTGCAATTGATGTAAATGCATCACCCAATAATCTTTGTTTTACTACTTCAAGGTAATTGGCATCAATCTCTTCTTTCGCTTGATATGCTACTTCTTCAGATTCTTTATAAGCTCCTTTTACAATTCGAAGTCTAACATCCTTTAAAGCTTCTAAATCATCTAATGTACGATATAAATAAGTTTGTAATACGGTACCAACATTCTTATATTCTTTGCGTAATTCATCTAATACATTGAGCGTTGCTTGATAATGGACATACTTCTCCATATCTAAATTAATGAAGATGTCATATTCTGCTGCTTTTGATAAAATTTCTTTCATATTAGCTACGCAGAAATCTGTGCCAATATCTAATCCTAGCTGTGTCAGCTTTACAGAAATATGACTATTTAATTTTTCTGCGTGCAATGTATCAAGAATTTCCAAAATTTGATCTTTGGCATGAATCGCTTCTGTACGGTCTTCTACAAACTCCCCTAAATTATCAAGAGTCGTATGAATGCCATGAGCATTTAGTTTCTTTATACTCTCTACAGCACTCTTTAGATTCGTACCAGCAACAAACTTTTCTGCTCCAAGACGGAAGCCCCATTTTTTTGCATTTTTATTTAAATATTTATTGTTCGCCAACCCCATAAAAAAATCTCGTGTTAAATTAGACATCATATAATCTCCTTTGCAATATAATTCTTGTTTGTTTATGACATGTCTAATAGCTTTCTCCACTATTATTACAGAAAAGGCAGTTTCAGATTAAAATCCCATTTAATGCTTTATAGCATGAAAAGGCTTCCATGAAAATCATATCCCATTTCCTGTACTTTATCATGTCACGTCCTTAAAAACACCCTCAAGTTATAAAAACCCCCCTTAATCAAAAACTCAAAGCTGCTATGCACCAGCTTGTTTGTTCACCCTCTCTCTTATTATAGCAAATTATATGCCAACTTAAGCAAAATTTTTTTCCCCTCACCGAAAACAGGATAATCTCAAGGAATATTCACACTAAATATTTTTTCAAAAAAATGAAAGCATAAATATTACATGATGGTATTTTACATTAGTGTAAAGAAGTTGTACAATCACTTTACAATATGTTTACAATTTGAGGTGTTACTTTTGCTAGCCGATAAATATGTATTAGATGCAATCTTAGCAACGGAAGATGATGCAATTACAGTTATTAACAAAGATAAGATTGTGCTTTACTGGAACGAGTCAGCCGTTGCTACTTATAACATAACGAAGGAAGAAATTTTAAACCAGTCAATAATAAAATTCTTTGAACCAAAAGATTTAATGGTATTAAAAGTGCTGGAAAGTGAAGAGGAAGTAAAAAACCTCTATCATCGTCCGCGTGAGGATAAGCATGTTGTCATAAACACTTCGCTAATCCAAGATGACACTGGAAAAATAATTGGGGCTGTTTCTGTAGAAAGAGATATTACCCAAATCGTAAAATTAAATAATAACCTGGAGTCAACCTCTCAAGAACTAAATGAACTGCGCATGCGAATTAAAAATGGCAATGAAGCATCTCCTTTTTCAAATTTGAAGGGAAGAAGCGTACAATTACAAGAGACCATTCAAACTGCCTGGAAGGCTGCGAAAACAGATGCTACTACTTTAATCCTTGGGGAAAGCGGAACAGGGAAAGAAGTTTGCGCTAGAGCAATTCACGAGGCAAGCCCAAGAAATAACGGCCCGTTTGTACCAGTTAACTGTGGTGCAATCCCCTATGCATTGTTTGAAAGTGAGCTTTTTGGTTATGAAGCTGGATCCTTCACAGGTGCTGCGAAAGAAGGTAAACCAGGAAAAATTGAAATGGCTCGTGAGGGAACACTCTTCCTTGATGAAATTGGTGAGCTTCCCCTTGAAATGCAGGTCAAACTATTGCGTGTGCTGCAGGAAAATCGAATTTATCGAATCGGTGACTCCATCGGTCAAGAAGTTGATGTCCGATTTATTGCAGCAACCAATCAGGATTTACCTAAAATGATGCTGGAAAATAAATTTCGTTCAGACCTCTACTATCGTTTAAATGTTATTCAATTAACCATGCCACCTTTACGGGAGCGGCTTGATGACATTCCTAATTTAGCACAGGGCTTTCTAGAGCAATTTGCTTTAAAATATCATGTACCCATTCTTGAAATTGATCAAGCTGCTATTCATATATTATTACAATATAGTTGGCCTGGTAATGTTCGGGAATTAAAAAATATGATGGAAAGATTAGTCATTCTTGCAGAACAACCAATCATAAAAGAGCAGGAACTAGTAAAATATTTCCCTAATATTCTATCTAGTCAATTTCAGGAAGTAAAACATGCAACCCCATTAGCAGAAGAAAAGGAAAATATTGAAAAAGTATTAATTGAAGATACGTTGCGGCAAACAAATGGAAATAAATCTGACGCTGCAAGAAGACTAGGCATTTCAAGAGTCACCTTATATAATAAGATAAAAAAATATGAGATTGAAGAATAACAAAAAACCACAGTCCAATCACTGTGGTTTTTGAACGCTATGTACAATTTAAAACATGCGGTAGCCGCTCTTTCTTAAAACTCTAACCACAATTCCTGAGACAATTGTCCCCACGAAGCCTGAGCCAATTATTATATAGTCTACTGCTGTTAGGGAAGCAATTGTATCACCAAGAATTCCAAATGCCTCACCCGTATTGCGGAAATATTCCCAAGTTGAAATACCATCTATAATGATTAACGCCACAAATGGATAAAGCACAGACATCAACCATGTTCTGCGCAGCAGCATATTCAATATAAAAGCTATTCCAAAAAAGATAACAAAATATAACATGACTGAAACGACAAGCTGTATCACTGATGTAACTCCCTTCGCCTTCTAATCGATTACATCCAATTAGTTCATTCAAAGCTTATTTTATAATAAAAGAGCAGAAAAGCAAAGGCAAACAGCCTTTGCTCTGCTTAATGATTAATAATATTAAATCTGCCTTTTTTAAATAAAAGATTCATACCACCAAGCTGAAATAGATAACGATTTTCACTTATCTTTTTCAATAATGCTGCTTTCCACCCAAAGTATTTCCTTCCATTAAACAATACACCAACAGCATCATTATATCCAAGCGAAACAATAACACCAGCATTTTTTGCTTTAAAAGAACATAACGCTTGTCCATTAATTTGTGCTTTAATATTACGTGCTGCAACCATAGCAGCTTCAACTGCAATTTTTGCAGTTGCCAGGTAAGGGGTATTTGTTTCTGGGTTTCGAATAAGTGCACAATCGCCAATAACATAGATATCATCATGATCAATTATACGTAAATCATTTCCCACTTCAGCCTTGCCATGCGATGTTGACACGCCGGATTTTTCCAGTAATGAATTAGCACGTACTCCACCAGCCCAAACTAGTGTTTTTGCAGGGATTTCGTATCTTTTCCCTTCTTTCTCGTACACTACTATATCTTCAGTCGCTTCCAGGAAATGGGCCCCAGTTATAAATTCAACTCCCCGTGAAACCAATGAATTCATCGCATAATCTATTAAAGATTCATTCCAGTTACCTAAAATAGATGACTCACATTCAAGGTTAATAATACGTACCTGTGATTTGGCAATATCATATTCCTTGCTTAATGCCGGAATCCGATTTACTAATTCTCCTGCATATTCAATGCCCGTTAAACCGCCGCCAGCAATCACAATAGTTAATCTTGCGGTATTTTTATTCTCTTCATTTGCGTACATAGCAAAATTATATTCTAAATGCTCTCTTAGTACTCTGGCATTACTTAAGTTTTCTATAGGAAAAATATGACTGGAGGACGCTGGTTTTTCCGCTGCTTGTGCTTCAAAGCCAAGACTTACTACAAGGATATCATAAGAAAGCTCACGACTTTTTAGTTTAACCTTTTTCTCGCTCTTTTTAATCAAAACAACATCATCGATAATAAAATCTATCTTCTCTTGATTAATGATATCTCTTATCGGAATCATAGTATGCTCAGGCTTTAGTGTTCCGGCAGCATTTTCATGAAGACATGTTGTTTGGTAATGATAATCATTTCTATTCACTAAAGTAATATTTGCTTCATTAACACGCAGTATCTTTTGCAATCTAACAGCAGTCATTAAACCGCCATAGCCCGCACCTAAAATCACAATATGTGGTTTATACATTATAATTTAACACTCCATTAGCCATTTCTATATTTCTACATGGTGATAGATTGGCTCTTTTGCTTTTCGCAATCAACAAATAGACATTATAGCATAATTGTAACACAAATAAAACATCATTGTTACACAATCGAAATATTTATCCAAAAGAACAGAAAATCCGCTCCTGATAATCTCTATTCTTTATATTTCATTCTTATGATTGAAGATTCATATTGAGCTAGTTTGTTAACGATTTTAAGATTTTTATGATAGGATAGGAATGGTGTAAATTTTATTTTAGAAAAGAGGGAATCTCCGTGTCTGAGGAATTATACGATATAACGATAATCGGTGCTGGGCCAACCGGCTTATTTACAGCCTTTTATGGCGGCATGCGACAAGCAAAAGTAAAAATAATTGAAAGCCTGCCTCAAACAGGCGGACAACTGGCGGCCCTTTATCCAGAAAAAAATATATATGATGTTGCTGGTTTTTCAAAAATAAAAGCTGCCGATTTAGTGGCTAATTTAGAAAAACAAGCAATGTTTTTTGATCCAGCAATTGTGCTTGAGCAAGCGATTGAGAATGTTGAGCGCTTAGAAGATGGATCATTCAAATTAACAGCCGATAATGGTGAATTACATTACACAAGAACCATCATTATTACTGCAGGAAATGGTGCATTCACCCCTCGTCGCTTAAATATCGGCAACAGCGAAACATTTGAAGGAATTAACCTGCATTATCATGTAACCGACATGAATCGTTTTAAGGATAAACGGGTCGCATTGCTCGGTGGAGGTGACTCTGCTGTAGATTGGGCATTAATGCTTGAAAAAATAGCAGAGAAAGTAACCTTAATTCATCGCAGAGACCAATTCAGAGCTCACGAGCATAGTGTGGAGCAATTAAAACAGTCAGCAGTGGAAGTAATCACGCCATATGCCGCTGGTGAAATAACAGCAACAGATCAAATTAATCAATTAACAATTCAAGAGGTAAAAGGTGAAAACCAAATCCTTCTTGATGTCGATGATATTATATGTAACTATGGCTTCATTTCCTCACTTGGTCCAATTAAAGATTGGGGCTTGGACATCGAGAAAAACAGTCTTGTTGTAAATACAAAAATGGAAACAAATATACCAGGAATTTATGCTGCTGGTGACGTTACAACATATCCCGGCAAAGTGAAGCTGATTGCCATCGGTTTTGGCGAAGGCCCTACAGCGGTGAATAATGCTATGCAATATATGAATCCCAAAGCACGCGTACAGCCAAAACATTCATCTGACATGAATATATTTTAAGCAAATAAAGAGATTGGGGCATACATGTCATTTAAGTATTTATTTGATGTCCTAATCTCTTTTAGCTGTTAGAATTATGATTATACTGCACCAGCCTCTTTTAATGCTTCGATATCTAAAACCTTTATATTCTGGTGTCCATTTTGCTCGATCCATCCATTTGTTTGAAATGTAGATAACCGCCTGCTTATCGTTTCCCTTGTCGTCCCAAGATGAGAAGCCAGATCTTTTTTACTCATTGGCAGCACCAAGCTCATATTTTCATTCTTCTCCACAAGCTCAACCAAATAAGCAGCAATCCTCATTTCTACATCCTTTGCACTCAGTGCACCTACTAGCTTTTCTGTCTGATCCAGCCGGTTACTAAATTGCTCCAATATTTTTATTGCAATTGTTGGATATTCCTTCATCAAATGCTGCATATCATCACGATGAATGGCACAGATTTCTGTTCTTTCCATCGCTTCAGCATAGCTATCCATATCTTTGCTCGCAAATAAAGCCATTTCCCCCATAAATTCTCCGGGCTCTAAAATACGCAGCAGCTGTTCCTTTCCTGATTCAAACAGCTGATAAATCTTCACCCTTCCCTGGTGGACAATGTACAAGTAATCTAATGGATCACCATCATGAATCAATACTTCGCCCTTTGTAAAATGTTTATGACTGCTCTTCTCAACCACCCTCATCATTTCCTCTTTGGTTAGGTGATTAAAGAAAGGCACTTTTGCCACACAAAGCTGACTGACATCAATTTTTTCATCTTCCAGCATAATCCTTCACCCGCTTCAAATCAATTTAAAAGTGCCGCTTCACTAATGTATTTAACATTTTTCAATCGGGCCAGTATAATCCTTTGGACGAAAAGAGGAACCACAACCGCAAGAGACAATCGCATTTGGATTATCAATACTGAAGCCCCCGCCCATCATATTTTGTTTAAAATCAATGGTAGTGCCTTCAATAATTGGCACATCCTGATTAAAAAATACAACAGGGATTTCGTTGATTTCCTCTATAATATCTAATTCTTCATTAATCTCATCATCAAAGCCCAATGAATAAGAAAGACCACTGCAGCCTCCCCCTTGAATACCAAAGCGCAAGCGAACATTTTCCTTCTCTTCTTCTTTCATCATTTCTTTAATCTGATTTCTAGCATTATCTGTTAGTGTAATAATCATTTCAATCTCCTCCTTTACATTAACAGCTTATTTACGCACCTTGTTCACGTAAATGCTTATCAATAATTATACAAACACTTTGCTGCATGTTCAATTAATTCGTTTCATACTTTTGGCTGCAGAACTGCTCCATTTCTTTCTAATGACTGATAGATTGTTTTTAATCTGGGAATTCCCTCTGCTACCATTTTTTCATTTATAAACACAATTGGATAAAATAAATCCTCTTCAAAAATTCGTTCTACAAATGCATGATGTCTTTCATCAGATTGCTTTTGATTTATGTCAATATATTCATAGGTTATATCATCAGCTTTATATTTTCTTCCAATTGCCGCTTGCAGCCATTCATACGTATCCTTTGAACCAGGGGCGCCTACACAGCTTGCACAAATTTGTTCAGCCCCATATACAGTGATATTTATTTTCTGTTTCCCCATAAAATTCCCTCCAATTGATTGATTTATTCTTTCGTTAAGTCTTTTTTATTTTACAAAAGTGCATAGCAAAGGTACAATATAAATGAACTATACAATTTTACTCTACATTAATAGAATTTTTTATTGATTCGTTTTATAATAGCCTTTAGAAAGGAGAAATGATATATGCAAGAGCAAGTACAAGAAGTATTAAACAAATTACGTCCATTCCTACTTCGAGACGGCGGCGATGTTGAATTAATAGATGTTGATGAGGACGGTATTGTTCTTCTTCGACTTATGGGGGCATGCGGCAATTGCCCAAGCTCTACAATTACTTTAAAAGCTGGAATTGAACGTGCACTGATGGCAGAAGTTCCTGGTGTTAAGGAAATTGAACAAGTATTTTAATGTCTAAGGCAGAGGCAGAGAATCATCCTCTGTCTTTTTTATTGCTTAAAATGAAGAATGTATATCTTATCTTTTAAATCATATCATCAAAGCCAGTCTACCTCAACCAGACCGCTTTCTTCTTTATTGATGCCTGCTTTTTCAAAAAAGTTTTGCAGTCTTTTTTCGTAGGTTCCTTGTTGTTGTAACAGCTTTTTAAAGGTTTGATAGCCTTCCCGATGATTTTCCTGCATTAAATATTGTTCGATTGCATCAAATAAATGTAGCGGAAACAACAAGCGAGCATAGATTAACCTCCAGCTAAAAAATGAAAGGGGGCGTGTCGATTGATAATCTTGAAGAAACTCTGTAATTGCCCTGTCTGATTGATTCGTTAAAAAAAGCAAGCGAATATGTTCTGCAAGATCACGAGCAGGATGATCATATACAAATTGGTCTGGCCAAATTGCCTCCCGCTGCAATTCATAGGAATAGCGCAGGAATGCAATCGTTCCTTGGTCAAACTCTGCATAACGGTATTCCTCCTCTTCTGTTTCCCGCAGATATTGAATAGCATTTTCACTCACACCAATAATATATGGAAGCGCATCAAGCAGCAGGCTATTGTCTTGTGTTTCATTTTCAAGTGTGAATTGTACGATTCTCTCTTCAAAAACAGTTAATTTATCAATCCAGAGTTTTTTCCATTGCCCATAGCTTGATATTGTTTGGGGCTCAAATTGATAATTGGAACCAATTTGGTGAAATACTGCTAAACTTTTTCCTGGACTTTCTTTTTCTAAATTCCGTTCTGATAATTGATACAATAAATAATTACTTCCGTAAAAATCCGAAAACCACTCTTCCTCCCTGTTTCTGATTGGAAGAGCAACATGACGGTAGCCATTTTCAAATAAATAATATGCAAGAACAGCCTGCTCCATAAAAATGATTTCATAATTAGCTGAATCAATGGTAAAATAAAACAAACCATCCGACATAAATCCATTTCTCTCGGCGACAATGATTTTTTCTTCGGCATGGACTTGATAAAAATCCGTTAACAGTTCTCGAAAAGACAAGTTAATTCCTCCTTATCGCATAGCACAGCTATCATATTTAAGTATATGTACAATAAGCGGATAACTTAACTTAACTAAAAAGAAAAGGTGATATGAAATGAATAGGCATGTAAAAATTGATGTACTGGAGAAGAAAGCAAGACAATTACTTAAGGAGCGCGGCGTTGAAATTGAAGATATCGCAGAACTTGTATATTATTTACAATCAAGCTATCATCAGGAATTATCAATGGACGAATGCCGCTATAATGTAAATCGAGTGCTTTCAAAACGGGAAGTGCAAAATGCAGTTATCACAGGGATAGAGCTTGATGTGCTTGCAGAGAAAAAACTTCTTAGTGAACCGCTTCAAGAAACGATTGCCACAGATGAAAGCTTATACGGTGTAGATGAAATTATTGCATTATCAATTGTTAATGTTTATGGCTCAATTGGATTAACGAATTATGGTTATATTGATAAGCAAAAACCCGGAATTTTAAAGCGGCTAAACGATAAATCAACTGGATATGTCCATACTTTTCTCGATGATATTGTTGGTGCCATAGCTGCCGCAGCCTCCAGCCGCCTCGCCCACTCTTCAGAAGATCATGAGGATATTGTGGATTAGTATTCAGCTATACTAAAATAAAGCAGTCTGGTGTAAAGAAGCCTGACTGCTTTACTGTTCATCCTTATTATATTTCCTGTATCATTTCTACACGATTGCCAAAAGGATCTCTAAACTCAAATCGTACAAAATGTGGAATTGGTACAGAATCAAAAATTTTAACATCATTTTCTTCCAAAACAGTTCTCCAATAGGATAAGTCATTGACTTGATAAGCTATATGCGCTTTTGTTTTTGTTCTGTCAAACCCACTCTCCGTACCGATGTGTACTTCTTTCTCCCCTGCCTTAAGCCAAAATCCTCCCCGGTCTCTTAATGACTCTGGCTTTTCAATTTCGGGTAAATTTAATACATCACAATAAAACTTTCTCCCTTCCTCTTCAGCACCCTTTGGAATCGTAATTTGTGCATGATGCAATCCTAAAATCATAAAATCCTCCCCTTTGTCAAAAATGGATTCAAGTTCCAATCATCTAAACTATACTAAACTCAATCATATTAATAAAATATATATTTTTTATATAAATTGATAAATAATTATTATCACTATATAGTTTAGCACAAAGCACCTACAAGCATCTAATAATTTCCTATACACCAAAAAAGATGACCTTTTAGTCATCTTCTGCTGGTGTTTTGATCATCCACTTACAAACATGGTTTCCAGTTGTAATAAATGTTTGAGGGATTATTTCGCTATTTTCAAATACACTGCTGTATAATTCTTTCTCATTCGTACAAACCTGTCGATATTTATGTGCAATATTTGCAATTGGACAATTAAAATTTGTTAAAATAAAATGACCTTCTGCATTTTTTTCAACTTCAATCATATATCCGTTACTATTTTGCAAATCAACGATTGCTTTAATTTTTGCCTCGAATCCCTTGGATTGTTTTAATTTCTGTCTAAGCTCTTCTTGTTCTCTTTCTGCCCTTTTATTTAATAATGCTTTTACAGCCTTCGGACCCTGCAAATCCTCCAAGTCTTTAAGCAATTCAACCGGCAGATTTTCATATTGGTTCGGAAATCGTCCATGCCCCTTTTTCGTTAACGCATAGGTAAAGAAAGGTCTTCCGATTTTCTGTTTATGCTGTTCTTTCTGTACAAGTCCCTGCTTCTCCAATTCGTAAAGGTGCTTGCGAATCGCAGGTTCAGAAATCGTAAAAGACTTCATTATTTCTTCAATTGTAATTCCATCATTTTTCTTAAACAGCATGAGAAGCTGATCCTTTGTGGTTTTACAATTTTTCATTTTTCTCACCTTCATCTTTTATTAAAAGCATGCTCTCCATTGAAAATTCAGATGAACTATTTTTCATTCTCAGGTATAAATGCATTGGCCACGCCCAGTTCATTTTTCAAATATGCTTGAATATAACTGCCGAAACGCTGTAATTCTGGTGCAGCTTCCTTTAATTCTCTTTCCAGCTGTTCATGATCAATCGTTGTATAGCCAGTTACTAAACTTTTTCTTAAACCGATAAATTGCTTATATATTTTCTCCTGCTCCGCTGGAATAACCTGCTCATCAATCAGGATATCAATAATATCCTCATAGCTGCCTGGATCGCGCATGATAAACCCATCAATCATCATATTTCCAACATCGAGTGTTGATTCAATCAGGATATGCGCCATTCTTTCCAATCCCTTTTTTTCAATCACTGTTATGAAATCATTTTGAATCACTTCCTTAAGCAATTCATTCATATATAGTAAAGTCTCTTCAATTTTCTGTTGATCAACAAAGTACATCTTATGCCCCCCATTATCTATCCTACTTCCATCATATCACATAAAATATGATTTTAAAGAAATTAATGCTATAGTAATATTAGATTACTTTATCTTTAAAGGGGGAATTTAAAATAACTAAATGGATATTAGATATGGATGCAACTGCGCTAGCTGAAAAGCTGCGAAAAAATGAAATCACCAGTTACGAAGTGGTTCGTGCGTATATTGAGCATATCCGTAGTATCAATCCCTCCATTAATGCTTTAGTAGAGGATAGGTTTGCTGACGCACTTGAGGAGGCAAAACAATACGATAATGAACGAAAAAATAGCATAAAGCGGCATGGAGCGCTTGCAGGTGTACCCATTAGTGTAAAGGAGTCATTTCATGTTCTGAATATGAAAACTACAGGTGGTTTGGAGCATCGTCAGGATTTAATCTCCCGGGAAGATGCAGTGGTTATTAGCAAGCTAAAAAATGAAGGTGCAATTATTTTAGGAAAAACAAACACTCCAGCACTATGCTTCTGCCAGGAAACCGATAACAAATTGTACGGCCGAACAAATAATCCCTGGGATCTCAATCGAACTGCTGGCGGTTCAAGTGGTGGTGAAGGAGCGCTGCTGGCAGTGGGAGGTGCCGCTCTAGGGATTGGTTCCGATATTGGGGGTTCCATTCGCTTTCCCGCGCACTTTAATGGAGTGGTCGGGTTTAAGCCTGGAATGCATCAAGTGTCCGCAGCCGGACATTATCCTGAAATAACACATCCTTTACAGGAAAGAATGCTTGCAATGGGACCAATGGGGAAATCCGTGCGAGATATGGAATTAATGAATGATATCATCACAGAATCAAGCTCTAAGACAAATTTTCTCCAAGATTATAAAATTGAAATATTGTCTGAACGTGTTAACTATCCTTTATCAGAAAAGACGAAAGCCATAATGAATGGAGTGGAAGAGTTTTTAGATCAGCTCATCTATACAAATCGTGGCGTTCCCCCATTGTTCGATGATAGTGCCTTACTATGGCAGGAAATCATGTCTATTGACGGGAGTGCAATGATTGAGCAGGAAGCATACAGTAATGACCGCTCCCATGTCGTTCCATCATTCTTAAAAGAAAAGCTTACGCAAAGGACAAAAGTTCATCCATACTTGTCCTGGGCAATAATTGGTGCAAAGATGTTCAAACCATCAAAAAGAAGAATTAGAGAAATAAATGAAATAATTACACAAGGTGACGAATGGATTTCTGATTATTTAAGAAAGAGGTTACTTATTTTTCCTGTTTATCATACCGGTGCTGGGGAACATGGTCAAGTCTTTAAAGAAATTTTTTCGATTAAAAAAACTTATTTGCAATATATGCCCTATGTTGCCTATGCCAATGTCTGGGGTTTGCCTGTATTAACACTCCCTGTTGGAAAAGATGAAAATGATATGCCAATTAGTATTCAAATTATCAGTACTGCCGGTAATGAATCGGCAATCTTTCGCTTGGGCTCCATTATCGAAAAGAAATTTCATGGTTACCAGCGCTGCAGAAGACTGGACTAATCCAGCAGCATACTGCTGGATGCTGGCATACAAAGTAATAGCCTGGTTGTTCAAGTAATGAACGTCCAGGCTTTATTTTGTAACTTTCTTCAGCACAAAGTATGCACATCCAAAATTACAATATTCCAGAAGATAATCTTCAAGGGTGCTAATTTTTGTATCGATTGGTGCTTTCACATTACGATCTTGATAAAAACCCCTCATCCGCAGCTGTTCGTAACCCCAATCACCTACAATATAATCATATTTCGCCAAAATATCTGAATATCTTTCATTAATAGCTTCTTCTTGAAAGCCGTCTTTTATATTTTCAATTATTTCATAATGTTTTCCATTTAATTCAAACAACTTCCTCCACCTCCAACTAACATATCAATAGTTTACCATATGTCATTCAAGAGTGAAATGTTTCATGTATGATTTCTCACCTATTATACAAACTAACAAAGAAAGAAAATCGGAGGCTTATTCGTAAATTGTTATTAGAGGATGTGTAAAAATTGGAGGTGAATCTTTTGCTTTCCAGAAGAAAATTAATATTAATTGTCGGTTTCTTTTTATATACATTAAATGTATATTCAAACGATGTAGCAGCAGAAGAAAATATCCACCAGGACAGGAAAGCATTATTTTTAAAAACAGAGGCACTTACACAAATTCCCTGGTACTATTTTGCAGCAATCGATAATTATGAACGCAATAAAAAACAAGCCAGTGAGGATGATAAATTAATATCCATTGAAATTCCCGAGGAACAATGGTATGGTCCAGGCAACTTTTTGAAAAGTGATGATCCGGCTATCGTTGACATTTTTGGCGGAATTGGTAAAGACGGAAATGGGGATGGGAGCGCAGATCCTAATGATCCCGAGGATATCCTCTTAACCATAGGAAGAGTATTACTTCAAGAAGGACAAGCGACTGACGATATTAAAATTGGTATATGGAAGTATTATCAGCGGGATCTTACCGTGAAATCCATTATGAGTACTGCTCGCGTTTTCAAAACTTTTAATGATATTCATCTAACGGAAAGAGACTTCCCCGTTGATACAAATTATAATTATAGCTACCGCAATACATGGGGAGATCGCCGTGGTTTTGGCGGCTTGAGAATCCATGAAGGAACAGACATTTTTGCTGACTACGGCACACCGATTAAATCAACAACATATGGTGTTGTTGAAATGATGGGCTGGAATCGATTTGGCGGCTGGAGAATAGGGATTAGAGATATATATAATGTATATCATTATTATGCACATATGAGCAGCTACGACGATAATCTAGAAATTGGAGATGTATTAAAACCAGGTGACAATTTAGGCAATGTCGGCTCAACGGGTTATGGCCCGCCAGGAACTGCAGGTAAGTTCCCGCCACATTTACACTATGGAATGTATAAAGATGATGGCTATAGTGAATGGTCATTTGATCCTTATCCATATTTACGAAGATGGGAACAAATGACAAAGGAAAAAAAATAGAGCCCAAAGTAGGGCTCTATTTTTTTAATTATTATCTTTTGAACCTCGCATTGCATTCCAAATACTTGCTGCCAGACCACCCCACAGGATAATCATACCGAGTATCATAACAAAGATTGCTGAACCACTCATCATTTAGCCTCCTTGTCTTCTGTTAATTTTTTATCATCTTCCAATTCAACCTTCGTTCTCCATTTTGGCAACGTCATCAGGAAGCCAATAATTAGTGCTAATGCAGCAACTAACCATCCACTATAAAGAATAAATCCATCCGTATAACCTGCATAGTTTCCTGTTGGATAATCAAACTGCTTTAGCAGATTTTGCTTAAATAAGCCAAACATCATATAACCCATTACGATCGGAGTTATAACTCCTAAGCTTATCGTCCACCATGAACCTAAACGAATATCAGAGATTTCATCCGCATGATTTTTAAATACTTTCAGCTTACGCAGGAACCATGCGATTATAACAACTTCAACCAAGCCGATTAACGCTACTCCAAACTGGTTAATAAAGTAATCAACTGCATCCAAGAAATAGAGTCCGCCCTGCGATGCAAACAGAAGGGATATAATCGCGGCCAGCCCCCCGCCAAAAAGCACTGCTTTACTTCTAGAAATATTAAATTTATCAACCAGACCTGAAACATAGGTCTCCGTAATGGAAATTAACGATGTAAGCCCAGCCAGCATTAATGAAACAAAAAATAATACCCCAAAGATTTCATTCATTGCAGGAAATTCATTAATAATTGCTGGGAATGCCACAAAGGCCAGACCTACTCCCCCACTAACTACTTCATCGATTGGCACATTTGCAGTTGTTGCCATAAAACCTAAAACTGCAAAAACGCCAATACCTGCTAATAACTCAAATCCCGAATTCCCAAAGGCTACAATAAAAGCATTATTCGTAATATCAGACTTCTTCGGTAAATAACTGGAATAAGTAATCATAATTGCAAAAGCAATTGACAAGCTGAAGAAAATTTGTCCATAAGCTGCAATCCAAACATCCGGTGAAAAAAATTGACTGAAATCAGGTTTAAAAAAGGCATCTAATCCTGAAAGTGCTCCAGGAAGTGTTACTGCACGTATTACAATAATAAGAAAAATGATAACCAATGCTGGAATACAAATACGATTTGCTAATTCAATTCCTTTTTTAACACCTTTAAAAAGAATAAATAAGACGAGTAACCAAACAACGATTAAAGGAATTAATACTCCTGGTACCATACTGCCAATTTGACCAGGTGTTTCTGCTAGTTTTAAATAATCTCCATGTAAAAATCCTTCCGTATCTGAGCCCCAAGCTAAATTGAACGAGAAAATAGAATATGAAATTGCCCAAGCAACAATAACAGCGTAATAGGTTGAGATTACAAACGCTACAAGTACTCCCCACCAGCCAATGACTTCTGTTTTCTTGTTCATTCGCCTAAAAGAAAGTGGTGCTGAACCACGATACTTATGCCCCATCGTAAACTCCATAATTAAAATTGGAATTCCAGCAGTTAAAAGGGCAAATAAATAAGGAATAAAAAATGCTCCTCCACCATTTTCATATGCTTCTGCAGGAAAACGCCAAATATTTCCCAGACCAATAGCTGAACCGACCGCTGCAAAAATAAAGCCTGCTCTTGTTCCCCATTGAGAACGCGTTGCCATGTAATTCCCTCCTTGTAAGTTTCCCTTCTGCTAAATATCTGTAAAAAAAACTACTAATTATTCTATTTTTCAGATATTTATGCTTGTATTATATAACGTAAGCTCACTAAAGTCAAAGAATTTTTATTCATTTCCCTTTTCCAAATAATCTATCTATACTTATACATATTCCTTTACCTCATATTAATATTCTAATAAGGTTTATTAAAAACATCCTTTTCACATAAAAAGAAAAGGATGTTTTTAATCAAACTGTTTTATATTTAGTTTTATTTTTAAAATGAATGGCCATACCAATAATAAGAACAATTCCTAATGTCAAAATTAAAGGAAAAACAACCTGATTCATTAAGCCGATTAATAGATAGCCAACTACAGATACACCTGCTGCAATTAAAGCATATGGCATCTGTGTTAAAACGTGATCGATATGATTAGATCCTGCCCCTGTAGCCGAAAGAATAGTCGTATCCGAAATTGGTGAGCAATGGTCACCAAAAACAGCTCCAGCAAGTACAGCTGCTAATGTTGGCAGCAGCATGTTTTCATCAATAACCATACAAACTTCTGCACCAATAGGAAGCATAATCGTAAATGTTCCCCAGGATGTTCCAGTGGCCAGCGCCATTAATCCAGCAATGATAAAGAACAGTACTGGAAGAAAAATGGAACTAATCGAAGCACTGTGCAGCAGTTCCGCTAAATAAGTACCTGTTTCCAGCTTATTAATTATCGAGCCAATCATCCATGCTAATATCAATATATAGATTGCAGGCAGCATAGACTTCATACCTTCCACATAAATATGTGTCATCTTTTCTCTCGGTCTGCTTTGCAGAGAATATAGGACAAGAGCAGTAATCACTGCTATTAATCCGCCTAGAACCAAGGATAAATTAACATCTGTATTTGCAAACATGGTCAGTATTGTAATATTTCCATCGGTTGCCATTGCCCCAGTTATAAGCATGGCTGAAACAGTTGCAACTACTAGCACAACAATTGGGACGATAAGATGATAAACCTTCCCTTTTTGGTTCGAAGCAATCGAATCACTTAAATCACCAGGAACATTGGTGTTTTCCGGATCTATTAAATCGCCAGTTTTTATCGCACGTTCCTCATGAATCCGCATTGGACCAATATCTGCCTCTAAATAAGCTACAATAAATACCATTAAAATCGCCGACAGTGCATAGAGATTCATTGGTATCATTTGAATAAACGCCTCGATAGGTGCAATATTTGTTATTCCGTTTGCAATAAAAACAGAACCAAGGACACCGATAATATAAGCTCCCCAGCTTGAAATTGGTGAAAGCACCGTAATTGGAGCAGCTGAAGAGTCGATAATATATGCTAATTTTACACGTGAAATATTTTGACGATCTGTTAACGGTCTGGCAATTTGCCCCACTGACAAACTGCTGAAGTAATCATCTATAAAAATAATAATTCCAAGCACAGCAGTCATTACCTGTGCACCAGTACGTGTTTTCACACGCTCAAGCATCCATTCCCCAAATGCTCTGCTTCCTCCAGATGCTTGTAAAAATGCCGTCATAATCCCTAATAACAGTAAGAAACCAAGTAAAAGGATATTATCTGTATTCAATCCTCCATCATCTATAAATATTTCATAGAATACTAGCCAAACCTCTTGCAAGGAGTGGAGAATATCAAACTCATGAATGAAAAAAGCACCAAGTACAATCCCAGCTCCAAGGGATAGCAGTACTTTCTTCGTCACGATTACGAGCACGAGCATAACAAGTGCTGGAATAATCGAATAAAATGTACCTGCCATTTCGTCTAACCTCCATTAATTTTTATTTAGGCATGAAATTGATTGAGCGAACGGAAGGCACATCAGCCAAATTAAAAAGCAATGATAGAAAATAACCATCATTGCTTAAATTTTTGACAATATACGTTATCCTCCATTTCGATCAGTAGTTCCCCATGCACTTACACTGCATGACAATATGCCTCTTATTAAAAGACATACCAGCAAAATAATAAGCCGACTCTTATTACGCTTCGGCAAGCAATCCTTTGGCAAACAATCATCGTTGTCATTCTCCTGTTAGCTACTCATATTACTTGCACCTCTACCTCACCGATCTGATAAGGCTATTATTAATTTATGAATTTACTATACTAGATTATTCATCTTCTTGCAAGTTTTTCTGAAAATCCTCTTTAGGTACTGAGATTGAAGGACCAGATGATCCACCACCATAGAAATCTGGTACCTCACCCATTATTGCACCCCCATCAATAAAGATATCAGCAGTCACTGTTGTCACATCTGAAGTAAAAGGAATAATGATTTGTACATCTGCCTCGACATGCAAATAGAACGAGACCCATGCCCCATTTATACCAAACTCTGATTGCCGGGGAACAACATTTGCCCGTACTGTACCTATTACTTCTAAATTTATTGGTATCTTGGGACCGAGATTTGCTAAAACCGTATTGCCTGTTACTTGACCAAGCGGAATCTCTACAAGTGTTGGATCCAGCAGCATCCGTTCTTCTGCACCTTCAGGATAGTCATACGCTTCTCCATCAGATGAATCATACGTAATAGGATCTCCGCGATTGAGTCTTGAAAAAAATTCCTCTACACGATTTGTTGCATTTCTTTTTATTTCATTAATTGCTGATGACTTCCAGTTATATACTGAGACATTCCCATTATTATCATATGTAATATTTGCAATGTCACTAAAGTCATATTCTTCAGCAAAGCTTACTGCGGAATTTATCGCCCGAGTAGCAAATTCATTTGTCTTTTCTTTGGCTATTTCCATTAATGTTGGTTTAATTCCTTTATCAATATAAATAATACTCGTTAGAACACATAATGTAAAAATAATAATGGTCAACAGCAATATACGTTGTCCTGGAGGTGAAGTAATACTCTTTTGATATCTTTTCCTTTTCAATCAAAAAACCCCCTTCTCGTCATGCTTATGCATCCTATCAGAGGGTTAGACTAGTTGTTTAGCCTTTTAAAATGTCCGGCAAAAAATCCCCTGAAAAAATAAAGCATTTCAAGGGGATTTGAATAATTTATGAAATTTTCAACAATGCCTCTCTTCCTGTCATACCTTCTTTCCAGCCATACTCCTTCGATGCATCTGTAATATTTTTGAGTGGTGCATTCAGCAGCTGATCAATTGTCCGGACACCCATTGCCCGACCAGCAATTACATTCCTTTCCTTTAGAGCGGGAATTTCATTAAAAATCGAAACATCTAAAGCAGCACACATAATATAGCCTACTTCATTTGAGATGGTCAAAAGATTTGTTTTTGGTAACTCAACACTTACAGCAGTAAATTGCATCCCTTCAATTTCGATTGGATTCACAGTAATCATCGCCTAGCCTCCTTTGGATTCACATAATAATCTATGCAGGAGAGAGCTGGCGTGTCACCTGTAGAGGGAAAGCTTAAAAGCTCTTTATTTTCTTGGCGAATGATTCTTGCTAAATTGCTTTAACGTTTCTACCAATAAATCTCTTAAAAACTCAGGAAGGAAATACTGCTTTACCTCTGACTTAGCAACCTGCGGAAGTAAACGTCCAAAAGTAAAAATATCTGCGGTCGCAACCAGATAACTTTTATTCCGATCAATTGCAGCTCCATTGCTGAGAACAGCTTCTGTTACAATCTCATCTCCGTCTTTCTGAACCTTTGCAGTAACCTCAAGTCCCGAAAATTGCATTCGTCCAATTACTTCCCCACGAAAACCAAAACCTTGTAATTTCAGTTCCATAAAATCCTTTTTAAAAGAAGCACGAATAACCTCAATTAATTCATCACCCCTTAATTTTACAACAACTGGATTGATGGGGTGTGGACAAATCCGGTGCAAATCTGCATAGGTTACAGCCCCAGATGGAAATTGATCCATAAGCAGCCCGGCATTCAATAATGCAACATCCGCTTTCGTCCATGCTTTAATCGTATTTGTAAATTCCTGCATGACCGGTGTATTTTTAAACCAATTCACTTCCAGTGGTTCATAAAGTGTCGCAGCAACTTCACCTAATTTTTCATCTGCTTCTTTTTGTAATACGGATAGCATATTTTCGGTTGCATGGTCAATTGGATAATCTGAAATGTCCATCGTATATGCTTCTTTATGAATCAGCTGTTTCTTATGATGGTCCCAGGTTAAAATAACCTCGCCTGCAAACATACAATACTTTCCTGCAGCTGTAATAATCGCATGATTTACATATTCTCCCGTACGTAATAAATGATGCGTATGCCCACCAATAATAACATCAATTTCAGAAAATCTTCTTGCCAGTTCTTGATCTTCTGTTATTCCTAAATGGGAGACCAGAATAATGATATCCGTTTTTCCCTCTAGTTTCTGTAATTGTTTTTCTAATTCTTCAGAAGGTATAGTTAGATGCCAGCCTAGTAATTCATAAAAAGCATTAAACGGTGCTGAAAGCCCAATAAAACCAATATGTACATCCGACTTTGTCTGAATTACTTTTGATTCAAGCAGCCATGCAGGCGGGTTTTCTTTCATATGCTTTAAATTGGCGCAAACGATATCAAAGGCAGCTGTATCATAAAGATGATATAAATCATCCTGTGAAAGCGTGATTCCTTCATTATTTCCTATCGTAACAATATCATAGCCCACTTCATTCATCAGCTGGACATTTGCTTTTCCCATAAATGCTTCAGAAATGGGATGAACGCGATCCATATGATCACCTGCATCGACCAGAAAATAAGTTTCATTTCTTTTTTCGCGTTTCTTTTTCATGTCTTTTAAATAACCTGCTGTTCGCGGCCATTGTGAAAAGTTACTATGCAAATCATTCGTATAATATAAATAAATTTTTTCTTCCATAATCTATTTCTCCTTAGCCTAAGCCTTGAATAATCATACGTACACCTATTAAAATAAGCAAAACTCTTAAAATCCATTCCAATGTATTACTTGATAGTTTTTGATTTACTTTAGCACCAAGCCTTCCTCCAATCCATGCACCAGGAATGAAGAAGAGAACATATTCCCATGGGATGTGCCCCAGTGTGATATGCGTGATTGAACCGAAAATACTTACAAAGAAAATCATAAACATCGATGTTGCAGTTGCAATATGAACTGGGAAGCCAAATAATAAAATCATTGCTGGCACCATAATGGAGCCCCCGCCAATGCCAAACAGTCCTGATAAAATACCTACAATAAACGCCAATATAATAGCAAGTGATTTTTGTATTTTATATTGATACCTTACTCCATTTAATTCGAAAGTACGCACATTATTCCCCGTTAGCTCTGTATTTTCTGGGTCTTTCTTTTTTATGAATAAAAGCAGTGAGATAATAATCATCATTATGCCGAAATATAACTGAAAGGCATCCGCATCAACAAATTGGTTTAACCACGACCCAATAATTCCTCCAGGAATACTGCCAATTAAAAATAAAAAACCAGTTCTATAGTCTACACGTTTTACTTTTAAATATGCGAGGGTTGATGATAGCCCGGTAAAAATCATGACAATTAAGGAGATGCCAACGATTGCCTGTGGGGTCGCCCATGCAAATGCATTTGAAAACGAAGCAATAAACAAAAGGGTCGGAACTAATATAATGCCTCCACCAAGTCCCATGAGTGAGCCAATAAATGCTGTTAATAGTCCAATGAGTATACAAATCATAAATACCAAAGTTATCCACACCTTACCTTTCATCCTCATTGTCTATCTTAACATTATTTTTTAAGAAACAATAACACCGTATCTTACTATTATTTTTACTATACGCTCTCACGTTCAAAATAACGACAGGAACACACCGTTTTACGCAACATCACCGTATTGTTGTCAGCTACAAGCACAAAAAAGGAAGCGCCCGTTCACCAAACCTTCTTTATCGTAGTGGAGAAGTGTGAAGCTTCGAACTGCGCTAAAGCCCCTCATATCAAAAGATCTGCATGCTTTAGGAGCTGCAGCCGGACGTCGCTGTTCCTGTATAATTAGCTATACACATCACTAATTTTATAGTTTCTTAGACAATAAAAAAATAGGACAACCAAAGCTGTTGTCCTATTTTTTATAATACTTCCTTTGTTATTGTATGAAAGTGTTAAAGAGATCCTATTTTATTGAACTTTCACTAAATTGAAGACATAATCCATATGATCATTCAATTTTATCCCTTATAACTGTTTTATTTTCCGTATCAAGTTCCACCCATCCATTTTGTATTGCCATTACAACCGCATTTGTTCTATCATTCACATGCATCTTTTTCATAATATTTCTAACATGACTTTTTACAGTAGATTCTGTAATACCTAATGTTTCACCAACCTCGTGATTATTCTTTCCTTTCACAACTGCATCAAGGACCTCACATTCTCTTTTTGTAAATATATGTAATGGTTTATGATACTCCCTGTCTCTTTTACTGGATTCCTTTCGAAGAGTTCGATTTAATTTTTGATATTCTTCGACTAAATTATGACTTACATTTGGATGCAACCAAAATCTTCCCTGATAGACTGCTTTAATTGCATTAATAAAAGACAAATCATCCATATTTTTTAATAAAAATCCCTTAACTCCAAATTTTACCGCTCGAATGATATAGTTTATATCATTACTTTGATCTAATAAAAGAATAATATTTTTTTTAGGAACATGTTCTACCAGTTTTTTTATCTCTTGTAAGCAATCTGTTTTAACGGCATTCACATCTAATAAAATAACATCTGAAGAATACATCTTCAACAAGTTCAAAGAATCACATACATTATTTGCTTCTGCAATTACCTGTAATGATGGATCAACCTCAATAATTTGTTTCATTCCCTCTAAGAATAACCTATGATTTTCGATTACGAAAATCTTAATCTTATTCTGATTATCCATCGAACTATGCACAACCTTTCCTAACTATGTTGACAAGAAACTGCTGTTCCATAAAAATTATCGTGTTATACTTCACAGTAACTACTTTTTTAAAAGCATATTAAAATTCTTAGACAAATTTAAGCTCGGTACTGCATGTATTGGCAATAGCCAGAAAGATAATGCTCTACATCATCAATTCTTACACGGAATGAATGATGTCGAATAAAGAAACTATTCATAATTAGACCTGGTTTTTTCATATACATAGCAAGCTCAGGATAAAAGAAACCAACACGCTGATACCCAGCACGATAATCAATAGTCTCTTCTAAAAGGCTTAGATCAATATATGCCAGTAAATAATCTTTGTTTAACTCTTTTATTTTATAAACCATTTTATACGCAGCCATCATTAACTCTAGGTAAGTTGGATATGTCGTTTCTCGATGATAGATAAAGTTAAGGCGATCTTGGCAATTTTTCAATCCAAAAATAAAATACTTATCTTCTGGTGCATAGATAGTAATTTCATTTGCAGCATAACTTAACCAATGATCATGATGCTTCCAGTAATCCTTCGCAATAAAATAATCGAATGATTTTTTAACTTCTTCTAGCCATAATGCTTGTTTATCAATTGCATATAAACGTAATAAAGCAAAAACAGCTTCCCCTTCATAATAAATAATTCGATATAAATCCTTAATCTCAAATGTTGGATAAGTTAAAACATGAATAAAACCATCACTAGGCGTTTTCATTTGTAAAATTCCTCTGGCGAGAGCCTGTGCAACTTTTAAATATTCGTGTTCCTTTGTTACTTCGATATACTTCGTTATAGCTAAAATTGCTGTTGCATTTGAACCTAACTTAATTTCGTTTGATTGATCGATGACGAAAGCTACTTCTTCCCCAGCATCTGTTTTATCAATAATGGCTTCCTGAATTAAATATTCTATACCTTTATTAACAGACTCAATAATTTTTTTGTCTTGGGTAAATTCATACCCTTCAATCATTGCATAAAGTGAACTTGAATGACGTAAAAAATTGTAGGTATCTATATTCTTAGCAAAAGCGGAAAAATAACCATAATTAAATCTGCCATTGGGTTGGATCTGGTGTGTTAAATAATAGGTTGCTTTTTGAATTAATTCCTTTGATTCCTCTTGAATATCACTTACCTTTCTAATCCCATTTGAAAGTTCCCCTCGATATAAATCGATAATTTGCGAATGATTCCTATCTTTAAAAGCACCAATTGTTTGAAATAAATATACTGATTTATTCCTAAAACGATTTTTCACAAACGGAAACCGATAATTACTTGTATTGTATTGCAAGTATCGATTTATATTTTGCTCATCTATTTTTATCGGCTGTTTATGGGTATTTCTTAACATCGCATTTCCATTTAATTCTTGTTCTAAAAAAGCTATACGAAATGCGGAATCAAAAGCAATTCCATATCGAAAGTAATTTTTCCTTGTTTTTGCGATTAAACCTTCTAGTTGTTCAAAGCCTATCTTCTCTACATTAGAAACAAAATCAATTTTAATCCATTGCGGGTCAAGATTTTTTTTCTTTATCAGGTGGCTTGCTTTTCTCCGAAGATTGTTTAGTGCCGTTGAAAAGTCTGTTGTAATTTCTTTAAAAACACGTGCCCGTATTGATGAATTTCCAATTGATAAAAATACAATATACTTTTCCTGATCTTCAATTGTTACTTTAGTTATTTCATTTTGTGCAATTTTTTTTTGATAGTATTGTTCATAATCATTAAAGGTTTTATTTAGATAGCCTAAAGATGTCATTTCATCCATTATGATAAAAGCGCTCCTTATACTTATAAAATGAATCGAGCCTATATTCAATAATGAAATATAGGCCGATTCGTACTATTTGTACTGAATAGTATAAAATAAAAAGTTTATTTTGATTCAGTACCCTTTCTGCGAGTAAAGATACCTGCTAATCCAGCAACAAACGCCATCAGCCCACCTAATAACAAGTTAAATGTTGAAGTTGCTGTTTTTGGAAGTTCTTTACCACCATCTGAATTATCCCCACCGTTGCCCGCATTAACATCTGTGTCAGCATCAGCATCGGCATCAGCATCAGCGTCGGCATCAGCATCAGCATCGGCGTCAGCATCAGCATCGGCATCGGCATCAGCATCGGCGTCGGCATCAGCATCGGCA
>DAMDKS010000049.1:0-29563 GCA_032085455.1 Oceanobacillus sp.
CGTTAATCCTTACATTTCATGCCATAGGCATTTATAGTAAAACAGTTCGTACGAGGCTCCATGCCAAACCGACTACTATTCTCACTTTTATTTTCAAATTGTAAACTTTTTATTAAGGGTAGTACCAGTAACATTAGCTATATATTTAAACCGCATTATTTATAAAAATCCCTTTAGCATTGCCATTCTTTGCTGCTTGTTCCGCCTTTCGGTTCCAGCCTGAATTGATTATCATCATTAAATTGCAAGAAAAATCCTAATACACCAATTCCAACTGCTAGACTTACAGCTACTCCCGAACTAGCATTTGCCAGCCTTGCAAGTGCTATCCCTCCATATGCTGCATAAGTTATTTCCTGATGTTGTGTCCCACCAGTTGATATCGTCGCTATAAAAACTGCTTGTACTGCTACGCCAAGTATTACACCAGTCGTTACATCTCCTAATGTAATACCAATAACAAGCCCCGCTACTAAAGGTCTACCAAAGATATAATATCCCCCTGTAACACCTAATAACCGCGGAGATGAGATGGAGCCTAAGTAACAAAGTATTCCAATAATAATTGCCTTGAAATTATATGGAATAAATATTGAAAAAATATATAACATGAACATTTGTAAGTCACAGAGGATGTAGAGATTATTGTTAAGTGCAGAAAATGCTTTTGATTGTTCACTATATGAAGAAACGTCAAAAATACCCAAAAAGTAAGTTCTCCATATAAGCGAGTGAGAGAGGTACAACTGTTATAGCTTTTCGTCGTTTGAAGAATTAATTGTAAATGAGGTCTGCTTTTTAAAAAATAATCAAAGCGTTTTAAAATTCTAGATAGTACAGTTCTATCACTTTTTATTGTTTTAAATTGAATCTATAGATAGGTGTTGATATGTCATGAATGCAATATTAGTTACTACCCACGGTGATTTCTCTGAAGGTATTTTAAATTTAATAATCATCACTAAATATAGAATAAGAACGACTGTATGGAAAACTGAGAGAATATGCTTGAGAAAGGATACGTTGTGAATACAAAGCTAATAATTTCTCATTTTCTCATATTGGATTTTCAGCTTGACCCAAAAGAAATGACTGGTTCTTTTCAAGGAAATAACAAGTATCTCAAAATATTCCTGTTTTCTACTCTACAACTTCACGTACAAATCCGTTCGATTCCTCTAATTTTTCAATGGATTGACGATGTTAATAACATTACAATGACCACTTTTGGTCTATTATTAGGTAATGTTAAATGTGGCACTATAAACGTATTACTGAAAAAAGGTCATAAAAAAATGAATTGCTTGTAAAAAAGTTATATCATTAAGAGAATTACCTGATTTAGCAGATATTCAACATGCAACATTAAGCGAATTATCAAACCGGAAACAGTATATAGAAAAATAATGCCAGCTTGGGATGTTAGGATATGATATTAAACAGCACTTTATGTTGCGCCGGTACTGTTGATTTCCATATATTGTTTACTACTTGACTTAGGCACCAATATTAAAGCTAAAGGTGCGACATAGCAAGATTCTTATGGTATTATAGGGATGATTAATGATAGATAAGGAGATCTCTTATGGAACAATCAAAGTCTTCAAGTGAAATGACTCGTGCTTATAATTATATATTGGAAAATACAATTAACTTTGGCTTCCAGCCCGGAACACGAATTAATGAAATGAAACTATCTAAACAATTAGGTATGAGCAGAGCCCCTATAAGGGAGGCTTTAAATAAATTAGCTGCAGAGGGATTTGTAATATTAAAGACCGGAAGAGGATTCTTTTGTAGAGATTTAACAATTAAAGAATTGGCAGATTTATTTGAGGTTAGATCTAATCTAGAGTTACCATCCGTTCAAACAATATGCAGAAATTCACCCAAAGAAGATTTAATCAATTTACATAACGAATGTATAGATATTGAAAAAAACAATCATTCTATAGATATTGACACTTTAGTTGGTATTGATGAAAACTTTCATATGAGATTATTAACTCTAGCCAATAATGAGGAAAGAATTAATTTTATGAAGAACATAAATAAGAGAATACGATTTATACGGCAAATTAATTTAGAATCCCCAATTCGTAGAGATAAATTCTTAAATGAACATATACAAATTATAGAAAGTATTATGGATCGAGATGAAAAAAGATCACTTTCCTTAATGGAACAACATTTATATTTTGACTCGGAAAATTTAGGAGAGAATATTAAAGAGGGTTTAATCAAAATTTACAATATTTAAATTCCAGCTATTCTAACATACAAGCTTTAAGAGGAGATTAATTTCAAACATTTTATCTCCTAATTCACCTTTAATTATCACTATAACCCAAAAAAACAGATAGTTCTATTTGTGATTGAACTATCTGATCTTTTATTTAGATTAGATATAATTGAAAGTAAAATAGTGATTTCATTATTATTTATCCAACACTTCTGATCGTTGAATAACCGCATCTATTGTCTCCATGATTGAACCTGCAATACCTTCTCTGTTCATAGTAAAGATTCCCTCAATACTCACTCCAGCTGGAGATGTCATTGTATCAACTATTTGTAATGGATGAAGATCCATCTGCTCTAACTTCAAAGCTGTTCCCAACAGATTCTCAGTAGTAATTACTCGAGCATTTTCACGTGAAAATCCAGCTCTTACACCAGCATCTATCATAGCGTTAATAACATACAATAAATAAGCAGGTCCAGCACAGCTAAATGCAGTAAAACTATTAAACTGCTCCTCTGAAATTTCAAGCATCCTTCCAATAGTTTCAAATATTTCAATTACTACTTCTATATCCTCTTTAGTAGTGTTATTGTTTAAACAATATCCACTAAATCCATGCTTTGTTTCTGTAAGTGTGTTAGGCATGATACGTACAATCTTTTGGCCTACAAACCACTGGTCTAACATTTCAATTGTAATTCCTGCGCAAATAGAAACAAGAATACTATTCTTCCCAAGAGATGGTTTCATTTGCAAACTCGTTTGATTAGCATCTTGTGGTCTAACAGCAAGAATAACAACCTTAGCCCCTAGAACAGCTTCTGCAACATTATGATTTGACTTAACACCATAACTATCTACTAAATACTTCATACGTTTTTCTAAAATATCAAAAACAGAAATTTCCTTAGGAGAAAATTGGGAACTAGAAATCATACTTTTTATAATTCCTTCTGCCATATTTCCTCCTCCAACAAAAGCGACCTTCCGCATACCTAAGCCTCCTTTCTAATACGCTACCATACACAAGCTCAATTATATACTTTCATCATGTTAAAGAAAATTTTCCTTCATTAATTACGACTTTCTAATAACCCAATAATTTCTTTACCTCTATCACTTCCAATACTTTTATAAAAATCTTTAATTCCTTCTATATACTTTCCATCTTTCGCATCTTGAATTGCTAAAGGCAATGCTTCTCTAAACTTCTCAAAACAATTTAAATCAGGATGTGAATAATTTAATCGGATATATTCTGTTGCTCCATACTCTCCTAAACCGTCCCCTGGAGTAACAACTATATTATTCTTTAAGAGACCAACAGTTATCTCCTGTGCAGTAACACCTGTTTTCGATACATCTATTACCATTGAAAAACCATATAAAGATTCCACTGGAATGGATACACCTTCAGTAAGATCAACTGTTTCCCTAATATGTGCATAATTTCTCCGTAAAATCTCCGTACTTTTCTCTACATATTCTGTATCCTTCATTGCCGCAAGAGCTGCAAACTGACCTGGATAATTAATGTGGATCTTTGTGATCTCCATTTTTGTCAAAAATGCTCCCCTGATTAATGATGGATGACCGGCCATAAATCCAACTCTTAATGCTGGCATACCATAACCTTTGGAAGTACCACTAATAGACACAACATGTTCCATAGGATGTTCATCAGAATGTAGAGAGGCCATCGGAATTTGTGTAACAGACTTATTATGATGGTGCGTATTATGCGTAATATTATTTAAAATCATTACTTCATTTTTACGTGCAATCCTTGCAATTTCTAATAACTCTTCTTTAGTCTGTACCGTACCAAATGGGTTAATCGGATCACAAACAACAATCATTTTTGTCTTATCTGTAATAGCCCTTTCAACTTCATTCGGTTTTAATCTATATTGATTATCTTCATTCAAAGTTATTTTTACTACTTTTGCCCCAACTACTTCTGCTGCTGGTACGAAATGAAAGTATCCAGGATCTGTTACTATAACTTCGTCACCTTCATTTAGGAAAGATAAATACGTATATCCAATACCTCCTTGAGCCCCTTCTACACCCATTACTGTAAAGTCATCACCTAATTCTCTATTAAACTTCTTTTTAGCCACCAATTCTTTTAGTTCTTCAGTACAATCTGGTGGATAAACAGAAATTAATTCATTTGTTGAGGTTTCTTTAAATGCCTTAATAGCACTTTCAGGTGGACCAATATGATTTGCCATATACCCCATATCGTAATACCCCTCAGCCTTAGCATTATATGCTCCATCTGGTGCTATTTTTTCAATATCTAAGCCCAGAATTTTAGCTGCTGATTTAAATGTAAAGTAATTCCCCATCCCTTGTGGATGATGCAATAGCTTCTTAGCACCATCTGATAAAAAATTTTTTTGTAAATTTTGTTCTACATTTACACTCATGTAAATTCCTCCTTGTTAATATGTCGACAGTACTGTCGACAATTTATTTAATAATCATATTACTACACCAAAAAGTGGTTGTCAATGTATTTTGAAAATAAATTTAAGTACCAATTATTCCATAAAGATTAAAATTAATAAGTGTTTCTGAAAGGGATTAAAATTTTGGTTCTAAATTCAAGGTAATTCCTCTAATTGCGTGGAATTGTAAAACATTTTCCTATTAATATAGATAGATTAGATATGAAAGTAATATTATATATGGCAATTTAAATATTACTTTATTTCAAAATACATTGACAATATGCTTCCAGTGTAGTAATATTATCGACAATAATTTGTCGACAGTTCTGTCGGCAAAGGTAAAGGAGAGATAAAATATGGTTATAAACGCAGAAAACAACAAACAAATATTTTTTATTTAATAATTTACAGCACTATTCTCAAGAAGTGTAGAGAAATATTAATTACACTAGATGTAATACAGAGAAAGTTTAGAGAAGCGATTACCTATAACTATTTAAAATGACAAATAAAGACCCTAAATTGATAGCGTTTTCATTTAAAAACCATAAGGAGACTTCGTATTATGAATACAATTATTATCATAGAAATAGTTATTTATTTTGTTGCTATGTTGGGAGTGGGAGTATATTTTAGCAGTAAAAAAATGGACTACGACGATTACCATCTCGGTGGTAATAAAATTCCTGGATGGATTCTAGCTCTTTCAGAGAGATCCACTGAAGCCTCTGCTTGGTTAATTTTGGGAGCAACTGGTTTTGCATACACCACTGGGTTATCAAGTATCTGGTTATTTATTGGTATGTTATTAGGAATAATAGTTTCCTGGTTGCTTTTGGCAGAACGATTTATGAATGAAAGAAAAAAGTATAATGTGTACACCTTACCGGATTATTTATCAGCAAGATTTCCAGCTTATAGTAATTGGATTAGATCAATTGGTGCTTTAATAATTATACCCTTCTTTACATTATATGTTGGTACGCAATTTGGTGGAGCTGGGGGAACCGCAGAACAATCAATAGGAATTGATCCCTTAATAGGATTATGGATTATTGCTATTGTTGTCATTATCTATTCATTTCTAGGTGGCTTTCTATCAGTTGTATGGACAGATGCAATACAGGCTCTACTAATGGTTTTAGCTTTAGTAGTTGTACCTATATTTGCCTTATTTAAAATTTATTCAATGGATCTTTCCATAACAGAATCTCTAGCTAATGCTGGAGAAGGTATGAACTCATGGACTGGAGGCGTAGTAGGTCTAGGAGCTGGTCTTCTATTATACACAAATCTCTCCTGGTCTTTAGGCTTCTTAGGTGGGCAACCGCATATTAGTGCAAGGTTTATGGCACTAAGAAATAAAAAAGATGCAAAAGTAGGAAGTATTACATCAATAATGTGGGGGGTGCTTTCATATGCAGGAGCTTTTCTGATTGGAATTACGGCTATTACGTTATACGGTGCTAATACTATTAGCAATCCGGAAATGATTTTTCCATATATGTTAACTGATTTAATACCTCCTTGGATTGCTGGAATTCTGCTCTCTGCGATATTAGCTGCAATTATGTCAACAGCTGCATCTCAATTGTTAGTAGTGACAAGTACAATAAGTGAAGACATATTGAAGAAACTTTTGAAACTAAACTTATCAGAAAATAAGTTATTAATTATATCACGTTTAACCGTCGTTTTAGTAGGAGCAATTGGATTAATTATTGGTTTTATGTCTGAAGAACTTATTTATGTTGTTGTTGGTTGGGCATGGGCTGGTGTTGGAAATAGTTTCGCAGCAGCAATACTCTTAACCTTTTTTTGGAAAAGGACATCCGGATGCGGAGTTGTTGCAGCACTCTTAACAGGAGCAATTGGAACAGTTATATGGGTTGTAACAGGCCTTGAAGAAATATTTACGGCTAGAGGTGCTACACTTATTTTGGCTCTAATTTCAGGTATCATCTTTAGTTTGTTGGTTCCAGATAAGAAAGAGAAATCATCATATGGAGAAGATCAAAAAGTTCTAGATATTTAATAAACTTTGACAAGAGAAATTTAAGTCGTAAAACATATATGAAAATTTTAATGGATTTTATTAAATTGAATTATTTCAGATTGAATTACTAAAATAGTCAAGCATAGGTATTGTAGATATTAATGATATTTTTAAAAATTTATTACTTTTAAGATATGATAAAACGCTTATTATATAGGAGGTAGATTATATTATGGTCCAATTTGAAGACTATATTCATACAATCGATGCACACACAATGGGGGAAGCAGCAAGAATAGTAGTTAATGGCATACCAAAAATACATGGTGAAACAATGCTGCAAAAGAAAGTTTATATGCAAAATAAAATGGATAATATTAGAAAGCTACTGATGCATGAACCCAGAGGTCACTTAAATATGTTTGGAGCAATTTTGACTGAACCATATAATTCAACTTGTGATCTTGGTGTATTATTTATGGATAGTCACGGATATTTGAATATGTGTGGACACGGTACTATCGCCACAACAACTATTGCAATAAATCAAGGATTGATTCCGAAAAAAGATATTGTTTTGCTTGATACACCATCTGGAGTAGTTAAATGTAAAGTAAGCTATGAAGCAGATAGAGTTAAGGAGATTTCTTTTATTAATGTGCCCTCCTTTTTATTAAAACAGGATGTAAGCGTTTCAGTAGAAGGAATAGGTCCTGTTAATCTCGACGTCGCCTTTGGAGGAAGTTTTTTTGCAATCGTAGATGCAACAGAGTTTGACCTTGAACTCAATATAGAAGAACAAGATAAAATAGCCGAAATTGGAGTGGCAATCAAGAAAGCCGCAAATGAACAGCTAAAAATAGAGCATCCTGAAATACCTGAAATTAATCAAATTGATCTTGTCGAGTTTAGTCTACAGGTAGGGGATAACCATTATAAAAATACAGTTGTTTTTGGAGATGGTCAAATTGACCGTTCTCCTTGCGGGACAGGTACATGCGCAAAACTTGCAACGCTAAATTTAGAAAAAGGAGAACAAATTATTCAAGAAAGCATAATAGGTTCTAAATTTAAAGGAACAATTATTGATTTCAAAAATATCCAAAATATTAAAGCAATTATTCCGAATATCAGTGGCTCTGCATGGATGACCGGAATTCATCGTTTTTCACTCGATGCAGCTGATCCGTATAAGGAAGGGTTCTTATTAAAGTAATTTGCGAAAGACCGTATATAAATTAATAATTACTTAATAATGACATCGCTATTTAATTAATAGTTTTGTAAAACTCACTTTTTATAAAAAGGAATGATAGATGAGAATTAGTATCTATTAAAATTAAACAATAACTATGATTCCTATCAAATTGAAAGAATTTATTGCGAAAACAAGGGGAGATTCACAATGGAAAAAAAGTTACCATTTTCACAGATACTTGCAATTGGTTTTATGCTTTTTGCTATGTTTTTAGGTGCTGGAAATGTTATTTTTGCACCAATGGTCGGACAACAAGCCGGAATAAATACTTGGATTGCAATGAGCGGATTCCTGATAACTGGTGTAGGTCTTGTCTTATTAGCTATTATAGCCTTAACACGGGGAGGAGGAACAGTAGAAAAACTTGCGGGAAGAGTACATCCGAAATTTGCAACGGTCTTTTCCATTTTGCTTTTCTTAGTATTTGGGCCTATATACGTTTTACCTAGAACGACCTCTGTGGTTTATGAAATTAGCATTAATCCATTACTTCAAGGATATTCTAATGGTAGTATATATTTATTCATATTTTCAGTTGCTTTTTTCACATTAACCATCTTACTTTCATGGAATACAACAAAATTTGTTGATCGGCTAGGAAAGATAATTACACCAATTTTTATTACATTACTTATTCTACTTGTAGCTAAATCAATTATTACACCAATGGGAAGTTTTGGTCCTCCTACAGGTGAGTATATAGGAAAAGCTAATGCTTTTCTTAAAGGATTTACAGAAGGTTATTACACAATGGATGCATTTGGAGCCTTTGTTTTTGGTGGTATTTTCATAAAGTCCATTAGTACATATGGAATAAAATCAGAAAAAGATATATCCAGTACATTTATTAAAGCAGGACTTGTTACGATTTTTGGTCTATTTGCTTTACAGATTTCTATGGCTTGGATTGGTGCTTCAAGCTTAGAAAAACTTGGCTACATGAGTAATGGTGGAGAAGTGCTGGCACAAAGTTCGATAGTTCTTTTTGGACAGATTGGAATTTATATTATTGGAACGGTAATTTTATTAACTGGTATCACTACGAATGTAGCATGTTTGGCTGCGGTATCAGAATACTTTGAAAGAATTGTTCCATCAGTTTCTTATAAAAAATGGCTAATTATCTTTGCTACTCTAAGCTTAGTCATCACAAATTTTGGTCTTAACAAGATTCTTTCTATGGCATCGCCTATTTTGTTGCTGCTATACCCAATAGCAATTACACTAATTGTATTAATTTTTATAAACAATTTCTTTAATGGTCATCAATCTGTATATATCTGGACAATGATTGGTGTTAGTTTTGTAGCAGTTCTGGATGCTCTAAAGGATGCTAACGTGGCACAAGATGCAATAAATAATACCTTTGGCTTTATTCCTTTATTTGAAAATGGGGCTGGTTGGATTGTTTCAGGTTTCATAGGTTTCTTTGTAGGATTACTTATTTCGAAGTCTAAAAAAGATCCAATCATCATTATTAACCATGCTGGTGAAAAGATAAACTGAAAATCTTGAAATCAAAACCACCAGTGTGAACTGGTGGTCCTACATTTTCTTTTCTTTCCATATATTATTTCCTTCTATATTTAGGGGCAAAAACTAAATGTACTTACATAAGTGTTATATTTTCTCATAATTTTATTGCGGATTTTCATTTTCAAAGTACTGATAGAATCATCAATTCGTTATATTTTCTCATTTTCGCATCAAATCATAGCCTGTTTGTTCTTTTACCACGGCTGCTACTTTGTCCCATTCCTTACCCTCCGGATCCGTAGCTAATTTAATCATAACCTCACCCCGATCCATATGTAAGGATGGGTTTTTACTCATTTTCCATGAGGCAGGAATCATCTCTTTCGTTATACGAATAATCTCATTTTGTTTAGGCTGCTTTGCAGCTGTTACATCCATACCAACTCGTCTACTTAATACTTGCATCATTTCCCGATAATTCGCCGCTATTTCAGGTGAAATAAAGTGCAATTCCATAACTGGATTTCCGTTTATTTCTCTCTTGCTTGCCTTATAAAGAGTGGCTGCATACTCCTCAGCTAAACTTTTTGCTGTAGCTATCGCCTGATTTATTTCCATTGGTTCTACATTTGAATGGGTCATAAAATATTGGTCTTCATCCGCTTTTACTTGTGTCCCCATTGTTTCTTCTGCAAAATGCAAAGTAAACCCTGTAATTTCCTGAAACGCTTTTGTAATTTCAGCACTATTATCTGGCTTCTTATGCTTGGTTACAACAATCGATTCATTTACATGGACAGATGGCATTTCCACATATTCTTCAAGCAAGGATTGGATCAATGGTTGAAATTCCTCATGTCTTACGGATTCTGAAAGTCTAATGTCCCATCCTGTTTGTTCTATCAAACAATCCATAATCCGTTCCCGTTCCTTACTAGATATAGCACCTGGAAAACGGAACGATAATAGTATGTGTTCATCCTTTGTATCCAAATGTTGAACACCACAACGCAAGAAGCGATTATCGTCAGCAAAATAACTACGGACGATATCCATTGCAAGGTTTGGATTCATCTTCAGACCCTGAATGGGCAAATCAAGGTTACTTAATTGAAAACGTATATGCTGATCTAATTTGTAGCCTATCGTACCTTCTAAGTCCGTGTGACGGTAAGTTTCAGGAATGCTTTGTAGTGCCAGGGAAATTGCAAATTGCGTTGTCTCTTCTGTCACATCTAGATAGCGAAAGATTTCCTGTAACGAGAGCGTATACTCTGGTATTAGATCCCAATTAATATTCTTTAGATATGGCCGACTAAAAGAAAGTACCTTGTTTGCCGCATTTTGAAAGACATCAATTGACAAATTCCACATACCGAGTGATTCAACAACTTGGCTAGCCTCCACACGGTCGACTTTTCCCTTTGGTGTGTCACAGTACAATGTGGACGTCTTCGGGTGTACATTTTGACAAAGTCCAAATTTTAAAGTGGAATCATCTGCTTTTTTATAAAGCAATACATGTCCGATTTTTCTTCTAAGCAAATCCTGTTTTGGGTTTGTTTTATATCTTTTTCCAATAATACCTTTCCCTTCCTTTCGCTTTTCAAAAGGATAGGTTTCCCCATTTTCGACTAATACCGGGTGAAAACGTGGATGAATTTTCGTTTCTAAAGAAGACCTGGCGTCATCGTCTCCATGTACAAGCAGGGTATATGTTGGTTCGAGTGTTTCGATAAACCGTGTCATTTCATTTGCATCGGCATGCGCTGATAACCCAAATCTATCCACGCGACAGTTTACTTCATATGTAGTCCCATCAATATCAATACTATGCTCAGTCCCCTCAGCAAGGGCGAGTAACTTCCTGCCAGGGCTTTCCTCGTCCTGGTAACCAGTAATAAAGACGGCATGCTTTTGATTGGATACTAACTGTCTCGCATACCATGCACTTGCACCACCTGTCAACATTCCCGATGAGGCCACGATACATGCTGGTTTCCCGTTGATAATTTCTTTTCGATCTTGCGGCTTTACAGCAATGCAACGCCCTTCCGTTAAAAACGCATCCCCATTTGTACGAATCCGATGGGCAACAGGACCTTTTAAATAATGCGGATAACCTCGGTAAATTTGGCTTACTGGTGTTACCAAACCATCTACATATATAGGAAAAGTTGGAATGAGTCCTTTATTCATGTAATCTTGTAAAATCAAGAGTACCTCTTGCGCACGACCGAGGGCAAATGCTGGAACAAGAGCAAATCCACCATTTTCAATCGTAGCAGCAACGTTTTCTGCCAGACGCTTTTCTTCTGTATTGCGATCCGTATGTAGACGATTACCATATGTAGATTCCATAACTACCACATCAGGATGAATATTTTGCGGAACTTTGGCACCTGGAATGGTTCGCGCACCGCTAAATGATATATCGCCAGTAACAAGCAGACTCTCTTGGACTGTTTCGATGAAAAACATAACAGCACCGATGATATGCCCCGCCCGATAAGCAGTTATTTTCATGTTTCCTATTTCAATAACGCCTTTTGCAGGGAAAACAAGAATATTTTGCAAAAGTTTTGTCACTTCATCTTCTGTGTAAGGCATTAGTGATTGAGTTTGTCGGGTTTGCTCTGTTAAAATTTTAAAGGAATCTTTCAACATCACTTGCATTAAATCAGCAGTCGGTGGTGTCGCATAAATGGGTACATTTGGAAACAAGGTATGCACAACTGGTAAAGCTCCTATATGATCTGCATGGGCATGGGTGACAAGGATTGCATCTGGTTTACTCAATTCCTCAAGCATTCCAAGCATGGGAAGGACATTTTCTCCATGCATCCGCATTCCCGCATCAATTAGAATACTTGTATCATCCATCTGAATATGTAAACAAGACGCACCAATTTCACTCCCGCCACCAAGTACAGTTATTTTCACTAAAAAAACCTCTCTCTGTAAAAATTATTTATAATTCAATTGTATTATGAAATAATGATTCTAGCAAAGATACGGGATTATCGAATAAACTGGGAGTTCAGCAGATTTATTTTTTTCCTCCCGCCATATAACCGAACAGTCAAAATATTCAAACCCCAAGAAGCCAGTAAATCCTCATCCTTATCAGTGAATCTTTGCTTGGCTTGAATTATTTTGGTTATGGATAAATGCGGGTTTAGAGCAAACATGCGAAAAATAAATTTGCGCAAATAAACCATGACCGTTGCCTCGGAAACAATGATCTTGGAGGGTGTTCTCAAGTAACGGAAAAAGAACCCAGGGAAACGGGACGAATAGCGTACAGCGATGAGTTGCAAAAGTCCCATGGCGATACAGCTACACATGACATAGCCTTCCGTCAACCGGATATTTCCCTTCTCCTTTTCATTGGTTACATGCTCTAACGGATGGGTTTTTCCCTTCTTTAAATAACGATTCAGTTTCGGCATCGATTTGCTCCAAAACGGATAGCCAAATCCTCCGATGACTTGCTTCATTTCACGGAAAGTACATTCAATCTTACAACGGTGACCATATAAGCGAATGATTCTGTTGCTTCTGGTGTTAGGTCTGTACTTACCAGAATAAACAAACGATCAACAATACGAACGAGAAACTTACATTAAAACATAACCAAAGGGTATTTTTATATCTTTCACCATAAATTGACTAGTTATTTATTTGAACGTGCCCTATTGCTATTCTTCCTGCTACTTAATAGCGAATACATTTTCATAGGTTATTGTGATTCGCTGTTGTTTCATTTCATCTACTTGCTCATCGAATCGATTAACTATCTGTCCAATTCTTAAATTGACGTCTAAAAGTAGGTTCGTATTCCAAACCTCTAATTGTTTTGTTTTCAGAACCATCTCATCGACTATTTCTCCCTTTTGCCCTTCATCAATAAAAATCTTATTTACGAGCAAGAAAAATTCTGTATCGCAGCTCGCAATCTGATCTGCGTGTCTTCTTAAGGTATCTTTTTTATATGAAAAGTCTTCCCATGAAAGTAGTTCTTCTGTAACTGTGATTGATTGCGTCTCACTCATTTTATACACCCCTCATTAAGTCAAACTGTTTAGAGATACGCTCTTCCTCTTCAAACAAAGATTCAATTGCTTTGCGATATCCTTCTATTTGTAAGCGTGCTTTTTCTACCGACTCTCTTAATATGTGTATTTCTTGATTGAGGTCTGCTTGTTCGAGTGGATACAGCACCTCATGTACTCGAATACTTGTGATTTTTTTCGTGAATGTCTGATACAATCCATGCTGGGCAAGTAGATGATGATACAGACGTGGGTTTCCTTCCATATCATTTATTTTCTGGATGACTTTTCTTCTTTCATTCTTGTAAGCATCGATTATTTCCATTTCAATAACCTTGGAGAATTGCGCTATTTCGGATTCCTTTTCTTGTAGTACTCTCGAGCCTTGTTGATACATTTGAAGAGCAGCAGACATATTCACTCTAATTTCTTTTTTACCACTAGTTGCTGTAAGCACCATATCTGGTCCTATATATGATTTACTTCCTCCTGATATGGATTTTAATAATTCTAGGATTCCATGACTTTCTCCTATCCTATTCAAGATTTTGAGAAAATCCTCTTGGTTTAATGTTTCCAGACTTTTACGAATGGAGTTTACATGCATGATAACTTTCAGAATAGATCCAGCATCACCACCTAATTGCACAAAAAAGTTGCCCGAATCACGAATTACAACGTTGCTTTCTATCGTAGTTTGTATCCCCAAAAGTTCATGGTCAATGTTGGCTATTTCGGTGACAAGCACTTCCTTTTGTTTTTTTGTGATATAGCCTGCTTCCTGGAATCTGCCAAAAATAACGTCGGCATTACTTGTAATCGTTTGGATATGTGACAATAATTCTGGGATTTTATCATTCAAATTTCTAATCATGGTATCCAATTCGCCCTGTTTCAAAATATATAATTTAAGCATATCTCCACTCCCATCGACGCCTCTGATGAGATCCATATCAACGCCTAGAATATCGTAAAGCGCCGCATCTAATCCACCCTCCCGGGAAGCTGTCGTGTATTGAATGGCTAATGCTTGGAAATCCTGTATGACGTGATCTGGAATATCATCCATGATTGCACGCAGACCAGGATAATCTGGATTTGTATCAATATACTCCACCTCACCAAGCGTAAAAAATCCACGTGTTCCACTAACGGCATAGAGGGGGTCATCGAGTGAAATGATTTGGTGAATGTTATCTGCTTTGTCTGCGTAATAGTCTTTCGCGAATGCTTCGAGTTGTGTGGGGTCTAGGTTGTAGATGGTATTTTGATCATACGTAGGTATGGAAAAAATGTTATTTAGTTCCTCTGCAAAATCTGTATCAGCATAATATAGTTGATAATAGTTCGTTTGAGCACCATTAAAACTATAAACTTCATCAAAAGTATCAAAAGCTAGATGTGCAGTTGTGTTATTATTATGAGCTAAAGAATGAGAAAGGCCTATAACACTTAATTCATTTTTCGTTTCAACGTGATTTATCACTTCCTCAGTAAATAATTCAGTTGCCCTAGCTTGAGAGTATTCTAAACCTGCAAACATTGCCTTAAGATTATATTCCCAATCCTTCATATCTTGAGTTCCTTGAGAAATGACATAAAGTTCATTAATACCTTCTTTTTCAGAATAAAAGTGAACTGCAGTCCCATCATATCCAGTATCCTTTATTCTTGGATTCTCTGAATTAGATGACTGAAATACTTCTATATTTGCATCGATTTCCTTTCCATATTCTTCAATAAACATTTGTTTTATTTTATTTTTAAATTCTTGTTCATTGAGACCCTTATATTCCAAATCAACCATTCGCATTCTCATTTCATTAGTAGATATAAGTTTTTCACTCATCTATTAATCATTCGCTTCCATTTCATTCTAAAGTAAATTGAATCGACTCAATCTGTTCTTTCATTACATCTATGCTTCCCGCTTTTATGGCCTCACATTTTTCTTTACTAGCAACACATTCCGTCTGATATATAATTTCTATCCCGCCATTCTCTACTTCATTTTGTAAAAAACCTGCATAACCGTAATACCTTTTAGTTTCAAAATAAGAGAGATATAAGGTCTGATTTTCAGAAGGTAATTTTTCATATTCAAGTTCCTGATTTACCCGGTGATTAATTATATCTAAGATGGTATGTTCTCGTCCACTTTCATCAAAAGCACTATAGTTTAATCTTATTGCACTGTGAATTTCACCAGCATTTACCCCAATAAATAATCCTTCATAATCCTTCTCTTTTAGGGCATAGCCTTGTTCACCTACTGTTCCTTCTACCGGAAAGTCCATTTCATACTTTCCAGTCCCAGATAAAAAAGGATAATAACCAGGTCTTGTTTCTTCCGTCGATTCTAAGAATCTACGAGTAAATTCATCATCAAATGCCCGACCATCTGGCAATTCATCTTCGTTCATTTCTGACGGTTTCTTTGTTTGTTCTTCATTGTTCACTTGGCAGCCCCCTAGTAGAATGATTGATATGAATAAAATTAAATACGTCCATTTCTTCACAATCCAGCCTCCAATAACATTTAATTAGCAATAGAAAGAAAACTTAGTCTTTTGGTGATAAGTATAATATGGAACAGAGTAGAATGGAAGAGCAGTGGGTGTTTTTTATAAAATAGGTTCTTAAGGTACAGTTCTTTTGGCGTGTTTAAAGTATGAAGTGAGACTATCTTGTGTAAAATATACTTCTTATTTTAAAATGTCCTTTAATAATTAAGGTAGACCTCAGATTTTCAGCTAATTGAGCAAGAAGGTCACCTAATTCTCGAATATACGTTTCTTTCTATCGTTTTTTGTTCATGTTCAATGTTGGCTATTTCGGTGACAAGCACTTCCTTTTGTTTTTTTGTGATATAGCCTGTTCCTATAACACTTAATTCATTTTTCGTTTCAACGCTATTTATCACTTCTTCAGTATAAAAATGAACTGCAGTCCCATCATATCCGGTGACTCCTGATGAAGTTTCTTAACACCAGGCATCCGACGGGCTTTCCTTGGATTGTTTCATCCCATCGCCTATAAGTATAACCATGTCGTTGACGTAAGAAAGTGGAGCTGCTTTTTTCACAACCCAAAACCACGTCTCGCGAAGGGATTCCAGCGACCACGCGGAAGAACGAAAGAAATGAATCAGGCTTTCATAGGTACGGGAATTCAAGGACAAATCACGGATAATAGAAGTCACGCCCAAATGGTCTGAACGTATCATGAGTCCGACAATGATCACAACAAACCAATGGTAGGCGGCACTTCTGGAAAAACAAGAACGAAAATTTTGTAAGATAGAATCAATATATTTTAGCATGGTATGGTCAATCGCATTGAAATAGGGTAAACTAACAACGTAACCCTTTCTGCGATCTGATCTCCTTTCTGGTATTAAGCAACCTTTAGGATATCATAAGATCACATGATTGGGTTATTTTCCCACCTAAATATTCAACAATTTTTCGACAATAACTTTTGACTGCCCAGTCAGAACATAAACTCGTAATTTTATTAATGCTTAATTTATTTTTGGTAATTGTCGGTGCACTAATGGATGATACAAGTGCCGTGCTACTTTCAACACCTATATTATTACCTATTGCTTTGAGTATAGGTATTGATCCCATTCATTATGCTGCAATCTTTTCAGTGAACATGGGATTAGGCGCAGTTACTCCACCTGCTGCTCCTATGCTTTATTTAGCGGGTAATATGGCAAATGCACGAATGTCTCAGATAGTTAAACCAACAATTATTACTATAATCTTTGCATGGACACCAACCTTAGTTATAACTACTTTATTTCCTGATGTTGCTTTATTTTTACCACGGTTGCTATTAGGTTACTAAAAAGTAGTGTAAGTGTAAAAATGAGGTTGTGACATAACTAGCCAAAAATAGTAACTAAAAAAGAATCCGAGCAATTTAAGTTTTGCTTGGGTTCTTTTTTGATATAACTCACATTTCGCATGTCACTAACCACTTTCGGCAGTTTTTGACTGGATTTTATCAAAAACTGCCGAAAGTTGGGTTAAACAGTTTCTTTCTCTCCGACCAAATCGAAATAACCTTTTGAACCTTTTATACCAGAATTCACTTTTGAAATTGTAATCGTAATGTCACTGGTATCATAAATAAGCTGATTTCCTTCCATCATTTCAGTTATTGGAGCTATCATTGCATAATACGTCATTGAATCTTTTTAATAGAAAGTTTATATCCGTCTACAATATCAATTAAGAATTTTTTCTTTCTAAATTCTACTGTATCTAAAAAGTCATAGAGTAACGAATCTTCAAGAATTGTTTTTGCTAGTCTCTCCCCTTGAAATGAACCATTGAATCCCGCACTTTCTTGAAATGTTCCCGAAGCTCCAGTCACCTTGGCAGCCATTTTCTACAATTCTTGGTAATGAATCTAGAAAAGTCCTTCACGATTCCTTTTTGTCTACTTTTTCAGCTTGGATGAACCAGTTAATTTTCCAGGATAACAAACTATTTGTAATTAATATTCAAAAATAAGGGGTGTTCAGTAAAACACCTGCTTATTTATTGAATATAATTTAAATCAACAAATAATGCTAGAACTAATGTATTGCTTTATTTGTCTTCATTAGCTCTAGCTATTTTTATTTCATAGTTTAATACCTAATATTCCTTTTACTTTCACTGTCTCTAATATAAAATGAAAACATTTCCATTTTAACACTTTTACATGATTATGCTGTTTTTCGCAATTGAAAAAATTCATCTTTACCAATCAAAATAAATTTTTTATCTAACTCTTCATCAATCAAATTCAATCTTTGAAGCTTTTGTTTAATTAAATCTTTATTCCCAAGTGTTACTAAGAAAATTCTGTATAAAATATCATTATTATCAAGATTGTTTACAAGCAGTTTCAAATAGTTAATGTCTTTTGTTCGAAACGCAAATGGATGCAATTTAATTTCGGCAAATTCCCCAATGCTTCCATCCCAAAAACCTGCATCAACTGTCTGTCTATTTCCATCACTATCTTCTTTAGTTTCGAAAGAGGTTCTAGGTCTATATAGAACAGGCTTTCCATTGATTAGGACTTTTACTCCATAACCAATATTGCACTTTTTTCCTTCATGCCTTTTTTCAAATACAAGCTCAAATAGCTTTTCAGGTACGAGGCCACGCATTTTTCCAATTTCATCATCAGTTTTACAAACTTCAAAGAAACGCTTACATAATACTTTAAGCTTCAGAATATCTGGTGGTGGCGTTTTTGGATTCTTTATCAGAACTGAAAACCACTTTTGCATTTCTGTCTTATAATTTATGACTGTATAGTTGATATTGGTTCTCATAAATTCAATAAAAATTTTGAATATATAAGGTCCTGACCGCTCTAAAAAGGAAGCAATTTCTGTAGCTACTTTCTTAAGATGTGGATAATCATAATCGGATTTTTCAAATGTTACTTTTTCCATAGACATTTTTTAATCCTCATCTGTAAATTGATTATTTTGTTCTAATGATTCAATAACATCCATTGTGGGCAATGAAATTGGTGGAATAGCCATTAGTGAAGTGAGATGCGAAATAACACTACGTGAATAAGATAATAGCTGAGGAACTATTTGAGCTTCTACCCAATCTTGCATTTGTTCTTCATAGATTTCTTTGTTTGCTTTAAAAGTGCCACTATAAACAACTTCAATAATTAATTCCACACTGTTAGTTTCATTATTCCTACATTCAACCGTTGTTTTTAAAAATCCCTTATATGTATGATCATTCTTTTTTTCCGACCTTATTCAAAATCTAATCTCGTTAGAATAATCTCCTCGTAATAAATCTGTGTATTTATTTAACACGAGATCCTCGAGATGTGCTTCAACCATTTGAATATTCATTTTGGTCATTTTATAGCTTTTAAATATTTCTTCCCTATCCATGCTAATCAATCCCCCTTAACAATATAATATAACAAAAGTCCCACTTTTCCTAGTGGGACTTTTGTAACTATTCACAATCCATTTTTGCTTTTCACTACAGATATGATATCGAATTGAATTATTTAGCTTTGGAATAAAATCTTCTTGTTCAAAGGTAGCAGCTTGTTCAGATACTCCTCCTTGGTTTAATTCATTCAATTCATCTAGGGTATCAGCAATTGATGTAAAATAACTGTCTAAAATATTGTTTTCTATATCGAGTTGCAATATCATATCCCGATAATCTAATAAATCATGTAATTCCTCTTCATCTGGTAAATTATTACTTAATAAGTTCCTGAATTTAACTAATCCATTTTCATTCATCCAATCCCAAAAGTAGGATTGTTCATCATTTGCTTTCCTTTTTTTTTCGATAAGTTCCTGAATTGTTTTATATTCCTTTAAGTCAATACATAACATTTGTTCCATAGATACAAAAATGTCTTTAATAATTGAATCAACTTTTTTATCAGCTTTAGTTTTACTTACTCGTTGAACTCCTATGAATTCATTTAAATTCTCCAACATAGTAAGCTCCTCCCCCTTAAATCTCCGTTCAAAGTATTCCTGAATTTATATCATACCAAATATCACTTGAAAACTCAATTAAAATATATTACAATATAACACTTTTTTATGGTATTACTTTACTAGTAAAAGTATTTAAACATTAGATTTTAGCAGTATCATGTTCTCTTGTTCATTAAACTTTGATTATTGTGGATGAATTGAGCCACTATTTGTGGAGCACTGAGCCACAGCTTTGGCTGGATGCTATTGACTGTAATGCCTGATTCTTAGTCTCCGTTGAAGGGGGCAGAATTCCACCAACGGATCCGCAACAAGGACAAAAGTTAATTAAGTCAATGATGACGAAAGAACGTATTAATACTATCTTTCGCTTTAATACCAGCGTTTATTGATGATGACCCTCCTTATCACATTTAAAGGCTCAAAACTCCGCTTAGCTAGCTCATTCTTTCCGCATACTCAATAAGGTGCCATATCCGTTCCTTGTCGAACTTCGATGGTCATAGAATCAAAATGAATAAGCACAGAATCATTTGAACGAAAGTTTACAGGTTCTATTTCCATATCATCCATTGTGTTTCCCGAACTAAATCAGATGGTTTATCATCCTCAAAGCTTCGAATTCGATAATACATTTAGAAGTTTTAATCCCCAGTTCTCGGCACCATGCAGTTGCACTTAAATTACTTACCTTCCAAGCATCAATTCTAGCCTTCCATTCTATTCTTTTCATAATCTCTAAATTATTTCTATGAAGGTTATCGCATGAATAAACTAATGTAAAATGTGGGAGCTATTTGACGCTTACTACCTGATAATTCATAGAATATTTAATTTCTCTTATGTAATTCATCTTTGTCCATTCCTTTCCAACTTTTTCCGAATTAACTGGCAGTAAGACCCTCCATTTCAACTTTATCTCAATATAAAACGTTTAAAATACATTGACTATCCCAGCTGATTTTTCCTTTCAGCTGGGATTTTTCATATAAATATTCTTTTCATTTCAGATGATATATGACACTTTCCTTCCGCAGCTTCCTCCGCACTTCCTTCCCCCAGCCTTTAACCGCTTCCACGGAAACGCCTCTCATCTCCGCAATCTCCTTCAGCGACCAATCCAAAATGATATGATAATAAACCCAATCCCATTGTTTTTTAGTCAGCTTGGATTTCACTTCCTGCAGCATCTCGGTTTCCTCCATTTCGGAACCAGCATCACCCATCGTGCCATGATTCATTTCACTGGATAAATCATTTACATACTGCTTTTTCTTATGCTCGACAAAAGACTCTTCCTTCTCTTGTTCTCTTATATTTTTTCGAATCATGTCAATTAAGCGATTGCGGATGATGTAGTTGAAGTATGTGGCGAGGGGACCTTTCTGTGGTTCGTATTTTTGGTAGGCCATCCACATTGCAAAGAGGCCTTCTGCATAAAAATCCTCATAGGGATCACGAATTCCCAGGCGATGAATATGGTAATGAATCCTCCTCTCATTCTGCTCGAAAATTTCCTCAAAGCTCATTTCACTAAACTGCTTTAACTCCTTTTTTTCTTCGTTCATTGTATTCGACTCCCTTCTAAAATTTGCTGCTTAATCTGTGTTAAGCGACAAATTCATCATAATAGATATTGAAAAAGTTCTCACCTAGCATAACTTCCTATTTTTCACGGCAAAAATGAATTTTCCATCACAAAATGTAAAACTCACAAGTTAACCTCATCTAAAAATTTAATTTTAGGTGGGGTTTTTAAAGTTAGCATATAATTGAAGGCAATTCACCAATTACCAAAAAGATACAGAAGAGGAGGTTCAAATCATCAGTCACTGGTATGTTTTGACTTCAACTTTACAAAGGAGAATGATGCTGCAATGAAAGAATTTTTAACAGATTACATAATCAATCCGCAAACAAGTGCCTTGCTGCCAGCGAGGCAAATAGAATACGATACGATTGTTTTCGAGCAGGATAAGCGGCTTCACGTCAAAAAAACGGCAATGCAGCTGATTGAAGAGGCCTGTTTAATCTATGGCTCTACCTATGAGGGCAGGAGAAAAGCAACGATGTATCGAACGGATTTTAAGAGGAAGGTTCCTATCCCGATAAGCATTAATAGAGAGATCTATACCTTCCCTACTCATTCGCCAAGTGACTATGACTGTGCTTGGATTTTCCCGAGTCATGTGCAATTTATTCGAGATATTGCATCAGAAAATAGTAATGGCGAAAAATCATTAATTTTCTTAGATAATCAGCTCAAGCTTGCTTCCAATGCTTCCTCTTATATGATAGAACAGCAATTGGATCGAGCGGAATTATGTAAGTTTATTTTTTCTGAGGTTGGTATGTATTAACCCTCAGCCTTGATCTAGATAAAATTTCCCAGACTGAAAACACCAGTTTTTCAAATGATGAACCGGTGTATTTCAGCCGCTTTTTACATCGTCTATTCTAATCAGCTTGCTCAGATTCCTTATCATTTCAACAAACAAACCGATTAATGAAATCGAATATCATTCATAATTCCCTGTCTTTCCATTTCTATTAAGTCTATTATTTCAACGATTTCATTTATTGCATCATCCAATGTGTATACTTCGTCTTCCATTAAATTGCAGGAGATTTTAATAAGCTGCCTTTCGATTTCCACCGGGGTGAGTTTTCGATATAACTTTCTGACAAGGTCATTTTTATTCACTTTTTGGTTTAGCATTTGGTCACTCTCCTTTTAAAATAGAACACTGTAACTGTTTATCTATCTAAGAATAACCTATTTTCAATGAAATTTTGTACAGGTATAGGTACGTCTTTTTAAGATTTGAAACTCCTATTCTTTTATCTTTCTGCCTACTCTAAAATCCGAAAACCAGTCAGTAATCACACTGCAATATGAGATGACACTAAGAAACTCTCATATCACTCACAATCCCCTGCCGCTCCATTTCTATTAAATCAATAATTCCTATTAGTTCCCTTAGAGCATCCTCAACAGTATATACATCATCTTCCATCAAATTACAGGATATTTTAACGAGTTCTCTTTCAATTTCTATTAGGGCAAGTTTACGATACAGGTTTCTTACGAGATCTTCTTTCAGACATTCTCCCTCAGCGTGTGATCGCTCCTCCTAATTGATGTTTAAATCCGTATTCATATGCAAAAACGATAAACGCTTATGACGTATCCCTAAAGGCGCAATCAGATAAGATACACCACCTTCTATGCTTTTAGTAATTAAACTTGGATTATTAACTTTTTTCTTTCTGTTTGGTACCCATATGAGTACCACTTTTTCATGTATTATATGCTAACTTTTTCATATAGTCAAATACTTTTTATTAGGTGGGCCTATGGAGAAAAAAGTTGTTATAAAAATCAAAGAATTGCTTGTAAAAAATGATATATCATTAAGAGAACTATCTCGTTTAACAGATATTCGTCATGCAACATTAAGCGAACTGTCAAATCAGAAAAGAGAAAACATTAATTTCCGACATATAGAGAAAATAGCGGCAGCATTGGATGTTGAGGATATTAGGGAGATTATTGATTTTCTTTAACAAAAGCGGATTATATTCATGTCAATACATGGTAAAAGATAAAATTGGATCGTATTCATTGTAGTAATTTTCAAAGGACAATTACAATGAATACGCTTCCTTTTCTCTAGGGTTTCACATGTGGTTGTGATACAATGTTCATAGATAAAAAGTTATTGTTTATGAGCTTTATCCCCTTCTAATTTTTATTCAAATTGTTTCACCGCTTCAAACCACAGTCTTAGGACGTGCTAAGTGCCTGCGCCTGCACAGGACGTTGCGACCGTAGCTGACCTTGGTTATTTCTATCTTCCTTTTTCGTACACACACTTATAATTATTTATCATATTTCATATTCTATTACTACTATGTCACCTGCATGCTTGTCGCTAAAGACACTGTTGTTTTGAATGATTGCAACTGATATTACTATGGTTTCGAGCATCGTTACTACTCGAAGGGGGTTGGTTTTAATATCTATAATTTCTCCGCTTAAAGTTACATCTTTGTATACGATAAATAATTATTTTCAACAATTAAACATAAAATAAAACGTCTTATTGTATGGTATGATAATTTAAATTGGAAATTTATTTAAAGGTAGGGTGTGGAACATGAATAAGAGTAATAATATGATTTTAAATAGGTTTTTTACTCAATCAATATTTATGGATCTGTTAAATAATAAGAAAAACGATTTGTATGATGCTTGTATTCAAAGATACGCAGAAGATGTAGAGGCATTTAAAAATAATGAACTAATAAGTAAAATATATAGATATATATCTAAAGAATATAGAAATGAATATTTTTATAAAAATACATTATTAAATAAATTACTACTGGGAAGACATAGCATAAATACCACTACAGCACTTTCAGAAATTCCCGTTTCAAGGTCAAAAGCGGATTTTATTTTAATAAATGGCAAGGCTGTCGTTTATGAAATAAAAACGGAGTTAGATACCTTCGATCGATTGAATAGTCAAATTAGTGACTATTACAAAGCGTTTAATCATGTTTGTGTTGTTACTAGTGAGTCAAATTACAAGAAAATTTCAGATATTTTAAAGGATACCAAAGTAGGTATATGTGTATTGACAAAAAGAAATACAATTAGTACAAGAAAAGCGCCAGTTGAAGAGAATGCAAATTTAGACTATACAACGATGTTTAAGATCTTAAGAAAAAGAGAATTCGAAAATATTATATTAAATCATTATGGGAAGTTACCCCTTACTAAACAAGTTACTTATTATAAAGAATGCTTTAAGCTATTTGCAGATATCCCGATAGAAAAGGCTTATTTTTACATGTTAGCTGAACTTAAGAAGCGGAATATTAAAGAGGTTGATGCATTTAAAAAGGTTCCTTACGAGCTTAAGTTCTTAGTATATAATTCAAACTTCAAGACTAATGACTATGATAAATTAAATAGTTTCTTACAAAATAAATGGAGGGGTTAGTTATGTATTTTCCTTATTTAAGAGGTCGTCAATTTGAATTATTAGCATTAAGAGAACTAGCTGAAGGTGGTTTAATAGGTGAAAAGGTAATTCCAATTATTGAACCAATCAAACCTTCATCAACCTTAGTGAAAACAGTAGAGCAATATATAGAAGCTAATAAATATATTGCTATGATTCACAACCCCCAGGTTGGGAGTTTCAGCCAAGGGTTTAAAACACTAAAAGATAGTTTTATTAAGAATAGTTTATTAGATCTTTTTGGAAAGTGTAAGGTAATTAATTCGCATATAATGAACGCAAACAGTGCTAAGGAATTAACTTCTTTACGGAGCAAAGAAATAAATGTAGAGGATTTATTAGTGATAAATAACAATAGTGATTTTACAGATACATATTTAGAAATATTTAATGAAGAGAGACCCAGATATATTTTAGTCCCTGATGACATTGTCTTTAGGAGAAAAGTTAAAGGTAACCGAATATTATTAGCTGACAGGTTTCACAGGCAAGTAAGAAATGCTGACTATCTTGATGTTAAAGACAGCCCATTCTCTGAGGATCATTTATATTATAAGAGCGAAGGATATAGTGGTTTTTCAGATTACTCGATAGCTGGTGAGAAGTTTTCAGAGGCAGGGTTTGCACCATATGCAGTAGCAATTCACATTGTTTATTTTGATGAACAAAATAGTTTGCGTGTTAAACATTTTGTATCTGATTCGAATGACGATTATAATGACCCAGCAGGAAAGTTCTATGAAGCATTACAAAAACTTAACGCTTGGCAATCTACGGCTAATTTAACGACTTATGGAATAAAACAATTTATCAACCATTATCAAAAAGGAACTTATCCAGGGTTAGGAACAGTAAAAAAACTTTCCATCATGCATCATATTGAGTTAGTAAGTAATTACTTGGATGAGGTAGAAAACGATGATATGCTGTGAGAAATGCTTTAAAGACATAGAAATAAAGGCTATTATTAATAAACTAAAGATTAAGGGGAACTGTGATACTTGCAATAACCAAAATGTATTTATCTATGATACAAGTAGAGATGATCAATTAGTAGATAATTTTAATGGATTACTAGAAGTGTATACACCAGCAGGTAATCTTCCGGATCGTTTTCCAAAGGAGAAATTAAATCTACTAATACATGAACTTTATGATAGATGGAATATATTTAATATCGATAAAGAAAAAGGATATTTATTAGTGAAGGAAATATGCTCAGAGAAATATTCAGAATCACCAGAACTCTTTGATTCACCAATTGGCATTGCAGAATTAATTCAAGATGAGTATTTAGCAAGCAATTCTGTGGTAAAAACCCATAAGTGGGAAGAATTTGTTGAAGAGATAAAGACAAAAAATAGATTTCATACAGATTTTATTAATACTGATGTTTTAAATACATTTTTTGATTATATTAGAACCGAATATAAAAAAGGTGAAGCCTTTTATAGGGCAAGGATATCGACAAAGTATGGGTATCCAGTAAGTGAAATGGGAGCACCTCCACTTGGTGAAGCTTCTGATGGAAGGGCTAATCCATTGGGAATTAGCTGCTTATATCTATCAAATAATAAAGAGACAACTTTACATGAGATAAAAGCAGGCACACATGATTATGTTACAGTTGCTGGTTTTAAATTACTAGAAGATATTGAAGTAATTGATTTTATGGCACTTGATAAAATAAGTCCCTTCTCTGAAATAAGTAAAACTTTTTATGCGATTAATAAAGAACATTTACTAAAAATCAGTAATGAAATAGCCAAGCCTTTAAGAAGAAGTGATGGTCCGCTCGACTATATCCCAACCCAATATGTTGTAGATTTTATTAAAAGTAAAGGTAATAGTGGGATAAAGTATAAAAGTACAATGAACAAAATAGGATTCAATTTAGCTATTTTTAACGAAGGTTTATTTAAAGGTGAAAATACTAAAGTGTATGATGTTGAAACAATTAATTATAGGTTTAATCCAGTAGATGAATAAGATAAATATGACTTTATCTAATACAATTGTTAGTTTCTTTCTAAGTCAGACTCTTTAGCACTTACTAAGAAGTGGCACGGTGTATATGGCAAACAGCTAAATCTGTGGTTAAGATAGTATTGTAATTTCCTGGAATTTGGATCACCTTTGTCCTGACTGGATTATTTTATTGGGTGGCTATGTCCAGTGCAGTCATTTATAATCTTGTGGAAATCGCGAAAGTAAACGGCTATCTTATATCTACCAAATATAGAGCTGGCTGATTGTGTTTAAGACATATACAGAATTACATCACTCTCAAACTGTATTGGGGTTAATCATCCCTTTCGCGGGGTTTAAGACATATACAGAATTACATCACTCTCAAACTTCCAAATCCAAAATAAGAAAATGTAAATCGTTTAAGACATATACAGAATTACATCACTCTCAAACATTGTTTTCTCGCTTCGTCCTCTGCTGTTTGTTTAAGACATATACAGAATTACATCACTCTCAAACCCATATTCATTTAGAAAGTCTTGGTAGGAGGTTTAAGACATATACAGAATTACATCACTCTCAAACGGGTTTGGAAGTGGACCAGCGTTTATATCTGTTTAAGACATATACAGAATTACATCACTCTCAAACGCAGTTTTTAATTTCCCGCCTGCTTTTTCTGTTTAAGACATATACAGAATTACATCACTCTCAAACCTTCCCTTGTCGCAATACGCTTGCTACGGCGTTTAAGACATATACAGAATTACATCACTCTCAAACCAAATGCTTTACCAATCGATTGGCCTGCTTGTTTAAGACATATACAGAATTACATCACTCTCAAACGGGGTTTCTTTCTTGAAAGACAAGGAAAAAGTTTAAGACATATACAGAATTACATCACTCTCAAACAAGGTTCAGAAGTTACTATCAAACTTTATAGTTTAAGACATATACAGAATTACATCACTCTCAAACTCCTAGTAAGCCTCATATTGTCTTTCATAAGTTTAAGACATATACAGAATTACATCACTCTCAAACTTTCAGTGTCAATACTTGTGAGTTATGGAAGTTTAAGACATATACAGAATTACATCACTCTCAAACCATCGCTTTAATTAAATTACTCCCCCCTTTAGTTTAAGACATATACAGAATTACATCACTCTCAAACTCGTTACTTTGGGTTCGGTTGTGACCGTTAGTTTAAGACATATACAGAATTACATCACTCTCAAACAACATCAACTTGTGTAATGGTTGGGTTTTTGTTTAAGACATATACAGAATTACATCACTCTCAAACCTACCTGTGGCTCTGAGCGCTTCATATTCAAGTTTAAGACATATACAGAATTACATCACTCTCAAACGCACGTCATACGTATATCCCTTACACTTTCGTTTAAGACATATACAGAATTACATCACTCTCAAACCGTCATCAGTAAGGCTATCACCATTAATAAGTTTAAGACATATACAGAATTACATCACTCTCAAACATTGTATAGCGTGTTTTCGGTTTTGTATAGGTTTAAGACATATACAGAATTACATCACTCTCAAACAGCTTCTTCCGCATCTTTCTTGTATTGGTTGTTTAAGACATATACAGAATTACATCACTCTCAAACCTCAAATTCCAAACCATCACTATTCAGTCCTTAAGGTTTTTCAAGTTTTTAAATTCATTAACTGTAATTCGATATGTCTTAAACCCTAGTATATCAATAAATAACGCATAAATCATCATCTATCAAGAAAATCTTTTCGTAATCATGCTTTTTTAATACCTGATTTTCAATTAATATAATTTTCACCTCTTCATATAATAAAAACTCATATAATTCACTTAGTTTATCCGCGTCTAAAAACTGTTTTAAATTTATAAAAATAAATAGCTCATTGATTCCTAATTGTATATTCACTTGTAAATAATTCATAATTCGTTCCATAAGATTAGTAGATTCATCGACTACAGTAAGATCAAATAATTGCATTAAACGTTTAACATTCAATCCCCCTTCCCACTGAATGTTAACTGGCATGGAAAGGGCAATGCCATTTAAATAACGGCTAATGTCATTCGTTAACGCTGTTAGTTCAAAATATTCCTCTTGAATTAACCCCGCATAAACTTTTCGCAAACTGTTTAAAATATTATTCTGATTGACATTCAGATTAAATGGATTAATAATCGTTTCAAATTTCAATTGTTTATTTTCAATTGAACCATCACTTATATAAAATGGCGCATCATTGTTTGTGTTTGATTGTGAAAATAGATCTTCTATAAATTGATTTCTGTATGCTAAATTTTCTATAACGATAATTGGCACTTCTGTTTCTTTCCATTCAAGAACCGTTTCTAACTGTTCGTATATTAATCTCATAAAATCAACAACCTCTTATCATTATCTACTACTTCCGACTGTTTACTCCCGACTAAATACGTCATTTTGGCAAATTGCTTTTCTGTAACAGTTAACATTTGAACTATACCATTTGATTACTGCCAGCGTTTTTTACCACCTCTGCCATCTTTTGTACCAGTGT